>CACKOU010000042.1 GCA_902601895.1 uncultured Pelagibacteraceae bacterium | reverse complement strand
CTCAAATTTTGATCTTTGATTAATATTAACTTCATATCTGTGTCTATGTCTTTCCTTGATTGTATTTAATTTATAAATCTTTTTTATGGCAGAATTATTTTGTAATTTCGCTGTATATAGGCCTAATCTCATTGTTCCACCTAGTTTTTTTTCGGTACCTTTAAAAATTTTTCCATTTCTAGTCCACTCATCAATTAATCCAATAACCGGAAAACATCTTTTATCAAATTCTGTCGAACTGGCTTTTTTAATATTTAATTTATTTCTAGCGTATTCAATTATTGCCATTTGCATACCAAAGCAAATACCAAAAAAAGGTATTTTTTTTTCCCTTGCATATTTTATTGCAGCAATCTTTCCCTCAGTACCTCTTTTGCCAAAACCTCCTGGTATTATTACTCCAGAAACATTCTTTATTTTCTTGGTTATTTCATTTTTTTTTAATCTGTCAGACTCAATTCTAACTAAATTGACTTTTACATTATTGGCTATACCACCATGAGTTAATGCTTCATCTAGAGATTTATAAGCATCCTTCAGGTTTACGTATTTACCTATTATTCCAATATTAATTATTTTTTTATTTTTCAAAACAATATTTGTTATATTTTTCCATGGTTTTAAATTAGGTTTCTTTTTTGATTTAATCTTGAAGTAGCTTAGGACCTGTTTATCTAGTTTTTGATTATAAAAACTAATTGGAGCTTCATAAATTGTTCGTACATCTACAGTTTCTATTACATTTTCAATATTAACATTACAAAATAAAGATATTTTTTTTTTTTGTTCTATTGGTATAGATTGTTCAGATCTACATATCACGATATCTGGTTGAATACCTATGCTTCTTAATTCTTTAACACTATGTTGTGTGGGTTTGGTTTTAATTTCATCAGAGGATTTCATATAGGGTACTAATGTTAAATGAACAAACAACGTTTTATATCTACCAATATCATTTGAAAATTGTCTGATAGCTTCTAAAAAGGGCAAGCTTTCTATATCACCAACTGTTCCACCAATTTCACAGATTACAAAATCTTCATTAGTGATATCTTTGCTAATAAACTTTTTAATCCTATTTGTTACATGTGGTATAACTTGAACAGTTTTACCTGAATATCCTCCTTCTCTTTCTTTTTTAATCACATCACTGTAAATTTTTCCTGTGGTAATATTGTCTGACTGTTTTGATGAAATATTTGTAAATCTTTCATAATGACCTAGATCTAAATCTGTTTCAGCCCCATCATCAGTTACAAATACTTCACCATGTTGAAAAGGGCTCATTGTGCCTGGATCAACATTTAAATAAGGATCCATTTTTCTGATTCTAACCTTAAAACCTTGAGACTTTAATAGGTATGCAAGTGATGCTGAAGATAATCCTTTTCCAAGTGATGAAACCACGCCGCCAGTGACAAATATATATCGCGCCATGGAATTATCTTATAAACCTAAAACATAAAAATTAAAAGTATTAATTATTATTATCTGGAATCAATGGCGTATCATCAGTTTCGTCGATTTTATCCAATACAGATGTTGTGGAAGTCAATTCTCCTCTAGAAAGAATGGTTAAACATAGACTGCAAATGATGAATAATGTTGCAATCAACGCAGTAGCCTTGGTTAAGAAATTTCCAGCTGATCTAGAAAACATAAAATTGTCTTGAGAAACTCCAATACCTAGCGCTCCGCCTTCTGACTTTTGAAACAAAACAAGTATAACTAATATAGCTGCAAGTATAATATTAAATATTAAAAGTATATTTTCCACATGATTTAATTAATTGATTTTTTAATTATATCAATAAAATTTTTAGATTTTAATGAAGCGCTCCCTATTAAAAATCCTTTTAAATCTTTAATTTTTAATAATTCTGATACATTTGCAGAATTTACAGATCCACCATATATAATTTTATAAGTTTGTTTTTTTTTAGTTTCAGAAATTAAATTATTTATATAATTAATATTTTTATTTAATTCTGCTAAATTCGGCAATTTACCAGTTCCTATAGCCCATCTCGGCTCATAAGCAAATATAATATTAT
>CACKOU010000041.1 GCA_902601895.1 uncultured Pelagibacteraceae bacterium | reverse complement strand
TCTTGTTTACAACTGGTGCTGTGTTTTCTGGCTTAATATTTTTTTTAAATAAAAAATATAATAAAATGATTATTATAACTATAAGTATCAACTCTGCCCAAAACATGGATATGTTTTAACAAATGTAATGTATATTGTCTTTAATTATTAGGTGAAATATTTTCAAAAAATATTTTTGCCGTTTCCTCCCAAGAATATTTTTTTGCAAAATCAAGACAATCTTGACGACTTACCTTCAAAGCTTTTAAAGCAGAGGTTTTCAAATCATTATCTAAAGTATCAATATTAGTACCCCCTAATATATCTTTAGGTCCCGGTACAGGGTAAGCTGCGACTGGTGTGCCACAATTTAAAGACTCTAAGACAACTATACCAAACGTATCTGTTTTACTTGGAAATACAAAAACATCAGATGATGCAAAATGAGAGGCTAATTCTCCATTTGTTTTCTCACCTAAAAAAATGTCTTTTGGAAACTTTTTTTTTAAATTGTTTAAATCAGGACCTTTACCAATTATAATTTTAGTACCTTCAAGATCTAAATCTAAAAATGCTTTGATATTTTTTTCAACAGCAACTCTTCCAACATATATCCATATAGGTCTTTTATAAGGTAAGTCTTTCTTAATGGGGTTTTTAAATGCACCATGATTACCTCCTCTGGTCCATGTAACCATTTTATTGTTATCAATACCTAAAGAAATTAATTCTTCACGCATAGATTCTGTTGTTACTAAAATTCTTTCAGCTTTATTATGAAAATTGCATAAAAATTTTTCTGACCATTTAGCTGGAATGATAGGCATATAAAGTTTCATGTATTTATCAAATCTTGTGTGAAAACTTGTGGTAAATTTTAAGCCATTTTTAATGCAATGTCTTCGTGCCATAAACCCTAAGGGTCCTTCTGTTGCAATATGTATTGCATCAGGTTTAATTGATTTAATTAAGTTACTTACACGGGGCCAAACATTTAAGGACAATCTAATTTCATTATATTTTGGCATGGGCATGGTAAGAAATTGTTGAGGAGTAATATATTCAATAGTTTGACCTTGTGATTTAAGAATTTCACCAGTTTCGTGGAGAGTTCTTACAACACCATTAACTTGAGGGTAATAAGCATCGGTAACAATTAATATTTTCATTCTTTAAGATGCTTTTTTGAATGAACCGATCCTGTTATTATCAATATTTTCTGAAATATATTCGTTTCTTTTTTTATCCCAATAAATTATCTCAAAAGTTCCATCATATTTTTCTGCCAAGGCTGTACATGACTCAACCCAATCGCCACAATTTAAATAATTAACACCATCAAGATTTAAATTTTCAGCATGATGTATGTGTCCACAAATTATTCCATCAAATTTTTTCCTTTTTGCATATGAAGAAAGTGTGTTTTCATATTCACCTATAAATTTTACAGCATTTTTTACCTTATATTTTAAAAATTTTGCCAATGACCAATAGTCTTTACCTCTCAATTTTCTAAAAAAATTTATAATAACATTAATTTTAAGTAATAATTCATAGGCAATAGCTCCTAATTTAGAAAGCCATTTAGCATATTTCATTACTCCGTCCCAAGCATCACCATGAACAACTAAATATTTTTTTCCTAACTGCGTTTCATGAATAACTCTATTTACTATTTTAATATCACCTAAATGCATTGGAATAAATTTTCTAAATACCTCATCATGATTTCCAATTATGTAAAATACTTTTGTCCCGTGCCTGGCTTTTCTCAATATTTTTTGTATGACATCATTATGCTCTTGAGGCCAATAGAAACTCTTTTGCATTGCCCAAACATCGATTATATCTCCAACTAAATAAAGGTTCTCGGATCTTGAATTCTTAAAAAATTCTAAAAGCTTGTTAGCTTGAGAACCTTTGGTGCCAAGATGCACATCAGATATAAATATACTCCTATATTTTAATAACGGAGGCATTAAAAAAACCTATTTTGTAACACAACTGTAACTCGAATCATTTAATTCTTATGTCATTGAAATGTTAAAGATTTATTAAAAATTAGTTACGAAAAAATTATGCATTA
>CACKOU010000040.1 GCA_902601895.1 uncultured Pelagibacteraceae bacterium | reverse complement strand
TAAATCCAAGATAATAGAAAATCTTAAGAAATCAAAAATTAATATTAATAAAAATTATAAACAAACCGCAAAGGATGTGCTTGGAAATTATGGAAGAATTTTTGCGGAGTATCCACATTTAAAAAATTTTAGAAATAATAAATTAAAAAAATTTATAAATGTCGAAGGAATTGAAAACTTAAAAAAAATTAAGGATGAAAACAAAAGTGTGGTATTTATATCAGGGCACTTTAATAATTTTGAATTAATGGCTATGCAAATAGAGATGGCAGGTATAAATCTTGCTGCCATTTATAGACCTTTAAACAATATTTTTTTAAATAAAATTATGGAAAAGATAAGAAAAAATTATATTTGCAAAAAACAAATCAAAAAAGGAAGAGCTGGAAGTAGAGAAATAATAGAAAATCTCAAAAAAGGAGGCTCTATTGCTCTAATGATAGATCAAAGAGTAACCGAAGGAGTAAAAACTAATTTTTTTGGTTATCCTGCAACTACAACTACAATACCAGAACAAATTATTAAAAAGTACAAATGTGATGTTGTTCCAATTTATATAGAAAGAATAAATAATTATTATTTTAATATGAAAGTTTCAAAACCTTTATGCTTCGATAGTAACTTGAAAGATGGTGAAATTACAGAAAAATTAAATTTTATTTTAGAGGAAATGATAAATAAAAATCCTGACCAGTGGATTTGGACACACGATAGATGGAAAAAATAGCTTTTAACTATCTCTTTTTACAGATGCTTCGACGTATGAAAAATAAGGTTCTTGATGCTCAACACTCCAATAATTAAGATTTTCTAATAAAATTTTTTTTCCTGAAATTGCACATATAACATGATCTCCGTTTTCTAGAATTTCAAAATCATTGGGTTTGTATTTTATTATTGCTAACTTGTTTTGCATTTTTAAGATATATATTAGAATAAATGAAAATTGCAATTTTAGGAAGTGGAGGAAGAGAACATTCAATTGCAAGTCAAATTGTTAAATCAAAAAAAATCAGTGATGTGTATTGTGTACCTGGTAATGGTGGCACTTCTTCTTTTTGTAAAAATATAAATATTGATTTAGATAATTTTGGTAAAATATATAAATTTATAAAAGAAAAAGAAATAAATTTGGTAATTGTAGGCCCAGAAAAACCTCTAGTAAATGGAATAGTAGATTATTTACAAAAAAGGAAAGTTCTTGTATTTGGGCCATCTAAATTTGCATCTAAACTTGAAGGATCCAAAATATTTACTAAAAAATTATGTAAAAAATACAAAATACCATCAGCAAATTTTGAAGTTTTTTTTAGTAAAAAGAAAACACTTTCTTTTTTAAAAAAGAGTAATTTTCCTGTGGTAATAAAAGCAGACGGTTTGGCTTCAGGAAAAGGTGTTTATATTTGTAAAAATTTCAATGAATCAAAGAAAGCCGTACATGAAATTTTTACAGGAAAATTTGGGAAAACAAATAAAATTTTAGTTGAGGAATTTATAAATGGTGAAGAAATGAGTTATTTCATAATTTCAGATGGAAAAAACTACAAATTATTTAATACAGCTCAAGACCATAAAAAAGTTGGAGAAGGTGATAAAGGTAAAAATACTGGGGGTATGGGAGCTTATTCCCCATCCTCTCTCATTAGTCCAAATCTAAATAAAAAAATTTTAAAAAAAATTATTGAACCAACTTTAAAAGCTTTGAATAAAAGAAAACAAAAATTTGTTGGTTTTCTATATGCTGGATTAATGATAAAAAATAATGAACCATACTTAATTGAATATAATGTAAGAATGGGCGATCCCGAATGTCAAACAATATTACCTTTGCTTAAATCTGATTTATTAGAACTAATTATTGCTTGTTGTAAATCAAAATTAAAAAAAATAAATATAAAATGGAAAAATAAGAAAAGCTTATGTGTTGTATTATGTTCAAAAGGTTATCCAGAAAAATTTAAAAATAATTTAAAGATATGTAAAATTAATAAACTTAAATCAAAAAAAAATAATTTAATATTTCATGCTGGAACAAAAGTTAAGAAAGATACGATCTACTCTAATGGAGGAAGAGTTTTAAATTTTGTTAGTATTGGCAATAATTTTTTTAATTCAAGAAAACAGTCAATTGCAAGTATAAAAAGAATTAACTGGAAAAATGGATTTTACAGATCAGATATTGGCTATAAGACTATTGATCGATGAGAATAATCGGAGGTAATTTAAAAGGTAAAAATCTTTACAATCCTTTAGATAAATTGACAAGACCATTAAAAGATATGGTAAAAGAATCAATTTTCAATATCTTAAATCATTCAAATGAAAAACATATTGACTTAAAAAATTCAAATATTTTAGATATATTTTCTGGCTCAGGATCTTTTGGAATTGAATGTCTATCAAGAGGGGCAAAAAATGTAATTTTTATTGAAAATTATGCAAACTCT
>CACKOU010000039.1 GCA_902601895.1 uncultured Pelagibacteraceae bacterium | reverse complement strand
AACGGTTTGGTAGGTATATCTAAACTTCCAAAATCATTAAAAGTCTTACTCGAAAATTTGCTAAGATTTGAAGATGATATATCGGTTAATAAAAAACAAATTGAAGCAATTAAAGATTGGTTAAAATCTAAAAGCTCAAATACAGAAATTGCATATAGGCCTGCGAGAGTTTTACTTCAAGATTATACTGGTATACCAGCTGTTGCAGATTTAGCTGCAATGAGAGAGGCTGTAAAAGAAAAAAATAAAGACCCAAGCACTATTAATCCATTATCATCAGTTGACCTGGTAATTGATCACTCAGTACAAGTAGATAAATTTGCAAATAAAAATTCTTTAAAAGAGAACGTCGATATTGAATTTAATCGGAATGCAGAAAGATATTCTTTTCTTAAATGGGGTCAACAAGCATTCAACAATTTTAGAATAGTTCCTCCAGGAACTGGGATATGTCATCAAGTCAATCTGGAATACCTTTCAAAAGTTGTTTGGAATGAAAAATATAAAGATGAAGAATACATATTTCCAGATACTTTGGTTGGAACAGATAGTCATACAACTATGGTAAATGGTCTATCTGTTTTGGGCTGGGGAGTAGGTGGAATTGAAGCTGAGGCTGGAATGTTAGGACAACCTATCTCAATGTTAATTCCCGAAGTTATTGGATTTGAAATGAAGTCAAAAATGCCAGAGGGCACTACAGCAACTGATCTTGTTTTAACAGTAGTTAAAATGTTGAGAGACAAAGGAGTTGTTGGAAAGTTTGTTGAATTCTATGGCGAAGGACTAAAAAATCTAACTTTAGCAGATAGAGCTACTATAGCAAATATGGCACCTGAGTATGGTGCAACTTGTGGTTTTTTCCCAATTGATGATGAAACTTTAAAATATTTAAAATTCTCAGGAAGAGATGATCAAAATGTTGAAATTGTAAAAAAGTATGCAAAAGAACAAGGACTTTGGGCAAGTTTAGATGTTGAATTTACAGACACACTATCTTTAGACATGTCAACTATAGTGCCAACTATTTCTGGACCAAAACGTCCACAGGATAAAGTTTTACTTACTAACGCAGCATTAAATTTTAAAAAAGTATTTTCAGAAATTACAAAAAAAGAAGAACCAAATATTTATGATGTTGAAAAAGAAGATTTTAAAATAACTGATGGTGATGTGTTAATTGCTGCAATCACTTCTTGTACTAATACTTCTAATCCAAGTGTACTAATTGGAGCAGGTTTACTTGCAAAAAATGCAATTGAAAAAGGTTTAATGACTAAGCCCTGGGTAAAAACATCTTTAGCACCTGGATCACAAGTAGTTACAGATTATCTAGAAAAAGCTGGGCTAAATATTTATTTAGATAAGTTAGGTTTTAATTTAGTTGGTTATGGATGTACCACTTGTATTGGTAATTCAGGTCCATTAGCTGATAATATTTCAGATTCCATAAAAAATAATAATATTTATGCTGTCTCAGTTTTATCTGGAAACAGAAACTTTGAAGGAAGAATTTCACCTTTAATAAAAGCAAATTATTTAGCGTCTCCGCCATTAGTCGTTGTTTATGCAATAGCAGGAACTATGAGATTTGATTTTTATAAGGATCCATTAGGTAAAGATAAAGATGGTAAAGATGTTTTTTTAAAAGATATATGGCCATCTAACAAAGAAATAGAAGAAACATTGAGAAATTCATTAAATGCAGAAATGTTTATAAAAAGATACTCTAATGTTTCTCAAGGACCAGAACAATGGCAAAAAATTAAAACAGAGGAAACCAATATTTATAATTGGGAAGATAATTCAACTTATGTAAAAAAACCTCCATTTTTTGATAACCTTCCTGATAAACCAGAAGGGTTTAAAGAAATTAAGGATGCGAGACCACTATTAATATTGGGTGACAGCATTACCACCGATCATATTTCACCCGCTGGTTCTATACAAAAAGATAGTCCAACTGGAGAATATTTTATGAAACATCAAATACTTCCAAAAGACTATAATTCCTATGGAGCAAGAAGGGGGAATCATGAGGTTATGATGAGAGGGACTTTTGCTAATATAAGAATTAGAAATGAAATGGCACCTGGTACTGAAGGTGGTTTTACAAAGTTGTACCCTGAGGAAAAAGTAATGCCAGTATATGATGCGGTTGTTGAATATAAAAAAAGAGGTACTGATTTAGTCGTCATTGGTGGTAAAGAGTATGGAACTGGTTCTTCTAGAGATTGGGCAGCCAAAGGAACTAAACTTTTAGGTGTAAAAGCTGTTTTTGCAGAAAGTTTTGAGAGAATTCATAGATCAAACCTTATAGGAATGGGTATACTTCCATTACAGTTTAAAAATGGAATAAATAGAACTAATTTAAAATTAAATGGCTCAGAACTATTTTCTATTATTGACTTAGAAAAAGGTATAGATCCTAGAGATGAAGTTGAAGTTGAAATCAAATATGTCTCTGGAGATATAAAGAGAATTAAAATG
>CACKOU010000038.1 GCA_902601895.1 uncultured Pelagibacteraceae bacterium | reverse complement strand
TTGATTGGATATTTGACCCATTTTCAAAGTTTATTTTAGTAATTATTTTAAAATTTTTTATTAAATTTATTTTATTTTTAGGTATTCTATACTTTAAAGCAGTATCTATAAATTCAATTTTACTTTTAAAATTTTTAGTAATTTTATTAATTTCTTTTTTTTTAACAACTTTCTTCGAGATGCCATAAGACCTTCCAAAATTTGCAGTTCCAAGAATTAACTTATTTTGCAGTAATGACATACCTATTTCTATTGAAAGATATCAAATATTTCAATAATTATGTAAATTATCACTAAATTGAAAATTAATTTTTAAATGAAATTATTTAATAAAACAGTTTGTATTATACCCGCAAGAGGTGGAAGCAAAAGAATAAAAAATAAAAACATAATAAAATTTTTTGGCAAACCAATTATCACATATTCAATTAAAAATGCTTTAAATGCGAAGTTATTCAGTAAAGTTATTGTAAGTAGTGACTCGAAGAAAATTATTAATTTAGCAAGGAAAGCTGGAGCTTTTACAAATGGATTGAGAGATAAAAAAATTTCTGATAATTTTTCAACAGTGCAGGAAGTTTTAAAATATGAGATAAAAAAAAATGATTTAATAAATTATAGCTATTTGTGCTGCATATATCCTTGCTCTGGACCTTTTTTAAATAAAAAAATAATTAAAAAGGCTTTTAAAATTTTTTTAAAAAACGACGCTGATTTATTAGTCACAATTAGTAAATATGAGTACCCACCAGAAAAAGCATATATTAAATTAAATAATAAATTTATGAAATTAAAAAATCCTAAATATTATCGTGAAAGGACTCAAGATTTAAATAAATATTTTAAAGATACTGGTAGTATTTATTTTTATAAAATAAATAAGCTACTTAATTCAGAAATTAATAAAAATAGTAAAATAAGCTACTTAGAAGTTCCTTCAAATAGTATTATCGATATTGATAATCCAGAAGATTTGACAATTTCAAAATTATTATATTCAATTAAAAATTAATTTTTTAAGCTCTTTGATATTTAAAAATCTCTCATTAGTACCAGAGTTATAACTAAATCCTTTTTGTATATGTTTAATATTAAATTTATTTAAATATTTGTTTATAAATTGATGTTTTTTTGTTGGTAAAATAACGAAATATTTACCAATAGAAACCGTATTGTAGCTTTCGCTAGCTGTAATCAAATCTTCATGAATTTTCTCTCCAGGTCTTATACCTATTATCTTTAATTTAGCTTTATGATTTATGGCTTTAGCTATATCAATTATTCTGTAAGATGGTATTTTTGGCACAAAAATTTCACCACCACAAGAGTATTTTAAAGCAAAGTTAACTAAATTAATACTTTCTTTCATCAAAATATTAAATCTAGTCATTTCAGAATTTGTTACAGGAAAAATATTTTTATTCTTAAGACTTTTAAATAGAGGAATGACTGAACCTCTGCTTTCCATAACATTTCCGTACCTAACTATACTAAATGAAATTTTTTGTTTACCTTTAATATTATTAGCAGCGATAAATAATTTATCAGCACATAGTTTTGTTGCTCCATATAAATTGACAGGAGCTGCTGCTTTATCAGTCGACAAAGCAATAACCTTTTGTACATTTTCTTTTAAACAACAATTAATTAGATTTTGGGCTCCAATGATATTTGTTTTAATAAATTCTGTTGGGTTGTACTCTGCAGCCGGGACTTGTTTTAGAGCAGCAGCATGAACAACTATATCAATATTTTTTAAAGCCAATTGAAGTCGAGACTCATCTCTAATATCACCTAAGAAGAATCTGAGACATTTGTATTTTTTTTGAGGTAAAATTTTTTGAAGTTCATACTGTTTTAGTTCATCTCTAGAAAATATTACTAACCTTTTAATTTTTGGAAATGTTTTTAATAAATGCATGATATAAGCTGATCCAAAAGATCCTGTGCCTCCAGTGACGAGTATAGATTTATTATTTAACATACCTACTTAATAGCTAAGAAGCCCTTAAAACACAAATATTGACTTATAGGCATAATATCTTTGAAACCTGCCCTTTTCATAAAATCAATATTTGCTTGAATAGTATAGGGTTCGAGAACGCTTCTTAATGAAATTTCTTTATTTAATATTTCATTAGATTTGAGTCCATTTTTAGATTTAAAATCATAATAAAGAAAAGTTAAAAGATCTTGAAATCTAGCATCATCTCCTCTAATTTTCTCAAATAGTATAAATGCCCCTCCCCAATTTAAACTTTTGTAAATTTTATCAAATAATTTTTGTCTATATTTTGGTTGAAGAAACTGTATTGTGTAGAGACTGGTTATCATATCACATTTTAAAAATTTATAATTTTGAATATTAGTATTTTTAAAAGTTATATAGTTTTTAATTTTTTTTTTACTAGCCATCTTAATCATAGCTTTAGAACTATCCAGACCTATTAACTTAATTTTTTTTTCTTTATTTTTTTTATAAATTTTTTCTATTAATGTACCTGTAGAACAACCAATATCATAATACAGACTACCATTCTTTAAAAAATAATCTGATAATCCTAAAACAATTTCATGTGAAATATTATAAAATGGAACTGATTTTTCTACATGACTATCAAATTTTTTTGTAACTTGTTTATCAAATTTCCAGTTTGATCTTGTAGATTTTATATTTTTATCAACTTTCATAATTTAATTTTTTATTTTTACATGTTTTAAAAATGATAGTGCCTCGTCACAAAATCTATTAACTGC
>CACKOU010000037.1 GCA_902601895.1 uncultured Pelagibacteraceae bacterium | reverse complement strand
CATCCAAAACATGATAGCCAAAAAAAACATTAATTTTTTTTATTATTTCTTTTTTAGAATACTCAACGTCAACTTCATTTCCCCTCTTTACTAAAATATTTAAACGACTGCCCGATAACTTGTTTGAACTTTTATATGACTTAGGAAAGCTTACTTTAAATAAATCTTTACCTACCAAATATTTCCAATTATCTAAAGTTTCATTATAAATTTTACCTTTTTTACTAATTATTCTTTTTGCTTCTGTGGGTAAAGTATCTTTAAAAGATCTTAAACCTTGAATGGAGTTATATCTCTGCTTAGTATTATATTTTTGGCTCATATGAATAATAAAAACATATCAAATAAAATTCTACTTTGGTACGATAATAATAAAAGAATTTTACCTTGGAGAAAAAAAGTTTCTCAGAGGCAAAAAGAATATTTTACGTTTGTTAGTGAATTTATGTTGCAGCAAACTCAAGTAAAAACTGTTATTCCTTATTTTAAAAAATTTGTAAAACAAATTCCAACCTTTCAATCATTGGCAAATGTCGACGAAAAGATCTTAATGAAACATTGGGAAGGTCTTGGTTATTATTCAAGAGCAAGAAATCTAAAAAAAAGTGCAATTATAATTGTTAGAGATTTCCATGGTAAGTTGCCAAGATCCTATGAAAAGTTGTTACAATTACCAGGAGTAGGTGAATATACATCTAAAGCAATAATGTCTATAGCATTTAACCTTAAAATTATTCCTTTAGATGGAAATATAGAGAGAATTCTTAAAAGAACTCTATATTTAAAAAATCAGAATGAAATATCTAAAGATTTTTTAAAAACAAAAATTAATTTTTTTGGACTGTCCAATCGCGCTAGTGATTACTCCCAAGCAATCATGGAGATAGGTGCTTTAATATGCAAACCAAAAAATCCAAGTTGTAAGGAATGTCCTTTAAATAAAAATTGTATATCTCTTAAAAAAAATGATTTTGAGTTAACTAAAATTAATAAAGAAATAAAAACTAAATATTTCGAAGCGACTATTTACAAAAAACATAATAACTACTTATTAGTCAAAAATGATAAATTTAAATTTTTAAAAAATATGCCAATTTTTCCTATGACTGAAGTTCGAAAAAGTAAGTATAATTATTCAAATAATAAAAAAATTAATATAAAATTATCTAATATGGAAATGAAAATTTTGTTAAATAACTCAAAAAGACCTCCAAAGATTAAAAATAAAATATTAATTAAAAAAGATAAATTAAGCTCAGAAATAATTCCATCATTTACTAAAAAAATATTTTATACCGTCTCAAAATCTGAATGAAAAAAGTTGCAATTGTTGGAGCTGGTATATCTGGTTTGTATCTTGCAAATGAATTAAACAAAAATACTGAAATAGACTATAAAATCTTTGAAAAAAAAGATTATCTCAATTTAAACGAAGGTTATGGTATTCAACTTTCAGTTAATAGTATTAATTTGTTGAATAAAATTGGATTTAAAAATATTTCAGCATCAGATGTTTATTATCCAACAAAAGTTAATTTTTTCCAGGCTAATAATATTAAAAAGATTTGTGAAATTGATTTAAAGCAATTCAATAATGCAAACGACCGTTACACAACACTTAAAAGATCAACATTAATAAAGTTTTTAATTGGTAATATTCCTGAGGAAAAAATTCAATTTAAAGCCGATATTCAAAATATCGAATATAATGAAAAAATAAAGATTTCTTGGAATAATAAGAATGAAAGTTTCGATTATATAGTAATTGCAGACGGTGTTTTTTCAAAATTAAAATCCCAAATATCCCATAATCATTTAAACCCAATTTTTAATGGGAACATTGCTTTAAGGGCGAATTTAAAACAACATGAAAAAGATAATATTTCTGTTTATATGGGGTCAAATTTTCACTATGTAACTTATCCTGTAAATCAAAAACTCGAATATAATTTCGTTGCTATAATCAAAAAGAAACTAACTACTAAAGAAATTGAAGATAAAAATATTCTTAATTCAGAAACATTTATAAAATTTTTAAAAGACTTTATTTCAAAAAATTCTATTATAAATTTGGAAAGTTTATCAAATATAAAGTGTTTTCCTGTATTTGTGAGCGCTGAATTACCCACACTAAAATATCAAAATACTTATTTAAGTGGAGATGCTTTATTTGCTTTTCCACCTTCTTTTGCACAAGGTGCTTCTCAAAGTATTGAAACAGCAAATGGTATTTTAGAAAATATTACAAGTTCAAATAGTATTTATAAAGATAAGGTAAGTAAAATATTACTAGTAAATAAAAGATCAAAATTAAACCATTTTGCCTTCCATTTAACTAATCCAATAATAATATTAATTAGAAATATTGTTTTGAAATTTTTATCAAAAAATAAAAAATTTCTAGAGAGTTATCTTGGAAAAATTTATAGAAATTAAGTAGTTGGCCTTAGTCTTTGCCTCAAATCATCAATTGGTTTGAGTGAATTACCTGATTTATAATACCAAAAAGTCCAACCGTTACAGCTCTCAGCACCTAATATTTGTGCAGCAACTTTATGAATTGATCCTTCTGATTTCCGATATTTTATACTACCATCAATCATAATTTTCGCATTGATTTGTTTTTTTTGATCAAAAATTTCAGTACCAGGTTTAATAATTCCTAATTCAACCAAAGATCCAAATGGCACTCTTGGTTTGGATCTATTATTTTTTATAGTATCTAAATATTCATCTTCTATAATTTTTGTATTTTTAATTCTTTTACTTGCAGCTTCAAAATAGTTTTTTTCTTTTTCTACCCCAAAATAATTTCTACCTAACTTTTTTGAAACTACAGCAGTTGTTCCCGTACCAAGAAACGGGTCCAATATTAAATCACCTTTATTCGAGGATGCTAATATAATTCTGTGCAATAAAGACTCTGGCTTTTGCGTTGAGTGAACTTTATTACCATTATTTTTAAGCCTTTCTTTTCCATTACATATAGGTAAATTCCATGTAGATCTCATCTGTAGATCATCGTTTAAACATTTAAGTGATTGATAATTAAAAGTATATTTTGAGCCTTCACTTTTTGAAGC
>CACKOU010000036.1 GCA_902601895.1 uncultured Pelagibacteraceae bacterium | reverse complement strand
TTTTAAACCAGATATTATTCAAGCTCCTTTAAATATATTTGATCAAAGATTGATAAAATCTACATGGTTTAAATACCTTTTGAAAAATAATATTAAAATTCACATAAGATCAATTTTTTTAATTGATAGTAAAGAATTACCCAAATATTTTTATAAGTGGAAAAAAATATTTTATAAGTATGAGAATTTCTGTAAAAGTAATAATCTTTTAAAAATCGAGGCATGCCTAAATTTTGTTTTACAATTCAAACATGTTAAGGGTATAGTAATAGGTGTAGATAATATTAAACAACTTGATGAAATTACTAAAATCAAAAAAATAAAAAATAAATATATTATGTCTCAACTTAATTCTTTCAGTTTAAATAACAAAAAAATAATAGACCCAAGAGCTTGGAAACTTTAAAGTGAATATATTTGCAATAATACAATCCAGAGTAACTTCTGAAAGATTTCCAAATAAGGTGAGACAAAAAATTTCAAATAAATATTTATATGAGTATCTCCATGATAGATTATTAAAATCAAAAATTCTTAATAAAATTATATTTGTAATACCTAATAACAAAAAAAATAATTCTTTTTATAAAGACTTAAAAAAAAAAAAATTTAATGTTTTTAAAGGAAGCGAATATAATGTTTTAAATAGATATTATAAAGCAGCAAAAAATTTTAAAGCTGATGTTATTGTTAGAATAACTGGTGATTGTCCTTTAATAGATGTGAGTCTAATGGATAAAATGTTATTTAAATTTATCGAAAAAAAATTTGATTTTATGTCGAATAATGACCCAGCTACCTATCCTGATGGTTTAGATATTGAAATTTTTAAATTTAAATTACTAGAAAAAGCTAATTTTTCAGCACGAGATAATTACGACAAAGAACATGTAACTCCTTATATAAAAAAAATAAAAAATATAAAAAAGTTTAATTATAAAAATAATTTAGGTGATTTTTCCAAGATTAGATTAACTGTCGATGAGAAAACAGATATAGAATTTATAAAAAAATTAGTAAAAAAATTTGGTAATAAAAGTATTAACTGCAAAACAATTATTAATTTTTATAAAAAAAATAAAAAATTTTTCAAAACATCATTACTAATTAATAGAAATGAGGGGTCTTCTTTACAAAAAGGTCAGAAGTTATGGGTTAGAGCAAAAGATATTATTGCAGGAAATAATATGTTATTTTCGAAAAAATCAGAACTTTTCTTGCCTAAGTACTGGCCTGCTTACTATAAAAAAACTAAAGGATGCGAAATAACTGATTTAAATGGTAATAAATATTATGATCTCAGCCTAATGGGTGTTGGAACAAACATACTGGGATATAGTAATAAGCAAGTTGATAAAAAAGTTATGCAAGTTGTAAAAAGCGGAAATATGTCAACTTTAAACAATCCTGATGAGGTAACGCTTGCAGAAATGTTGTTAGATATAAATAAATGGGCAGATCAAGTTAAGTTTGCACGAACTGGAGCCGAGGCATCAACAATTGCCTTAAGATTAGCAAGAGCCGCTTCAGGAAAAGATAATGTTGCATTTTGTGGATATCATGGATGGCATGATTGGTATCTAGCGTCTAGATTAAATAATCCTGATGCTCTTGACACTCAATTAATGGCTGACTTAAAGTCTGATGGAGTACCCAAATATCTTAAAGGAACATCTTTTCCATTTAGATATAACAACATATCAGATTTAAAAAAAATAATTAGTTACAAAAAAATAGGTGCAATTATAATGGAAGTATCAAGGAATATACCACCAGAGAATAATTTTTTACAAAATGTAAAAAATATTGCAAAAAAAAATAATATTGTATTAATTTTTGATGAGTGTAGCTCTGGATTTAGAGAAACATATGGAGGTATAAATATAAAATATAACATAATTCCAGATATTATTATATTTGGAAAAGCTTTAGGTAATGGTTACGCTATAAATGCAGTAGTTGGCAAAAAATCTGTAATGAATAAAATTGATAACACTTTTATAAGTAGTACTTTTTGGACAGAAAGAATCGGATATGTAGCTGGAATAGCTACATTAAAAGAGATGAAAAGATTAAAATCTTGGAAAATTATATCATCTAAAGGAGATTTTATAAAAGATGAATGGAAAAAAATTTCAGATAGATATAATCTTGATATAGATATCTCAGGTTTAAGACCAATGCCATCTTTTAAATTTAATTTTAAAGAGCACAACATATTGAAAACTTTTATAACTCAAGAAATGTTAAAAAAAGGTTTTCTTGCATCTAACACTATTTATTTATCAGTATCTCATAATGAAAACATTTTAAAAAAATATCTATATAATTTAGAAAAAATTTTTTATAAAATTTCAAAGTTTGAAAATTTTAATGATATTTCAAAAAAATTAATATCTAATTTTCCAGCACAATCTACTTTTAAAAGACTAAATTAAAAATTATAAAACTCATGAATTATAGTAAATATTATAAGTCATCATCATACTATGGATCCGATAAAATTATTAAAAAATATCTAAAATTAAACATAAATAAAAATTTACCTATAGTAATTCCACATGGCGTTGATTACTTTCAACATGAAAACTATATTCTAGATTCTAGTTGTTTAGAACCAATATATTTATGCTTAAGAGATGACATATATAATAAGGTAAAAAAGACTAACAGAATACCAATCAAATTTCCCCATCCGTGGATTTTTATTTTAAATGAAAATAAAGTTAAAAAAGGTTCAGGAACAATATTTGTTGCTCCACCTTGCTCACATAAACAATATCAATATTTTTACGACAAAATAAACTTAAAACAATTTAGAAAACCATGGAAAGCAATCATTAAACACCGTGGTGCAAAAAAAGAACATTTTGAATGGTGGAAAAGAAAAGGTATCCATCCTTTAACAGCTGGTGATATGAAAAATCCATTTTTTTATAATAATCTATTTAAAATTTTAAATGACTCTCAGGATGTAATACTTTGCAATATGTCAAGTGCAGGAATTTTTGCGGCATCAATGGGAAAGAAAGTAAGATTTGTAAAAAACTTCTATTTAACAGATTTGGAGACTAACGAAGTTGAATTTCCAAAATTGAAAAGCAAGAACTATCAAAAAGTTAAAAAAACTTGGAAAAATATTCTTTCCAGGAACAAATTTGTGTCAAAAAAAACTGCTTTGTTTTTACTTGGAGCCAAATATTTAAATAAA
>CACKOU010000035.1 GCA_902601895.1 uncultured Pelagibacteraceae bacterium | reverse complement strand
TTTTCAAAAATCCAGCTTACAAAATTTCAAATCAGAGATTTAAAACAACTCTTGAAATTATCGAATGGAGCAAATTTTTCGGTACAAGGATCTGGAAAAACTGCTGTAACTTTAGCTTCTCACTTAATTTTAAGAAATAACAAGAAAGCAAATATCAATAGTTTATTGGTAGTGGCTCCCAAAAATGCTTTTCTAGGTTGGGAAGACGGCTTTGATGACTGTTTGGATGATAGTTGCAAATTAAAAAAAGAAGGCCTTGTTGAATTGACAGGAACATATAATTCCATCCAAAAAAAACTTAATTCTGGCGCAAAGAACTTTATAATTAATTATGAAATGCTGATTTCCAAAGGAAATCTTATCGCTAATTTTGTAAGTAAAAATAGGGTTCATTTTGTTTTAGATGAAAGTCACAAAATTAAAAGTGAAGGTGCTCAAAGATCACAGGCAGTCTTAAGTCTTGCCTACAGAGTAAATTTTGTAAGAAAAGACATTTTATCAGGAACGCCAGCACCAAATAAGCCAGAAGATATAAATACTCAGTTTCAATTCTTGTATCCAGGTCCAGAATATAGCGGTGGTAGATTCTGGGTAAGAACAACTAAAAAAGAGCTAGGTTTAAAAGAACCTATAATAAAATTAGTTAATGTTGAAATGTCCAAACCTCAAATAGCTCTTTACACCAAAGTATTAAATCCTTTGTTAGCTTCATTAAAACAAAATGCTACTATAAATTATGCGAATTCAAAAAAAATAAGACAATCAATAATTAAACTTATTCAAATTTCAAGCAACCCAGTTTTGGTGACAAGAAGACAAGAAGAAGAAGGAGATATAATACTTGGTGAAAATATAGATTTTAATATTCATAGAGCTCTTGTTAAAGAAGAGCAAGATGGAGGCTCATCAAAAATAAGATTTGCATGTAAAGAAGCAAGGCGTCTTGCAAAAGAGGGAAAAAAAACAGTCATTTGGAGTTATTTTAAATGGAACATTGAGTATTTGGGAAATTACTTACTCAAAGATCTTAATGCAGAATTTATACATGGCGGCGTAAAAATGGGAGATGATGAAGAAGAGCTAGAAACCAGAAAATATAAAATAAAAAAATTTAAAGATAAAAGTTCTGATTGCATGGTTTTAGTTGCAAATTACGCTTCGTGTGCTGAGGGTATAAGTTTACATCATGCTTGTCACAACGCAATTTATATAGACCGGAGTTTTCAAGCCGATCTTTACCTGCAATCTATAGATAGAATTTGTAGACTAGGTAATAATGATCAAAAAAATATATTAGTTCTTCAAAATAAAATTCCTAAAACACTAAAGAATATAGATTTAGCAGTAAACCACTCTCTTCAGAGTAAGATAGATCATATGGGAAGATTTTTAAATGATCCTGATTTAACACAAATGTCATTAAAAGAGTCAGAAGGATTAGACCCAATTGATGAAAATATTTCAAATTCAGATTTACAAGCAATTATAAACGAATTTTTAAATTAATGGCAATTTCGCTAAATAAAAGCTCACTACTTGCAGCTGAAGAAATTATTAATGATCCTAATTTTTTAAAATTTAAAAATCTAAATTATTTAGAATCTTACAAAACAACATTAGATATAAAAACTGGAAAAAGTGTTATAGATATTCTTGGAGTAACTTTAATAACAAATTTTAGTAATTCGAAAGATTTTTATCATCGAAAATATATTTTAAGGGATATTTTATCAACTTATTTAAAAAAGGTAAAACCTGGTTATATTTTTAGAATAACTGGTGGAAGAAGCTATTTCCTAAAATTTATTACTGAAAATTTTGAGCAATTATTAAGAGAAGCAGGACTTCTTGATAAAATTGGCTTTGATAAAGAAAGTGAAAATATTCAAAATTGGTGGGATGATATTTCAGAATTTGTAAGAAAATTAGATAAAAGTATCAAATTAGAATTGGGCAGGTCTGGAGAGAAAAAAACCATGATTTTTGAAAAAAAAAGACTAAAAAATTTGAGAATTAATAGGAGACCTAGTTGGGACAGTTTTGAAAATAATTTACTTGGGTATGACGTGCAATCATGGAAAAATAAAACAAAAAAAATTTTTATCGAGGTAAAAGCTTCCTCATATTCTAACGGAATATTCTTTTTATCCAGAAATGAATGGAACTTTTCACAATCTGTAAAAGATGACTTTTTGATACATCTTTGGATTAAAGACAAAAGAAAACCTAGAATTATATCCTTTGAAGAATTAAATAGTAAAAACTATAAAATTGAAGATAAGCCCAACGCTGAATGGCAAGATATAAAAATTACACCAGTTTCAGTAAATTAATCTCTTCTATAAAGTTTTGAATTACCACTCACCATTTGAATTGGTGTATTTATTTTTCTATAAGGAAGTTTATTCTTTCTTAATAAATTAATTCTTTTTTTTGTAATATTAATATATTTTTTTAATATTTCAGAACCTGCAGCTTTTCTTCCATTTTTGAGAGCTGCAATCAATGTTGTTCCAACTCCCGCATAAGGATCTATTACTAAATCATTTTTTTTACTCATTGATAAAACTAATCTTTCAGCTAATTCAATTGGAAACTGACATGGATGAATTGTTTTTTCTCTATGGTTACTCTTTACATTGGGAAATATCCAAACATCAGACGGATTTTTACCTTTTTTATTTCCTGTATATTTTCCTTTGTTTTTACCGGTATAACCTACTTTACCCGGATATTTCTGAGGGACTCTTATTTGATCAAAGTTGAAATAATAATCCTCAGATTTAGTAAACCAGAGTATAGTTTCATATCTACCAGAAAATTTCTTTGTAGAGTGAAGCCCATGTTCAAAATGCCAAATAATCCTATTTTTCAATCGAAAACCGATTTTTTTACAAATTTCATATATGTAAATGTCTAAAGGATATAGTTCAGAGTTTTCAAAATAACTTCCTACTTGCCAACATAAACTACCTTTTTTGTTTAATATTCTAAAACATTCTCTTAAAGTTTGTTCTTGATCACTGAGGTATAAATCTAAAGATTTTTTTTTTTCGTAAGATTTTCCAATGTTATATGGTGGAGATGTTATAATTAATTGTGTGCTATTACTTTTTACTTTTTTTAATAAAACCATTCTATCATTATTAACTAATTTAAATGAATTCATTTATATCTTACCATAAGCTTTTTTTATTACCCTCAACTTCATTCCTTCTTAAATTATATCGTCTTCTTGATTTCAAAACCTTATCCATATTATTTTTTTTCCAATTCATTACTCTTTGAATGACTTTTTCTCTGTTTTTATAATAGTATTTTTTGTCATCAGATCTAGCTTTTTCTAAATCTTTTAATCTAGAATTTTTTGAATAAATCCTACTTTTAATTAAATGTTTTTGATATAATTCTTTGTTATTTTTAATCTTATTCCAATAAATTTTTCGTTTTTTTCTAATTTTGTCTTTATTTTTCTTATTATATTCAAATTTTTTTTCTAACAATTTCTCTCTATTTTTTAAGTAGTAT
>CACKOU010000034.1 GCA_902601895.1 uncultured Pelagibacteraceae bacterium | reverse complement strand
ATTCTGACTCTGGCATTCCAATAGTATCTAATAGATGTGAATAAGCTGCTACATGCACCGTCTCCATAGAAGCAAATGCTGTCATCATCATTAAAACTTCTGTAGGTTTAAATACAGTTGTGTAATGTCTTAAATAACAGTTATTAACTTCAACATCTGCTTGAGTAAAAAATCTAAAAATTTGAGTTAATAAATTTTTTTCCGACTCTGAAAGATTTTTTTGCCAATCTCTTACATCATCGCCGAGTGGAACTTCCTCTGGTAACCAATGAATTCTTTGTTGAGTTAACCAAGCATCATAACACCATGGGTATCTGAATGGTTTATAAACTGGGTTCTCAACTAATAGACCCATTTTTTTTGGTTCTATAATTTTTTGTTTTGTATCTTTTAGACTTTCTACTGACATGATAAACACTCCTCATATTCTGGTTGTTGATTTTCTTGTTTCTTAGATTTGTAAACGTTTGCAGTTATATCTGTAGAATTTGCATCGTTTACGTTTTCCGCTCTTTGTATTGATTTAGATCTGCAGTAATAAAGGCTCTTCAATCCTTTTTTCCAAGCTTGGAAATGGATTTGGTGTAAGTCTCTTTTATGAATATCTGCAGGTATAAATATATTTATTGATTGTGCTTGAGAAATATGAGGAGTTCTATCTGCGCCTAACTCCACGATCCATTTCTGGTCTAGTTCAAAAGCTGTTTTAAATACGTCTTTTTCTTGCTGTGTTAAAAAATCAAGATGAGAAACAGAGCCTTGATTAGTTGTTATGCTTGACCATGTTTCATCATCATTTTTACCGTGCTTCTCTAATAATTTACTTAGATATTTATTTCTAACATTAAATGATCCAGACAAAGTTTTGTGTGTATAACTATTTGCTGCAATTGGTTCTACACCTGGAGATGTTCCACCACAAATAATTGAAATTGAAGCAGTTGGAGCTATTGCAGTTTTATTTGAAAATCTTTCATTAATACCATAATCTGCAGCATCTGGACATGCACCTCTTTCATCAGCCAAATCTTTTGAGGCTTGATCGACTTGTTTTTGAATACTTTCAAATATTTTTTTATTCCAAACTTTACTCATCACTGACTCAAAAGGAATCATTTTTTGTTGGAAGAATGAATGAAGCCCCATAACACCTAGACCAACACTTCTCTCTTTTAATGCTGAATAAACTGCATCACTAAATGACTCGGGTGCTTTTTCAGTAAAGTCAGTTAGCACATTGTCTAAAAATCTCATTACGTCTGAAACAAAATTTTCATCGTCTTTCCATTCATCATAAGTTTCTAAATTTAAAGATGATAAACAACATACTGCCGTTCTATCTCTACCCTCTTTATCAATTCCTGTTGGTAAAGTTATTTCACTGCACAAGTTAGATGTCTTAACAGTCAAACCAGCAAGCTTGTGATGTTGGGGTATCATTCTATTAACTGTATCAATGAAAACAATATAAGGTTCTCCAGTTTCAATTCTAGCAGTTAATAATCTAATCCATAAATTTCTTGCAGAAACAGTGGCTTGCACTGATTGATCTTTTGGACTTTTTAGTGCCCATTGTTCGTCTAACTCAACAGCTCTCATAAATGCATCTGAAACTAAAACACCGTGGTGTAAATTTAATGATCTTCTGTTTGGATCACCACCTGTTGGTCTTCTCATTTCAATAAATTCTTCTATCTCCGGATGATCAATTGGAAGATAACAAGCTGCTGATCCTCTTCTTAAAGAACCTTGACTGATCGCCATTGTTAAAGAATCCATAACTTTTATAAAAGGAATAATGCCTGAAGTTTTTCCAACTCTTCCAATTTTTTCTCCGATAGATCTTAAGTTACCCCAGTAACTTCCAATACCTCCACCTTTAGCAGCTAACCAAACATTTTCACTCCAAAGATCTAATATTCCTGTTAAGCTATCTCCTGCTTCATTTAAGAAACAAGAAATTGGTAAACCTCTTTTTGTCCCACCATTTGATAAAACTGGTGTTGCTGGCATGAACCATAAGTTACTTATGTAGTTGTAAAGTCTTTGCGCGTGTAAGTTGTCATCTGCATAATGACTCGCAACTCTTGCAAATAAATCTTGGAAAGACTCGTTTTCTCCAAGGTATCTGTCGCTTAGTGTTGCTCTTCCAAAATCTGTTAAATTATTATCTCTAGATCTATCTATTTTAATAGTTATCCCTCTAGAATTTTGAAACAACTCTGTGTTGTTATTTAGTGAAAATAAGTCTGGTCTTTTGTCATTATTAGTGATTTTTTCTGCTGGTTTATAATCAGAGACAGCCTTCCTGATTGCCTGAGACAATATTTTGTTCATTAAACTCCCTTTTTATCTTTATACTAAAAAATCTAGTAAATAACTAGATATAGTGTGTAGATTTACCTGATATACTATATAAATTGTAAATCAATAGAACATTTATAGAACTTATTAAATATTTATCAATAAAAATTTTAAAAAAATGTACATATATCCACATGAATAATTCGGGAAAAATTGATCCCTACGGCTTTCGGGAATATGACGCACGATGGGTATACGAAAGAGACATAGATGACGATGGAATCGTTCAACTTGGTAAAGGTCTTGGAACTCAAATAATTAATCATACAAAGAAAAACAATCCTAGGATTATAGTTGGCCAAGATTACAGATCTTACAGCGAACATATCAAAGAAAAATTAAAAGAAGGTTTAGTTTCAACTGGGTGCAAAATCGAAGATATAGGATTATCTTTATCTCCTATGGTTTATTTCGCACAATTTAATTTAGACTCAGATGCAATTGCAATGGTTACAGCTAGTCATAATGAAAATGGTTGGACAGGTGTAAAAATGGGTATCAAAAAAGGATTAACTCATGCACCTGAAGAAATGAAAGAACTAAGAGATATTACTCTAAATCAAAAATTTATTAATGGAGAGGGAAATGTAAAAAAAATTGATGATTTTCAGAATGTTTATAAAAATGATTTGATAACAAAAAACCCATTAAATAAAAAAATTAAAGCAGTAGTTGCTTGTGGAAATGGAACAGCTGGAATATTTGCACCTGAAATTTTAAGAGGTATTGGGTGTGAGGTTATTGAACTCGATTGCAACCTTGATTGGACTTTTCCAAAATATAATCCAAATCCTGAAGATTTAGAAATGTTACATGCAATTTCATCAGCTGTTAAAGAAAATAATGCTGATATTGGATTTGGTTTTGACGGAGATGGAGATAGAGTTGGGGTTATAGATGATAAGGGTAATGAAATCTTTTCTGATAAAATTGGACTTTTAATTGCTAGAAATCTGTCAAAAGATCATAAAAATAGTAAATTTATAGTTGATGTAAAATCGACAGGACTTTATTCAAATGACAAAATATTAAAAGAAAATAAATGTGAAACAATTTATTGGAAAACTGGTCATTCCCATATCAAAAGAAAGGTAAATACCTATAACGCTTTAGCAGGATTTGAAAAAAGTGGTCATTTCTTTTTTAATAAACCTTTGGGATATGGCTATGATGATGGAATTAATTCAGCAATTCAGGTCTGTAAGCTGCTCGATAAAAATAAC
>CACKOU010000033.1 GCA_902601895.1 uncultured Pelagibacteraceae bacterium | reverse complement strand
TGTGTTTGCCATTACTCCAAGCGGAGGACCTGCCTCATTAAAGTTAGAAAAAGTTCCATCATTAGAATATATTAATGGTGGCTCGTGACCAGCACTTGATAGAAGTAACTCTTGTTTTTTTTTATCATAAATTCCAATTATCATTGTTACAAACATACCTCTTGAAATTGTTTCACAAATTTCATTATTTAATTGGTATAATAAATCTGAGGCAGAAAAATTACTTTTACTTAAACACCTATATAAACTTGATGCTTTCGACATTAATAAAGAAGATTTAATTCCTTTCCCTGACACATCGGCTACCCCAAATCCATACTTCGCTTCTCCTATTTCTGAAAAATTATAAAAATCTCCTGAAACCAATTTTGCAGGAATATTTATACCTGCAATTGGAAATTCTTTTGATTTATTAGATGATAATAAAGATTTTTGAATTTCTCCTACAATTTCAATTTCTTTTTGTATTTTATTTTTTTCTACCATTTCTTTAGCCATTTTTGCATTTCTAATTGCAAGAGCTGCTGGTGCTGACAATGTCTCTAAAAGTTTTCTATCTTCTTCAACAAAAAGTTTATTTTCAGTTTTTTTATTAAGGCAATGAATTACTCCAATACATTCATTTGCAGCAATTAATGGAGCACAAAGTACAGAGTATGTTGTAAAATTAGTTTTATTGTCTAAATCAAAATAAAATTCTGCTATTTCTCTCACATCTTTTTTAACATTTCCTACTCTTATACATTTTCTCTCTTGTACTGCCTTACCCATTACGCCATCTTTAAGATTTAATTCATAATCTTCTAAGTAATCTTGATGAAGGGACGCTATACATTGAAATTTTTTAATATTATCATTTATCAAAAAAATATTAGCTGCTTGAGCATTAATCCTATTTATTATAACTCTTAACGCTGTCATCAAGGTATCATTTAAGTCAAGAGTTAAAGCAAACTCTTGGTTCATTTTTGTAATAATTTCTAAATCTATTTTTGACTGGTTTATATTTTGCGAGTCCTTAGGACCTAATTCTTTTTTTTGCTTAAAAAATAACATATTAATCAACTAGTAATTTAATACTTTTTTGATAAGTTTTACAATAATGGAGATTTTTATTTATACCCCTAATCTATATATACATTTGACTGACGCTATGTTGGTATTTCAATATGTAATTGACGGAATTCTTCATATTACTTCAAATATAAAAATTTAATTTTGTGGATTATTTAATTATTGCCATCTTTGGAGCAATCTGGGGAAGTTTTGCGAATGTTTGCATTTATCGTTTACCAGATGAAAAAGGAGTAATTTCAGGAAGATCCCAATGTCAAAATTGTAATAAGAAAATAGTATGGTTCGATAATATACCCATTATTTCATATTTGCTTTTAAAAGGAAAATGTAGGTCATGTCATAAGAGGATTGAAATTCAATATATTTTCGTTGAACTTATCAGTATTACATTTTTTATCCTTATATATTTTTATTATGGCATTTCTTTAACAACACTTTTTCTAATAGTTCTGTTTTTGAGTTTTTTAATAATTTTTTTTATAGATCTTAAGCATTTTATAATCCCAGATATTTTAACATTTCCAATGATGCTAATAGGTTTTTTAAAATCTTTTGATCCAAATCTTAATGACATATTTCCAAATTATATAAATTCATTAATTGGAGGATTTCTTGGATATTTAATTATTTGGTCAATTATTTTTCTTTATAAAAAAGTAAGAAAAAAAGAGGGTATGGGATTAGGGGATGCTAAACTTTTAGCTGTTGTTGGTTTCTGGTTTGGTTGGATTTCAATTCCATTTGTTATTTTTATATCATCTGTATTGGCATTAATAATAGTTATCCCTGATTTAATAAGAAAGTCTAAAGAGTTAAGTTCTCAAATTCCATTTGGACCTTACATAATTATTGGTACTGTTGTATTCATTATTCTTAAAGAGCATTTATTAAAATTAATATTATGAAAAACAAATTTATCTATTTAGGAATTATTACGGTAATTCTAATAAGTTTGAAAATTTTAAACCCAACGTTTATAAAAAAATTATCATTAATTAATTATGACTTTTATCAAAAAAATTTTATTAATGGTGAGGTTAATTCGGTAACAATAATTGATATTGATGAAAAAAGTTTAGCTGAAATTGGTCAATTTCCTTGGAGGAGAGATATATACTCTAAAATATTAGAAAACTTAAATAAATTTAATCCTTCAGCAATTGCATTTGATATTGTTTTTAGTGAAGAGGATAAACAAAATCCAAAAAATTTATTAAATCGTCTAAAAAAGGAATATGAGGGATTTAATTATATCGAGGTTGATGATAGTCAAAAAATATTTATAGAAGGACTTAAGAATTCAAAATCTATATTACCTATAATTGGTGAACCAAAAGATAATTTAGTTATCAATAATTCAAAACCAAAAATAAGTTTAATAAAAAAAGGTAACGATCCAAAAAACTTTTTATATTCTTTTAAAAATAAAATTATTTCCTTAGAAAAATTGAACAATGCCGCTGCTGGCATCGGGTCAATATCTCTTATACCAAGTATAGATGGTATTATAAGATATGCTCCAGTAATTATAAATATTGATAATAGTATTTGGCCATCCTTAAGTTTAGAAGCTGTAAGAATTTCAAATAATCAAAAAAATCTTTTAGTCAAAACAGATACTAATGGAATATCTGAAATTAAGACAAGGACAAATCAGATAAAAACAGATAGCAACGCGCTAATTAATATTAAATTCAAATACTTTGATAAATCTAATTATATATCTGTTCTTGATATTCTTGATAATAAATTTGATAAAAAAAGAATAGAAAATAAAATTATATTAATAGGTTCATCAGCCCAAGCACTTTTCGATATAGTCAAAATTGCAAATGGAAACGTTGTTCCTGGAGTTGAAGTTCATGCTCATTTGATTGATAATATTATCAAATCAGAGAGTATTGTAATTGATCAAACAACCGTACTATTAGGTTATGCAATTTTAATTATCTCAACTATAATTATTGTTATCTCCACGATAAAAATTAAACCAAGATTTAGTATATTTATATTCGTTACTCTAATATTAATTATAAATTTAATAAGTGTAGTTTTTTTTAAGTTTGATTATTATGTTGATCCTCTATTCAATATTTTTGCTTGCGCAGTAATTTTTTTAACATCCTTATATTTCAAGTATCTTGAAGAGAATATGCTTGCTATTGAAAATGATAAAAAGCAAATGATTTTAAAAAAAGAAAGAGAGATAGCTGGTGAGGTGCAAAAAAAATTATTTCCAACTGATAAAAATTTAGAAAAATTTGTCTATGGAAAAAATACACCTGCAAAAGATGTTTCTGGTGACTATTACGATTTTTATAAAATTAATGAAAACGAATTTTATTTCATACTTGGTGATGTAACTGGAAAAGGTATAAAAGCTGGAATTTTAATGGCAAATGCAGCTGCAGTATTTAAATCATTAGCCAAAATGGGATCCTCTGTATCAAAAACCGCTCTTTACATAAACAATCAAGTTAAAGACTCTTCTTATCAAGCAATGTTTATTACTGCTGTTTTGGGTAAAGTAAATTTAGATACTGGTGAAATGGAATATGTAAACATGGGTCACGAACCGATGATGGTAATTAATAATAATTTTGAATTTGATTATATAAAATCGACGCTA
>CACKOU010000032.1 GCA_902601895.1 uncultured Pelagibacteraceae bacterium | reverse complement strand
TGGTATGGCTCAATCAAAGAATGAAATGGATGAAATAGTTGAAACTAGCTTAAAAAAGGCAGCATTATGGGAAGAGGTGAAAGATAGACTTCATGAACCAGGTACTGGTTTGTCTGGTGGTCAACAACAAAGATTATGTATAGCAAGGGCAATTTCAGTTAAACCTGAAGTTATTCTAATGGACGAGCCTTGTTCTGCTTTAGATCCTATTGCTACAGCTCAAATAGAAGAACTAATTGATGAGTTAAAAAAAGACCATACTATTATAATAGTCACTCACTCAATGGCACAAGCTGCAAGAGTTTCTCAAAATACAGGTTTTTTTCACCTTGGAGAATTGATAGAACATGGTTCTACTGATAAAATATTTAAGAATCCAGAAAACAAAAAAACTCAGGATTATATCACAGGGAGGTTTGGATAATGACCGAAGCACCACATACAGTAAAGTCTTACGAAGAAGAACTTAAAAATTTAAATAGCAATATAATTAAAATGGGTGGATTTTGTGAAGAAGCTTTGGGTAAAGCTATTCAAGCAATTACTACAAGAAATAGTGATAATGCTGAGGCAGTAATTAAAGATGATGAAAAAATTGATAAATTTGAGACTTTAATTGAACAGCAAGTAGTAAATTTAATTGCTTTAAGACAACCTATGGCCATAGATCTTAGAGAAACAGTCACTGCTTTAAAGATATCTTCTGACCTTGAGAGAATAGGTGATTTAGCAAAAAATATTTCTAAAAGAACTCTTTTGTTAAATGAAAATTTACCAAAAAATTTAGTAGATGCTATTATAAGAGTATCTTCGGATGCTCAAAAACAATTGAAGGTACTGCTGCTAAATTATTTATATTTACCTCAATAAAATCAGTAAATCTGTTTTTAGGCGCAAATTCCTCTAAATAAATAGCTGCTAGAACTGCTACAGGAAAAGCTATCATTAAACAAACAAGTATAGAAAATATTGATCCCATAAATGAACTTGCTATACCAGCTAATTCAGCTTCTCTTGAATCAGGATATGTAAAAAAACTTAAATTGAATTTACTTTCAACTTTTCCTAGTTCTACAAGTTGATCAAAAATCTTTAATTGATAATCCGTAACTCTTCTTTGATCTTCAGGTAAATCTCTTGGATAATTGCCTTTAAATACTTGATCTAAATCATCTGAGGCAGTTAAATAAACATCTTTAGTTTTTCCAATTAATGTAGGGTCGTTTAAAAGTTCCCTTTTAATCTCTCTTTCGAAAAAGTAAGAGACCATTCTCTTCAGCTCATTTTCTTGATCCTCATTAGCATTTGGATCCAAATCAGCCATTGATTTTAATGCTATATCGTAATAATCAGCATCTTTTAAATCCTCTTTAGAAGGATTTTGCTCTAACATCATTAATTCAGCATCAAAAGTAACTGGAACAATAAGCCAAGTTTTTTGAAAGGCTGAATAGCCTGTCGAAAAAATTTTAAAAATAAAGATTGTTAAAAATAAAAGTGCCATAAAAATTGCACTTTGACCGTATAATCGAAATCTCTTTTCAGCTTTATATCTTTTATTTAATAATTGTTCTTTATCTTTATTCATATTTTTCTCTATATTTTTTAACTACTCTTAAGGCCACAATATTCAAACAGAGCGTTACTAAAAATAATGACATACCTAAAGCAAATGCAGCTTGCGTTTTTGGGTCGCCAAAAGCTTGATCTCCAATTAATATTACAACAATTTGCGCTGTAATTGTTGAAGTAGATTCTAATGGATTTAAAGTTAAATTAGCAGCTAAACCAGAGGCCATAACAACTATCATTGTTTCTCCAATTGCTCTTGAAACACCAAGCAAAATAGAACCAACAATACCTGGTAATGCTGCAGGAAAAATAACTTTTTTTATCGTTTCTGATTTAGTTGCTCCCATAGCGTAACTTCCATCTCTTAAACTTTGAGGTACACTTGTAATCACATCGTCACTTAAACTTGAAATGAATGGTATAATCATAATGCCCATTACTCCGCCTGCCGCTAAAGCGCTTTCAGCTGAAACGTCTAAACCCATGCTATTACCTATTTCCTTTAAAAAAGGTCCAACTGTTAGAGCAGCAAAAAATCCATAAACAACTGTTGGTATACCAGCTAAAATTTCAATTAAAGGTTTTGCGTATTGTCTAACTTTAACTGATGCATACTCAGCCAAATAAATTCCACTCATTAGTCCAATAGGAATAGCAACACACATAGCTATGAAAGCAATAAAAAAAGTACCAGCAAAAATAGGGACTGCTCCAAAAGTATCGGAGTACATTGTCGGATCTAAAGCCTCTGAAGAATCTCTAACAAAAGCTTTTGCAGGATACCAATGAGTTCCAAAGACAAAATCAAATAATGGAATTACTTTAAAAAAATCTATAGTTTGAAATATAAGTGAAAATACTATTCCAACAGTAGTTAATATTGCAGCTAAAGAAGCTGTAAATAAAACTGCTTTCAAAAATTTTTCAACTGGTTCTCTTGTTCTAGAATTAGATGAAATTTTTTTATAAGCGTAAGCAACAGAGGCAATAATTATAGATAATACTATAACAGCTTTTGAACTTTGAGCTATTGATCGAAGACTTAAATATTTTTCAGCTGAAGCCTCAATAAAAGGTGTAATTTCTCCGGTAAATTGTCCTCGAGACAATGCTTTTGTTTTTTCGTAAATTAAATTTAATTCATCATCAAGATAGCCTTGATTTGAATAATCACTTAAGATTAATAATTTTACAATTGTGGGCTCAAAAATTGCCCATAAAGAAAAAATTATAAAAGCTGGTATTGCACACCAAATTGCAAGATAATAACCATAAAATTGCGGTAATGCAGTTAATCTTTTATTTGTAGATTGAATTGTATATGCTTTTCTACGTCCAAAATAATAACTTGTGAAACCCAGAAGAACAATAAATGTAAACAATATTAAGTTCAAAGAATCTCCTTTATTGAGGACTTTACTCTTATTTCAAAAAAAAGGGGTCTAAAAAGACCCCTTTTATAATTATTTGTTAACAGAGTAATAATTAATTACCCATAGCAACTAGCTTCGTAGCATTAGTTCTAGTTGTTTTATACAGCTTAGAGTCTAATGGAACTAAACCAATATCTGCTAAGTAACCACCTTTTCCAATAGCTTTCTTAGTTGTGAATTCTTTCACAAACTCATGTAATCCTGGGATTACTCCAACGTGAGCTTTTTTCACATAGAAAAATAATGGTCTTGCAACTGCATAACTGTAGTCTTGAATACTCGCTAGAGAGGGTTGTCCACCATCTATGCTAGCAGCTTGTAATTTATCTTTAGCAGCTAAGAAATAGCTGAAACCAAAGAAACCAAACATATCTTTATCTTGAGTTAACTTTTGGATGATTAAACTATCGTTTTCTCCTACTTCAATAGCAGCTCCATCTTCTCTGTAAAGTTTTTGTGGTTTTTTGTATTTTTTATTTCCAGCCTCATAACCTGCTTTATAAAGAGCTTTAGCTTCTTTAGTCATACCTTTTTTCATTACTAAAGAATTCCAAGCATCTCTAGTTCCTGATGTTCCTGGTGGGATCATTACTGAAATTTTTTGTTTTGGTAAGCTAGGGTCAATTTGGTCCCAAGTTTTATAAATATTTGGAACTAACTTACCATCAACTACTGTATGAGCAGCTAATGCTAAATATAATTGTTCTTTAGTAAAGTTTACTGGTTTTGCATCTTTGCTGTAAGCTAATGTAATTCCATCGTTACCAATTACGATCTCAACAATATCATTTACACCATTTTTCTTACATAGGGCTTTCTCTTTGTCTTTCATAGCTCTTGATGCATTTGTAATATCTGGATGTTGCTCACCAACACCAGCACAGAATAGTTTAGCTCCTCCACCAGTACCAGTCGACTCGATTACAGGAGTTTTGAATCCTGAACCACCAAATCTTTCAGCAACAACAGTCGCGTAAGGGAATACTGTAGACGAACCAACTATCTTAATTTGATCTCTTGCTTGAGCAACAGTTGCTATTGATAGAGCAACTAAAGAAGCAATCACTATAGTTAGTTTTTTCATTATCTTTAATCCTTTCGTTATTTATTAATTAAAAGATGCCTGACTC
>CACKOU010000031.1 GCA_902601895.1 uncultured Pelagibacteraceae bacterium | reverse complement strand
AATTAATAGGGCCTTTGGAAATGTTGCTGGCTGGATACCTCTATTTAATATAGGAGGCACTATATCAAAAGTAAACGTAAAGTATAATAGGATTGAAGAAATTACTATTATTACAGCTGATACAATGAATGATTTTTTAAAAAAAAGGGACAAACTTTTGTTTGTCCCTTTTTCTTTATGTACATCATTCATTTAAATGTACAAAATTTATTAATTAATGTAACCCAATGCTTTGAGTTGAGCTGTCATTTCAGCAAGCATTTCTTCCATTTGCTTGCCCCATTCATCTGCACCTACAACACTAGTCTCATCAAGACCAATTTCTGTTAGGAAATTTTTATAGTAGTTGTGGCTCATAGCTTTCATCATTCCAGCTTCTAGTTGTTTAACTCTGTCTGCTGGAGCACCTTTTTTAGTTACGAAACCTCTAACAGTAGATAAAGAAACAGGTATCCCTAATTCTTTAGCTGTTGGAGAGTCTCCAATTTTAGCCATTCTATTATTTGCTAATACAACTGAAACACAAAGTTTGCCTTCATTAATTTCAGTTAGGGCCTCACCTAAATTTAAAACTCCTACATCAATATCTCCCTTTATTAGATTAGTTTTAATTGGAGCAACACCTTTGTAAGCAACAATAGTTGGATCTTTTAATCCACCTTTTTTAGTAAATGCAATTGCACTAACATCATCAATTCCACCAGTGTGAGTTGTTCCATATTTTAGTGATTTTGATTTTTGCGTGCTAATAAATTTCTTAGCATCTTTAATGTCATTATTACAGTTAACAACAAATAGTTGAGGATCATCAGTTCCTCTAGCTAGCGGTTGCATATCACTTATTTTGACTTTTGTTTTACCTAAAGCCATTGATACAGCGTGACCAGTAGTCCAAGTCAAAGTGTGATTACCATCAGCAGGAAGTGTCATCATATAGTCCATAGATGCAGCTCCACCACCACCTTTTTTATTAACTAATTGCATGTCTTGTTTTAAAACTCTTCTTGCTCTTAATAACATCATTCTAGTAGTAACATCTGTTCCACCACCAAAACCAGCATGAGTAATTGCTTGTATTGGATGACCATCTGCTTTTGCAGATGTAATCATAAGTGGAAGTGCTACAACGAAAAATTCAGTTACTAAAAATGCAGCAGCTAAAAATAGTTTAAAGCTTTTTTTCATTATTTCCCTCTTAAGTTAATTTATATTTAAATATTTAATCATAATCTGTTAGAAACAGTAAGAAAAAAAATGACAAATAAGAAAAAAAATATTGCTTTATTACTTGGAGATCCATCAGGTATTGGACCAGAACTTATATCAAAACTTTTGACCCAAAACGAACTATCGAATGCAAACATTACTATAATTGGTGAAAAAAATATTTTAAACGCTGGAGATAAAATTTCAGGAAATAATTCAGACCTAGAAATTGTTACTGATTTTGATGAAATAAATTTTGATAAAAAAAGTAAATATTTTTTAGATATCTCTGAGGGTAAAAACAAAGATTATAATTTATCTGAGTGCTCTGCAGAATCTGGAGAAACAGTTTTAAATGCATTAAATTTAGCACTAGAACTTGCGAAAGAAAAAAAAATTGATGCTATTAATTTTGGTCCTTTTAATAAGACAAGCTTAAAACTAGGTGGATGTAAATTTGATGACGAACTACATCATATGGCTGATAAATTAAATGTAAAAAGTTTTTTTTGTGAATTTAATGTAGTAGATAATTTTTGGACTGCACGAGTGACATCTCATATACCTATCAAAGAAGTTCCAGAACATATTAAGAAAGATAAAATAATGAAGCCAATAAAATTGATTAATGAAGCAATGAAATTAAACGGTATAGAAAATCCAAGAGTTGCGGTTCAAGCTCTTAACCCTCATGCAGAGTTTGGTAATGAAGAAAAAGATGAGATAATACCAGCAATAGAGGAAGCAAAAAAACTTGGTATTAATGCTGATGGTCCTTTGCCATGTGATACTTCTTTCATTACAGCATTTAAAAATAAAAATCATGATTGTATTGTTGGAATGTATCATGATGCTCTTCAATCTGGACTAAAGGCTTTTGGATTTGATAGAGGAGTAACAGTTCAAGGTGGTCTTCCAATTCCAATAACAACACCTGCGCATGGAACTGCGTTTGATATTGCTGGAAAAAATCAGGCAAATTTGGAGCCAACATTGCAATCGTTTAAAATTGCATTAAGAATGGCTCAAAATTTAAATTAAATGTCTAAAATTAAAGATATAAGAACAAAAGTATATCAATGGAATGGTAAAACAGTTCCTCCACAAAATAATTTTTGCACAAATGCATCAGATTTACTTTATGAAAAATCAGATGCCATGGGTTCTTTCAGATTTCATGAGTGGTTAATTTGTGAAATTGAAACTGATGATGGTCATATTGGAATTGGTAATGCAGCTCTTGCACCTCAATTAGTAAAAAAAACTATTGATGAGTATCTTAAACCATTAGTTATAGGAGAAGATCCTTTTGATTATGCTTACATTTGGGAAAAAATGTATAGAAGAACTCATGCATGGGGAAGAAGAGGTTTGGGTATGGTTGCAATATCTGCAATTGATATTGCTATTTGGGATATATTAGGAAAGTTAACTAACAAACCCGTATTTAAATTGTTAGGGGGTAGAACAAAAGAAAAGATACCTGTTTATGCATCAAAACTTTATAGCCAACCTATCAAGGATTTACAAAATGAAGCTGAAAAATATAAAAAACAAGGTTTCAAAATGTTTAAAATGAGATTTGGCTGGGGGCCAAAAGATGGTCCTGAAGGTATGAGAAAAAACATTGAACTTGTAGAAGCTGTAAGAGAAGTAATCGGAGATAATACTGACTTAATGTTAGAATGTTATATGGGTTGGAACCTAGATTATTCTAAAAGAATGATACCTAAATTGGTAAAATTTAATCCAAGATGGTTAGAAGAACCAGTTATTGCTGATGATATTCATGGGTATGCGGAACTGAATAATATGAACGCTATACCAATTTCTGGGGGAGAACATGAATTTAATCTATTTGGTTTTAAACAATTATTAGACCTCAAAGCAGTTAGCTACATTCAATATGATAATAATAGGGTTGGTGGATTTACAATCGCTCAGAAAATAAATGCTCTTGCAGAAGCTTATCAAGTTCCAGTAATTCCACATGCAGGTCAAATGCATAACTATCATTTAACAATGTCGAATTTTAATTGTCCTATCTCAGAGTTTTTTCCAGTTCATGACGTAGAAATTGGTAACGAACTATTTTATTATATTTTTGAAGGTGATCCTGCTCCAATAGATGGAATGATAGATCTAGATGATAATGTTCCAGGTCTTGGGCTTAAGATTACAGATAAATATAAATCAGAATTTAAAATTATTGAGTAATTAATAATTTTCTACTTCATTGATACTTGGCATTGAATTTGCAGCCCCTTCTTTAGTTGTAGATATGCCAGCAACTTTGTTAGAAAATTCTAATGCATCAACAATTTTTAACGATTTAGCTAATGCTACACTAAAAGCTCCATTAAATGCATCTCCTGCTCCAGTAGTATCTTTTACATCGTCTTTTAATTTATGAGCATCTACAAAATGGCTTTCGGTTCCATTTGAAAAATAAACTCCTTTAGAACCTAAGGTTATTAGAATATTTTTTACTCCTTTTTTTAAAAATTCTTTAGCTGCATTTTCTATTTCAGATTTTGTTTCTATTTTCTTTTCTAAATAAAAACTAGCCTCAGTTTCATTTGGTGTAAAATAGTCTATGTTTTTAAAGTCATTCTCAGATATTTTTGAAGCTGGAGCTGGATTTAAAATAGTAATTGATCCAGTATCTTTAGCTTTTTGTAAAGCATAACTAGTAACATCATATGGTGTTTCTAATTGTGTTAAGAATATATCTGACTTCTCGATTGCTTTTAAATTATTATCTATATCAGAACTATTTAAGGTGCCAGCAGCGCCTGGTATGATGTTTATTGCATTATCACCTGTATTAGCATTAATCATAATACCAGCAACACCAGTTGAGTGATTTTTGTCTTTAATAATATAATCGGTATTTACTCCAGAGGATTTATATAAATTTAGTGCCATTTCAGCATTATTATCATCACCTATTTTTGTAATAAAACTTATGTTTCCGCCAAGTCTTGCTGCAGCAATGGCTTGGTTAGATCCTTTTCCACCAGGTCCTATCAAGTGTTTTGTTCCTAAAATAGTTTGCCCCACTTCAGGAATTTTTTCACCAATAAAACATAAGTCCGCAACAAATACTCCAAATACACATATAGATTTCATTTAATTAAGACCAGACTTTACCGTCAGGAAGAATAACTCCTTTAGTAATAATAAAACATCCAAAAGGTCGAGCATCTGTAGTGGTTACAATACAATATGCTTTTTTTGCTTCTTCATAAAAATTTTGTCTTGAAATTGATCCAACTTTCCATTGGGGACCAGAATTATTTTTTACTGCTTCAATAAATTCTTTATGAGTTTCAGTTAGTTCTTCTGGTTTATCATCTACTT
>CACKOU010000030.1 GCA_902601895.1 uncultured Pelagibacteraceae bacterium | reverse complement strand
AAGATTGTTTATATAAACTTGGGTATGATTTATCAGATATTACACCTTCACCTTTTGAGGAAGGGAATTAGAATATTTAATGATTGATGAAATAAATATATTAGATGGCAAAGATTTAAAAAGGTTTAAAGAACAATTTAAACTAACAAAAGAAACACTAAAAGAACAAATCCCTGAAATAGAGTCATTAATCGAAAGAATGAATGAGGGTGAAGCAAAGTCTTCAGCGACTGAAGGTTTAAATGAGTTAAAATTAGCACTTACTTCACTGTATGAAAAAAATTAAATATGTTTGATAAAATCACAAAAAACACAATAGACGGAACAAAATCAGCAAAAGATTTCACAGTAAAAAAATGGAAAAGATTTATTAGAAAGAGAGCATTAAAAAGAGTTGAGAAGTTAATGACTTATGCTCAAAAAAAACCTGAAGATTATACTAAAGAAGAAATGAGAAAGTTAATTGAAAAAGAAGAGAATGAAGTTATTTCTAATTTGAAAGCAACAGTTGGATTAAGTAGTGTTTTATTATTACTGGGGATACCTAAATTATAATGATTAAATGGTTTGGAAAACAATTTATTTTAGGACAAATTTATTATTGGGCAAAAGAAAGATTAAGTGGATTGTTATTAACAATAATTTTATTAATTTTAGTTCTATATATTCATAGTCAGTATTTAAATTACATTGAGTTTAAATCTAATAATGATGCTAATTATATTGGTATATCTTTTATTATTAAAAACACTTTAATATTAGCAATAGTGTTTGGTTATATATATTTTTATAGAACTATTGGAAAAACTAAAGATTCTATAAAAGAGACAAAAGAAACAATTATTAAAGAAAACAAAACTGATGGTAAGGAAAAAGTGTCATCACTTGACCAATTTTTAGAGGATGACGAGATAGATAGGTAATATGTTAGAGGCATTAATAGTAATTGAATTATCTTATTTAACTTACAAACTTGTTTCTTCTATGGTGGATTAATCTTTTGAATTGCTTTTGAATTGCTTCTAAAAAGTGATGAATGATGATGAATGTATCTTCAATAAGTCAGTAAATATTAGTATTTTTGAAACCAGTATGAGAATGTAATCCCCATTTGTTCTCAAGCAAAAATTCAAAAAGGGCAGTTTTTACTGCCCTTTTTTTTTGAATTGAAAAAAAATTTTTTAAATATATAAGAACGCGAAAATGAAAACATCAATACGTAACATGACCATAATTGCCCATGTTGACCATGGCAAGACTACTTTAATTGATAACTTAATGAAACAAAGTGGTTCATTTAGAGAAAATGAGGTTGTTGATGAAAGACTGATGGACTCCGGAGAACTTGAAAAAGAGAGAGGTATTACAATTCTTGCAAAACCAGCCTCAATAAATTGGAAAGATTCTAGAATTAATATTATTGATACACCTGGACACCGAGACTTTGCTGCAGAAGTTGAAAGAGTTCTTAGTATGGCTGATGGAGCATTATTATTAATAGACTCAGCAGAAGGGGTAATGCCGCAAACAAAATTTGTATTAGCTAAAGCGCTTAAGCAAGGCCTTAAGCCAATAGTAGTAATTAATAAATTAGACAAAACTGATCAAAGAGCAGATGAAGTTTTAAATGAGACTTTTGACTTATTTGTCAGCTTAGACGCCAATGAAGAACAACTAGACTTTCCAGTAATTTATGCAAGTGGGAGATCTGGCTGGGCATCTAAAGAGATAGATGGTCCAAGAGAGAATTTGAATCCATTATTAGATTTAGTAATAGATCATGTTAAGCCAGCAAAATTTGATAAGTCTAAGCCTTTTGCAATGCTTTCAACTCTTTTATACGCTGACAGTTTTTTGGGTAGAAGTTTAGTTGGTAGAATTTCACAAGGAACCGCAAAAGCGAACCAGCAAATTAAGGCAATTAATCTTGATGGAAAAAAAGTTGATGAAGGTAGGTTGACGAAAATATTTAGGTATGAGGGAACAAAAAAAGTTCCAATAGAAGTTGGTGAAGCAGGAGATATTGTGGTTATTGCTGGATTAGAAAAAGCAAATGTTGCTGACACCATATGTGATACTGAGGTAGATACACCAATCCAAGCAACCCCAATTGATCCTCCAACGATGTCTATTAAAATAACAGTAAATAGTTCTCCATTAGCTGGTACTGAAGGTAAAAAACTTACAAGTACTCAAATTAGAGAGAGATTAGTTCAAGAGGCTCAGAATAATGTCGGAATTTCTTTTTCAGAAAATGAAAACAAAGACTCATTTGAAATAAGTGGAAGAGGCGAATTAATGTTAGAAATATTATTAACACAAATGAGACGTGAAGGATTTGAAATGACAGTAAGCCCTCCTAGAGTTTTATTTCAAAAAAATGAAAATGGGGAAAAATTAGAACCTATTGAAGAAATTACTATGGATCTTGACGAAGAATTCTCTTCTAAAGTTATAGACTCCATGAATAAAAGAAAAGGAAAATTAATAGATCTTAAAGATACTGGAAAAAATAAAAAACGTTTAATCTTTCATGCACCAACTAGAGGTTTAATGGGATACACCAGTAGATTTCTTACTCTAACTAAGGGAACAGGAGTAATAAACAGAATATTCCATTCTTATGGAAAATTTGAGGGAGATATGGAAGGCAGAAGAAATGGTGCATTAATTTCTATGGAACAAGGAAAAGCAGTAGCTTTTGCAATTTATAATCTACAGGCAAGAGGAGAGATGTTTGTTACTCATAACGATCCAGTTTATTCAGGTATGATTGTAGGATTGTCACCTAAACCTGGTGATATGATTATAAATGTTATGAAAGGTAAAAAACTTACAAATATGAGGACACAAGGAACAGATGAAAATGTTGTTTTAACTCCTGTAAGAAAGATGTCGATTGCTGAACAATTAAGTATGTTAAACTCTGATGAAGCACTAGAAATTACACCAAATTCATGCAGATTAAGGAAAGCTGTGCTTGATCCTCATGAGAGAAAAAAACTCTCTAAATTATCAGAAGCTTTTTAAAAAAAATTATTATTCAGATTTATTTTTGGTAAATGGCAGCCACTTTTCAAATGCTGATTTACTAGGTCCGTCATATGGAATTGAGTAAGAGTTTGTTCTTGTCAATACTTCAATTCCTTTAGAGAAAACAAAAATAAAAACTATGACAAAAACAATTGTCATTATTTTAAATGGATCAAAATTTTTTGTTTTAAAAACACTAACAGCTTTTGCTTCAGCTCTATGAAATTGTTTAAACGTATAATAAACAGCAAATATTAAACCTATATGAGCAACATAGGTCCCTGCCCAGCCAAATGCAAAAGTGGCGTATGAAAATACGTATAAACTAAATACTGTTGTCCATATAAAACTCAAAACTAATAATATTTGTAGTCTCACAGTTTTGGGAAGTGCTCTTAAATCATTTTTGCTGTCGTCAAATAGTATATTTGCTGATTCTTTCATCCAATTTTTTATAGACATGATTTATATTTACAATTTTTATTCAATATTAACAATCGACTAATTGTCCGCTAAAAACATTTAATTCGTAACTTTATCCACAATATAAATTCCTAAAGCCACAGCAGGACCTATCCCAAATGCAAATATTATTGTGCCCAAACCAACAGTTCCTCCCAAATACCAACCTGATATTACAACTGAAATTTCTAAAGTAGCTCGAATTAAAGCAATAGGAAGTTGAGTCTTTTTTGTTAAACCTGTCATCAATCCGTCTCTAGGGCCAGGACCTAAATTTGCAATTAAGTATATGCCACTTCCTAGACCGACAAGCAAAACAGAAAATACAGCAAGAATATATTTTGAAAAGGTAGTCAAAGGAGGATTAAAGAGAAAAAGGGTCAAATCGATTATAGTTGCTATAATTAGAATATTTAGAATTGTGCCGATTCCTGGTTTTTGTTTTAGTGGAAGCCAAAATCCTAAAACAATTATGCTTATTATGAATGTAGATAAACCGATCGAAATATTTAATATGTTTGATAACCCTTCTGCAAGAACAGACCATGGGGAATTACCAGTAGTGGAAACTAATAAAAGACCCTCTCCCAACCCAAACAAAGATAATCCAGTACATAAAAGTAAAAAAGTTGTAAATTTAGGTTTTAAATTTAAAGGTTTTTCTGAACTCCAAGATTTTGAAGGGATATTTTTAATGGTTAAAAACATAATTCTTAAGACTATTTATCTTTTAAACATAAAAATTCTATATAAAGTTCTAACAAGTTAATTAAAATAATATCAAATTATGAGAAAATTCTTGCTAATTTTGCTGATTTTATCTTCTCTCTTTTTGCAAGCACATTCTGGTCACTATAAAAATTATTCAAACATAGAAATGGAAATTTTTAAAGATGATGAAAAAATTGGAGAAAGCATTTTCACATTTAAAAAAGAAGAAAATAAATTTATTGTAAAAAATACGACTAATTTCAGTGTAAAATTATTGGGCCTTACAGTGTTCTCCATAAATAGTGAAGGAACCGAAGAGTATATTGGTGATCAATTAATTTCATTTAACTCAGAAACTTTTCAAAACGATAAGAGAAAATATGTAAACTTAATTTTTGACGAAAAAAAAGAGAAGTTTATAATTGATGGATCTTCATATAAGGGTGAGGCGGATAAAGAAAATATAGTTGGTCATTGGTGGAATCATAGAATTTTGCAAACCGAGACACAAATAAGTCCATTATCTGGAAGTGTAAAAAAACAAAACATAGAATTTTTGGGAAAAAAAAAAATAAAACTTTATAATAAAGAATATAATGTTGAACATTTTAGACTATTTTCTACTGACCCAAATCTACCTGATGATAAAAAATTAAATTTTGAAATATGGTACGATAAGAAAAAAGCTTTAATTATAAAAGTAGCTTATAAGAGAATGGGTATATGGGAATATAGACTTAAAAAAATTCAATAATTATTTTCCCGCCACTGTCATTTGATTAATCAACAAAGTAGGAGCATTTGTTGAGTACTTCATCTCTAAATCGTTTGCTAAAGTAATATTTTTAAACATTTCCTTAAAATTTCCAGCTATAGTTATTTCACTTACCGGGTAAGTTAATTCTCCGTCCTC
>CACKOU010000029.1 GCA_902601895.1 uncultured Pelagibacteraceae bacterium | reverse complement strand
CTTTTACGTTTTTGCATTCTTTTTCCATTGCATTGAACCATTTTGATCTTCTAAATGACCAATCATCTTTTTGCTCCATTCCATCAGTTGCAAAAAAGTTAGGTCGTTCCCATCCAAATTTTTGACCAAACACTGCTCCTAAATTTTTCATTCTGTCATAACATGGCGCTGTTCTTAATGGTCTTGCTGCTGGTCTTTCTTCATCAGGAAAGTGAGTTATGAAAACGTGACTATAGGCTTCTTCATTTTTAGCTTTTAAATATGATTTAGAGCAATAATCTCCATACCTTCTTGGTTCAACACCAAGCATATCAATTGTGGGTTCACCATCTACGATCCATTCAGCAAGTTGCCATCCTGCTCCACCTGCTGCGGTGATACCAAAGCTATGACCTTCATTTATCCAAAAATTTTTCAGTCCCCAAGCAGGACCAACAATTGGGTTACCATCAGGTGTATAACAAATTGCACCGTTATAAACTTTCTTAACTCCCACTTCTCCAAACGCAGGGACTCTATGTATTGCACCTTCAATGTGTGGAGCCAATCTATCCAAATCTTCCTGAAATAATTCATACTCAGAATCTTTTGATGGTCCATCTACATAACAAGCTGGTGCACCATCTTCATATGGTCCTAAAATTAATCCACCTGCTTCTTCTCTCATATACCATCTGCTATCACTATCCCTTAAAACTCCCATCTCTGGTAATCCATCTTTTTTTCTTTTTTGAATTTCTGGATGGGGTTCAGTAACTATGTATTGATGTTCTACTGGAATAACTGGAATATCTAATCCAACCATCTTTCCAGATTGTCTTGCAAAATTTCCTGAACAAGAAATAATATGTTCACATTCTATGGACCCTTTATCTGTTTCAACAACCCAGCCATCTTTAGTTTGTTTCATTCCAACAACATTTGTATTTCTATAAATTTCTGCTCCTCTATTTCTTGCACCTGTTGCAAGTGCTTGGGTTAAATCTGCTGGTTGAATATATCCATCTTCAGGGTGTTGTATTGCACCAACTAAATCTGATGTATTACATAATGGCCATATTTCCTTAACTTGATCTGGAGTTAAAAATTTTACATCAACACCTATTGTTTGAGCAACACCAGCGTATTGAAAGTATTCATCCATTCTATCTTTAGTGCTTGCTAATCTAATATTAGATACAACGCTGAAACCTACATTCTTGCCTGTCTCTTCTTCTAAAGTTTTATACAAATTGACAGCATACTTATGAAGTTGTCCCACAGAATAACTCATATTAAATAGTGGTAATAAGCCGGCTGCATGCCAAGTTGAGCCTGAAGTTAGTTCCTTTCTTTCAATTAAAACAACATCTGACCAACCTTTTTTTGCTAAGTGATAGAGTGCGCTAACCCCTACTACTCCACCACCAACTACAACAACTTTTGCTTTGGATTTCATTATCAGATTCCTACTAAATTTTAATTACTAACGAAACAAAATTCTATTATTCATCATCTGCGTCACGCCAGCCCATTCTGAACATTAAATAAGCGGCAACTATTACGGAAATTGTACCTACCACCATGCCAATATTAATCCCAACTTCACTTCCCCAAAAATACCATCCAAGTTGAGTGGATGAAATTGTTGGAAAGCATAATATAAACATTAGAATTGCGTACCTAATATACATTGGAGGCTTTTTCATTATATTGATGATCCCATTGGTATTGGTTGTGAAACTGCCGTTGTTAGCCAGCAATCTAAAAGATTGCCTTCATTATTATTCTTTTCAACTTTCCATTTAAATTTAAAATATTGTTTGTCCTTATCCAAGACAACAACCTCATAAGTTACCATTGTACTTGATTTGTAAATTTCAGTTACTGTATTTTCTTTGTGATCAATCAGCATCGAGTATGAAGCCCCTTTTAACATCCTTTTAAATCTATCTAATGGACCTGTCATCCTTTGATTATTGGGATGTGCAAATTCCCATGTTTGCTCAATCCCTCTATCTTTATATGGACTGTCATTTTTCATTAACGCCTTTAATTGAATTAAAACAACTTGTTTTGGATCTATATTCACACTTGGTTTTAAAATATCGGCAGATGAAGAATTAAAATAAAAAAATGTAATTAAAAAAAGTAAAATTTTGAATTTCATATTTTAAATTTATCTTAAATTTAAAATGAAATAAAAGGTCTTAATATCACACTTAATAATTTGATATTATATAGTTTTGAATAATCTATCGTATTCGTTTTTAATACATTTATTAGAGATATAATAAATTTTATTTTGAGAGACTAATTTAGCTGCATTTTCGTTGTGAATTCCTAATTGCAACCATAATACATTTGCACCAATTTCTATTGTTTGTTTTGCTATTTCCTCAGCCTCCTCACTAGGTCTAAAAACATTAACAATTCCAACATGATCTTTAATATCGGTTAGTTTTTTATAAACTGGTTCACCATGTATAATTTTATTATCTGTTACTGGATTAACGGGAAAAACTTTGTAACCTGTATTTCTTAAATATTTCATTATTATATTGGAAGTTTTTTTTGAGTCTGGGCTTGCTCCAACAATTGCTATCGTCCTATAACTTAAATATAGTTCTTTTATTTTTTCATCTAAAAGTGTTGTATCCATAATTTGATTTAAATTTTAAGATCTAGTCGCGGTTTCCAAAATGGCCTGAAGAGTTCAATTTTTGGACATCTATTCATAACAACTTTTAAACCTGCATCTTCAGCAATTTTTGCTGCATCATGATTAATTACACCGATTTGTCCCCATAAAACTTTTGCTCCAATTGATATTGCCTCTTCAGCAATTCCATAAAGATCCTCGGATTTTCTAAATACTTCGACCATATCAACAGGTCTATCGATAGCCGATAAATTTGGATAAACTTTTAAATTTCTAATTTCCTTTATGCCTGGTTTAGGATTTACAGGTATCATGTCATAACCAGTTTCGTGCAAAACTCTTAATACACCATAGCTAAATTTGGTTTTGTCTGGGCTAGCACCAACCATAGCAATTGTCTTAACTGAACTTAAAATATCTTTTAAATATTCAGCGCTATAAGGTTCGTTGTGGTTCATTTTTATTTTTTTTCATCCTTTTTACTTGCAATATCTGCTTTTAATTCATGAGGTTCCAAAGGATCTAGGAATGGATTACGATATAATTTGTCATGACTTTCAACTCCTATCTCAATTGTGCAATCTGTTTTTGCTTTAGCAACACATAAAATAATATATCCATCATTTATTTGTCTATTGTTTAAAGCAACTTGAGAACGTTGATCAACTTCTCCATTAATTAGTTTAGCTGCACATGTAATACATCCTCCGTACTGACATCCGTATGGAAGATCGACACCTTGATCTCTTAATTCGTTTAATAAAGGTTTTTTTCCACTGACTTCAAATGCACTGTTATTTCTGTTTGAGATTGTAATCTTTGTCATAGCCAGATGTCGCTTGTGCAATCTCCACCTGGATATCTACTTTCATGGCACCTACTAGGTCCATTTGGTTCTTTACCAAAATCAATAATAAAATCTTTATTAATTTTCATCCCACCATTTTCAACATCACAATCAATCATAATCATTGCTCCACCCTGTTTTCTAATTTCAGGATAAAATTGATTATCCCAAGTAGAAAATAATGATGTTGTTACATACATCCTTTTACCATCTAAAGATAATTGATACATTTGAGGTCCACCAGCAATTTTAACGCCATTTACTTCTGGAGCCTTTCCTAACAATCCACCCATCCAAACCTGACCTGTTAATTTTGGTTTGTGTGGATCTGAAATATCGTATTGTCTCATATCTCCATGAAGCCAATTATTTATATAGAGATATTTATCATCCATTGAAACTAATATTGCTGACATAACTCCAGGCACAGGGATTGGCCAATCAGGATGTGGTTCATTTTCAACATCAATTATTTTTTCCCATTCCCATTTTCCTCCTTTTGATTTCCAAAAATGAATTACATTTGCACTTAGTGCTGCACCACAAAATCCATGACTACTATCAGGATTATGCATAAATTTTACTTCTAATGGTATTAAACCATCTTCACCTAAATACATTGTTTGAACTGGCTCTTTTTTTTTAAAATCCCAAACATGAAGCCGTCTACCATATTTCAAATGACCAACTTCCTCTAAATCAAATCCAGGCATGAATGTATTAGGAGCAGCCCATTCAGAACTAACCATTACATTGTGTCTTGGTTGATACCAGAAGTCATAACTAAAAGGTATGTCTCCCATTGAATTTTCCCATCTACCGACAATTTCAAAATCTTTATTTAAATGTAAATATCCACCTGGAGCTTCTCCTCGAGCGTCTCCTAGAAAAGAAATAATAATTTCAGAACCTAGGCAATGAACTGTGTGTGGTCCTGATAAATTAGTTTTTTTTTTTTATTTCGGATCCATCTACTACTTTATGTATTTTTGGAGCTCTAGGATTAGATGCAGTATCAACAACATAGATGTTATTTGATCTAACACCTGGAACTAATAAATATTTTCTACTCATATTTGAGTCACCATGACAAGAAGAGGAAGTTTAACGATAGATGATGAAGGAACGCCTACTGAAAATACAGTTTTAATAGAAAATGGAATTTTAAAAAACTATATGCAAGACCGTTTAAACGCTCGTTTGATGGGAACTAAGTCAACAGGTAGCGGAAGAAGAGAAAGTTACAAACATGTGGTTTTACCAAGAATGAGAAATACAATGATGTTGTCAGGTAAATATTCACAAGATGAAATGATAACTTCAGTTGATAAAGGTATTTTCGCTGTAAGTTTTGGGGGAGGACAAGTAGACATAACTTCAGGAAAATTTGTATTTAACTGCACAGAAGCATACGAAATCAATAATGGTAAAATTGGATCACCAATCAAAGGTGCTACATTAATTGGAGATGGACCGTCAATTTTAAAAGAAGTTTCATTAGTCGGTAATGATATGAAATTAGATCCAGGTATAGGGACATGCGGGAAAGCTGGACAAGGTGTTCCAGTAGGAGTAGCTCAGCCATCAATTCTTATAAACAAGATGACTGTTGGTGGAACAAAACTTTAATCTAAATGATAAGGGATCAGGAATTTTTAAAAGATATAGCGTCTTATTGTATTGAAAACTCTAAAAAACTAGGAGCCACAGATGTTGGTGTAAAAGTAATTCACTCTGTCTCAGAAAATGTTAGTTTTAGAAACAAAAAATTAGACGAGTCAAATAGAGCAGATAGTTTTGCTGTTAATTTAACTACTTATATAGAGAAAAAAAAATCAAGCATTAATTCATCAGATTTATCTAAATCAAACTTAGAAAAATTAATAGAACGTTGTATTGACGCTACAAAAATCACTCCATCAGATGAAA
>CACKOU010000028.1 GCA_902601895.1 uncultured Pelagibacteraceae bacterium | reverse complement strand
GAGGTGGCTGCGGCCGAACCAAATAATATTACTTCCTCATTAACGAGGTTATCATAAATTAACCATGACAATGATTGAGCACTTCCTTCAGCACTGAAACCAATTATAGGTTCAAAAACTCTAAAATTATCCATCAATGAAATGAGAGCAACAAATGTAACTACTGGATAAATATGAGGCAAAACAATATGTCTTACTCTCTGCCATCTTGATGCTCCATCAATAATAGCTGCTTCAACAGGTTCTTGGGGAACTGTTTGTAAAGCTGCATAAAATACTACAAAAGCAAATGGTGAATGGTGCCAAATTCCATAAATTATTATAGTTATCCAAGTAAGAGTTTTTGAGGATTTTAATGATAAATAAGGGTCATCCATTAACATTTGCAAATTCGCGCCAATAATTCCTTCTGCATCTATCATCCAAAATAAAACTAAAGAACCTACCAATGGAGTAACAATCATCGGCAATATAGTTCCAAATATTAATGGTCCCCTAATTCTTCTAGTTACTGCATTAAGACTTAAAGCAATTATAAAACCTAAAAGTAAGACGTTAGGTGTTACAAACAAGCAATAGGTTAAAGTAAAAATTAGAGCCTTGTAAAAAGGTAGGTTGGTAACTTGATCTACAAATTCCCCAAAACTATTTGTTTCATTCCAAAATTTTCCAATTTCTTCTAATGCAAGATGATTTCTATCTACATAAGTACCAAATCCATTGAATTTTCCTAAAGGTTTTTCTTCTCGAATTTTTGAAGTTTTTTCTTGGTCAACAACTATAGAAACTGTACATCCAAAAGGATCACATTTTTTTACTTCCTTAACAACTTGGTCGTGCTGCGCATAAAATGATTGTATCCCTGTTGAAATAATAGGAAGACCTATAAATAAAATCATCGCCAATCCAGTTGGCAAGAAAAACCAAAAAAAAGTTTTGTTAGGCATTAATGTAATAAGTGGGGATTTTCATCCCCACTTAAAATTTATTGATTATAGAAAGCCTTGTTCTTTTGCTTTACTCATGTAAGCTGCTTCCACATCTTTTAAAGCTTGTTCTGCTGACTCTTTTCCTTGTAAAAATTCAACAATCTCACTTCCTAATGCACCATGCATTAAACCCATTTGTGGTAACATTGGATATGGTTTAGCTTTCATTTTAACAGCTTCGATAACCCCAATTGATTTTGGTCCAGGTTTAAAACCTTCAATTAACCAAACAGCTTGATCTGCTGCATCTGCAACCATCTTTTTGTTAGCAGCTGCATGTGCCAAAGCTCTAAATGTTGCTTCAGCATCAGCGTCAGATCTATTTTTTGCCAATGTGAAACCGTCCCACCATAAAGTAGCCGCTGGTATGTTTCCTCCAGCAACTGTTGCTGGTCCAGTTAATTTAGTTGCTGCTGTAATTTTTGCATCACCATCATCATCAAGCAATGTTCCTGATCTTGATGCCCAAAGAGTCATTAATGCAACATTTCCAGATTCCCATTCAACTTTAATAGCTTCACTATCGTGAGTTAAATAATCTGGGTTACTTAAACCTGCTAATTTTTTTAGCATATTTAATGTTGCTATACCTTTTGCATTGTTAATGCTTGGTTGAGCAGTTCCTGCTTTAAAGAATTCTCCTCCATGTCCAATGTACATGTTAACGAATTCTTCTGCTAAATTCCAACCAGCTTTGTATGCTGCTGCGTAAGGATATTGCATTTTACCAGATGCTCTTATTTTTTCTGATGCCGCAACTACTTCCTCATATGTTTTAGGAACAGCTATACCCAATTCTTTTAAAACATCTTCTCTGTAATATAAGTGCTGAGTGTTTGCCATAAAAGCAACTGCCATTATTTTTCCATCAATTGTTATCAATTGAGAGTCTTGTATTCCTTTTCCATATTTCTTAACAAGATCATCAAGTGGTCTAATTAAGTCTTGGTTCATCAAAGGAACTATAGAGCTATTTGCTGCAATTCTTGCAGAAAACTCTGATGGATTTGCAGTTAAAGCTGGTACAGCAATTTTATTGTGCTCTGATGAGTGTGTGACTTTAAAATCTGCACTTCCTTTACATCCTTTAGCTGTTTCCACGAAAGTTCTTAAAGCTGGAAAATCATTAGCTAAAATATTTATTGATCCACTCTTAATGTTACAATCTGCATAAGCTGAAGTTCCAAAAAGAAGAAACAATAAAGATATTAATATTTTTTTCATATTTGTTTCCTTCATTAAATTTATCTTTAAAAGGATATATATTCCAAAAGGAATTTAAAAGTAGTTTTTAAATCGCATTTGACGCAAGCTCTGCACCTGCGACCAAAGATTCAAATTTCTTGTAAACAATATTTTCATCAACATTTCCAAAGCCTGCAAAAGTACTAAATCCACAATCACTTCCAGCCATTAATTGGTTTTTATCAATTACTTTTGAATACTGAATTATTCTATTTTTAACTAACTCTTCATGCTCTACGAAGTTTGAGGTTGAGTCTATAACACCAGGAACTATTACTTTATCATTAGGAAGTTTTATATGCTCAAAAACCTGCCATTCATGACCATGTCTTGGGTTCGAGGCTTCAATTAAATAAGTTTGAACATTTGCTTTTAAAGCAATAGGTAATATTTTTTCTAATCCAATATCATGTATATGTGGACCTTCATAATTTCCCCAGCAGATATGCATTCTCAACTTAGAGGCATCGATATCTTTGGTTGCTTCATTAAGACATTCGATTTGTTTTTCAGCTCTGACTAAAAATTCTTCATCTGATATATTTTTAAAAGTCATATGTCTTGCAAGTGCAAGATCCGGACAATCAATTTGTAAAAATAAATCATTTTTTGTTATTTCATCGTATTCAGTTTTCATCATTTTTGATAATGCATCTAAATAATCATCGTCATTTTTATAGAATTTGTTTGGTAGGAAATTTGAAATTACTCCTGGTGATGCAGAGTTAATAAATCCTTGAGAATGATTATTTTTTTTTAATGCAGATTTTAAATTACTGATATCTTTAGTTAATGATTTAGTATCTTTAATTTTTAAATCAGAAGTACAACATGGTCTTGTATAAGTAGGTGTTCCTCCTGATTTTGCAATTTTTTCTTTATATGATGGAAAATCATCTAAGTCTTTAGGAGCTCTTCTCTCGCTTTCACCACTAAAGCCATGTAATCGATCTTTGACGTAGGTAGCATAACTTATTTTTGACATTTCACCATCACTTATAATGTCAATTCCGATATCAATTTGTTTTTTTACAATTTTGTTTACATCTTCTTTAATTATCTTATCAAGCTCTCCTTGATCAAATAATTCATTTTTATCTTTTTTAAAAAGTATCTCAGATAGCTTTTTTGATCTTGGCAGACTTCCAACATGTGTGGTTTTAATTTTATCCATAGTTTTTACATTAATATTTGTTTCCAAATAGCCACTTCATCAAACAATACCCATTCTCTGATTATTTTATAATCTCTTAATTCTGCATGATTTATACCCATTATAAATAAATCTTTGTCAGTCTTTTTCCCAAATTCTTCACTGTCTTTAGAGTGCTTACCACTTAAAAACCATCTGATCGTAGCTTTTTGATTATTATTTTTTTCATCCAATGATGCAACATGTTCAATTGTAAACTTTATTTCAGAAAATATATTTTTTAAAGAGCTCCAATATTTAATTATATCTTCACTTCCATTTCCAACTTTATTACTTGGCCAAAATAAACTTGCTGCTCTATCATAATCTTCAAAATCATAATCGTTATTAAATATTTTCTTTAAAATATTGGAATATATATAACCTGATGAAACTTCGTTGACTTTTACTGGAGTATACTCTGACTTTTTATCAGAAGATCTATTAAAAACTTTGATAGCTTTAGATAAGCCACCTTCTTTATCAATTAAATGCCTTGCAAATTGCTCAGGTGTATAACCTAGCTGTCGAACCATTGCACCTTGATCTCTCACAATCCACTCATCATAAACCTGATTATTTTTACATGCACAGTCAGCTATAACTCTATAAACAATTTTGTTTCCTGTTTTTTTTCCGTAATACCCGTCATTTAAATGTGTAGATTTACTAAGAATTCTGTGAGATGAATGATATCCTTCATCGTCATTTCCACTCCAAATTACATCTTCACCTAATAACTGTCTGTCAGGAAATTCGTCTAAAGTTTTATAAGTTGCATCAATAACAGGTTTAAAACCATAGGTTATTCCAAAAGGTGATCTTACAGGGATATTCTCCGAATAATATTTGGATATCGACTCGACATCTTTCTCTTCCCAAATTTGTTTAGTAATTTTTAAAATGTAATCAGTTAAATTTTTATAATTACTATCAAATCCTTTCATTAGATCTGACTAACAAAATTTAAAATACTATTTTCTGAATTATTACAAGAGATATCTATTTTGCTACTCAAAGGAACCGAAAAAGTATCTCCTTTTTCTAATTTTATATTTGAGTTTCCTATTACTATTTTCCAATTACCTTCTTGAGCAAAAAGAACGGTAGGCTTTATACATTCAATATCTTTAATTTCACCAGATAAAGAATTTAATATTGTTAAGTTAAATCCAGTATCTTGTTTGATTAAAGGTTCATAAGTTTTTTTATTAAATTTGTTTCCTAATACTTGATATAATTTAATACCATTAACTTTGTCGCTGATATTGTTTTGTTTATTTCTATAAATATTTTTTTCTAATTCTTCTGGCAAATAATTATCAAATCTTTCTAATTCATCTTGAGTGATAGGCTCTATCATCTTTCTACCGTTAGGTACTTCAACATTTTTTAAATCTATTAACGAATTATCATCAAGCAATGCCATACCTGTCTCTTTTGCCTTTTTTAAAATTTCTGGAACCCATGTTATTATACCAGGATCATCTCCGCCTAATACAACAAACATTAAACTTTCTTTATCTCCAACATTTTCAAATGCTCTGAACATATTTGTAGGCATTGAAATTATATCGCCAGCTTCTAATATTGTTTCTCGTTTTCCATCAGCACCCCAATAAAATCTCCATTTACCTGAGTAAATTACAAACACCTCAGCCGTAGTATGACTGTGAAGACCAGATCCATTTTTTGGCATAGCACTCACAGCTCCTAAATTATACCCATGTAAAGACTGTATTTTTACTAATTGCTTGGTGTCTTCAGCAACTCCACGTCCAATAATTGTATAATTTTTTCTTTCTTTATGACCTTCTAATCTACCCTCTACAAAAGGTAGGCTACTCGGGACGAGCTCATTAAATTTTGCCAATCTATCAATCATATTCTTGTTATTTATCTCTATTTAAATATAAATTGCAATTTATGCAAATAGAACAATTTGATACAGGTCTTAAAAATAAGAAAAACATTGAAGATGTAGAAATTACACCTATCCAAAACTTAAATAATAAAAAATTTGTTATTGAGAATTTTAGAAATATTTATGGATTAAAAAAGATTAATCTTAAAAAAAATTTACTAAATATATTTGACGAAGATATCAAAGTT
>CACKOU010000027.1 GCA_902601895.1 uncultured Pelagibacteraceae bacterium | reverse complement strand
GCAGCAGTTTTAGAGGATTTAGCTTACAAAGGGAATGAATTTCCTAAATTGGTTTTAGAATGGAGGCAATCTAGTAAATTGAAAAATACATATTCAGATTCTTTGCCAGAGCATTTAAATCCTAATACAAAAAGAGTGCATACATCTTTTCTGTTAGCAGCAACTACAACAGGTAGACTTGCATCTAGTGATCCAAATTTACAAAATATTCCTATTAAAACTGAAGAGGGTAAAGATATTCGTAAAGCCTTTATATCAGAAAAAAATAAAAAACTTATATCAGCAGACTATAATCAGATCGAAATGAGAATTTTGGCTGATCTAGCTGATGTAAAAGAATTAAAAAAAGCTTTTAAAAATAATGAGGATATTCACTCATTAACCGCTAGCCAGGTTTTTGGTACAGACATAAAAAAAATTGATCTTGATATGAGAAGAAAAGCTAAGGCTATTAATTTTGGAATAATTTATGGAATATCTCAATATGGTTTAGCCAAACAAATTGGAGTATCTAATAATGAGGCTGAAGAATTTCTTAATTCATATTTTATAAAATTTCCTGAAATTAAAGAATATATGAATAACACGATTAAATTTTGTAGGAAAAGTGGATATGTAAGAAATATTTTTGGCCGAAAAACTCATATTCCAGGAATCAACGACAAAAATTTTAACGTAAGAAATTTTCAAGAAAGGGCAGCTATAAATGCGCCTATTCAAGGATCTGCATCAGAAATAATGAGGCTTGCTATGATAAGAATCAATGATGAAATTAATACTAAGAAAACAATTGAATTTAATATGTTACTTCAAATTCATGATGAATTGATTTTTGAAGTAGGTGATAATGGAACTAAATCTGCTTCTAAAAAGATTAAAGATATTATGACAAGTGTGAAAGATAGTGATTTGCATTCATTTTCAATACCATTATCAGTAGATGTAAATATAGGTGATAATTGGGGAGAGCTTCATTAATAAACATTTAATTGCCCAATTTTAAACATTTTAGTATTTTTATATTTGAATATGAAACAAACAATTGCTCTAGTTGATGATGATAGAAATATATTAACTAGCTTAAGTATTGCTTTAGAGAAAGAAGGTTTTAATGTTCAAACTTACCTTGATGGAGAAAGCGCCTTAATAGGTTTGTCAAGAAATCCTCCAGACCTTGCAGTTATTGATATTAAAATGCCGAGAATGGATGGAGAGGAATTGTTAAAAAAATTGAGAAAAAAAACATTTATGCCCGTTATATTTTTAACTTCAAAAGATGAAGAAGTAGACGAGCTGTTAGGATTAAAACTTGGTGCAGACGATTTCGTAAAAAAATCAGGTGGCTTTTCAACAAAAATTCTTATTGAAAGAATTCGTGTTCAACTTAGAAAAAAAGATAATAATTTAGAGGATAATAGAAATATAATTTCACACGGAAAATTAAAACTTGATCCTTCACAGCTAGAGTGCGAATGGGATGGCAAGCAATTACCAGATAAATTAACAACAACAGAATTCTTAATCGTAAAGGAATTAGCAAAAAGACCTGGAATTATTAAAGAAAGGTCACAATTAATGGATGTTGCTTACAGAGAAGACACAGATATTGAAGATAGAACAATAGATAGTCATGTAAAAAGGATTAGAAAAAAGTTTAAAAAAGTAGATAATAACTTTTCAGCGATAGAAACTAGATATGGTAGTGGTTATCGTTGGAATGTTAAATAATGGCTTCTTCAAAATCTAATAATCAATCAATTTTAAAAAAATTCTTAGTAATTAACTTTATTGTTTTTTTAGTGATAGGAGTATTAACATTATTTTATCTTAATACAGTAAAACCTACACTCATTAAAAATAAAACTGCCTCGCACATAAAAATTATTGATAATACAACAGAAAACATTGAACGTTTAAAAATAAATTTCTCAAGTGAAAATATTAGAGAGTTTCTATTTTCCACTAAATTTTTGTTTCAAAGTATAGATAGAGTACAGATATTTGATAGTGAATTTAATCTTTTAGGTGATACTGATACATTAGACTTAGATCCAAACGCATTCTCAAGAAGTTTAAATATTATAGAAATGAGTGACTTGAACGACCAAAGCATTGAAAAGCAGAAATTAAATGTTAGCAAGAAAAGCTTTGAAAGTACTGAAATTTTTGAAGATTTAAAAAAATACTCATATTCATCAGATTATGGTAAGTCATTAACTTTTTCTAAAGAAAACTATGATCAATTTTTATTAGTAACAATTAAAAATGTTGTAAGGAAAAATGAAACAATAGGTTATTTGGCTATTACTGAAAATGCTAGTGAAATAAAAGTAGCGATAGATGAAAGAAGAAATTTTATAATTAGGACTGCTCTGCTTGTTGCATTAGTAATTTTAATTTTTTCATATGTGCTAAATAGATATTTTTTAAAACCAATTAAAAATTTAGTTCAGTATACAAATATTATAAAAAATAAAAGTAAAGAAAAAACTAATATTGGAAATATAAAAAAAAGAAATGATGAATTAGGAAAATTATCAAATTCTCTTGATGAAATGACAAATGAATTAAATAAAAGAATTGCTACTGCTGAAAATTACTCAACAGATCTCTTACATGAAATTAGAAATCCTTTAGCATCTTTAAAAAGTGCCTCAGAAATAATTTCTGAAACAAATGATAAATCTCAAAGAAATAAATTGGTTAATATAGTATCACATGACGTCGAGAGAATTGAAAGATTAATAACTGATTACTCTCAAATGCTAAGAGATGAGGCTGCAATTTCCTCTGAGAAAATGCAAAAATTAAATTTAAAAGAGATTGCTCAATCTGTTGTTGATGATTTTAATAGTATATATGAAACAAAAAAATTGATTGGGATTAAATTGAAATCTAATGGAGTTAAAAATTATAGTATCTTAGGAATAGAAAATAGAATTGAGCAAATTATTGCAAACTTATTAGAAAACTCAATTTCTTTTAGTGAAAATAATCAAGAAATTACTGTTGAGATATCCAAAGATAAAAATGACAAGATCAAATTAGTTGTCGTTGATCAGGGTTCTGGATTTAGTGAAAAGGATACAAATAAAATATTTAATAGATTTTACAGTAATAGACCTAAGAACTTTGGAGAACATTCGGGTTTAGGATTAAATATTGTCAAAAATTTAGTTGAAATTCATGGTGGCGAAATCAACGCATCTAATAATAAAGATAAAGGGGCTAGAATTGAAATAATTTTCCCAGAAGCGTAAATCTTTGTTGATATATTAATTTAAATTGTTAAAAGCCTCTTTCTATGGATGATTTTAAAGTAAAGGATATATCTCAAGCAGAATTTGGAAGAAAAGAAATATCATTGGCTGAGACTGAAATGCCAGGATTGATAGCTTTAAGAGAAGAGTATAAAGGTAAAAAACCTTTAAACGGAGCACGAATTGTTGGTTGTTTACACATGACAATACAAACGGCTGTTTTAATAGAAACTTTAGTTGAGTTAGGTGCTGAAGTTAGATGGTCCTCATGTAATATCTTTTCCACACAAGATCATGCAGCAGCAGCAATTGCAAAAGCTGGCATTCCTGTTTTTGCTTGGAAAGGTGAAACAGAAGAAGAATATTGGTGGTGTGTAAAACAAACTATTGAGGGGAAAGATGGCTGGAAACCAAATATGATTCTTGATGATGGTGGTGATCTTACAGCATTGATGCATAAAGATTATAAAGAATTGTTAAATGATGTTAAAGGTTTATCAGAGGAGACAACCACAGGAGTATTAGCATTAAAAAAAATGGAAAGCGAAGGTAATTTACTTGTACCAGCAATAAATGTTAACGACTCAGTAACAAAATCTAAGTTCGATAATTTATATGGTTGTAGAGAAAGTTTAGTTGATGGAATTAAAAGAGCAACTGACGTGATGATGTCAGGTAAAGTAGCAATTGTCGCTGGATTTGGAGATGTTGGAAAGGGAAGCGCTGCTTCTCTTCGTCAAAGCGGTGCAAGAGTTATGGTAACAGAAACAGATCCAATTTGTGCTCTACAAGCTGCAATGGAAGGTTATGAAGTGGTCTTAATGGATGAGATGATAAAGGAAGCTGACATTGTTGTTACTGCAACAGGAAATAAAGATATTGTCACAGCTGATCATATGAGAGAAATGAAAGATAGAGCAATTTTATGCAATATTGGTCACTTTGATAATGAGATCCAAGTAGATGCTCTTAAAAATTATAAATGGGATGAAATAAAACCACAAGTTCACGAAATTACATTGCCAGATGGTAAAAGAATTATATTATTAGCAGAAGGTAGATTAGTAAATCTTGGTTGTGCGACAGGACACCCTAGTTTTGTAATGAGTGCTTCTTTTACAAATCAAGTAACAGCTCAGATAGAATTATGGAATAACTCAGATAAATATGAGAAAAAAGTATATGTTTTACCTAAACATTTAGATGAGAAAGTAGCTAGACTTCATTTAGAAAAAGTTGGAGCTAAATTAACCAAATTATCAGATGATCAAGCAAAATATATAAGCGTAACACCAGAAGGACCTTATAAGCCAGATGCCTATCGCTACTAAAAGTAGCAAAATAGATATTTCAAAAGAAATTATCACTCAAAAAATTGCTGAAAAAATTGCAAGTAAAGTTAGTAAAAATACAACTTTACTTTTTTACGGAAACATCGGAGTAGGCAAGACTACATTTGTAAGGTATCTAATCAATTATCTTCAAACAAAAAATGGTTTAGAAACAACAGAAATACCTAGTCCAACTTTTAATATTATAAATGAATATGAGATTAATTCCTTGATTGTACGACATTTTGATCTTTACAGAATTAAAGATAAAAAAGATTTAAATAATCTAGGAATTAATGAAAACCTAGAAGATTACGCTAGACTAATTGAATGGCCTGAAATCTTAGGTAAAAATATAGAGAGCACTTTTACATTAAAATTTGAATATGATGAAAAGCTTGAAAATAGGCACTTAATTATATCTAATAATATTGATTTTGATTTTAATGAATTTGAAAAAATTTAAAAAACTATCAGGAGATGCATCTTTTAGGCAATTTTTTAGAACAGATAATTCAGTATTAGTTTATAGCAAATTTCAAAAGCGATCGAACTTGTTAAATTATGATGCAGTTAACAAAATATTGATAAAAAATAAAATATTAGCACCAGGTTTAATTAGTCAAAATTATGAAAAAAATTTTATTGAGATTGAGGATTTCGGCAATAAAAATATGTTGGATAAAATTAAATCCTCAAAAAATAAATTAAATGAATATAAAAAAATATTAAAAATTTTATATCAAATTCAAAAAATTAAAAATTTTAAAACTCAAAATTTTCTTAAAAAAAAATTTAATTTGCTAAACTATTCAAAAGCTAAAATACTTAAAGAGTCTTATCTTTTTTTGGATTGGTACCTACCTGCAAATAAGTCAATTACTCAAAAAGGATATTTAAAGAAAAATCTCAAAAAAATAATAGATAATTTGTATTTAAATTTAAAAATCAAACATAATGTATTTGTTCATAGAGATTTTCACGTCTCAAACATGATGTATTATAAAAATAAAATCGCTTTAATAGATAGTCAAGATGCTGTTTTAGGGAACCCAGCATATGATTTGGCCTCTCTTATAGATGATGTAAGAATTCAAACTTCAAATAGTTTAAAATTAAATATTTTAAAAGCTTTTCTTAGTAAATTTAAGTATAAAAATGAAACTCAATTTATCAATGATTTTGAAATTTTATCTGTTTTAAGAAATCTAAAAATAATTGGCATATTCACGAGACTTGCAAATAGAGATAAAAAAAAAAATTATTTAAAATTAATACCTTATGCGTGGAAATTAATTGATAATCGTATAAAAAATAATTCTAATTTTAATGATTTAAAAAATTTTCTTAAAAAAAATCCAAAAATAAAAAAAAATGAAAATTAAA
>CACKOU010000026.1 GCA_902601895.1 uncultured Pelagibacteraceae bacterium | reverse complement strand
AATTAAAAAACTAGTAAAAAAACAAACATTACAATTTTCTTGAAACATTGGCAGAAGATGTTTTTGATGAATTATTCAAAGATAAAAGAATAGATAAAATTACTCTTCAAATCGAAAAATTAGAAATAATGAAGGATTGCAGCTCGGTTGGGATCCAAATTTCTAAAAAAAGAAGCCATGATCAGCTCTGATATAGGTAAAGAAGTAATTAAAAAAGAATTGCCCTTGGTTCCTAAGTTGCCAGGTGTTTATAGGATGCTAAATTCAAAAGGAGAAATTCTTTATGTGGGTAAAGCAAAAAACCTTCCAAACAGACTTAAAAGTTATGTATCAGAGAAAAGTCATATCATTAGGACTGAGAGAATGCTCTCTCAAACAAAAAGACTCGAAATTACTACTACTTCAAATGAAAGTGAGGCTTTACTTTTAGAGGCAAATTTAATTAAAAAGTTTAAACCAAAATTTAATATTTTACTAAGAGATGACAAATCCTTTCCTTTTATTTTTATAGGCAACAAAGATAAATGGCCACAAATCAAAAGGCACAGAGGAAAAAAAGGCAAAGAAGGATTTTATTTTGGACCATTTGCATCAGCTGGATCTGCAAATTGGACTATAAAAATGATCCAAAAAATATTTCATCTCAGAATTTGCGATGATACTGTTTTCAAAAACAGAGATAGACCATGCATACTTTATCAAATTAAAAGATGCTCAGGACCTTGCGTTGGTTACGTAACTGAGAGTGATTATAAACAAACTGTTGATGATGCAATTGAGTTTGTGTCAGGCAAATCTAGAAAAATTCAGAAAAGCTTATCTAATCAAATGGAAAAGGCTAGTGAGGATTTAGACTTTGAAAAAGCAGCAATATTAAGAGATCGAATTAAATCATTAAATATTATCCAATCTTCTCAAAGAATTAATGAAGCAAATTTAGTAGAAGCAGATGTTATCGCGGGATATAAAGAGTCTGGAAAAACTTGTATTCAAGTTTTTTTTTATAGGTCAAAACAAAATTGGGGTAATCAAGCTTTTTTTCCAAAGCATGATCCAGAAGAAAATCTAAGTGATATAATTAATTCTTTTGTCTCTCAGTTTTATGAAAATAAAAGTGTTCCATCTTCAATAATTTTATCAAATGAAATTAAAGAGAAAGAATTAATTGAAAAAACTCTTACACAAAAAGAAGGTAAACAAATCACAATTACTGTTGCAAAAAAAGGGACGAAACTAAAAGTTATAAATCAAGCAATAAATAATGCAAAAGATAGTCTGAATAGAAAACTTTACGAGAGTCAGAATAATAGAGATCTTTTCGATGCAGTATCAAAAAAATTCAATCTTGAAACTAATATTAATTTAGTTGAGGTTTATGATAATAGCCATATTCAAGGCACAAATAGTGTGGGCGCTTTAATTACTTATGGCGATGAAGGGTTCGTTAAAAAAAGGTATAGAAAATTTAATATAAAGACTCAAAAAAATGCTCAAGATGATTATGGAATGATGAAGGAAGTTCTTAATAGAAGATTTAAAAGAGCAGTTCAAGAGAAAGATAATTATTTAACTTTCCCTGATTTAGTTTTAATTGATGGGGGGAAAGGTCAATATTCAGTGGCAAGAGAAGCGATGAATGAACTTGGTCTACATGAAATTCCTATTGTTGCAATAGCAAAGGGTAAGATGAGAAATAGTGGAAATGAAACATTTTTTCATAATGGAAAAGAGTTCAAATTTGAAAAAAATGATCCAACATTATTCTTTTTACAAAGATTAAGAGATGAGTCTCATCGATTTGCTATAAGTGCCCATAGAGCAAAAAGGAAAAAAGGTATAAGCAAATCATTATTAGATCAAATTGATGGTATTGGATCTATCAGAAAAAGGGCATTATTAAATCATTTTGGTTCAGCTAGAGCCGTGGAATCAGCTAGTTTAGATGAGATAAAATCAGTTGATGGAGTTGAGGAAAAAGTTGCAAAAAAAATATATAACTTCTTTCACGAATGAAATTTAAAATACCTAATTATTTAACAATTGGACGAATAATAATTGTTCCAATATTTGTTTTTACATTCTACCTTCCTGGATTTTATGGAGACGTTATACCATTTGCTCTTTTTTTAATTGCCTCATTTACAGATTTTTTAGACGGCCTTTTGGCGAGGATGTTTAAAGAAGAGTCTAAACTTGGTGAACTTTTAGATCCTATTGCAGATAAAATTATTGTTGCAACTGCGTTAATTTTGTTAGTTATGGACCAAACAATAAAAAATTATGAAGTTATTGCAGCTATTATAATTCTTACAAGAGAAATACTAATTTCAGGTTTAAGAGAATTTCTAGCGAAAGGAAAAATAAAGCTTCCAGTTTCTAATTTAGCAAAACTTAAAACATTCTTGCAGATGTTTTCAATAGCAATACTTTTAACCGGAGAAACAGGAAATAAATTAATAAATTTTCAAGATTATAATGCTCAAACAATTGGAATCATTATTTTATGGCTATCAGCTTTTTTAACACTTTATACTGGATATGATTACCTTAGAAAAGGAATAGACCATGCAATATCTGAAGATAATAAAGATTAAGCAGCTTTTTTTTGTCTAACCAACTGATCAAAGCTTTTAGATAATCCTAATATAACATCACAAATTTTATATTTATGATCTGCTATACTCGCAACAGGTGTTATTTCAGCTGCAGTACCAGTTAAGAAACATCCATCAAAATTACCTAGTTCATCTGGAGAAATTTTTCTTTCATTAACTTTAATATTTTTTGATTTAGCTAGTTCAATTACAGCTTGTCTTGTAATACCGTTCAAAAACGAGTCTGGTATTGGAGTATGTAATTCATTATTTTTATCTTTAAAGAAAATATTTGCACTAGTTCCTTCTGCAACGTTACCTTCAAAGTCTAACATTAATGATTCAGAATACCCTTGTTGTTCAGCTTCGTGTTTTGAAAGAGTACAAATCATATATAATCCAGCTGCTTTTGCATCCCAAGGAATAGTATTTGGAGCCGGTCTTCGCCATTTAGAAATGTTTAATCTTATTCCTTCAGCTTTTAATTTTGGATCAAAATATGCAGGCCATTCCCAAGTAGCTATTGCTACATTAATTGAAGTTTTCTGTGCAGACACACCCATCATCTCACTTCCTCTCCAAGCAAATGGTCTTACATATCCATTTTGAATATTTTGAACCGCCACAATTTTTTTAGAAGCATCATTTATTTCATCTTTTGTATAAGGAATATTTATGTCTAATCTTTTTGCAGAATAAAATAATCTATCTGTATGCTCTTCTAGCTTAAATATTTTTCCATCGTATACTCTTTCACCTTCAAAGACTAAACTTGCATAGTGAAGTCCATGACTGATTACATGGCATTTTGCATCTTGCCATTCAACAAGCTCATTATTGTACCAAATTTTTCCTGATCGTTTATCGAAAGGTATCATTATTTAATTTTATAAAAAAATATATTTGTATATATAATATGTCAATATAACTTACCAATATGAAAAAACTTTTATATTTAAATGATCAAGAATTGAAAAGTTATATAGAAAAAATGTTTCAAAGCTATAGAGAAACAACAAATGACGTAAAAAATGTTCTTGATCAGTACTCTCTTGGTACCGCTCATAACAAGGTGATACATCTCATATCATTATATGAAGGAATTACTATTTCTGAGCTACTAAGAAGATTAAAAGTAACTAAACAGAGTCTTAACCGAGTTCTTAAAGATTTAATCAAACTCAAAACTATAAAATATGAGAGAGATAATAGAGATACAAGGATAAAACACGTTTATTTAACGGAAGAAGGTAAAGATCTATTCAATAAAATATTCAAAATTCAAAAGAAGAGATTATATAATGCATTTACAAACTCTAATTCTATAGAGGTTTTAAATTTTAATAAAGTTTTAAGCAAAATTATAGATGGATAATTTTGAGGCACATATTTTGGTTGTTGATGATGACGATGGGATAAGAGACCTAGTAAAAAGTTATCTTAAACAAAATGGATTTTTAGTTACAAGTGCCAGTAACGCGGAAGAAGCTTTCGATAAAACAACAATTATTAAATTTGATTTAATAATCCTTGATATTATGATGCCAGGTAAGAGTGGATTAGATTTCACAAAAGAATATAAAAAAAAAATTGATACACCTATTATTTTATTAACAGCAAAAGGTGAGGCCTCTGAGAGAGTTAAAGGTCTCGAATTTGGTGCTGATGATTATCTTCCTAAGCCATTTGAGCCTAAAGAATTGATATTAAGAATATTGAATATTTTAAAAAAAACTAAAAAAGTATCTTCGAAAAATTTAATTCAATTTGGAAATATTAAAATTAATTTAATTAAACAAATTATAACTAATGGAAATTTATCTATTAAAATTAGTTCAGCTGAAAAAATTATTTTAGAAAGTATGATAAATAAACCAGGAAAAATTTTTTCAAGAAATGAAATTGCAAACCTAATAAAATTAGATAAAGAAAGATCAATTGATGTTATAGTCACACGTTTAAGAAAAAAAATAGAATTAGATCCAAAAAATCCAAAATATCTTCAAACTATTAGAGGAGAGGGCTATGTATTATGGATTGAATAAATTTATAAAAAATTTACTTCCCAAAAGATTATTTTACAGAGGTCTATTAATTGTTGCAGTTCCTATTGTTGTGCTTCAGGTCACAATCTCTGTTGTTTTTTTTGATAGCTTGTGGATAAAAACAAATGTTGGAATGACGCGAGCCCTTGTTTCAGAAGTTAAAACCTTCATTGATGCTTATGAAAATGATGAAACGAATAAAGATTTTATAATTATACTTTTTAAAGAACACTTGGGATTTAATATAAAATACGAAAAGAATAAATTAATACCAACTAGGAATATTGATAGATGGTATAGCCCAGTTGATAGATCATTAAGGAGGGAACTCAAATCAAAAAATCTAATTTATTGGTTCGATACAACTAATATTAAGGATACAGTTGATTTAAGAATTTCTTATGAGAAGGGTTACTTTCAGTTTTATATTCCACGAGATAGACTTACAAATAGTTCTGCAAGACTTTTTGGTTTATGGATAACATTTCCAGCAGTTTTAATGTTTTCAGTTGCAATTATTTTTTTAAAAAATCAAACTAGACCAATCACAAAACTTGCAGAAGCTTCAGAAAGATTTGGTAGAGGAGAAGAAATAGTTGAATTTAGGCCGTCTGGCGCTTTAGAGATTCGAAAGGCTGGTCTGGAATTTGATAAAATGAGGAAAAGAATATTAAGACATCTAAAACAAAGATCTGAAATGTTATCAGGCATTAGTCATGATTTAAGAACACCTCTTACAAGAATAAAACTTCAGATAGCCATGATTGAAGACAAAGAAGTAGTAAATAAGCTATCTAGAGATGTTGATGAAATGGAAAAAATGTTGAATGAATATCTACAGTTTGCAAGATCAGGAGCAAAAGATAAAACTGAAACTTTTAATATTTCAATTTTGCTAGAAGATATTTGTAAAAAATACAACAAACCAAATTTAAGATACTTTTTAAAAGAAAAAATATATTTTGATGGAAGAAAAAATTTAATTAGCAGGTGTATTAATAACTTAATAGATAATTCTTTAAAATTTGCAGATAACGTTGAGCTATATTTAAAAAAAAATAGGTCAACAATAAGTATTAATATTGAAGACGATGGTCCAGGTATTCCAAAAAATGAACACCAAAATGTATTAAAACCTTTTTACAAAATTGATAAAAGTAGATCTGAAACAAAATCAAGTGTTGGTTTAGGATTAGCTATATCATCTGATGTTATAAAATCCCATGGTGGAGATCTTAAATTTGATAAGTCAAACTTGGGTGGATTAAGAGTTACTATTTCTTTACCCGTTTAATTTTTTTTTTTTTTATTTTTTTATTTTCAATTTTTTTTTCTAATTTTTCAATTCTCTTATTTAAAATATCTAATTCATCTTTACTGACTAAGTTCATTTTAAGAATAATTTCCTCTTTTTTTGATCGTAATATATTCATTACTTCGTCACTAAAATCTTTGTAATTAACTAATCCTTCTTCCAAAAATTTTGCGAATTTAT
>CACKOU010000025.1 GCA_902601895.1 uncultured Pelagibacteraceae bacterium | reverse complement strand
ATTTTTTAAAATGTTTCCTAATTAATTCAAAATCTATTTTCGGATAATCTGACTTCTCATGTAATTCTTTCGTGTATTCAGTCTGAAAATCAATCATCTGATCAGGATTTTCTAGTTTTTCCTCTAAAGCAACCCATTTGTTAATATCTTTATCAATTTCCTCGCCACTTGGCATATTTATTTTACCCATTATAACATCTCTTGCGTACCAAGCTTGGCAATCAAACATATTGAATGTGTGAAACTGATCTTGCATTCCTAGATATAAAAGTTTGTGATTATCTTGCCAAACAATACCTTTGTATAATTTTGGGGGATAGAGTCTATTTCTTGTTTTAAGTTTTAAATTTTCTTCCAAGAAAGGAAAATGATGTAGGTAACCAGTACATAGTATTATTACATCTGTATCCTGTTCGGTGCCATCTTTAAAAATTGCTTTTTTTCCCTCTAATCTGTCTAAATAGAATACTTCCTTCATTCCTTCAGGCCATTTAAAACCCATAGGATTATGCCTGTAGCCAATAGTTACACTTTTTGCTCCATATTTATTGCATTGAAGTGCAATATCTTCTGCAGAATAACTACTTCCTAAAACTATAATATTTTTTCCTCTAAATTCTTCCGCATCTCTAAAGTCATGCGAATGCATTATTCTTCCAGGAAACGAACTCATACCTTCATATTCAGGTATAAAAGGAACTGAAAAATGACCAGTTGATACTACAACGTAATCAAAATGATCAGTTAAAATTTTATCATTTTCTTTATCTTGATAGCTAACTTCAAATTTATCTGATTTAAAAACTGTATTAACTACTCTTGTATTAAATTTAATTTTATTTCTTAAATTTCCTTTACTTACTCTACTAGTGATATAATCATAAAGTACTTCTCTAGGTGGGAAAGAAGGAATTGGCTTTCCAAAATGTTCATCAAAAGAATAATCTGCGAATTCAAGACACTCTTTAGGTCCATTTGACCAAAGATATCTATACATACTATTATGAACTGGATCTCCATATTGGTCAGATCCCGTTCTCCAGCTATAATTCCAAAGACCACCCCAATCACTTTGTTTTTCAAAGCAAACTATTTCAGGGGTTTTGTCTCCTTTTTTTTCGGCATGTTCAAAAGCCCTCAGTATTGATAAACCACAAGGTCCAGCTCCAATTATAGCGACTTTAGTCATGATAATTTTTCCTCTACAATTAAAATTATAAATATATTGTACTAAGAAAAATAGAAAAATTAAATATTATTTTAATATGAAAACTAATTGGAATTATCCTACTACAATTTGGGTTGGTGAGAATAGAATTCAAGATTTAAGCATAGCCTGTAAAAATTTGAAAATTGAGAAACCATTATTTGTTACAGATAAGGATTTAATTAATCTAAAAATGGTTCAAGATATAATTAAAAATTTAAAAAAAACACATAATCATCTTCAAGTTTTTTCAAATTTTTCAGGTAATCCTGTAGGAGAGAATGTGGAAGAGGGAGTAGGGGAGTTTAACAAATTAGGTTGTGATGGAGTTATTGCATTTGGAGGTGGCAGCGGTCTTGATGTAGGTAAAGCTATTGCTTTTATGTCAGGACAGTCTAGACCAATATGGGATTTTGAAGATATAGGTGATTATTGGAAAAGAGCAGATGAAACTAACATTGCACCTATCATTGCTGTACCCACTACAGCAGGGACAGGATCAGAAACTGGAAGAGCATCAGCTATAATCAATAAACAAACAGGTATAAAAAAAATTATTTTCCACCCGAAATTTTTACCTTCAATTGTAATTTTAGATCCTAATTTAACGTTAGATCTTTCTCCAAGATTGACTGCAGCTACAGGTATGGATGCTTTGGCACACAATTTAGAAGCTTTTTGTGCACCAGGTTTCCACCCAATGGCTGATGGAATTGCAATTGAGGGAATGAAGTTAATTAAAAACTCATTAATTAAAGCAGTTAAGAACGGTAAAGATTTAAATGCTAGAGCGGAATTATTAGCTTCAGCTAGTATGGGCTCTACCGCTTTTCAAAAAGGGCTTGGTGCTATTCATTCTTTAAGCCACCCTATTAATGCGCGATTTAATGTTCACCATGGTTTATCAAATGCAATCTTTATGCCTTATGTATTAACTTTTAACAAAGAAATAATTGAAAAAAGAATAATTTCTATATGTGATTATCTCGAACTCGATAAAAGTTTTGATAGTTTTTTACAATGGATTTTAGAACTAAGAAAAGAATTAAATATACCACATAAATTATCAGAAATTGTTGATGTAAATAAAATAAATTTAGAGCAGTTATCAGTTATGGCATTAGAAGATCCTTCAACTTCTACCAATCCAAGGACAATGAGCAAGGATGACATGAAAGCACTTTATGAACACAGTATTTCGGGTAAATTATTTTGATGAAAAGAATTCTTATAGTTGAAGGTAACCTTAGAGAAGAAAATCAAAGCTTTACAGATGGTGGAATTAAAACTCATACTGAAAGTTTAAAAGATAGTATTAGTTATTTTACAGATCAATTAGAAATTGATGTTGTTAATCCATCATCAGATGAAAATATTAATGAAGTAGCTAAAGATTTAACTAAATATCATGGAATGATATGGGGTGGTAGTAGTTTAAATATTTATAATGATACTCCAGAAATAAGAAGACAAATTAACTTTATGAGGGAATGTCAAAAGAATATAAAAAACATATTCGCAATATGTTGGGGAATGCAAGTTGCTGTGACCGTTGCTGGTGGCGAAGTAAAGAAATGCCTTAATGGTGCTCACAGGGGAATAGCTCATGATATAGAAATAAATGAAAACGGACTTAAACACCCACTTTATAAAAATAAAAATAAAAAATTTAATACTCCTGCATTTAATTTTGATGAAGTTGTAAAATTACCCGAGGGCTCTACATTACTTTCATCAAATCCTATAAATAAAGTCATGGGTATAAATTTTAATGTTGGCTCAACGAATGTATGGGGAATACAATATCACCCAGAGATAACTTATGCTAAAATGATAAGCTTAATTCATTTTAGGAGAGATCGACTTTTAGAAAAAAAAGCATTTATTGACCAAATGGAAATAGACTCTCATGTAAAAATTATAGAAGATGAAAATAAAATTTCAAATAAAGATGCAAGGATGAGAGAATTAGAAAATTGGCTAAATAATTTAAATTAGAACAAGCCTTCTATTTCACCTTTTTCATTAAGCTTAATAGAGTCTGCTGCAGGAACTCGAGGAAGTCCTGGCATTGTCATGATGGCTCCGCATATAACAACAATAAATTCTGCACCTGAAGATAATCTTACTTCTCTTATTGGTAATGAGTGACCGGTTGGAGCACCTTTTGCGTTTGGATCAGTAGAAAAACTATATTGTGTTTTTGCTACGCATATAGGTAAATTTCCATAACCCGCTTCTTCAAAAGATTTTAATTGATCTTTTATTTTACTGTCAGCAACAACTTCGTTTGCTCGATAAATTTCTTTTGCAACAGTCTCAACTTTCTTTAACAAAGGTGTTTTTTCATCATATAAAAATTTAAAATTTGCTTTGTTTTGATCAATTAAATCTACAACATGTGCGGCAAGTTCTTTTGTTCCTTCACCACCATTTGACCAATGAGTGCATAAAGTAGCTTTTACTCCCATATTATCACAAGCATTTATTAACTCTTTAACTTCATTATCAGTATCAGCAACAAAATGATTAACAGCAACTGCTACCGGTAAACCAAATTTTTTTACGTTTTCAATGTGTCTTTCTAAATTTACTAAACCTTTTTTTAACGCTCCTACATTTTCATTTTTTAAATCATCTTTAGCTACACCACCGTGCATTTTTAATGCTCTAATTGTTGCAACAATAACTACACACTCAGGTTTTAATTTTGATTTTCTACATTTAATATCTAGAAATTTTTCTGCTCCTAGGTCTGCTCCAAATCCTGCTTCGGTTACAACATAATCAGCTAGTTTTAAACCTGCTTTAGTTGCTATCACAGAGTTACATCCATGAGCAATGTTCGCAAAAGGACCACCATGAATAATGGCAGGGTTATTTTCTAAAGTTTGAGTTACATTAGGTCTAATTGCCTCCTTTAACAAAACAGTCATTGGTCCATGAGCATTTAAATCTTTTGCAAAAATTGGCTTTCTATCTCTAGTATAAGCAACTGTAATATTACCTATTCTCTTTTCCAAATCTTCAAGATCATTTGCTAAACAAAAGATAGCCATTATCTCAGATGCTACTGTAATATCAAAACCGTCTTCTCTTGGAAAACCATTAGCTACTCCGCCTAAATTAATATTGATAGATCTTAAAGATCTATCATTCATATCCATTACTCTTCTCCAAACTACTCTTCTTACATCTATGTTTAATTTATTTCCCCAATAAATATGATTATCAATTAACGCTGACAATAAATTGTGAGCAGATGTAATTGCATGGAAATCCCCTGTAAAATGTAAATTGATTTGTTCCATTGGAACAACTTGAGCATATCCACCACCTGCTGCTCCGCCTTTCATTCCAAATGAAGGACCTAAACTAGGTTCACGTAAACACACTATAGAATTTTTACCGATTTTATTTAATCCATCATTTAAACCAACTGACGTAGTTGTCTTTCCCTCACCAGCAGGAGTTGGTGTAATAGCAGTAACTAAAATTAATTTTCCATTTTGTTTATCTTTTAAACTATCTAAATATTCTAAATTTATTTTAGCAATATGACGTCCCATAGGACTAAAAGCACTTGGTTCGTCTGGAACATTAATTTTACCCAAAATCTCATTTATGGGTTTCATTTTTGCTTCTCGTGCAATTTGGATATCTGATTTTGACATAAATCTAATTACTTATTAATGAGCAGAATTACTATCCTTTTTTGTCACGTATTTAAACATCTAAAAAATATATATAAAAAAAATTAGCAAAAACTTATATTTAATTTTATAAAACTTACGGATGCAGAAATATTCAGTATTTAGTCTAATCAAAAATGCTTTCTCCAATCACCAAAATTGGGAAGTTGCTTGGAAAGATCCAACTCCAAAAAGTGAATATGATGTAGTCATCATTGGAGGCGGAGGACACGGTCTTGCTACTGCATATTATTTAGCAAAAGAACATAATATTAGAAATGTAGCTATCATTGAGAAAGGCTGGATTGGTGGTGGAAATGTTGGTCGAAATACAACGATCATAAGATCAAATTTTATGTACGATGCTAATGCAAGATTTAATGAATTTGGAATGGATTTGTGGAGAAACTTAAGTCAAGAACTGAACTTTAATGTGATGTTTTCTCCAAGGGGAATAATAAACTTAGCCCACTCAGATGCTCAAATGAATGCATATGCTCGTAGAGGAAACTCTATGAGATTAAATGGAATAGATGCAAAGTTATTGGATAGAGACGAAGTTAAAAAATTAATTCCAATGGCAGACTTTAGTGATGAAGTACGTTTCCCAATCTTTGGTGGTTTAATGCAACCAAGTGCTGGTACCGCAAGACATGATGCTGTTGCTTGGGGTTATGCGCGTCAAGCAGATGATATGGGAGTAGATATAATACAACATTGTGAAGTCACTGGTTTTGATGTTGTAAATGGAAAAATAAAAGGAATTAGAACTTCAAGAGGAGATATTAAAGCAAAAAAAGTTGGATTATGTGTTGCAGGTAGCACAAATATATTAGCTGAAAAATTAAATATGACACTGCCAATAGAAACTCATGTACTGCAAGCTTGTGTTTCAGAACCTGTAAAACCATTATTAGACGGAGTAGTAACTTTTGGTGCAGGCCACTTTTATATAAGTCAATCAGATAAAGGTGAGATGGTAATGGGTGGTGATCTTGATGGATATAATAGTTATGCTCAAAGAGGTAACTTGCCAACTATACAACATGTATTGACAGGTGGCTTAGCTTTGTTTCCATTTTTAAGTAGATTAAAAATGTTAAGGACATGGGGAGGGATCATGGATATGTCAATGGATGGTTCTCCAATAATTGATAAAACTCATATTGAAGGTTTATATTTAAACTGCGGATGGTGTTATGGAGGTTTTAAATCAACTCCTGTTTCCGGTTGGACATTTGCTCACACAATTGCGCAAGATCAAGTTCATGAATTAAATTCAGAATTAAGATTAAATAGATTTTCTACAGGCCATCTTTTAGATGAAAAAGGTTTAGGAACTAAAACCTGGATTGGTTAAAAAATGTTATACATCAAATGTCCTTATTGCGGTTTAAGAGCACAAAAAGAATTTTCATATGGAGGTGA
>CACKOU010000024.1 GCA_902601895.1 uncultured Pelagibacteraceae bacterium | reverse complement strand
TTTTTTTTAAATAATTATTCACCTAGATAATCTTTTAATTTTTACACCTATTTTTTTTAATTTATTCTCAATTTTTTCATATCCACGATCCAAATGGTATACTCTGTTTATTATAGATGTCCCTTTTGAGATAAAAGCTGCCAAAACCAAAGCCACAGATGCTCTCAAATCACTTGACATTAATTCTGCACCCTCTAATTCTGTAGTTCCCTCAATGATCGCTTTATTACCTTTAATGTTAATTCTAGCTCCTAAACGCCTTAGTTCAGGAACATGCATAAATCTGTTTTCAAATATACTTTCTTGAATAACGCTTTTACCGTTGGCTTTTAATAATAAAACCATAAATTGAGCTTGCATATCAGTAGCTAGAGCATTTGGATATTCTCTAGTTTTAATATAATTGATATTTTTAATTTTTTTTGGGCCTTTTACTTCAATCATGTTATTTGATATTTTTACTATTGCTCCAATTTTTTTTAGAATTTCTAATTCTGCATTAATAATTTTTGCATCAAAATTTCTAATTTTTAAACTGCCACCATTTAAACATGCAGCGACGCAAAAAGTTCCCGCTTCTATCCTATCATTCATTATTGAATAGCTAATACTGTTTAAATTTTTTACACCATTTATTTTTAAAGTTCTTTTTCCTATCCATTTAATATTTGCACCTGCGGCTCTTAAAAAGTTTGTTAAGTCTTTGATTTCTGGTTCTATCGCACAATTTTTTATTATGGTTGTTCCTTTTGCACAACAAGCAGCAAGAATTGTGTTTTCTGTTGCTCCAACAGATATTTTTGGAAATCTTATCTTTGAGCCAATTAATCCCTTTTTTGCATTTGCATTAACGTAACCTTTGTTAATTTTAAACTTTACTCCAAGTTTTGAAATTGCTTTTAAGTGTATATCTATTGGTCTTACTCCGATACTGCATCCACCTGGACTACTAACTTTTGCTTTTTTAAATTTTGCAAGCAAAGGTCCAAGAACTAATATGCCAGCCCTCATAGTTTTAACTAAGGAATAAGGTGCAAAATAATTATTTTTTTTACTATTGGATATAATTGCTATTTTTTTATTATTTTTAAAACTTATTTTACTTCCAAGAGATTTTAACAATTTTAACATCGTATCAATATCTTTAACTCGAGGAAGATTTTTAATAGTGACTTTTTTGTCAAAAAGTAGACTTGCAGCTAATATTGGTAGAGCAGAGTTTTTACTTCCAGAAATTGAAACTTCACCACTGATCTTAGATGGACCATTGACAACAAATTTATCCATTTTTAAATTTTTGGAAGTGTAACTCCTTTTTGGCGCATATACTTCCCATCTCTGTCTGCATATGTTATGTTGGGTTTACTATCACCTTTTAAAAAAATAAATTGTGCTACCCCCTCATTTGCATAAATTTTTGCTGGTAATGGTGTTGTGTTAGAAAATTCAAGTGTTACATGACCCTCCCATCCTGGTTCTAAAGGTGTCACATTAACAATTATTCCACACCTAGCATAAGTCGACTTACCAAGACAAATAACTAAAACATCTTTTGGTATTTTGAAATACTCTACAGTACTTGCCAACGCAAAAGAATTTGGAGGAATTATACATACTGAAGATTCTCTAGAAACGAAATTTGTTGGTTTAAAATTTTTTGGATCTACTACTTCAGAATTTACATTTGTAAAAATCTTGAATTCATTAGAAACTCTTGCATCATAACCATATGATGATACACCAAATGAAATTTTACCGCTTCTTACCTGTTTATCCTCAAACGGAGAAATCATTTCTTGCTCTTTTGCCATTTTAGTTATCCATTTATCTGATTGAACTGACATTTAATTTTTTTTTTTTATTTTTTTTTGAAATATTCTTCTTTTTCTTAAATTTTTTCGTAAAGCCTCTTTTAATTTAGCTTCTTTGTCTTTCTTTTTATCCATGAATTTTACTTTTTATCTGGATTTGTGAGATGATCTAAAGTGATAATTTGGTCGATTGGTATTGTTTTTTCTTCAGAATTCTTGGGATCACTTTGTCTAGCTAATTTTTTTGCTCTTTTTTCAGCAAGTTTTTTTTCTCTTTTAGCTTGCTTTTCCATAGCCTTAGCTCCTCTTGTCGATTTATAGTCATAATGAATTCCCATAACATTTCCTTGATTAGGTATAACTCATTTTTAAAAAAAATTAAGGCAATAATTTGAAAAAAACTATTTTATACACTAATTATGATTAGTTATATGCCCTTATAGTTAAATGGTATAACACATCCATGGTAAGGATGAATTTCCAGTTCAATTCTGGGTGAGGGCACCATTTTTATTTGTAAAAATTTTTTTTTATTAAAAGTCCTACCAAGAGTAACACTATCATCCCAATTATAGGTATATAAATATCTGATGTAAAAATTATATCAATTATTTCTGGGGGCTCTTCATTGTTTTCAATAATCTTATTTAATCCAGCTCCAAGTGATGCGCCAACGAATAGTTGGGGCGTCATACCAATTATAGTTCCAAAAAAGAAATTTTTAATTTTTACATTAAATAGTGTTGGAAGGATGTTAGAAATAAAGAAAGGTATTCCACCTACAAACCTGTATATTAAAAAAAAAGTAAATTCGTTTTTTTTAAACTTATCTGTAAGATTAGAAAATCTATGCGAAAATTTTTTTTCTATAAAATCTTTAAAAAAATAATTTACAGTTACATACAATAAAGTTGCACCAACAGATAATCCAAATACTATAAGTAATGTTCCAATCCATTTACCAAATACAAATCCTCCTACTAGAAATACTGGCGCACCAAATCCCAATAACATTACCCAAATAATCACTCCTATAAAGAAAAGAATACTAGTAATTAATAAGTTTGAATTTTTTAAATCATTTAGCTTATCTCGATTATTTTTTATAAGTTGAAAACTTGAAAAGTCTTCGAATGAAAAATGGCTGAAAAATAGCAATAAAAACCCAGTAAGTATGGAGAGGTATATTATGCCTAGAACAATTTTTAATTTATTTTCATTTTTCATTTTATCTTAATTTATTAAAAATCGCTGTACTTATATACATTAAATTGTATAACTACCGAAATTTAACAAAAAAGAAGCCTTAATATGAAACGTACATATCAACCTAGTAAAAAAGTTAGAAAAAGAAGGCATGGTTTTAGATCAAAAATGAAGACCAAAGGTGGGAGAAAACTCATCAAAAGAAGAAGAAGCAAAGGTAGAAAAAAACTTACTGTTTAATGCAGGTTAAATTAAAAAGCCTATCAAATAATGAAGATTTTAAATTTGTTTTAAATGGTAAAAAAGTTTCAAATAAATATTCAACAATTTTTTATAGGAGATTAAAAAATAAAAGTAATAGATATTTTAATATAAGCTTTATTACAAAAAAAAAGATTGGGACAGCTGTTATAAGAAATAAAATTAAAAGAAGGTTAAGAAATATGATGAATGAGGCTTTAAAAAAAATTAAAATCAATCTTAACTATAGTTATTTATTAATTGCTAGAAAATCAGTTTTAGAAGACGAATACAATTTTATAAAAATAAAACTTTTTAGTGAGTTTAAAAAAATTAGATAGTTATGATTAAAAAAGGATTAATATATATAATTAAATTTTACAAATATTTCATATCGCCAGCTTTAGGTAATAACTGTAGGTATCTTCCAACCTGTTCCGACTATTTTATTGATAGTTTAAATCAATATGGTGTTCTGAAAGGTTGTTGCAAAGGTATTAAAAGAATTTTATCTTGTCATCCTATAAAATTTTTAGGAGGAGGACATGGATATGATCCAGTAAAGAAAAAGAACATTGAATAATGGACACAAGAAACGTAATAGCAGCAATTTCATTAAGTGCAGCAGTAATAATTCTCTATGGATTGTTTTTTGCTCCACCAAATCCTGATCCAAAGCAGTTAACTAATAATGATCAAAATAAAAACAATCTCCAACTAAACGAGGCACCAAAAATAGAGCAAAATATTGAGAATAATAAAATTTCTAGATCAGGGGCAATTAATAAAGTTGAAAGGATACTTTTTGAAAATGAGAATATTAAAGGTTCTATTTCTCTAGAGGGATCTTTAATCGATGACCTAATTTTTAAGAAATACACTGAAACTTTAGACTCTGATGAAAATGTAGTTTTGCTTAATCCGAAAGAGTCTGAAAATGGTTATTATATAGAAACAGGTTGGGCTATAAATAATAAAGATATCGAAGTTCCTAATTCAAATACAAAGTGGGAAGTTATTGGCAATAAATTACTAACACCGAACAGTCCAATTAAATTAGTATGGAATAATGAGCAGAATATAACATTTGAGAAAGAAATAAGTATAGATGATAAATTTTTATTTACTGTTAACCAAAAAATTACGAATAATACTCAAAATACTTATAACTTTTATCCCTACGGACAGATTATTAGAAACCTAGCTCCTGATGTAACTGATTTTTATATATTACACGAAGGTTTATTAGGTGTTTTTGATGATAATCTTGTTGAAGAAGATTACGATGACATTAGAGATAAGAAGTACTCTGTAAATGCTAACAAAGGATGGATGGGTATTACAGATAAATATTGGATAACAAGTTTAATCCCAGAAAGTAATAAAAGTTTTAGATCAGATTTCGATTATAAAAATAAATTTAAAGCTAACTTCATAGAGACTACTGCAACAGAAGTCAGGGCTAATGAAAGCAAAACTAATCAGGTAAAAGTGATTATTGCGGCGAAAGAAGTGGATGTTGTTGATGGTTATGCGGAAAAACTAAATATTAATAAATTTGATTTAGCAATTGATTGGGGTTTCCTATATTTTTTAACAAAACCAATATTTTTGATATCCGATTATTTCTTTAAATTAACTGGCAACTATGGAATTGCAATTATACTAATTACCGCTTGTATAAGAATATTATTTTTTCCACTTGCTAACTACTCATTTAGATCCATGGCAAAAATGAAAGTTCTTCAACCCGAAATGGTAAGGCTTAAAGAACTTCATAAGGAAGATAAAATGAAGTTGCAACAAGAAATGATGGCTCTTTACAAAAGAGAGAAGGTGAATCCTGTAAGTGGGTGTTTGCCTATTTTAATACAAATACCATTCTTTTTTGCAATTTATAAAATGTTATTTGTTACAATTGAAATGAGACATCAGCCTTTTTTTGGTTGGATACATGATCTTAGTGAAAGAGATCCAACAAGTTTATTTAATTTATTTGGTTTGTTACCATATGATGTCCCGTCATTTTTAATTATTGGTGCTTGGCCAGTAGCGATGGGTGTAACAATGTGGATGCAACAAAAACTTAATCCAGCACCGCCAGATCCGATTCAGCAAAAAATATTTATGTTTTTTCCTGTATTCTTAACAGTGATACTAGCACCTTTTCCATCAGGATTGGTTATATATTGGACAATTAACAACGTGCTTACAATGGCGCAACAGTACGTAATTATGAAGAGAACTTCAGTTAAAACAGTTTAATTGATGGAATTAGAAAAGATTATTCCAACAGATGGCCCAAATATTAGTGAAGTTGAAAAATATATAAACAAATATAAGTCTGAAGTAATAGTAATTAAATGTGGTGGATCTGTTTTATTAGATAAAAAACTATTTAATCAGTTCATAGAAGATATTTCAGTAATAAATAAAATTGGTTTATCAGCAATAGTCGTTCATGGTGGAGGTAAAAATATTAAAAAAAAGTTAGATAAAAATAATATTAAAACAAGATTTATCAAAGGACTTAGGGTTTCAGACGAAAAAACAATAGGATATATAGAAGAGGCTTTACTAGAGCTTAATTTAGAGATTTTGCATGAACTAAAATCTAAAAACACTAATGTTTGTTCAATATCACCTAAAGAAAATAATGTAATTAATATTATTCCTGAAAGTAAAGAATTGGGATATGTAGGCACACCAAAAAAAATTAATAAAGAGAAAATATTTAATTTTATTAAGAATAGACAAATTCCAATTATTGTCCCTTTGGGATTGGGTGATGATGGTAAAATTTATAATATTAATGCAGATGTTGCTGCAGGTTCAATTGCAAAAGAGATCGATGCTAGACGACTTCTTTTGATGACAGATGTGGAAGGGGTTCTTGATGAAAATCAAAAACTTATATCTGAAATTAATCTCAATAGAGCAAATGAAATGTTAAAAAATAATATTATTTCTGGAGGCATGATACCAAAAGTAAACACTTGTTTAGATGCAATATCTAATGGTGTTAGAGGTGTAGTTATTGTAGATGGGAGAAAACCACATTCAATACTATTTGAGTTATTTTCTGACAAGGGCGCGGGTACGTTGATAAGAAAATGAATAATTTAAAAAATATAAAAAATATTTTATTCGACTGTGATGGTGTTTTATATAGTGACTTAGAAGCGGTTTTTGGACAAGTTAGTAAGAGGATGACAAAATATATCTCAAATAAACTCAACTTAGATCTTGTAAAAGCTAAAGAATTACAAAGAGATTATTTTCACAAATACAACACAAGTTTAAATGGACTGATGATACATCATGATATACCACCAGAAGAATTCTTGGAATATGTTCATGATATTGATCTTTCATTTATGGAAAAAGATCTTATTTTAAGAAATGAGCTTGAAAACATTAATTTAAATAAATTTGTATTTACAAACGGAAGTAGAGCTCACGTAAATAATATAGCAAAAACTCTTGGTATTGAAGACCAATTTAAAGATATATTTGATATAGTAGACGCAA
>CACKOU010000023.1 GCA_902601895.1 uncultured Pelagibacteraceae bacterium | reverse complement strand
AAATACCCTAATCTAACTAGAGAATTCATGTTCTCAAGAGGAGTGACACAATTTAAATTGGTAAAGAGTCTCGGCGCAACAGAGATATATCCATTCACCGGATCATCTGAAATAATAACTGATATAACTTCAACAGGAGCAACCTTAAAAGCAAATAAATTAAGGATATTAAAAGACGGAATAATTCTTAAATCCCAAGCGTGTTTAATGACCCCAAAAAAAAATAAAGAGGTAGGACTCTTAAAAGTGTTTTAAATAAACTTTAAATATTATTAAGTAAGTGTAACATACGAATCATGGATATAATTTTAATAATTATTTTAGCTTCAATATTAATAGCGACTTTAGCTATCCTTTATTTAAATATTAAATCAAATATAAAAAAAGAGGATGAAAACAAAGCTGATGAGATAGCTAATCTAAATGCTGAAATAATTAAATTAAAAGATAGTTTAAATACTACTATAAATACATCTTTAAGGTCGATGTCTTCATCTTTTAACAATCTTTCAACAGGTGTTACGAAAGATATGACAGCAGCTCTGACAAAAGTTGATGAGAAAGTTGCAGCTTTTAATTCCCAAGTTGAAAATTTAAACGAAAGTCAGAAAGGCATTAATAAAATTTTAGCTGGAGTCAAAAAGTATGGAACTTTAGCTGAGTTCAGCCTGGGCTCACTTATTAAGGATTTACTACCTTCTTCACAGTACCTTTCAAATGTTAAAATGAAGGAGGAAACTAGCGAAAATGTTGAATTTGCTATTAAACTTCAAGAGGGTGTATTGGTTCCGGTAGATAGCCATTTTCCTGTTGAGAGGTTTAAAGCTATTCAAGATGCTCATCAAGAAGACGATAAAAAAGCTATTGCAGATGCAAGAACTAAACTTGCAAAAGCTTTCAAAGAAAAAGCCAAGAGTATAAATGAAAAATATATTGTCCCACCTAAAACCACTGATTTTGCAATTGTGTATGCGCCAACAGAGAGTTTGTTTTTAGAGTTAGCTAATTATCAAGATCCAAATACTAAAGAATTATTGAGCCAAGAATTAATGAAAAAATATAAAGTAACTGTTATGGGACCAAATAATTTATCTGGGTATCTACAATCATTACACATGGGTTTTCAAACATTAAAAGTTCAAAAACACGCAACAGAAATATATGATCATTTAAAAACAATAAGTACTAGATTTACAAAACACTTTGATGGAATTGTTAATCTCAGAAAAAAATTAGAAGAGGCAATGACAGCTGTTGATAAATTTGGAACAGATGCAAGATCTATTAAAAGAACATTAGAAAATATAAAAGATCCCGAGCAGATTGAAAAAGCTATTGAAACAGAAAATGTCGAGAAATTTGAAGATAATCCAAGACAAGCAAAAAATTAAATTAATTCTAATACAAAAAATTTAATGAAGTGGAATAATAAATTTAATTATCCCAAGTCTTCAAGGTCAATTGAAGATGGATACAGAAAATATTTATTAGGAGAGAACAAACTACCAAGTGTTACTACTATTCTAAGTACTACAAAGTCTGAAGAAGAGAAGGCGGCTCTTGCAAATTGGAAAGAGAGAGTAGGAGTTAAGGAAGCAAATAGAATTAAAACAGAAGCGTCATCGAGGGGTACTTCTATGCACTCTTATATTGAGGACTATTTAAGAGGAAGAATTAATGAGAGTTTTTTTGAGAGTAATGAACAATATAAAAACATGGCTAAAGAAATAATTCAAAAAGGAATTACTGGAAGACTTAACGAAGTATATGGAATGGAAGAAACTTTATATTATCCAGATCAATATGCTGGAACAGCTGACATGATAGCAGTATACGAAGGTAAAGATGTCATTGTAGATTTTAAACAGTCTAATAAACCAAAAAAAGTAGATTACATTCAAGATTATTTTTTACAATTAGGAGCATATACATTAGCACATGATACTGTCCATGGAACTAAGATGAAAGCGGGTATAATATTATTATGTACTAAAGATATTTTATTCCAAGAATTTAAAATTGAGGGAGCTGAATTAGAAATGTATCAAAATTTATTTTTAGGAAGGGTTAAAAAATTTTACGAATTGAATAATATATCTTGACTTTAACTAATCAATCCATAAAAGAGTGATAAATACCTGAGCTAATCGTTTATATGCTAATGGTTAAGTCTTCAAAAAACTTTCCAAAAACCCATAAAATATTAGCTAATTTGAGGATAAAATTATGAATTTAGCAATTTGGGACATAGAATCATCAAGTGCAAGTACAGACTTTGGTAGCATTATTGAAATTGGTGGAGTTTTAGTTGATGAGAACTTTGAAGAGAAAGACAGATTTAATCTAAGATGCAGTTTACCTGAAGGAGAAATCTTTCAGGCCATGGCACTTATTGTAAATAAAACATCTATAAAGCAATTAACTCAAACTAATCTTTCTCACTATCAAATGTTAGCTGAAGTTGAAAAAATATTTAAAAAGTGGAGTCCCGCAGTATTTCTTGGTTGGTCTAATATTGGATTTGATGATGAAATGATAAGAAAAGAGTTTTTTAAAGGGATTAGATATCCATATTTAACAAATGCCGCTCCCAATAAAAGACATGATGGTATTAATATTGCTCGTGCAGCTTATGCAATAGATCCTTCAATTTTAGAAGTAGAATTTAATGAAAAAAATAATGCAGTATTTAAATTAGAATCGTTAGCTAGAATGCAAGGTATTGATTCAACAGACGCCCATAGCGCATTAAGCGATAGTATAATGACAGCTAAAGTTTTAAATATAGTTAAAAAAAAACAACCAGATACCTGGGAGTCTTTTTTTAAAACTGCAAACAAATCCGACACTGAAACCATTATTAAAAAAGGGGAAATTATTACCTTAAATGAGTATTATTATGGTAAATCTAGACTTCATCTTGTTGCACCTCTTCATCAAAAATATTGTATGCATCCAATATATGCTGGTTGGTATTATGCATTTGATTTGAGGATTGATGTAGAACCTTTATTAAATTTATCAATAAATGAGCTAAAAGTTGAAATGAAAAAGTCTCCTAAGTTCTTAAGAACTATTAGATCTAACAAGGCCCCAATAATTGTTGATGCAAAATATGGTATGAAAGCAGAACCTTATAGTACCATGGATAAGTCATTAATTAGTAAAAGAGCAGATATTGTTAAAAATAATGAGAAATTTTCTCAAAATATACTTCATGCATTAAGAGAAGTAGCTGAAGAAAAAGAACAGTCTAAAACACAAGAAGACATATACGCTGAAGAAAGTATTTATACTAAATTTACATCAAACAAAGATACTGCCTTATTTCCTGCTTGGCATGCAGCATCGTGGAAAGATAAACTTAAATTATTAGATAAATTTGATGATGATCGTTTAGTAGGATTTGGAAAAAAAATCATATATCAAGAGGCACCCGAAGTTCTACCGGAGAGCATGCTTAAAACAATAAAACGAGAGATTGCAAAGCGAATTTTGAGTGAAAAGAAAGAAAAATGGTGGACAATTCCAACGCTCTACACAGAAATTGATACTCTGAGAGAAAAATATACTAATGAGAATGATAACGAAAAACTATCGCTACTAGACGAGTTTAATAAATATGCAATGTCAATACAGAAAAAGTATGAAAATGTTTAATGTGGATAATTTTAACATTTTTCTTTTAACTATTGATAAAAGAATTTTTATTTATATATAAAGCTTATGGCAACATTAAAAGTTACAGACGAAATATTTGAAGAACAAGTTTTAAAAAACGATAAACCCGTTTTAGTAGATTTTTGGGCAGAATGGTGTGGACCATGTAAAATGGTTGGACCAATTTTAGAGGAAATTTCAGAGGAGATGGCAAATGATATTGTTATTGCAAAACATGACATAGACTCAGAGCCTAACATGCCTACTAAGTATGGTGTTCGTGGAATTCCTACAATGCTTTTATTTAAAGGTGGTGAATTAAAAGCAACCAAAGTTGGAGCCACTCCAAAGAGTGACATTGTGGCTTTTATAAAAGAAAATATTTAATTTTTATTAAGTAATTCTCCAGCAAGATATAAAGACCCAGTTATCATTATCAGATCATCTTTTTCTGGATTTAAGGACAAAAGAGCCTCTTCAATAGATTTTTTGTAAGTAACATTAGGATATTTATTTAATTTTTCCTTCAACTCCATTCCTTTGATAGCATTTGGTTGGTTAGGAATATCAATTGTTGTTATTGAAGATATATTATTAAAATTGCTTAAATATTCTTCGTGGTCTTTATTAGACATCATTCCAAGAATTAAATGCTTTTTACAATCAAGAGTATTTAAATATTCATTAAGAGCTCTTGCACCTAAAGGATTATGTGAGCCATCTAAATATAATCTATTATCCTTAAAAAAATTTTTAAGTTTTCCAGATTTAATTTCTTGTAGTCTTGCAATACTTTTTATCCTAGTAACACCCTCTTTAATATTTTCATCTTTTACTTCCAGTTGTAAATTTCTTACTGTAGCAATAGCAGTTGCACAATTATCAATTTGAAAATTACCTAAAAGATTTGGTTTTGGTAATTTTAAACCACCATATTCATCTTCATAATAAATAAAATTATTTTCACTTAATGAATAATTAAAATGATCTTTATAAATTATTTTTTTTGATTTGTTATTTTTAATTGACTTTTTTATTAAATATAAGGTTTCTTCAGAGCTTTGTTTGCTTACAACTATATTTGATGTCAATAATGATGAGGTCTTTTCGTAAACAATTTTTTCAATATTTTGCTCATTTTTTGGCAACCAATCTAAATGATCTAATCCAATTGAAGTAACAATACTTGATAAATTATTATCAATAATATTTGTTGCGTCAAATCTATGAAATAAACCACTTTCTATGATATTTATTTTGTCTTTGAATTTACTCGCATGATAAAAATATGCTGCAGTTAATATTTCGAAGTAAGTTATTTGTTCTCCATTATTAACATTTTCAACTTCTATTAATAACTTAGATAAGTTATCGTCAGATATTTCTTCGTCATTAAAAATAAATCTCTCATTAATTTTTTGAATATGTGGGCTAGTATAAATATTACAATTTATATTTGCATTTTTTAAAATTGACCTTACAGCTTGTATTGTTGAATATTTACCGTTCGTACCAACCACAGATATATATTTTAATTTATTCTGTGGATTACCCAGTTTTTTACAAAGATTTTTAACTCTGTCTAGACTTAGGTCAATTTCTTTAGGATGCAGCTTTTGCAAGCGGTTCAATATTGTCTGAAGTTTCATTTATTTGCTTTTCATCTACCGCGTTATATTTTTTTAACAATATTGATAATAGTAAGCTTATTTCGGTTTTTAAATCTTTTCGTTCAACAATTCTGTCTACAAATCCATGCTTTTCGGCAAACTCAGATGTTTGAAAGTCAGAACTAAGTTCTTCTTTTACTGTTGCTTGTATAACTCTTTTTCCTGCAAAGGCTATTAAACAACCAGGTTCTGCAAAATGTATATCTCCTAACATTGCAAATGATGCTGTAATACCACCAGCGGTAGGATCTGTAAAACAAACTAAATAAGGAAGATTATTTTTTTTAAGTTCATTAATTGCAAGGGTAGTTCTTGTCATATTCGCAAGTGCTATAGGAGACTCGAACATTCTTTGCCCACCACCACAAGGAAAGAAGACAAATGGTGTTTGATTGTCAATAGCGTGTTGAACACCATAAATAATTGCCTCACCTTCTGCGGCTCCAACAGAACCACCAATAAACTCAAAATTTATTGCTCCAGAAGTAACTTCGATTCCATTTATTCTTCCCTTAGCAATCATCACAGCAGAATTTTGATTAGTTTTCTTTCGTGCAGATTTTAATCTATCTTTATAAGATTTGGTATCTACCCATCCAAGTGGATCTTCTGCAGGAATTGGTGTATCAAGTATTTCGTAAGCATTTTTCCCAAAAATAATATCAAATCTTTGTCGACAATTAATTCTGTGGTGTTTTCCACATGAGCTGCAAACCCATAAATTTTCTTCAAGATCTTTTTTTAATATTGGGCCTTTACAACAACTTGTCCAGTCTGAGTTTGCTATATCCTCTTTTGAGGGTCTTTTTTTTAAAACTTTTTTAATTTTTTCACCAAAACTTAAAGCTTTTGTAATCCAGTTCATAGAATTTTACTTTTTAATTTTTTTACTAACTTACTTACATTTGTGACAGGATTTTGTCTATGCTTTAAACTCCTGCTAATTTCCTTACAAATAGCACTTCCTACAACTAATCCATCTGCAGATTTTAGTTTACCAATTGTTTTTTCTGTGATTCCAAAACCAATAACTACTTTTTTTTTTGGATTGATTTTTTTTATTTTATTGTAATTTTTTATTATCTCTTTAGGTGATACTTTTAGTTTACCACCAGTTGTACTCAACATTGAAATAAAATAACTCATCGGATGAGAGTCTTTTATAATTTTTTTTAGCCTTTTTGTTGTTGTTGTTGGTGATAAAAGCTGAATAAAATAGATAGATTTTTTTTTACATTTTTTTGCGAAATTCTTATTTTCTGGCCAAGGTAAATCCACAACTATTAATCCATTAACACCAGATAAATTACATTTATTTAAGAATTTATTTTCACCATATTGAAAGATCATATTATAATAGCCCATTAAGATAATAGGTTTATTTTTATGAAACTTTTTGAAGTCTTTTACAATTTTGAAAATATCATTTACTTTAATCCCATTTTTAATTGCTCTATACGCACTTGTTTGAATTTGACTTCCATCTGCTACAGGGGTGTTGTGGGGTACGCCTACTTCCAAAATATCAGCATTTTTAGAAATTGATTTTAATATATTCAAAGATTGTTTTTTTGAGCTATCACCAGCAACTGTATAAGTTAGTAAAGCAGGCCTATTCTCTTGTTTTGCTTTTATAAATGCTACGCTAATTGGATTTAACATACTTTTTTCCTAATCTTTTCTCTAAAATTCCTCGGTCCTTGTACGCATCACCGCAACTGTTAACTATTACGATCGTATCTTTACTCAATTTTTTCGATTCAGCTATTGCAACAGCAAATGCGTGGCTGGGTTCAAGAGATGGTCTTAATTTTTCAAATTTTGTAACAAGTTTGTAAGCATTTAATGCTTGTTCATCACTTGCAGCAGTATATCTAGCCCTCTTTGTGTCTTTTAAAAAACAATGAAGCGGAGAAATTCCAGGGTAATCCAAACCTGCTGAAATAGATTCTGTTTCTTCTATTTGTCCATCTGAGTTTTGATTAACATATTGGGCTGCACCATGTAGAATTCCAATTTTAGAACCATAAGTTAATGGTGCTGCATGTTTTTTACTTTTTGCAGGTCCTCCAGCTTCTACGCCAATAAATTCACACTGCCTTTTATCATAATCCATAAACTCATTCCAAAACCCAAAACTCGAACTTCCACCACCCACACAATTGTAAAGTTTAAGTTTTTTTGGAATTGATCCAAACTCATCAATTAATTGAACTTTTAACTCTCTTGAAATTTGACTAGTACTCCATCCACAAATACGAACAAAAACAGCTGGCCCAACTGTGCTTCCAATACACATGGCTGTAGTATCGCAATTAGCAACCCAGAACCTCATACATTCTGAAACAGCATCCACAAGCGTTTGACTTCCTGAATAAACTGGAACTACCTCGGCACCATTTTTTTTCATCGCTTTTACATTTGGTTGTTGTCTTGCAATATCTTTTGCACCCATGAAAATTTTACATTTAAGACCAAACTTTTTTGCAGCCATACTTAACATTTTACCCGCATACCCGGCGCCTGTGTCCCCAATTATAACTTTTTTACCAGAGCGTTTTGCAAGTAAACAATGAACAGTTGCGTTGTAGACTTTGTGTGCCCCACCATTTGCATCTGAAACAACTTTAGACCAAATTTGAGCTCCGCCAACATGTCTTGTCAAATTTTCTAATTTAATAAATCGAGTAGGTACACCAATCCAATTTTTAAAATATCTGTCTCTTTCTTGTATAAATTTTTTATCTTTTTTAAGTTTGTTAAATAGTACTTCTAAATCTTCGATAGGTTTTTTTAGTGTTTCAGGAACAAAGTTTCCTCCAAATTTTCCTCCCCAAAATCCAAGTTTATTACCTTGGTCTATTACAGGAATTCCTTTTTTAAGTTTCATATTTTTGCAGACAAGTTTAACAATTTATCAATTTTACTTATATCTTTTTTTCCATTTTCATTTTCACATGCTCCAGAAATATCGATTATGAAGTCTTTATTTTTAAAACTTGGAATATCATCTATTTGGATATTTCCTGCAATCATTTTATTCAATTCGTTTGGCACTTGATTTAGTAAATTATGATCAAAACTTTCAGATTTATGGTAACCTTTTGAGTCAAATAAAATCATATCTGATATATCTGAATAGTCTTTATATTTAATTACATCATCTCTACTAGAAACGGTAATTGCAGTTATTATTTTTATTTTATATTTTGATTTAATTTCTTCAGTTCTTTTAGGACCTACATCGTAAAGCTGATAATAGTCAAAATTTAAATCTTTAATCTTTACTAAAATTTCATCGTTTGGGTTGACAAGCACAGAGACAAAACTTACATTTTTCTTATCAATGTCAATCAAATCTTTTAATTTTTCATATTCAATAAATCTTCTACTTTTTTTATAATTTGTAATGAAACCTATCATAGAAGGTTTGTGCCTATGATTTAAAATATAGTTTAAGGTTTTAGGATCTGAGATCCCACAAATTTTTAAACCTTTGATCATTGATTTAAATG
>CACKOU010000022.1 GCA_902601895.1 uncultured Pelagibacteraceae bacterium | reverse complement strand
TCGATTTTCTAATTTTTTCTGAAATTTCATGCTTATTATTAATAATATCTTTTATTGTGTGGGTGTTATTCGCTATAACTTGGTAAGGATAAGTTAAATCTCCAACATTACCAAAAGATATAATTTCTATCTTATTTTTTAAATAATTTTTTCTAATTCTTGAGTTTAATATTGTCGCTTCAAATCTTGGATTTGTACCTATTAGAATTATTAAATCACTTTTTTCTATTCCTTCAATGGAACTGTTGAATAGATAATTACTTCTTACATTTGTATTAATGTATAATTTTTCATATCTAGATTCCAAATTTTCAGATTTAATCGTTTTTTCAAAAAAATCTTTTGCTGCATATGTAGTTTCCATATTTGTCATATCACCTATAAAGCCAGCAATTTTTTCAGACTTTGTTTTTGCAACTCTTTCAGATACAGCTTTAAAAGCTTCGTCCCAACTTGATGGCTTTAATTTATTATTAATCTTTACATAAGGAGTATCTAATCTTTGATTTTTTAAGCCGTCACATGCATATCTAGTTTTATCAGATATCCATTCCTCATTTATTTCCTCATTAATTCTTGGAAGAACTCTTTTAACCTCCCATCCATATGTATCTACTCTTATATTTGATCCAACAGCATCCATCACATCAATTGTCTCAGTTTTTTTTAGTTCCCAAGGTCTTGCTTCGAAGACATAAGGTTTTGATGTTAGTGCTCCTACAGGACATAAATCAATAACATTAGCTGAAAGTTCAGATTCCATTGCCTTTTCTAAATAAGTAGTAATTTGCATATTCTCACCTCTACCAATTGCTCCAAGTTCAGGAACTCCAGCAACTTCGGTTGCAAATCTAATACATCTTGTACAATGAATGCATCTTGTCATTTGAGTTTTTATAAGAGGACCCATATATTTTTCAGGTACATATCTTTTATTTTCTTTAAATCTTGATTTATCAATTCCATAATACATTGATTGATCTTGTAAATCACATTCCCCACCTTGGTCACATACTGGACAATCAAGTGGATGATTTGCTAGTAAAAATTCCATTACACCTTTTCTTGCTTTTTTCACTTTTTCAGTATTAGTTTTAATTACCATCCCCTCTGCAGCTGGCATAGCACAAGAGGCTATTGGCTTAGGAGATTTTTCCATTTCAACTAAACACATTCTACAATTTCCAGCTATAGACAATTTTTCGTGATAACAGAACCTTGGTATCTCTGCTCCAGCGTGTTCACATGCTTGTAAAACAGTTGTGCCATTTTCTACCTCAACATCAATGTCATTTACTTTAAGTTTAAGCATTTTCTTTTTCTAATAAATGTTGATCAACTAAATACGGGATATCTTTTTGCTTTTTCACAATTGGATCAAACTTATTTCTTTCAATTATTTCATCTTTAAAATTTCTAATCAATCCTTGAACAGGCCATGAAGATCCTTCTCCAAAAGCACAAATTGTATGACCTTCAATTTGTTTTGTTACATCTAGTAACATATCTACTTCATCTCTTGTGGCTTCGCCTTTGGCCATTCTCTCTAACATTCGCCACATCCAACCAGAACCTTCTCTGCATGGTGTACATTGACCACAGCTCTCGTGTTTATAAAATCTTGCTATTCTAGCCATACACTTAATAATGTCTTGATCTTTATTTATAACAACAATACCAGCTGTTCCTAAACCAGTTTTATTCTCAACACATGCATCAAAGTCCATTTTAATTGTTTCACATGTTTCTTTTGGAAGTAGTGGCATTGATGAACCGCCAGGTATAACTGCTTTTAAATTATCCCAACCTCCTATTACTCCACCTGCATGTTTTTCAATTAATTCTTTTAATGGAATTCCCATTTCTTCTTCTACGTTGCAGGGATTATTTACATTTCCTGAAATACAATAAATTTTAGAACCAGTATTTTTTGGTCTACCAAGTGATGAAAACCATTTTCCACCTCTCCTAAGTATAGTTGGTACCACTGAAATTGTTTCAACATTGTTTATTATTGTCGGACAACCATAAAGACCTACTAAAGCTGGAAATGGAGGTTTTAATCTTGGTTGTCCTTTTTTTCCTTCAATACTCTCAAGTAAGGCAGTTTCCTCACCACAGATATAAGCCCCAGCACCATAATGAATATAAATATCTAATTCCCAATCAGTCCCTGCAGAATTTTTTCCTAATAGACCATCTTTGTAAGCTTCATTGATAGCTGTTTGAAGTTTTTGTCCTTCATTAAAATATTCCCCTCTTATATAAATATAGCACTTATGTGCATTAACTGCGTAAGATGCAATTAAACAGCCTTCTATTAATTTATGTGGTTCAAATCTTAGAATATCTCTATCTTTACATGTGCCAGGTTCAGATTCATCGGCGTTAATTACAAGATAATGTGGTCTTGATCCAACTTCTTTTGGAGCAAAGGACCATTTCAATCCTGTAGGGAATCCAGCACCGCCTCTTCCTCTAAGTTCTGAGATTTTAATTTCATTAATTATCCATTCTCTTCCTCTACCACAAATTTCTTTTGTATCCTTCCAATCTCCTCTCTGTTTTGCAGATATTAAATCAGCACCAAAATCATTGTATAAATTTTGAAAAATCCTATCTTTATCTTCAAGCATTTTTATTACCTATTAATGTTTTTCTAGTGTTTTCTGGTTCAGAACTTAATCTGCCTCTATAAGATCCTGGTTGGGGAATTTCATCATTACTTATTTTTTCTATTATTTGCTCAAGTTTTATTGGATCTAAATCCTCATAATAGTCCTCATTTAATTGAAGCATTGGGGCATTCACGCAAGCACCTAAACATTCTACTTCTAACCAAGAAGTTTTTCCATCCTCTGACAAACAATTTTCTTTTTCAGAAATTTTTCGTTTACAAACATCTACTAAATTATATGCACCCCTTAACATACATGGGGTTGTAGTACAAACTTGAAAGAAGTATTTACCAACTGGAGTTAAATTATACATACTATAAAATGTAGCAACTTCATACACTTTTATGTATGGCATATCTAAAAACTTTGCTATGTATTTCATTGCACTTAAAGGTATCCAATTGTCATTTTGTTTTTGTGCTAAGTACAATAAGGCCATAACTGCACTTTGTTGTTTTCCAGAAGGATAATTTTTAATAATACTATCAGCGGTTTCTTTGTTTTTTTTATTAAACTCAAATTTTTCAGGTTGTATTTTTGATATTTTTTTAACAGCCATTATCTATCTACCTCTCCAAAAACAATATCCATTGAACCTAAAACTGCAGGAACATCAGCTAACATATGACCTTTAATTAAGTAATCCATAGCTTGCAAATGAGAAAATCCTGGAGCTCTAATTTTGCATTTATAAGGTTTGCTCGAGCCGTCAGAAATTAAGTAAACACCAAATTCTCCTTTAGGAGCCTCTACAGCTGAATATATTTCATCTTTGTCAACTCTATAACCTTCAGTATATAACTTAAAGTGATGGATTAATGCTTCCATAGATTGTTTTAATTCTTTTTTTGGTGGTGGACTGATTTTTCCATCATCAGTTTTAATTGGTCCAACTGGTAAATTTGCTAAGCATTGATTAATTATATTTACACTTTCTTTCATTTCTTCAATTCTGCATAGATATCTGTCATAACAATCTCCATTTTTTCCTACTGGAATTTTGAATTCAAATTGTTCATAACAATCGTAAGGCTGGGATTTTCTTAAATCCCACGGAACACCAGATCCTCTTAACATAACACCAGAAAAAGAATAATCGAGAGCATCTTGTTTTGATACTACTCCTATATCAACGTTCCTTTGCTTAAATATTCGGTTATCTGTTAAAAGTAATTCTAAATCATCTATTATTTTTGGAAATCTTTCACAGAATTTTCCGATCTCTTTATCTAATCCTTTTGGTAGATCTTGATGCACTCCTCCAGCTCTAAAATAATTAGCATGTAATCTAGAACCAGAAACTTTTTCATAAAAACCCATTAATATTTCTCTTTCTTCAAATCCCCATAAAGTCGGAGTTAATGCACCAACATCCATTGCTTGTGTTGTGACATTCAAAATATGACTAAGTATTCTTCCAATCTCACAAAACATTACTCTTATGTATTGAGCTCTTATTGGGACTTCTATTTTTAATATTTTTTCAATTGCTAAAGCGAAAGCGTGTTCTTGGTTCATTGGGGCGACATAATCAAGTCGATCAAAATACGGAACAGCTTGTGTATAAGTTTTGTTTTCAATTAATTTTTCTGTCCCCCTATGTAATAAACCAATATGTGGATCTGCTTTTTCAACAATTTCTCCATCTAGCTGCAATATTAATCGCAAAACTCCATGAGCAGCAGGATGCTGAGGTCCAAAATTTAGATTCAAAGTTTTTGTTTCTTTTGCCATTATTCTTTAGATTGTTCTTTTATATACTTGGTCCCTTCCCAAGGACTTTCATAATCAAAGTTTCTATAATTTTGTTCTAATTTTACTGGTTCATAAATCACTTTTTTAGTTTCTTGACTGTATCTAACTTCATTATGACCTGTTAAAGGGAAATCTTTTCTTAATGGATGTCCCTCAAAACCATAATCTGTAAGTATTCTTCTAAGGTCTGGATGATCTTTAAAATCAATTCCATACATATCAAACACTTCCCTTTCCATCCAATTTGCTGCAGGAAATATAGATGTTATTGAACCAACAATTCCTTTTTCTTTTACATCTATCTCTATAATAATTCTTTGATTAAATTCATGACTTAATAATAGATAAACTAATTTAAATCTAATTTCATTTTCAGGAAAATCTACAGCAGTAATATCTATCAATTGTCTAAATTTAGTTTTTGAATTTGTTTTTAAGAATAAAATAACTTCTGTTAAGTCCACTTCATCAACTTTTAAGTAAATTTGATTATGTTTGATTAAAGAACTTTTTATTTTTGTATTTAGTTCTGAATTCAAAATTTTTTCTAAATCCTGGATCTTTTGCATTTTTTATCTTTCCAGAGAACCTTTGTTCCTGATTTTCTTTTGAAGTTGCATTATCCCATATAAAAGTGCTTCAGCAGAAGGAGGGCACCCAGGAACATATACATCAACTGGTACAATACGGTCACAACCTCTTACTACAGAATAAGAGTAATGATAATATCCCCCACCATTTGCACAACTCCCCATAGAAATTACATATCTTGGTTCTGGCATCTGGTCATAAACTTTTCTTAGTGCTTGAGCCATTTTATTTGTAAGAGTTCCAGCAACAATCATAACATCTGATTGTCGTGGTGAAGCCCTTGGGGCAGCACCAAATCTTTCTAAATCATATCTTGGCATTGAAGTTTGCATCATTTCAACTGCACAACATGCAAGACCAAAAGTCATCCAATGTAATGATCCAGTTCTAGCCCAGTTAATTAGACTGTCTAAAGATGTTGTTATAAAACCATTATCACTAAAATCTTGAGCTAATTGTTTAAATTCTTCTGGAATATTTTTTTTTCTTTCTTCTAAATTCATTTTATTCCCAATCTAATGCTCCTTTTTTCCATTCATAAATAAAACCAATAGTTAAAATAAATAAGAAGATCATCATTGATGTAAATCCAAAAATTCCAATTTTGCCTAAAGATATAGCCCAAGGAAATAGAAAAGCGATTTCTAAATCAAAAATAATAAATAATATTGCAACAAGATAAAATCTAACATCAAATTCCATTCTAGAGTCATTAAATGGTTCAAATCCACACTCGTATGCTGATAATTTTTCTGGATCAGGGTTTTTTGGAGATGCTAAATAATTTACCGCCACAAATGCTACACTCAATACAAGTGCAACTAGCAAAAAAACAATTATTGGCAAATAATCTTTTAAAAATTCCGAAAGCATGTTGAGTCTATATAACACCTTTTAGATCAACTAAAAGAGCAGATAGGTCACATTTTACGGCTTAATTTTATTCATTTATTTGATGGCGGGAGTGAAGGGACTCGAACCCTCGACCTATCGCGTGACAGGCGATCGCTCTAACCAACTGAGCTACACCCCCGTATTTTGGTGGGCAGTAAAGGACTCGAACCTTTGACCCCCTCGGTGTAAACGAGATGCTCTACCAACTGAGCTAACCGCCCAAAACATGGTACTATTACATCAAGGTTATTATAAAGTAAATTGTTTATTACTGAATACTAGCTTGCGATTTATCATCTTTTTTGGTCTCAGCAATTTTATCTACCTCAGTCCACTCTGTAGGCTTTAATTCCTTTGTTAAAGCAATCTTAATTACTTCATCAGCAGTTTCAACTGGAACAATTTGAATATCATCTTTTACTTTCTTTGGAACATCGACTAAATCTTTTTCATTTTCTTTAGGTATTAAAACTTTTTTTACACCAGCTCTATGAGCAGCTAATAATTTTTCTTTTAACCCCCCAATTGGTAAAACTTGACCTGTGATTGTTACTTCTCCTGTCATTGCTATTTCTCTTTTCACTGGAACTTTTGTTATTGAGGATACAATTGATGTAACCATAGCTATACCAGCAGAAGGACCATCTTTCGGAGTCGCGCCTTCAGGCACATGAATGTGAAAATCCTTTTTTTCAAATAATGGAGGAGTTACTCCAAACTCCAAACATTTTGATCTAACATAAGATTTTGCAGCTTTAACAGATTCTTGCATTACATCGCCTAATTTACCAGTTATTTGCATTCTGCCCTTTCCAGGCATATTAACTGTTTCAACTTTTAATATCTCTCCTCCAAACTCTGTCCAAGCTAAACCTATGACAATTCCAACTTTATCATTAGTTTCTAATTCACCAAATTTAAATTTTTTAATACCAAGAAAATCAGGTATATTTTTTTCGTTAATCTCAACACTCTTTTCTTCATTATTAACTACTTTTTTAACAACTTTTCTTGTTACTTTGGATATTTCTCTTTCTAAGTTTCTTACTCCACTTTCTCTTGTGTAGCTTCTTATTATTTCTTTAATTGTATCATCGGCTAAATTCATTTCTCCATCTTTAACACCATTGTCTTTAATTTGCTTAGGAAGTAGATATTTGTTTGCAATATTAATCTTCTCATCCTCTGTATATCCTGGAATTCTTATGACTTCCATTCTATCTAAAAGTGGTGGAAGTATATTTAATGTATTTGCTGTTGTTACAAACATTACATCTGATAAATCATAATCAACTTCAAGATAATGATCGTTAAATGTTGTGTTTTGTTCAGGGTCAAGCGCTTCTAATAATGCTGATGATGGATCACCTCTATAATCGTTTCCAACTTTATCAATTTCATCAAGCAAAAATAAAGGATTTTTAGTACCTGCTTTTTTCATCATCTGGATAATTTTTCCAGGAAGTGAACCAATATATGTTCTTCTATGTCCCCTTACTTCTGCTTCATCTCTAACACCTCCAAGAGACATTCTTACAAATTGTCTATTAGTTGCTTTGGCAATTGATTTTCCCAGGGATGTTTTTCCTACACCTGGAGGTCCAACCAAACAGAGTATTGGGCCTTTAATTTTATCCATTCTTTTTTGAACCGCTAAAAATTCAATTATTCTCTCTTTGACTTTTTCCAAGCCAAAATGATCTTCTTCAAGAATTTTTAAAGCTTTATTTAAATCTATGTCAACTTTATCCTTTTTAAACCACGGTAAATCAATCATCCAGTCTAAGTAGTTTCTTACAACAGTTGCTTCAGCAGACATCGGACTCATATTTTTTAATTTTTTCAATTCTGACATACATTTTTTTTCTACTTCTTTTGGCATTTTCGCTTTTAAAATAGACTTTTTTAGGCTTGTTGTTTCATCTTTACCATCTTCTATTTCACCAAGCTCTTTTTGTATTGCTTTGAGTTGCTCATTCAAATAGTATTCTCTTTGAGTTTTCTCCATTTGAGTTTTTACTCTTCCTCTAATTCTTTTTTCAACACCTATAATACTAGCTTCGTTTTCAATAATTTTTATTGTTGCGTTTATTCTTTTCTTAACATCTAACATTTCAAAAAGTTGTTGCTTTTCAGAAATTGTTGCATTTATATGGGAAGCGATATTGTCAATTATTTTTGATGGCTCTTTTAATTGCTTAATATTATTTAATGTATCAGAAGAAATTTTCTTATTTACAGATGTTAATTTCTCTAATCTTCTAATAGCTGTTAAAGCTAAAGGTAATAAATCTTCTTCTTTTGATATAATTTCTTTTTGATATTCATAGTTACAAGTAATGTATTTGTCATTATCTTGAAATTCTAAAATTTTTACTCTTTTTGTTCCTTCGACTAATACTTTAACAGTGCCGTCAGGTAACTTTAATAGTTGCAATATATTGCTTTCACAACCATAGTTATAAACATCATTTTTTTTTGGATCGTCAACTTCTGAATTTTTTTGAGTTACTAGAATAATTTTTTTATCATTTTTCATTACCTCATTTAATGCTGTTATAGATTTGTCTCTTCCAACAAATAATGGAATTATCATACTTGGAAAAACAACTATATCTCTAAGAGGTAATAATGGTTGTGTCATTTTAACATTCATAAATATAATATGGATATTATAGTTTAATTTGCAATAGAAAATAAATATTTATTAACTATTATCTATGCAGCTGTAGTTTTATCAGGTTTTGTTTTATTTTTTGAAAGAACGGTGATTGGTTGATTTATACCTTTGGCCGCACCTGAATCTATTATAATTTCATCTATATTTTGTTGACTAGGTAAATCAAACATAGTTTTTAGTAAAATATTTTCCAATATTGATCTTAATCCTCTTGCTCCAGTTTTTTTGTTAATTGCTTTGTTAGCTATTTCTTTTATTGCAGTATCTTTAAAACTTAATTTTACACCTTCTAATTTAAATAACTCTTGATACTGTTTTACAAGTGAGTTTTTTGGTTCCAATAAGATTTTGACTAATGATTTTTCGTCTAAGTCATCCAGCGTTGCTGTTATTGGTAGTCTACCAATGAATTCTGGTATCAAGCCATATTTTAAAAGATCCTCAGGTTCCAAATTTCTCATCCATTCACCTGTTTTTTTGTCTTCTAAACTTTTAACTTCTGCACCAAATCCTATGGAGGATCCTTTATCTCTTTGAGAAATAATTTTATCTAGTCCAGCAAATGCTCCTCCACAAATAAATAATATATTTGTTGTATCAACTTGTAGAAATTCTTGCTGGGGATGTTTTCTACCACCTTGAGGTGGGACGCTAGCTATAGTTCCTTCCATAATTTTTAACAGTGCTTGTTGAACACCTTCTCCAGAAACATCTCTTGTTATTGATGGATTTTCTGACTTTCTACTAATTTTATCCACCTCATCAATATAAACTATTCCTCTTTGTGCTTTTTCAACATTGTAATCTGCTGACTGAAGCAATTTTAAAATAATATTTTCTACGTCTTCTCCTACATATCCCGCTTCAGTAAGTGTTGTTGCATCAGCCATTGTAAAAGGAACATCTAAAATTCTTGCTAAAGTTTGTGCTAAAAGAGTTTTACCACATCCAGTTGGTCCAATTAGTAATATATTTGACTTAGATAGCTCTACATTCTTACTTGTTTTGTTCTCATAGTTTAATCTTTTGTAATGATTATGAACAGCCACTGACAAAACTTTTTTCGCATGGTCTTGTCCGATAACATAGTCATCTAAGACTTTGCAAATCTCTTTTGGAACAGGCAATCCGTCTTGATGTTTTACAAAAGTATCTTTACCTTCTTCCTTAATGATATCCATGCATAACTCTACACACTCATCACATATGAATACTGTTGGACCTGCGATTAATTTTCTAACTTCATGCTGACTCTTTCCACAAAAGGAACAGTAAAGAATATTTTTATTATTGTTGCTCATAATTTTTTATAACGAATCAATTTGAATACTTTATTACAAAGTTTAGTTCTTAATCAAGTGTAGGTTGTGAATAAACTATATATTGTTGTTTACTCTCTTTTTTCTACTACTTTATCTATCAAACCAAACTCTTTAGCATTATCAGGAGTCATAAAATTGTCTCTTTCCAAAGCCTCTTTGATTTGATCAACAGACTTACCTGTGTGTTTAGAATAAATTTCATTCAATCTTTTTTTCAAAGACATAACTTCATTTGCATGAATTTCGATATCAGTAGCTTGACCTTGAAAACCAGCTGAGGGTTGATGAACCATTATTCTTGAATTAGGTAAAGATAATCTTTTTCCTTTAGATCCTGCAGCCAGCAAAAATGATCCCATACTTGCTGCTTGACCAATGCATAATGTGCTAACCTCGGGTTTAATGTATTGCATTGTGTCATAAATTCCTAAACCAGCTGTTACTAAACCTCCAGGACTATTAATGTATAATGAAATTTCTTTTTTTGGATCTTCAGATTCTAAAAATAATAATTGAGCAGTCACCAAAGATGCAACTGCATCATTAATTGGTCCAACTACGAAAACAATTCTCTCTTTTAATAATCTTGAATAAATATCGTAAGCTCTTTCACCGCGGCTTGATTGCTCAACAACCATTGGGATCAAGGTACTTAAATGTTCTGGAATTTTTGTTGTCATAAGTGATTCGGTTTACTTATACAACTTGTGATTACTTTTTGCTAACTTTTTTTGTTGATTTAGTTT
>CACKOU010000021.1 GCA_902601895.1 uncultured Pelagibacteraceae bacterium | reverse complement strand
TAGGCATAGCATTACTTTCACTCATAGTTTCTTACTTTTGGGGAGAAAGAAGAGTTACCTATTTAATAATGGTATCAATTATATTTCCTTTAATTGTTTTTGTATTTTTTGAAACAATTTTAGGATTACGATTTCCACCTGGAATTATTACAAATCTTTATTACGGATAAAATGGAAAATTTAGGTTTAATCTTTGCTCCTTTATTTAGTTATAAATTATTAATTGTTTTATTTTTTGGAACAATTTTTGGATTAATTCTTGGAGTTCTTCCTGGACTAGGACCAACAACAGGCGGTGCTTTAATATTACCTTTTACGATGACACTAGATCCACTATCTGCAATTGTATTACTAACTGCAATTTATTGTGCGGGAACTTATGGAGGTGCGATTACCGCAATTTTAATAAATACCCCTGGAACCCCTGCAGCAGCAGCCACATGTTTAGATGGTTACCCTTTAGCACAAAAAGGAGAAGCTGGAAGAGCTTTAGGTATGGCTACTGTTTCAAGCGTAATTGGTGGAATTGCTAGTGTTGTAGTTCTTATATTTTTTGCACCTTTACTTGCAAATTTAGCTTACGAATTCGGGCAACCTGAATATTTTGCTCTAGCAATTTTTGGATTAACTATGCTTGCATCAATTGGCGAAGGTAGTCCTATTAAAAATTTAATTGCTGGTGCTTTTGGAATTCTAATTTCAACTGTTGGTAAAGATTTTATGACATCTATAGATAGGTTTACATTTGGAATTAATGAATTGACTGAAGGTATTGGTTTTATTCCAGTAGTAGTAGGTTTATTTGCTATTAGTGAAATGTTAACTCAATCAACTTTAATTAATCAAATATTTAATAGAGTAGCTTTAAAGGCAGTTAAACTTCCATCAATCGATGATTATAAAAAAACTTGGAAAACAATAATTAGATCTAGCGGCATAGGATCTTTCATTGGTGTTTTACCAGCAGAGGGAGGAACTGTTGCATCATTAATAGGATATGCTGAAGCAAAAAGATGGTCAAAAAAACCTGAGGATTTTGGAAAAGGATCAATTGAAGGAATAGCTGGAGCAGAAGCAGCAAATAATGCTGCTACTGGAGGAGCTATGGTACCAACGCTAGCTTTAGGCATTCCTGGTAGTGCGACTACAGCAGTAATACTTACAGGATTAATCATACATGGTGTAAGACCGGGTCCAGATTTATTTAGAGAGCAACCTGAGTTTCTTTATGGAATATTTGGATCAATGCTAATTGCAAATATTTTATTCTTCGTATTAGGATTTTTTGGAGCTAAAATATTTGCAAGAATAACTCTAGTTCCGAATAAATTATTATGGCCGATGATTTTTGCAGTTTCTGTTTGTGGAACATATTCTTTAAATCAATCAATTATTGATGTTTGGTTGATGCTATTATTTGGGGTTATTGGTTTTTTTATGAGAAGATATGGATTTTCAGTTGTACCTATAATTATAGGTTTAATTTTAGGTGAATTAGTAGAGGGAACTTTAAGACAATCGCTTGTTATTTTCGATGGAAACTGGTTAATGTTCCTTCAAAGACCTATAGCTTTAACATTTTTTGTTTTATCTTTAATTGCTTTAAGTTTTCCATTAATAAAGAGAAAGAAAAAAAATGATAAAGTTTGATCTAAGTAACAGAGTTGCAGTTATAACAGGTGGAGCCCAAGGTTTTGGATTTGCAATAGCGGAAAGATTCATTCAATCAGGAGCAAAAGTTGTTATATGGGATATTGATGAACAAGAAGCAAAGAAAGCCGTTGAAAAAATAAATTCAGAAAACATAAGTTATAAAATTGTAAATGTATGTAACTTTGAAGAGATTTCTAAAAGCTTAAAAGATATTGAGACTGAACATAATAAAATAGATATCTTTGTAAACAATGCTGGGATAACTGGTATGAACAAAACAGTTGCAGAATATCCTATTGAGGAATGGGAAAAAGTAATTCAATTAAATTTAAATGCAGTATTTTACTGTTGCAAAGCAGTTGTTCCTTATTTGGAAAAAAATAATTATGGAAGAATAGTTAATATTGCATCAATTGCTGGAAAAGAAGGCAATCCTAATGCTGGAGCTTATAGCACATCAAAAGCTGGAGTTATTGGTTTAACAAAATCTCTAGGAAAAGAATTAGCATTAAAAAATATAGCAGTAAATTGCGTAACACCAGCGGCTGCAAAAACAAGAATATTTGATCAAATGACCGAAGAGCATATAAATTACATGCTTTCAAAGATCCCAAGAAATAAGTTTGCAAAAGTTAATGAATTGGCTTCTTTAGTAACTTATTTAGCTAGTGAAGAAAACTCTTTTGCGACTGCAGCAGTATTTGATCTAAGTGGGGGAAGAGCTACTTATTAATGTATTTAATTTAATATTTTTTTTATGAAATATTCCGCATCTAAAAATAGATACTCAAATATGTTATATAGGACATGCGGTGACAGCGGTGTAAAATTACCTTTAATCAGCTTGGGTCTTTGGCATAATTTTGGAGCTAAAATCCCGCTTTCAAATATTAAAAAAATCTTATTTTACGCTTTTGATAGAGGTATTACTCATTTTGATTTGGCGAATAATTATGGCCCACCATATGGAAGTACCGAAATTAATTTTGGAAAAATAATAAGTAAAGACTTAAAAAAATATAGAGATGAACTCATCATATCATCTAAAGCTGGTTATGATATGTGGGAAGGACCTTATGGAGAATGGGGATCAAAAAAACATATTATTGCAAGTTGTGATCAAAGTTTAAAAAGAATGAAGGTTGATTATTTTGACATATTTTATTCACATAGATTTGATCCAAATACACCTTTAGAAGAGACAGCGGATGCCTTAGAAAGTATTTATAAATCTGGAAAAGCTTTATATATTGGCATTTCATCTTATTCTTCCAAAAAAACAAATCAAATTTACAAAATTTTAAAATCTAGAAATATTAAATTGTTTATTCATCAACCATCATATTCGCTAATAAATAGATGGATTGAAAAAGATTTAACTAAGACAATAAGAAAACTAAAAATTGGATGTATTGCTTTTTCTCCACTAGCTCAAGGAATGCTATCAGATAAATATTTAAAAAAGATACCTAAAGTTTCAAGAGCAAGTGATATTACATCATACTTAGATAAATCATTAATAACAAAAAAAAACTTAAAGATTGTTTCTGATTTAAATAAGATTGCAATTAAAAGAGGGCAATCTTTATCTCAAATGGCAATTTCTTGGGTTTTATCAAATAATTATGTAACATCTGCTCTGATAGGAGTTAGAAGTTTAAATCAATTAAAAGAAAATTTGGAAAGTCTAAACAAACTTAATTTTACAACTTCTGAAATGAAAATAATTAATAAAACTGCAAAAGATGGTAATATTAACATCTGGAAGCAATCAAGTTCATATTAAAATGCATATTGGTATTGATTTAGGTGGAACCAAAACAGAGTCAATCATTATTGATAAAAATGGAAAAGAGCTCGAGAGAATTAGGAGAACAACACCAAAAAATTATAATGGAACTTTAGATACAGTATGTGAACTTGTAAATTATTTAGAAAATAAATACAAAAAAAGTTGTAGTGTTGGTGTAGGCTCACCTGGAGCTTTATCGAAAGAAACAAATTGTATAAAGGGCGGTAATTCAACCTGGTTAAATGATAGACCTTTAAAAAAAGATATTGAGCTTAGGTTAAATAGAAAAATATTTCTTGAAAATGATGCTAATTGCTTTGCTTTATCTGAATCAATTGATGGAGCTGGTCTTAACCATGAAATAGTATTTGGAGTTATAATTGGAACAGGTGTTGGTGGAGGATTAATTATTAATAATAAAATTGTTAATGGATTAAATAACATAACTGGGGAATGGGGACATAATCAAATGCCAATAGGAACAAATGATAAGTGGAAAAGGCATGATTGTTATTGTGGCAAAAAAGGATGCATTGAAACATTTCTATCTGGTCCAGGGTTTTCAAAACATTTTAATGACATTCATAAAATAGATTTAGACGCTAAAATAATTCAAGAAAATGCAAACAAAGGAGATGAAAAATCTTTAGAATTTGTATTTCAATACTTAGATTACTTAGCAAGAGGCTTATCTACTGTAATTAATATTGTTGATCCTGGTGCAATTGTTATGGGTGGAGGTGTTTCCAATATGAAGCAGATTTATGGAAATATAAATTCAAAATTAAAAAAATATGTATTTAGTGACACTGTTAATACTAAAGTTTTAAAAAATATTCATGGAGATTCTAGTGGCGTAAGAGGAGCTGCAGATTTAGGAAGATCTAACGATACAATATAAATTTAAATAATGAAAAAATATAAAATCGGTTTTATTGGAATAGGTTTAATGGGATTTCCAATGGCTAAAAATCTTCTAAAATCAAAATATCAAGTTAAAGTTTTTAATAGAACTAAAAATAAAGCCATTAGACTAAAAAAATTTGGTGCGAAAGTATGTAATTCTCTAAAGGATGTTGTTACAGATCAGGATCTAATAATTACCATGTTGTCTGATGATAATGCTATAAAAAAAATATATTTTAATTCAGAATTTTTAAAAAATTTAAAAAAAGGATCTACAGTCATTGATATGAGTTCAGCAAATCCTAAAACGGCAATTAATTTATCAAAATTATTAAAAAAATATAAAATTAATTTTTTAGACGCACCAGTTTCTGGAGGCACCAATGGTGCAGAGAATGCAGAGCTTGCAATTATGGTTGGGGGAGATAAGAAAGTTTTTTATAAAAATTTAAATATACTCAAGAAATTAGGTAATCCTGTCTTAGTTGGAAAAAATTCTGCAGGTCAAATAGCAAAACTAGCTAATCAAATAATAGTAGGAATTACAATTGGATCTGTAGCAGAAGCAATAAAACTATCTCAAAAAAACAATGTAAATCCAATACATATTCTTAATGCATTGAAAGGAGGATGGGCTGACAGTAAAGTTTTGCAAATTCACGGACTAAGAATGATCAAAAAGGATTTTAAACCTAGAGGAAAAAATTTTTCACAATTAAAAGATATGAATAATATTCTTGATTGTGCAAAAAATAAACGGCTAGAATTACCTTTATCTAAAATAGTAAAAAAAATGTATAATAAGCTTGTTAAAAAGGGTTTAGGTAATTATGATCATAGTTCGTTATACAAAAATTATAAATAATTGTTGGAGATTAAATGAAATTACTAAGAGTAGGAGAAAAAAATAAAGAAAAGCCAGCTATATTAGATAAAGATGGAAAGTTGAGAGATATATCCAAACATATAATTGATTTAGATCCAACTCATTTAAATTTTGAAACATTTGAAAAAATTAAACAAATTGATTTATCATCACAGCCTGAGATTTCGAATAATACAAGAATTGGTTCATGCATAACTAAACCAGGAAAATTTATTGCAATTGGATTAAATTTTTCTGACCATGCAGCGGAAACTGGAGCAAAACCACCAACAGAACCAATTGTATTTATGAAAGCTACTAGTTCAATCAATGGACCAAATGATGATATTGAAATTACAAACTATTCAAAAAAACTAGATTGGGAAGTTGAGCTAGGTTTAGTTATTGGAAAAAATGCTAAAAATATTCCAGAAAAAAATTCACAAGATTATATCTTAGGCTATTGTTTAGTGAATGATGTAAGTGAGAGGGAGTGGCAAATTGAAAAAATGGGACAGTGGGTAAAAGGAAAATCGCACGATACATTTGGTCCTGTTGGTCCATATCTTGTAACCAAAGATGAGATTAATGATGTAAACAACCTAAATATGGAATTAGATTTAAATGGCGAAAGAATGCAAACGGGTAATACAAAAACAATGATTTTTAATGTAGATCATATTGTTTCATATGTAAGTAGATATATGTCCCTTCAACCAGGAGATATTATTACCACAGGAACGCCCCCAGGAGTTGGAATGGGAATGAAGCCACAAAAATTTTTAAAAGCAGGTGATGAAATGAGGCTTTCAATTGAACTTCTTGGTGAACAAAAATCAAAAGTAGTTGCAATTTAATCCAAATATAATCTCTTTTTTGATATAATAAATTGTGATCAAGAGAGACTTATATTATGAGAGAATTCCTACAAAATCTTTGAGAGAGGATGTTAGGTTTTTAGGAAATTCATTAGGAAATGTAATTAAAGAACAAGAAGGGAAAAGCTTTTATAATCTTGTTGAGAAAATTAGAAAGCTATCAAAAGCAAATAAAATCCAAAAAAAATCATATAAAAAAATTTCTAGTGAAATAAAAAGTATTAATCCTAAAAATACTTACAAGCTTGCAAGAGCATTTAATCATTTTATGAATTTTATAAATCTAGCCGAGTCTATTGATGCATCTAGACAACTTAACCAATATGAAAATAAAAGAGACGGTAAAAATCAAAAAAATATTTTTATAGAAGAAATTTTTGAGAAATTATTTAAAAATAAAAAAATTAATAATAATAAAATATATAATTTTGCAAAAAATTTAAATATTGGAATAGTTTTGACAGCTCATCCAACAGAAGTCAAAAGAAGAACTTTAATTCAAAAATATCATAAAATTACAGAAATACTTGAAGATAGAGAGTTATTTAAAGATCATTCTTCAAAAATAAAATCTTTAAATAAAAAAATTCATGATGAATTTACTATTATCTGGAATACAGATGACTTAAAAAGATCTAAACCATCTCCAGCCGATGAAGCTCGCTGGGGTCTTGCTATAATAGAGGACAGTCTTTGGGAAACAGTCCCAAAAGTCTACAGGAGACTGAATGAGATATTTTTGAAAAATATGGGTAAAGGTTTGCCAAAAAATTTTAATCCTATTGAGTTTGGATCATGGATGGGTGGTGATAGAGATGGAAATCCAAATGTAACTTCAAAAGTAACCAAAGAAGTTTTGTTATTATCAAGATGGGAAGCAGCAAAATTGTATGAAAAAGAACTCACTAAATTAATTAGATCATATTCAATGAAAAAGTGTTCAAAAAAAATTCAAAAACTTACAGGAAAATCATTTGAACCTTACAGAGTTTACTTAAGACCTTTAAGAGATAAAATGCGATTTACTCATCGAGCAATTGAACAGTTTATAGTAAACAAAAAACCTTTAGACTATAACAAATTGCTAAACTCAAAAGAGGAAATTTTAAAACCTCTTAGAATTGTCCGTGAGTCTTTAGAGGAAAATCAAAGTGAAAATATTGCAAGTGGTGATTTATTAGATTTAATGAGAAGAGCAAAATGTTTTGGAATTAATCTGGCAAAACTAGATATTAGACAAGAGTCTTCTAGACACTCACAGTTAATTAATGAACTTGTTAAAAAAAAAAATAAACTTAATTATTTAAAATGGAGTGAGCAAGAAAAAATTAAATTTTTATCATCTAAGATGAAAAAAAAATCAAATTTCATCAAAAACTTTAATTTTAAAAATAAAGAAAACAAAGAAGTTTGGTCAACATTTAAAATTTTATCTGAAGAGCCAACTGAATGTTTAGGGGCTTATGTTATTTCAATGACATCATCTGCATCTGATATTCTCTCAGTTTTATATTTGCAAAAAGAAGCAAATATTAAGAATAAATTAAGAGTTGTCCCTTTATTTGAAACATTAGATGACTTAATTAATGCAAAATCAATAATGACCAGCTTGTTTTCATTAAAGTGGTACAGAGATTTAATAAAAAATAAACAAGAAGTCATGATTGGATATTCAGACTCAAGTAAAGATGCTGGAAAAATTTGTGCAAGTTGGCATCAATATAAGGCTCAAGAAGAAATTATTAAAATTGCAAAAAAATATAAAATAGATGTTACTTTCTTTCATGGAAGAGGTGGTTCAGCGGGTAGAGGTGGAGGCCCAATTCAAGCTACTTTAAAATCTCAGCCGCCAAACACAGTAAATGGAAAAATTAGAATAACTGATCAAGGAGAAGTTATACAGCAGAAATATGGATATCAGCCTTTAGCAATTTATAATTTATGTAGCTATATAGGAGCGGTAATGGAGGCAACATTAACACCACCGCCAGTCCCTAAAAAAGATTGGAGAAATCTAATTGAAAAAATGTCTGATATTTCAAAAAGTTCATATAGAAAAAATATTAATCAAAGTTCAGATTTTATTAAATATTTTAAAACCGTTACGCCACATGTGTCTTTAGGAAAACTTTCAATTGGATCAAGACCGTCTAAAAGAAAGAATATTGATAATATCAAAGGTTTAAGAGCAATACCCTGGGTATTTGCTTGGACACAAATAAGACTAATGCTTCCAGCATGGCTTGGAAGTGCAGAAGCTTTAAGATATTCATCGATAGAAAAATTTGAGAAAACACTAATAGATATGGAAAAAAATTGGCCTTTCTTCAATTCAATGATGGATATCTTGGATATGGTAATTTCAAAAGTGGACCCAGATATTTCAAAAATATATGAGGAATACTTAGCTGATAAAGATTTAAAAAGAGTTGGAAAAAAACTTAGGTTCCAATTCGAAATTATTAAAAAATTAAATAAAAGGATTACGCCTAAAGAAATTATAAATGAAAGAAAAAAATTTAGATCAGGAGTTATTGTAAGAAATATTTACACAGAGGTATTAAATATAATTCAAGCAGTAGTTATGAATAAAATCAAAAACAAAAAATTAAATTCAGATAAAAAAAATGATCTTAATGATGCATTATTAACATCTATTGCAGGTATTTCAGCTGCAATGAAAAATACTGGTTAAATGATAGAATTATTTGTTGCATTTGGAGCTGGATTGATAAGCTTTTTGTCTCCATGTGTACTTCCATTAATACCTGGATATATATCTTATATTTCTGGAAGCTCTTTAAATGAGCTATTAGAAAAAAAAACAATTAATATATTCCCTATAGTTTTATTTACTTTTGGTTTTTCCATTGTTTTTATAAGCTTCGGAGCTACCGCAACTTTTTTAGGTTCTTTAATTTTAAGTAACTCTTTTGAATTAAGAATTATTGCAGGAAGTATAATAATCATTTTCTCCCTTCATATTATGGGATTAATTAATATTAAGTTTTTAAATTATGAAAAAAGAATTAATACTGAGATTAAATCAGGAAATTTTAGTTCAATATTGGTTGGTATGGCATTTGGATTTGGATGGACTCCATGTATTGGACCTATTTTGGGTTCAATATTAGCTCTAGCTTCAATTGAGCAAAGTTTGAACCGAGGTATATTGTTGCTTGTTTTCTATTCACTTGGTTTAGCATTGCCATTTATTGCATCAGGTTATTTGATACAACGTTTTATGGTTGTTACAAAAAATCTAAAATCAAAAATGATAACTATTTCAAGAGTTGGTGGAGGATTACTATTGATAACAGGAATATTAATGATTACAAACCAGTTGCAAGCTTTAGGATTTTACATATTAAAGTATTTTCCTATACTTCAAAAACTTGGATAAAAATGAAAATATACCAAATCGATTGCAGCGCTAGAAAAGAGGGTTCTACCTCAAGGATGCTTGCAAAAAAAATACTTGATAAAGTTAAAAAAGATAATGATGAAGTCATTTATAGAGATCTAGATGACGAAATGCTTTTTATATCTGGTTTAACTGAGTCTGGAATGAAAATTCCAGAGAATGAGCAAACAGATGAACATAAAAAAATGTTTGAATTATCTGATAAGTTAGTATCAGAGTTAAAAGAATGTGAAGTAATTATTATATCAGTGCCAATTTATAATTTTGGCCCGCCAGCAACACTGAAAGCTTGGGCTGATCTTGCGGCCAGAGTAAAATTGACATTTAAATACGGGGACGACGGAAGAAGAAAAGGTTTATTAGAAGATAAGCAGGTCTATTTAGTAATTACTTCTGGTGGAACAAAAATACAAGGGGAAGAAGACTTTTTAACTCCGTGGTTGATACATATGTTAAATTTTTTTGGTATTAAAAAAATCGATATAGTTGCAGCAGATCAAATGGCATTAGATTATGAAAAGTCGATAAAAAACGCTGAAGAAAAAATAAAAGAATTATTCAAAGATTAAATTTTCTTTTTAAATGTCTAAGTTTACCTTCTGTACTGTCGAAATCAATGTAGCATCCTTGTAAATATCTATCACCTTCGTTAACATCATACTTTGTTCTTCCATGAAGCAATCTATGATTGTCCATCATTAATAAATCTCCAGTTTCTAATTTAAATTCAACTTTATATTTATCAGAGTTGTATAATTCAGAAATTTTATTTCTAGCTTTATAGAATAAATCCAATTTTGATTTTTCTAATATCGGAGCATAGTCTAATCTTGGACTAAATCTAACTTGTTTAAAATTATTTTTTTCATCCAATTTAATTAACTCAGACATATCTTCTAGAACAACTGTATTGTCTATAAATTTAAATTTTACTTTAACTGAAGATAAAATTTCATAATAGTCTGGATAATCCTCTTTGATTTTTTCACTTACTGTGTAACCATCAACCAAGGTAGAATTTCCTCCACTCACATTATTTGTAATACAATGCAATAATTGAACACAAGGAACTGGTTTTCTATACGGATTATCTGTATGTGGAGATAATGCTAATGATGTATAAGCCAAATCATTTGGATTAGGCACAGATCTTACATTAAAAAATTCCCCAAAATTAGTTCTTCTTACACTGCCAATTGAATTTGCAAATTTAATAATAAAATTATCTTCAGTTGTAACATTAGTTAAAACTACAAAACCATATTTATAGAATGATACTAATAAATCATACATGATTTTTTTTTCAAAAATATCATTTTCAAATTTAAATTTTTGAAAATTATTAAAATTTGAATCCCATTTAATTTTATCAATTGAAATAGGATCAAGATTTTGCGATTTATACTCATTTAATATTTGATCTTCTTTTATTTTATAATTGGTTCCATCATTGAAAAATAAATTAAGTAATCCATTTTCATTCTCAATTTTTTCTATATCAATGTTAGTATTTATAGAATTTGGATCAAATAATCTTTGTTGATTTCCTTTATCCAGAGCATCTTCGTTATTTATTCTTTCTCTAAGCCAAAATGGATGTATTTCTTCTTTATTATTCCCACTATTTATAAATACTTTTTTAGTATCAATTTCTATTTTCATCTATCTAGATTCTTCTATCAAATTCTAAAATTTTCAAGATATTTTATTTGAACTAGTTGTATATTTTAACTATTACTCATCAGATAAATGACCTTCAAAAAAACAAAAGATTTCAAGATTTATTACACCTTTTTGAATAAGCTTGCTAAGGATTTAACTAATTTTTATTACACTAAACTTAACAAAACTTTTACAATTAATAACAAGTTAAAA
>CACKOU010000020.1 GCA_902601895.1 uncultured Pelagibacteraceae bacterium | reverse complement strand
GTCGTTGAAAATTATTATGGGGATACAAGTAGAATGTATGAAATTGGAAATGTACCAGTAAAGGCAAAAAATCTAATTGAAGCAACCTATGACTCATTAATGAAAGCAATATCAATTTTACAACCAGGTAAAAAACTTGGTGATATAGGATTTGAAATACAATCTTATGTTGAAAGCAAAGGTTATTCAGTTGTAAGAGATTTTTGTGGTCACGGAATAAGTAATGTTTTTCATGAACCTCCCAATATCCTTCATTATGGATCTAAAAATACTGGTAAAGAACTATTGCCTGGTATGACGTTTACTATTGAACCAATGATAAATTATGGAAAATATGAAACAAAAGTTTTAAATGATGGGTGGACTGCAGTAACTAAAGATAAATCATTATCAGCACAATTTGAGCATACTGTTGGTATCACAGAAGATTCATATGAAATTTTCACAGAATCTGTTAAAGGTTATACGAGGCCCCCATATAATTAATGATATCAAGATATTCTAGAAAAGAACTTGTCAGTATTTGGTCTGAAGAAAATAAATATAAAATTTGGCTAGATGTAGAAATCGCTGCAGCTGAGGCTATGGAAAAATATAAAATTATTCCTAAAGGAGTTGCATCATTAGTTAAAAAAAAAGGCAAAATCAAAGTTAAAAGAATTCATGATATAGAAGCAAAAGTTAAGCATGATGTGATTGCTTTTTTGACATCAATTACAGAACAAGCCGGTCTTAAAGCAAGATACCTACACCAAGGTATGACTTCATCTGATGTTTTAGATACAACTTTAAATATTCAATTGTTTCAATCAGGAAATATCTTATTAAAAGACATTGATAAAATTTTATCTGTTCTAAAAAAACAAGCAAAAAAATATAAATTAACCCCATGTATTGGAAGAAGTCATGGAATTCATGCGGAACCAATCACATTTGGATTAAAATTAGCATCATTTTATGAAGAATTTAAAAGAAACAAATTAAGATTAAAAGATGCAATAGAAAATGTATCAACATGTGCAATTTCAGGAGCAGTAGGAACGTTTGCTAATATTGACCCTAAAATTGAAACCTATGTTGCAAAAAAATTAAAATTGAAACCTGAGCCAGTTTCAACTCAAATTATACCAAGAGATAGGCATGCACATTATTTTGCAGTTCTTGGGATTATTGCTGGATCTGTTGAGAGAGTAGCTACAGAAATAAGACATTTGCAAAGATCTGAAGTTTATGAATTGCAAGAATACTTTTCAAAAGATCAAAAAGGCTCATCTGCTATGCCTCATAAAAAAAATCCAATATTAAGTGAAAATCTTACAGGACTTGCAAGAATGGTAAGAAGCTATGTAATTCCAGCTTTAGAAAATATTTCTTTGTGGCATGAAAGAGATATATCTCATTCTAGTGTTGAAAGAAATATTGGTCCAGATGCAAATATAACTTTAGATTTTGCTTTAGTTAGATTGTCAGATATTTTAGACAAAATGATTGTTCATCCAAAAACGATGATAAAAAATTTAAACTTAACAAGAGGTCTTGTTTTTTCTCAAGAGGTAATGTTAGAACTTACTAAATCAGGTTTTACTAGAGAGAAAGCATATAGATTGGTTCAGTCTCATGCAAAAACTAGTTTTGCAAAGAATACAAACCTATTAACACTTTTAAAAAGTGATAAATCAATCACTAGTAAAATAAGTGAAAAAAGATTAGATAAAATCTTTACTTATGACAAGCACTTAAAAAATGTAAATTATATTTTTAAAAGAGTATTCAAATAATGAAAAAAGGAAAAAAATTATACGAAGGTAAAGCAAAAATAATTTTTGCAAGTAATGATAAAAAATATGTTATCCAACATTTTAAAGATGACGCAACTGCATTTAATAATCAAAAAAAAGCAGTTATGGATGGAAAAGGAATTTTAAATAATAGGATTTCTGAACATATATTAACTCAGTTGAACAATGTTGGTATCAAAAATCATTTAGTAAAACGTTTAAATATGAGAGAACAACTCGTTCAGCATGTTGAAATTATACCTATTGAATTTATTGTAAGAAATATTGCAACTGGGTCATTAACTAAAAGATTAGGTATTGAAGATGGAACAGTCTTAGATAATCCATTAATAGAATATTGCTTAAAAGATGATGATTTAGGAGATCCCTTGGTAAGCGCTGAACACATCTTAGCTTTTAAGTGGATGGAGACCGATGAATTGAAATTAATAAATAAAGAATTAAATAGAATTAATGACTTTCTTCAAGGCATGTTTAGAGGTGTTGGAATTAAACTTGTAGATTTTAAAGTAGAATTTGGAAGGTATGAAAAGAATGGAAAAAAAGAGATCATGCTTGCAGATGAAATAAGTCCAGATACCTGCAGACTATGGGATGTAAATAGTGATAAAAAATTAGATAAAGATAGATTTAGAAAAGGACTTGGCAATCTAATTGAGGCTTATCAAGAAGTTGCAAGAAGATTAAATATACTTCATGAGCAATCAAATATTAGACCATTAAAATACACCAAGCCACAAGCGGTAAAGATTAAGAAAAAGTAATGAAAATTAAAGTAATTGTAACTCTTAAAAATGGAGTTTTAGATCCTCAGGGAAAGGCTATTCTTCAAACACTTAATGGAATGAACTTTAGAAATGTAGAAGATGTAAGACAAGGTAAATATTTTGAAATTGAAGTTAAAGAGAAAGATGAAAAAAAAGCAAAGTCTTTAGTAGATGATATGTGTAAAAAGCTATTGGCTAATCTTGTTATTGAGGATTACAAAATAGTTTAATTAATGAAATCATCAGTCATTATATTTCCAGGATCAAATTGTGATAGAGACATGGATGTAGCTCTAAAAAAATTTGGTTTTAAAAATCAAATGGTTTGGCACAATGATCAATCTATTCCAAAATCAGATTTAATAGTACTACCTGGTGGCTTTTCTTACGGTGATTATTTAAGATGTGGAAGCATTGCTTCTAAATCAAAAATTATAAAATCAGTAATCGATTTTGCTAATTCTGGAGGTCTGGTATTAGGTATTTGTAATGGATTTCAAATCTTAACTGAAACTGGTCTACTTAATGGAATATTGCAACAAAATAAGTTTCTTAATTTTATATGCAGCAATATTTTTGTAAAAGTTAAAGATAAACAAAATAAATATTTTAAAGATTTAAAAAAGAATGTTTTAGAACTCCATATTGCTCATAATGAAGGAAATTACTTTTGTAGTGATGATGAATTAAAATCATTGGAAGATAATAATCAAATAGCTGTAACGTATTGTGGAGAAGATGGTACAGAAAATGAAACAACTAATCCAAACGGAGCAATTAAAAATATAGCTGGAATATTTAATAAAAATAAAAATGTATTGGGAATGATGCCTCATCCTGAGAGAATGATAGATAAATATTTATCCGGTGAAGATGGTTCATTATTTTTCAAAAATATCTTAGATAATTTTAAATAATGGAAGTCACAGAAGCAATTGCAATAGATCACGGATTAAAAAAAGAGGAGTTTTCTAAAATATGTGAACTTCTGAAGAGAACACCTAATTTAACTGAACTTGCAATATTTTCTGCAATGTGGAACGAACATTGCTCCTATAAGTCTTCTAGAAAACACTTAAAAAAAATGCACACCAAAGGAAAACAGGTCATTCAAGGACCTGGAGAAAACGCAGGTGTCGTTGATATTGGAGATGATGATGCAATTGTATTTAAAATTGAAAGCCACAATCACCCTTCTTTTATTGAACCTTATCAAGGTGCCGCAACTGGAGTTGGTGGAATCATGAGGGATGTATTTACAATGGGAGCAAGACCAATAGCAAATCTTAATTCAATTCATTTTGGTTCACCACAACATAAAAAAACAAGAAATCTATTAAGAGGAGTTGTTAAGGGTATAGGTGGATATGGTAATTGTATTGGAGTTCCAACAATTGCTGGCCAAACTACTTTTGATGAGTCTTACAATGGAAATATATTAGTAAATGCCATGACACTTGGCTTAGTAAATAAAAATAAGATTTTTTATTCAAAAGCAGCTGGATTAGGTAAACCAGTAATATACGTAGGTTCAAAAACTGGAAGAGATGGAATTCATGGTGCCAGTATGGCTTCCGCAACTTTCGATGACAAAATTGAGGAAAAAAAGCCAACGGTTCAGGTCGGAGACCCTTTTACTGAAAAATTATTACTTGAAGCGTGCTTAGAATTAATGGCTGATAATTCAATTATTGCAATTCAAGATATGGGTGCAGCAGGATTAACATCTTCGAGTGTCGAAATGGCATCAAAAGGAAATCTTGGAATTAAATTAAATCTTAGCGAGGTCCCTTGTAGGGAAGAAAAAATGACACCATACGAAATAATGTTGTCTGAAAGTCAAGAGAGAATGCTTATTATTCTTGAAAAAGGAAAAGAAGAACATGCGAAGAAAATATTTGATAAATGGAACCTAGATTTTGCAGTTATAGGTAAAACAACTAATTCAAAAAAAAATAGAATTAATATTTGATAATAAAAAAGTTGCTGAAATACCAATTGATCTTCTTGCTGAAAATGCTCCAATTTATGATCGTCCTTGGAAAAAAACTAAATTACCTCAAAAATTAAAATTTGATAAAGATGAATTTAAATCTCTAAAACTATCAGATTGTCTAAAGAAGATTTTAAGTAATTCAAATATTTCAGATAAAAAGTGGATATGGGATCAATACGATCATACAGTAATGGGTGATACAATTCAAAAACCTGGAGGTGATGCTGGTGTTGTGAGAGTTCACGGGACCAATAAAGCGGTAGCAGCATCAGTAGACTCGTCCGCATTATATTGTTTCTCGCATCCATTAACTGGAGGAAAGCAAATCGTTTGTGAGAGTTATAGAAATCTTATTTCGGTTGGAGCTAAACCTATTGCTATTACGAATTGTTTAAACTTCGGAAACCCAGAAAAAGAAAAAAATATGGGTGAATTTGTAGAATGTGTTGAAGGAATTACAGAAGCAAGCAAGTATCTAGATTTTCCAGTCGTATCTGGGAATGTATCATTTTATAACGAAACAAAAGATAAAGGTATCAAGCCTACGCCAACAATAGGAGGTGTTGGACTAATCTCTGACTATCAACAAATGCTTACTATGGATTTTAAAACTGAAGGAAACTTAGTTTATGTAATTGGTAAAACTGATGGGCATTTAGATCAAAGTATTTTTGCAAGAGAGCTTTTAAATGAAAAAAAAGGTCCACCACCGACTGTTAATTTATTTAATGAAAAAAACATTGGTGAGACTGTATTAGATTTATCTAGAAAAAATCTTATTGTGAGTTGCCATGATGTATCATTAGGTGGAATTTTAACGGCATTATCAAAAATGTGTATTAAAGGAAAAAAGGGAATAAAAATTAATTCACTTAAAGGTTTAACAAATAAATACGAATATTTCTTTGGTGAAGATCAGGCTCGATATATTGTTGAAATACCTAAAGCTAGTTTGAATAAAGTAAATGATATTTTAACCAAATATTCTGTACATTTCGATGAATTAGGGACAGTTAATGGACAATCCATCGAATATAAAGATGACATCAATTTGCCTATTGAAGAATTGGCAGATGCACATAAATATTGGTTAAAGAAGTATATGGATAACTGATGGCGATGGATTTAAAAGAAATTGAGAGTTTAATTAAGGAAGGATTACCTGACGCAAAAGTTGAAATTCAAGATTTAGCGGGTGATGGAAATCACTATTCTGCTACAGTGACATCATCTGAATTTTCAGGTAAAAGTAAAATAGAACAACACAAAATGGTATATAATTCTTTAAAAGGTAAAATGGGAAATGAACTTCACGCTTTAGCAATTAAAACAAAGGAAATTTAAATGGAACAAGCAATAAATGATTTAATAAAAAGTGAAATTGAAAATAACGATGTATGTCTTTTTATGAAAGGTACACCTGATGCACCTCAGTGTGGATTTTCAATGGCAACTTCAAATATTTTGAAGGTTCTTGAAGTAAATTTTAAAGGTGTAAATGTTTTAGCAGATCAAAAGCTAAGAGAAGGTATAAAAGTATTTAGTGATTGGCCAACCATTCCTCAATTATATGTTAAAAATGAGTTTATTGGTGGATGTGATATTGTTAAAGAAATGTATGAAAATGGTGAGTTGAAAAAACTTTTCTCTGAAAAAGGTATAAACTTTAAAGACTAACGCCTTAATAAATTTCTTAAATATTTCGAAAAAAATTTTTTTAATAGTTTCATTCTTGAAAATTTAATTTGATTTACTTTTTTAATAATCTTTTTGTAATTTATTTTTTCTTCCCAATAAAGTTCTAATATTAAACTTTGTTTAAAAACCTCGTCAAATTTTTTTATAGATGAGACAGTTAGTATTGGCTCTAAATATTGAATACGATTAGATATTATAAGCTCGTTCGAATTATCGTCAAATTCCATATGCCATAAATGATCACTTTTATTTTCAAAAACAAGATTATCTTCTAGAATTGTTGGTAATTCTATATAACCTTTGGTTGATATTCTTTCCAATTCAGAAATAAATTTGTCGACATCCTCAACATGTTCTAAAACGTGTGAAGATATTACAAAATCAAATTCTTTATCTTTAAATGGTAAAATATCTTCATGAATTTGCAAAAAATTTTTATCTTTATAAAAATCTTTTAGATCTAGTTTGTCACATATCGTGGTTGCTTTTTTATGTGCTCCATATCCGCATCCAATATCCAATATTTTCCAAGATGAATTATTATTAATGAGTTGGTCAACAAATTGTTTGGATGATCTTTTTATCAATATTTATTATCTAGAATAATATTCAATTACAAGATTTGGTTCCATTGTTACTGGATATGGAACTTCTTCAAATTTAGGGATTCTTACAAATTTGACTTTTTTATTTTTTTCATCTAACTGAAGATACTCAGGAACTTCTCTTTCTTTATTTGCTAAAGCAATATCAATTAATGCAAGTTGTTTTGATTTATCTCTAATTTCTATATTATCTTCTTCTTTAACTTGATAACTCGAAATATTTACTTTTTTTCCATTAACTTTGACATGTCCATGATTTATCAATTGCCTTGATGAAAAAATTGTGTTCGATAATTTTGATCTATATATTACTGCATCACCGTCCTCTAAAATTCTATCAGAAGGTATCCCATGACAAACTACATGATTTAATGATGTACAGAGTGATTTTTCAAAACCTCTGTAAAATAATGGAGCAGAGTAGCCGCCATGATCTCTTATAAATTCATAACCTAATTTATCAATCTTATCTGTTGATACTCCAGGTTTAATATAATCTGTTAGCATGTCTAAAGTTTTAGATGCTAGCTTTCCGGCAACTCTCATTTTTTCAAATTTTTCTTTATAATCAGTCATCTAAAATATTAATTTTTTTTTCAATTTTAATCTCTTTAGAACTCAGTTTGCATCTATAAGCGAGAAATTTTACTCCAGCTTTTTTTGCTTTTTTGTAATTTTCAAAATAAATGTGGTCAATATCTTTTGCAATTCTAAAATTATCTATATTTTGAATTTGCGTTAAAAATAAGACATACGGTTTATATCCTTTTTTAATTGATTTAATTAACATATTTAGGTGTTTTGTTCCTCTTGATGTTACTGCATCAGGAAATTCTGCAATATCATTTCCTCTAAACAATGTAACATTCTTTACTTCTATTAAATTGTTGTCACATAAAAAATCAAATCTCGTATCATCACTAAATTTAAATTCTGGTTTAATATTTTTGATAGTTTTGAATTCTGATATTAATTTATTTTCTAATCCATGGTTAACGATTTTGTTAGCTCTATGAGTGTTTACCCCAACATATTTCTTTTTTACTTTAATAATTTCTAATGTGAATTTCAGTTTTCTTTTTGGATCATTGTGTTCTGTGACTAATACCTCATTACCCTCATCCAATAGACCTTGCATAGATCCAGTGTTAGGACAATGTGCCGTTATAATCTTGTTATTTACTTTTATATCGGCGAAAAATCTCTTATATCTTTTTAATAATTTTCCTTTAATAAGGCTATTTGTAAATTTCATATAAATTTACTTATATTTACATATGCAAAATAAAAAAGAGATAAATGCTGGTATATTAATTATCGGTAATGAAGTTCTATCGGGCAGAACACAAGATGTTAATACAAGTACATTAGCAGTTTGGTTAAATTCATTAGGCATAACTGTTTCAGAAGTTAGAGTCATTCCTGATGATGAAAATATTATTATAAATACTATTAATGAATTAAGAGAAAAATATTCATATATATTTACTACAGGAGGAATAGGACCAACTCATGATGACATCACTGCTGAATCTGTTTCTAAAGCCTTTAATATTGAATATGGATTTCATAAAGAGGCTTTTTCAATACTAGAAAATTATTATAAACCAGGTGAATTTAATGAAGGCAGACAAAAGATGGCCAAAATGCCTGTTAGTGCAAATTTAATTTTAAATCCATCTAGCGGAGCTCCAGGCTTCTATGTTGAAAACGTATTTTGTCTCCCAGGTGTGCCATCAATTATGAAAGCAATGCTTGGAAGTTTAAATAATCTTTTAGTCGGTGGAGAACCAATATTAAGTGAAACAATTAATTTAAGAACTGTTGAAAGTGAAATAGCTAAATCTTTAACAGAGGTCCAAAATAATAATTCTGAAGTCGAAATCGGAAGTTATCCATTTTTTAAAGCTGGAAAATTAGGGGTATCTATTGTTGTAAGATCAGTAGATAAAACAAAAATTGATAAATGTAATTCAGAAATACTTAAATTTGTAAAAGATAAACAAATTGAAATAGTTGAGCGTTAATTATGCTTTATTTTGCTTATGGAAGTAATTTAAATCATTTTCAAATGAAAAGAAGATGTAAAGATTCAATATATATTAAAAAAATAAATTTAAAAGGATACGCTCTTAATTTTAGAAGTAAGTATCGTGCAGCAGATATAGAAAAGAAAAAAAATTCTATTGTGCCAGGTGGATTGTACGAGATATCAAAAAGTGACGAAAAAAAACTAGACATTTATGAAGATTATCCAATTCTATATAAAAAAATGTACTTTAAGTATTACAACAAAACTGTGATGACTTATATAATGCCTAAAAAAACTATTTTTAGATATCCCACCGAAAGGTATCTAAATGTTGTTAAACAAGGTTATAAAGACTGTAAATTAGATCAAAAATATCTCAAAAAAGCTTTAGTGAACTTTTAATTAATGCTTTCTAAATCTAAAATATTTTTTAAAGGTATAGTTGCTGTTTTGCCTCACATGTTATCAGTAATTCCTTTTGGAATTATAACTGGAGCCATTGGTGTTGAATTGGGTTTTGATCCAATTTTAGTTTACGCAACTTCTTTGATTATTTTTGGCGGCGCTTCACAAATAATATTTATGCAACTTTTGTCAGGTGGAGCCTCATCACTAGTAGCTATTACATCAGTAGGTGTAATTAATTCGAGACATTTATTATATGGAGCAGTTTTATCTGAATATCTTGAAAAATTAAGTTTCATCAAAAAATTAATTATATCTTATTTTATTGTAGACCAAGGTTTTGCAGAGTCTAATAAGTATATACAACAGAATAAAAATTTATCTAATCCACATTATTATGTACTTGGTACAGGAGTAACCCTTTGGTTTTGTTGGCAATTGTCTACAATTAGTGGAATTATATTGGGCTCATTTATTCCTGAAGAATTAGGTTTAAAATTTGCGATCCCTCTTACTTTTTTAGCAATCATTGTAAATGACTTGAGAAAATTAGATCATGTTTTTGTGATGTTAGTATCTGGATTTGCATCACTAATATTATTTGATGCTCCATTCAAATCTTACATAATATTATCTCCTATTATTGCTTTAATTGCTGCTTTTATAATGCTGAGGCTAAAAAAATGACCTGGTTTTCAATTATTATATCTGGGATTGTTACTTATTTTTCTAGGATGGCCATGGTCGCCATAATTAACAGAGAAATGCTAGGAACAAAAGTTAAAGAGGTTCTTAATTACGTTCCAGCAGCAGTTTTTCCTGCAATTATATTTCCTGGAGTTTTTTTTAATGATTTTGGAATCATTGTAGAAATTACAGATCCAAAAATTTATGGCGCAATTGTTGCCTTAGTTGTAGGATTTTATTCAAGAAATGTGATTGCTACTATTATTTCTGGACTATTATCTTATTGGTTTATTATTTTTTTCTTATTAAAATAGATATGTGTATTTATATTCTAAACTTCAAAATTTAAAAAAACCAATTAGAGTTGCTTTTGTTGGTTGTGGGAAATTTGTTTCAATGTTTCTTGCCCAATACAATCAATTGAACAAAATCATTCTAGACTCAATAGTAGAACTTGATATCGAGAGAGCAAAAAAAAATTGTTTAAATAGTGGATTATCTACTGAAACTATACAGAACATTAATTTTGCAGATAATTTAGATAAAGTTTTAGAAAGAGAAATTGATGTGTATATTGAAGCTACAGGGAATCCTATTTCTGGCACTATTCACGCAAAAAATATAATAGAAAGTAAAAAACATGTAATAATGGTAAATGTCGAGGCAGATGTTTTGTGTGGAAAATACCTATCTGATTTAGCCAAAAAAAATAATGTTATCTGTTCAATGGCGTATGGTGATCAACCATCATTAATACTAGAACAAATTGAATGGGCAAAATTAAATGGTTTTGAAGTTATATGCGCAGGAAAAGGAACAAAATATCATCCATCTTTTGAATATTCCACACCAGAAACTGTTTGGGGACACTATGGTTTAACTAAAGAAAGAGCTGAAAATGAATCTGGCATGAATCCTAAAATGTTTAATAGTTTTTTATGTGGTGATAAATCATCAATTGAAATGTGTGCTGTTAGCAATGCAACAGACTTAAAGTGTCCAAATAGTGGATTAACTTATCCTCCAATAGGAGTTTATGACATTGCAAAAAAACTAATTCCAAAATCTGAAGGAGGTTTATTGGATCATTCTGGCCAAGTTGAGGTTATCTCAAGTATTGATTTAGATAAAAAAGATATTCCTAATGATCTTCGATGGGGAGTATACATTGTTATCAAAGCGCAGAATGATTATGTAAAAAACTGCTTCAAAGATTATGGGATGGTGACAGATTCTTCAGGAAGCTATTCAGCAATTTGGAGACCTTATCATTACATCGGATTAGAATTAGCCCAATCAATTTATTCTATAGTGCTAGATGATAAAGCTACAGGTCATACCAAAAATTTTAATGCTGAAATTGCAAGTATTGCAAAGAAAGATTTAAAAGCAGGACAAAAACTTGATGGTGAAGGAGGTTATTGCGCAAGAGGAAGATTAATTTCTTCAAAAAGATCAAAACAGGAAAGAATTTTACCCATGGGTTATACTGATAATGCAGTTTTAAAAAAAGATATTAAGAAAGATGACTTTATATTTTTAGATGATGTTGAACTTAATGTTCAAAAAGAAATAATTGAAGCTAGAGAATATCAATATTGTCTATTGGATTAAAGATTTAATAAATTTTAATTAAAATAAAGATTGTCTGTAGTTTGCAAACCATAATCTAAAACGTTTAAAGGACGATAGATGATCATGCTCGGTCATAGGAAGAAGCACATTGAATAATAAATATGTTGTTAAAGGTC
>CACKOU010000019.1 GCA_902601895.1 uncultured Pelagibacteraceae bacterium | reverse complement strand
GTTTTTGCCACTACAGTTATGACTGGATATGGTCCCTTAGATGTGGCTAATATTTCACAAAGTTATGGATTCGGTAAAGAAAATGTAATTTTGCCTGGCTCTTTAATTAAGAAAGATGTTTTTTCTAAAATTGGTAAGTTTTATAAAAGTAGGTCATTTTATGATGTTTTATGGAAGAAAAAAGTATTTTCAGAAATCAAATATTCAATAAATAGAGAAGACAAATTAATTTATAAGAAACCAGTTTATGGATTAAATCTATTTGATGTTTTTTATAAAAATTACAAATATTCTGAAGGACCAATCAATATATTAAAAAACAAAACTTCTTTAATTTATATATCATTGTTTATTTTATTTTTATTTACAATGACATTTAGTGTAAAATTAACTTCTTTTTATTTAATTTCTTATTTCGCAATAAGACAAATAATTCCTTTTTTTAAATCTGGTAAAAATTATGGTTACTTAAAAAAAACCAACATTTTTTATATTTTTTTATCCGGTCTAATGATAGATGTAGGAAAATTAGTGGGATTTTTTAAAAGTTTGATTAGTTTAGCTAACTATAAAAATATATTATTCACTTTTTTAGTATTAGTTTTTTTATCTTTTTTTTCACCGATCTATTCATTTTTAGGCAGTAAGTTAGTAATTATTGATGAAAAAATAAAATCAGAAACTGCAATAGTTATGTCTGGTATGGGTGAAGCAACATATTTTAATCCTGATTTTCAACAAAGATCTATCATTGCTAAAGATTTATATAACGAAAAGCTTATAAAAAATTTAATAATTGTATCTGGCAAAACCCAAACGGTTCATGAGGCAAAGCTAATAGAAGTAATATTAACCGGTTATGGTATACCGAAAAACTCACTTAAGATCATGAACGAATATCCAAATAGTACTTATGATGCTATAATTAAAATTAAAAATATTTTAAAAGATAATGATAGTAATGAAGTATTATTTCTAACTTCACCATATCATAGTTTAAGAACAAAATTAATTTGGAATAAAAATATAAGCAATAAGAAAATTATTTTTCCAGAAACTACAGAATCTTTAGACAAAAAGAAAATAAGATTTTTTTCAAAGTTTAAAGATATATATGTCATATTTTATGAGTATTTATCAATTGTTTATAACTTTATATTAGGAAGATTATAAACTATTAAATTTTATTCCATTTAAGTCTTTGGATGAAATTAAATATTTAGATGATTTTGGCCATTTAATTTTTAAATCTTCGTCATTCCAAATTATTGTTACTTCTTTATTTGGGTTATAAAAATTAGAACAAATATATTCTACTTTTGCATCTTTAGTTAAAGTCATATAACCATGTGCGAAACCATTTGGAATAAAGATTTGTTTTTTATTACTTTCAGAAAGAATAATAAAAAAATGTTTGCCATAATGTTTCGATTTTTTTCTAATATCAACTACAACATCAAAAATTTTTCCTTTTATCACTCTTAAAATTTTCATTTGAGAAGAAGGATATCTTTGATAATGCAGACCTCTTAGAGAATTTTTTTTTGAATATATGAAATTTATTTGCTTAGCTATAAACTTATTGTTAATTTTCTTCTTAAAAATTTTTTCGTTGTAAATTTCAGAAAATTGTCCTCTTTTATCGTCATATTGGTCAGTTTTAAATATTATACAGCTATCAAAAATTTTTTTATAAATTTTCATTTAATTTACTGAGTAAACTATCAAAATAGTAATTATTTTTATAAGAATTATTAACAATTTGTTTTCTACTTAATATTTGTTGTTTGTAACACTCATACTCAATTGATCCTACTAAAGTTTTATATTTAGTCTCATATTTAAAAATATTAATGCAAGTATTTAAATAATCCTCGTGACTTCCAGCATCATGCCAATTTTGAAATTTATTAAGTTTCATAATCTTTAGTTCGTCTTTTTTAATTAATAAATTATTCAGATCTGTTATTTCAAGCTCATTTCTATGAGATGGTTTTAATTTTTTTGCGTAATTTATTACGGTATTATTAAAAAAGTAAATTCCTGTGACAGCATATTTTGAAACAAATTTTTTTGGTTTTTCTATAATTTTAATTAATTTATTTCTTTTTGTTTTAAGAACACCGTACTTATTTGGATTTCTAACTTCTTTCACAAAAATAAATTGATCAGGAGACTTGCTTGCGCTAGTAAATAAATTTTCTATACCTTTTCCAAAAAAAATATTATCCCCTAAAATTAAACACAGATTTTTACCTTTTAAAAATTTTTCAGCTAAAATTAAACCTTCTGCTATTCCGTTTGGATATTCTTGTATCTTGTATTTAATTTGAATTCCAAAATTTTTACCATTACCAAGTAAATTTTTATAATGCTCTAAATGCTTAGGTGTTGAAATTATTAATATTTCTCTAATTCCTGACATTATTAAATTAGACAATGGGTAATAAATCATTGGTTTATTAAATATAGGGAGTAATTGTTTGGATGTAACTTTTGTCAAAGGATGTAATCTTGATCCAAAACCACCCGCTAAAATTATTCCCTTTCTTTCTCTCACCCCAGATTTCTCCTTAAATCGTTTTTCCAATTGATTAAATTATTTTTTAATATTTTTTGTAATTTAATAGTACTTAAAGTTGAATTTAGAGGTCTTTTAGCCCTGGATTTAATCTTGTAAGTTTTTATTGGCTGTATCTCATTATTTGTTTTTAAAAATTTTTTTAAATATAAACCAATCTGATATCTATTTGATGGTTGACCTGTTGCTAAATTATATGTTCCATGTGGGAAGTTTCTTTTTTTATAAAAACTAATTATTTTTAATAAAATACTTGTTACAAATCTAACACTTGTCGGGCTTCCAAATTGATCATCAGGTAAAAAAATAATTGTTTTTTTTTTCATTTGTTCGGTCAATTTATATATAAAATTATTTTTCTTACGGATATTGTACAACCAAGAAACTCGTAAAATTATATGTTTACAATCAATTTTTCTAATAATTTGTTCTGCTGTTAATTTTGATTTACCATAATAGTTTAATGGTTTACATATTGATTTTTCGTTATAGGGACCTTTCTTTCTACCATTAAAAATATAGTCAGTTGAAAAATGAATTAGTAGAATGTTATTAATTTTACAAATCTTTGCTAACATTTCAACAAAAAGAACATTGGTTTGTTTACACAATTTTTTATACATTTCAGCTTTATCAACATTTGTAAAAGCTACACAATTAATAATCATTTTAGGTTTATGCTTATCTATAATTTTTTTTACAGAATTAAAATTACTTATATCAAAATTATGATTTTTTTTTCTATTTATATGAATTGATTTTATTCTTTTTGAAATTTCACTACCTAATTGACCATTGCTACCAAAAACCAGAGTCTTCATAAGTTATAAATATTTCTTAACATAATGGTCAATTATTTTATTAAGACCGTTATTTAAACTAATTTTTGGTCGCCAATTTAATTTTTTTATTTTTTTTGCATCAATTGCATATCTAAAATCATGCCCAGGTCTATCTTTGACAAATGTTATCAAAGAATTATATAAATTTCTGCGAGGATATTTTTTATCAAGTATTGAACAAATTTTTTTTGTTAAGTCTAAATTATTTATTTCACTATAACCACCAATATTATATTTTTCGAATTTTTTTCCTTTTTGTAAAACTTTGAAAATTGCATCACAATGGTCATCTACATAAATCCAATCTCTTACATTGTTTCCTTTTCCATAAATTGGAATTTTTTTATTTAAAATTGCATTTCTAATAATAGTAGGTATTAGTTTTTCTTTATTTTGGTATTTGCCATAATTATTTGAACAATTAGTTAAGAAAAATGGTAGACCATAGGTTTTTGAGAAACTTCTCAAAATTAACTCACATGCTGCTTTACTTGAAGCATAAGGATTATTTGGCATAATCGGTGAAAATTCATCAAATGGTTTTTCATTATATTTTAGCGATCCATAGACTTCATCTGTACTTATGTGCAAAAATTTGAAATTTTTTTTTGAATTTGCATTTAATTTTAAATAGTAATCCCTCAAGGCTGTGATGAATTCAATAAAATCTAAGCAATTATTTTTAAAAAAATACCTTGGATTATTAATAGATCTATCAACATGACTTTCGGCTGCAAAGTTTACAATCGTTAATATTTTATATTTGTTTAATAATTTTTTAATCTGATTTTTATTATTAATATTTAGTTTATAAAAGTTATAATCTTTTATTTTCTTTAATTTTTTTATCTCATTTTTGTTTGCGGCATATTTTAGTGTATCTAAATTGAAAATTTTATATTTTTTTTTAAGGCATTTTAATATAAAATTAAATCCTATAAAACCTGCCCCACCTGTAATTAAAATTTTTTTTTTCACTGTTTATTTATCTATTGCGTAAATATCATGATACATCTTTTCATATTTAAAATAATTTTTTTTAAATGAAAAATTGTTTTCGACATATTTTTTGGCAGTTTTTCCCATTTTTTTTCTTAATTTTTTTGATTTAATTAACTTAATTAAACAATTTTCTAAATCCTTTTTATTATTTCTTGTGAATAGATATCCATTTTTTTCATTAATAATTATTGGTGTTGTAATAAATTTTAATTTAGTAACGACACAAGGTAGACTGCAAGACATGGCCTCTAACAACGAATTAGGCATACCCTCTGTTGTAGATGGTAGAACAAATATGTCGCTATGATTATAATGTTTTTTCATGTCTCTATCATGATCTATGAATTTTAATTTATTCAATATATTTCTGTTTTTTGCGTCATTAAAAATATTTTTATAAATATCTTTTTTGGACAGATAATAATCAAAATTTTTTTTACCAACAAAAATTAAATGACAGTTTTTTATTTGTAAAATATTTAACCATGCTTTGTATAATAATAATTGGTTTTTAATTTTAGAAAAAAAACCAACACATATAATTTTAGGTATTTTGTTTTCAACTTTATCTTCCTTTTTAAATTTGTTTGTGTCTACCAGATTAGGTATATACTTATAATTAAATTTCTTAGTAATAAACTTATTTTTAGACTTAAAAAAAATTGGGGAGATGCAATGTATTAAGTCAACTTTAAGTAATAGATAATACATAAACTTGTTATTAATTCTCAGAGTATTTAAATCATCCTCTAAATATCTTGTTGGGGTATAAATAATTTTTTTTTTTAATAAAATTCCCATAATAATTAAAATTAATATTCTTTTAGCACCGCCTCTTAAATGAAGCACATCAAAACTATTTCTTATAGCAAAAAAATAGACAATTAATTTGAAAATCGATTTTAGAATTAAAATATTATTATATTTTTTTATTCTGTAAACTTTTTTAATACTTAATGAAACTCTGTCATCAAACAATTTTGAAAAAGAAATTACATTAAAATTTATTTTATTTTTTAAATTATTTATTATATTTTCTTGCTGTATGGCTCCTCCAGCAATTTCAGGATTATAACCGCCTAAGCAAACAAGAACTCTCAATTTTTTTTTCATTTTGAATTTAAAATTACTAAGGTTGTATCATTTTTTAACAGATCTCCAATTTTACTTAATTTTATTATTCTTAAACTTTTCAACTTATTTTTAATTATTTTTAATGCAAAAAAAGGACCATAAATTTTACTAAATAAATCTTTGAAACTATTAATCTCATAATAATCATGAAGAACAATTATGCCATTTTCATTCAAACAATTTAATGAATTTATAATATCTTTTAGTACTTGATTGATTGTATGGTTACCATCAACAAATATTAAATCATAATTTATTTTATTTTTATTAAAAAAATTATCTGATCCACTTTTTATAAATTTAATTTTATTAAAGACTTTATTTTTAATCAGAATTTTTTTTGGTGAAAAAATTTTGTTATTATTTACATAACGATTTATTTTATTCACATCATAAATATCTACTGTATCTATAGAGGTATTTTTTAAATTATTATAGCTTTTAGCACATGCCATCGAATTCAAGGAGTGTCCTAAGTGTGTTCCGATCTCAAGTATTTTTTTTGGTTTGTAAAAACTAATTAAAAAAAAAAACAATTTTTGATCCTTAATATTTACTCCTCCAGCGTTGCTTGCAAAATATATTTTTTTTTGTTTTTTTTTAAATTTTATCCATAGATTTGAAATTTTTTTATTTGACAAAATTTTTTTAATTTTTTGTTCACTGAGATTTTTAAAGTTTATTTTTTTTTTTATTTTTGTGTAATAAGAAAAAACGCAAAAAAAAGTTAAAAATATTTGAATTAATAAATACCAAAATTTTTTAAATATTTTGATCATTAATTTAATTTCAACTATAATCTGAAATCAGAGTAACTTTGTTTATAAAAAAATTTTAAGTCAAACAATTTGCAAAGTTTATTTCCGTATTTTGTCAAAGGTTGTGCATAATTTTTATTTTTAAAAATTTGGTGTGACACAGCGAGTATAATTAAATCGTAGTATTTTTTTTTTGGTTTATTTATAAGCTTAATTTTATATTCTGAATATACTTCATTTTTATCTGCATTTGGATCAAAAATATGTAATTTCAAACTTTTATCTTTTTTTTTTAAGTGTTTTATTACATCAAATACTTTTGAATTTCTTATATCAGGACAATTTTCTTTAAATGTGCATCCCATAATTAGTATATTTTTTTTTGTTTTAATTTTTTTTAGACTTAATAATGCTTTATCAGCAACATATTTGCTCATGTTATCGTTAACTTTTCTACCAGCAAGGATTATGCTTGGATTATAACCTAGTTTTTTTGATTTATAAGTCAAATAATATGGGTCAACACCTATACAGTGTCCACCAACTAACCCAGGTGTAAAATAATTAAAGTTCCATTTAGATGCTGCTGCCTTTAACACTTCTTCAGTGTCAATATTTAACTTATTGAATATCTGAGATAGTTCATTAATTAAACCAATATTTAGATCTCTTTGAGTATTTTCAATCACTTTAGCAGCTTCAGCAACTTCTATACTGGAAGTCTTAATAACTTTAGCTTTAATAATTTTTCTATAAATTTCATAAATTATTTTTAAAGCATATTTGTTTGATCCTGAAACAATTTTGTTTATATTTTTTAAATTTTTAGATTTATCACCGGGATTTATTCTTTCGGGTGAATATCCACAAAAAAAATCAAAATTATACTTAAGTTTTGAGTTTTTTTCTAAAATTGGGACACATATTTCTTTTGTAAGACCAGGATAAACAGTCGACTCATAAACAACAATGTCACCTTTTTTTAAAATTTTTGATAATTCTTTTGTAGCCGAAATTATTAAACTAAGATCTGGTATATTTTTTTTATTAATTGGCGTAGGGACAGTAATGATAAAAATATTTGCTGTCGATAAAGATTTAAGATTATCACATAAATTTATTCTGTTTTTTTTTAATTCTTTAAAACTAAATTGCATGTTTCTATCAAAATATTTTTTTAACTCTAATATCCTTTTTTTTGATTTGTCATATGCATAAGTTGTAAATTTTTTTGAAAATTCGTTTGCTATTGGCAATCCAACATACCCCAACCCAATCACTCCAATTTTAAAAGATTTAATTTTCATTTATAATTTTTTTATATACATCTATTACGTTTTTTTCTTCATAATTTTTTTCTACAATTAATCTACTTTTCTTCCCCATATTAATAATTTCCTCATTTTTTTTTGATAAAAGTTTCGCCATGCTTCTAAAAATTGAATATGAATTTTGAGACTTAAAAAGAAATCCATTTTGTCCTCTTAATACTAATTCCTTACAACCTGGCACATCAGAAGCTAAAATTGGCATTTGATAACTTGCAGCCTCCAGAATAGATCTTGAAAGACCTTCTCTGTAAGATGGCATTACAAAACAATCTGATTTTTTATAAAACGCCGATATTTTATTTGTGAATCTATAATATTTTATATTATTAAACCGTTTTAAATTTAATTTTTTTTTCAAAGTTAGGTCAATTTTGCCAACAAGAATTAGCTGAATATTTTTAAATTCTTTATTTAACAAAGAGAAAGCTTTTATTAATTCTAATATCCCTTTTTCTTTTATAATTCTCCCAACATATAAAAAAGTAAATATTTTGTTAATTGATTTTTTTTTTAAAACTTTAATTTTTTTTAAATTTATTCCAGATCCAGGTATTATCTTATAATTATTTTTGATTATTTTTTTTTGTTTAAAATATTTTAGATCTTCTTTGTTTTGAAAAAGTACAAATTTTGAATGTCTGATAGAAAGTCTATACAAAAATATTACAAATTTTTCTAATGCTCCTTTATTTATAAATATTTCTCCTAATCCTGTTATATTTGATATTGATCTTATTTTTAATATCTTACATGCAAGAGCTCCATAAATATTTGGTTTAATTGTAAACCCAAAATAATAATGAGGGTTTATTTTTCTTAGTAGTGATAAATAATCTAAAAATAGTTTAAAGTCGTCATTAACCGATTTTCCATGATGACTTATTTTTATGTTAATAAGTCTACATCCAATTCTTTTTAATTTATTTGAGCTCTGGTCTTTTGACCCAAAAATATAAACTTCATTATTTTTTAATAATTCTTTTACTAACCCTAGTCTAAAATTATATATATTCCAATGTGAATTTGCTGATAAGATTATTCTCATTAATTAAAACTAAAGTATAAATTTGTATAAGGTAGCCAATATGAAGAGTGATTAGAGTACATTAACCAAAAGTTTAATAAAAAAAGTGAAAAAAATGATGATATAAAAAATATATAATACATATTTTTTTTTGAAATAAAGTCTTGATTAATTAATTTACATAAAAATAATGAAACAAAGAAATAAGAATAAATTAAAACTCTATCGACTAACAAAGAAAAAAAACCAGAAAATGGTATAGGCAAAATAATTAAAATAAAATATATATCAAAGACATTTTTTTCTCTACTATTTTTAAATTCTAATCGATCCCTGAAAAAATAATAAACAAATGAGATTATAATAAAAATAGGATATTTATAAATTAAACCTGGAGATGTTCTTTGCTGTCTCAAACTACTATGTAAATCTAATTCAGAAAAAATATATACTCCGATTAATCTTTCAATATCTCGATATAAAAAGAAAAATGAAAATAATAGGATACTAAAAATTATAAACCATATTTTTTTTAACTTAATTAATTTATAAATATCATAATTGTTTGAATTAATTAAATTTTTAATAAAAATATAAGAAAAAAAAATTACAAAAAAAATAGCTGAAGTTTTATGACTGGCTAATGAAATTAAAAAACATAAAAGGGCTGGTATGTTTTTTTTTTCTATAAAAAAATATAAAAAAAAATATATAAAACCCACAGATAAAGATTGTCTTGTAAAACCCATTGACAGAATAAGAAATAAAAATAAATAATTTACTAATATTCCAAAACTAAAATTTTTATACCTACTTAGCATTAAATATGCTCCAAGAAAAAAGAAGAAAGCACAAAAATAATTAGCTCCTACCAAGCCCCAGTTTAATTCGAAAGAAATAACATTTAAAAGAATATAAAAAGGATCTGACGCTTTGAATATTGCAACCGATGGGAAACCAATTTCTGAAAAACCTTTAAATTGATCTAAATAATTATGCCAATCCCCTCCAATATTAATTCTGGATCCAGCAAAAAAAACTAAAACAATTAAAACTATTATGTTAATTAAATTTTTATATTTTTGATTTTCTAAATATAAATTTAATAAACTACAAATTAAAATAAAAAAAAATATAGAATTATAAAAAATCATTTTGTTTTTTCCAAAAAATAAAAATTAAAATAGGCCATAATTTTGTCTGCCAATTTCTCTTTTCGGAGGAATGTTCATCCCAATATTTATTTAGTACTTTTTTATCAAAGTACTCACTATAGATATTTGATGAATTTATTAAATCATTTGCCCAGTCCTTTAAAGAAGTTCTCAAATAAATATCTATTGGAATTGAAAACCCCATTTTTGGTCTATTAATTAATTTTTTAGGTATATATTTTTCTAAAATATTTCTTAATATTATTTTACCTTTATTTTTGGAAATTTTAAATTTTAAAGGTATTTCTTGCGAGTAATTATAAATATTTCTGCTTAAATAAGGAACTCTTGTTTCCAAACCGTGAAACATTGCGGCTCTATCAATTTTGCAAAGTATGTCATCTGTCAAATAAAATTTAACATCACTCTTCATCATGTTTGCAATTGGACTTTTTTTATCTTTTAGTTTCTTGTGATAATCAACAATACAATCAAATGTGTCTATTTTATCAGTAGAAAAAATATTTGATTTATCGCTCCACTCAGAAATTAACGATAAATAAAAGTCGTCTAAATCTTTTATTGTCTCTAATTTATCAAAAATTTTATGCATTTTATCTCCAGAGCTAATAAGATTTAAACCTATACTTTTTGCAAAAGAAGATACTTTGTCGTAGGTTGACGGTCTAATTTTTTGACCAAATTTTCCAACCAAATTTCTCATGTAAAAAGGTGTAAATTTAAATAAATTTGAATATAAATTTGAATAAATATATCTATTATAACCTCCAAATAATTCATCTCCACCATCACCTGTTAATGCTACAGAAAGTTTTTGTTTTACATAATTTGACAAAATAATAGATGGAATTTGTGAACTATCTGCAAAAGGTTCAGAGTAAACATAAGGTATTTTTTCTATTGTTTGAATAATATCATTATCATCAACACTTAATTCATTGTGATTAGTTTTTAAATGTTTGGATACTTCTCTGGCATAGTTCAATTCATTGTATCTTTTGTCTTTTTGACCAATGGAGAATGTCTCAACTTTAGAAACTGAATTTTTTTGCATTAAAGCTGTCACTAAAGAGGAATCTATACCGCCAGACAAAAAACTACCTATTGGAATATCGGATATCATTCTTGATTGGATAGACTCTTCAAGTAAATTCTCTACCTTTGATGTAATTTCGCTTAATGATATATTTTCTTGATTTCTTTTTTCTAAATTATTAATCCAATATTTCGAAATAGTATTAAGATTATTTTTATACTCTATTGGTTTTTCCAAATTAAATTTAATATATTTACCACTTTCAAGCTTATAAATATTTTTGTAAATTGAATAAGGTGCAGGAATATAACAATATTTTAATAACAGATTTACACTATTTTTATTAATAATTGGTTTAAAATTTTTTACTTTCTTTAAAACACTTAAGTCAGATGAAAAAAAAAAATAGTTATTTAAGTATCCATAGTAAAGAGGTTTTTCACCAAATTGATCTCTAGCTAAATATATATTTTTTTCTTTTTTATCATAAATAGCAAATGCAAACATGCCGTCGCACATATTAAGAGTATTTTCTATTCCAAATTTTTCTAAACTTTCACACAAGACCTCGGTGTCTGAATGACTTTTCCATTTAAATTTATTTTTATAAGATTGGTTTATTTTTTTTTTAATTTTCTGAAAATTATATATTTCACCATTAAATGTTATAACAAATCTGCCACTTGATGAAATCATTGGTTGACTTGCGTTAGATGATAAATCAATTACAGATAGTCTTGTGTGACCAAGTAATACCTTATTATCTAAATCTTTCCATACACCTTTGCTGTCGGGCCCTCTGCAATCTAGATTAGATAAAATATCGTCAAAATTTTTTAAATCTCTTATTTCATTACCAAAAAAACCAACTATACCACACATTATATTTTAATCTCTTTTATTATTTGATTAAATTTTTTAGCATAAATAGTTTTTATATAATTTTGTGAAACTCTTATTTTCCCATTATTTCCTAATTTTTTTGACAACTTTTTATCATTTCTTAACTTTAAAATATATTTGATCCAATCTTTTTTTGTTTTAGCGAAATAACCATTTTTTCCATTATCAACAATGTTTAAGTTCACTCCCACTGGGCTAGCAACCACTGGTAATCTGTGTTTCATGTACATCAGAAGCTTGTAGCCACATTTTCCTTTTTCCCACTTAGTATTTCTTAGAGGCATAATGCCTAAATGACATTGAGAAATATATTTATTTTCTTTTTTGATACTCCAATCTAAAAATTCGATATTTTTGTTTTTTTTAACTAAACAATTTTTTGAACCTATTATTCTAAATTTTATGTTGTAAAAACCTGTAAGTGTATCAATTTCCTTACATAAATCGTTTATATATTTTGTTGTTGAAGGTGATCCAATCCAAACAACTGTAAATTTTTTATTTTTTTTATATCTTAGTGTTTTGTTATCTACAGTTGTAGGGAATAAATATGATTTTCTAGCACCGAACTCTAGGGCTTTTTTTTGTAAGTATAAATTTCCTGATAAAACACAAAAACTATTTTTAAATATAATGTAATATTTTTTTTTTAATAAAATTTTAATTATCCTATTATCGCTTGAGTCATAATTATGAAATATTGCATCATCGATATCAACTAAATATGGGATACCTTTAAATTTTAAATACCTTTCTAAAATTGCAGGGAAAAAAGGTATTAATTCATACTGTATTATTATTATATTTTTTTTTGAAAACAAAATTTGAAATATTCTTTTTATTAATGAAATATAAAGCTGTGGTGAAAAAGATATACCTTCTATAATTCTTTTATTAAAAATTCTATTCTCTATTAATGGCCTTATTATTACATCATATTTATGTTTTTTAAGATAATTTTTGTAAGTAATAAATCGTTCCCTAACACTAGCTGAGTTTGTATAATACTTTGTATAAAAATAAATTTTTTTATTTACCATTTTTATAATAATAAAATTTATACCATTCTATAAATTTCTTTATACCAGTCTCAATATTTACAGATGGTTTATATTTTACAAATTTTTTAATTTTATTAATGTTTGCAGAAGTTGTTTGAATATCCCCTTTTTGCAAAGGTAAATATTTTTTTTTTGCTTTTAATTTTAATTCTCTCTCAATAATTTTAATATATTTTTCTAATTTTTCAGATTTTCCATTGGCTATATTAAATACCTCAAATTTTTTACGTTTTTTTTTTGCATGGATTATAAGCTTAATTGCATTTACACAGTCATCAATGTAAGTAAAATCTCTTTTATGTTTTCCGAAATTATATATATCTATTTGCTTTTTTCTTAAAATATTATTTGTAAATTTAAATAGTGCCATATCGGGCCTACCCCACGGACCGTAAACTGTAAAAAATCTTAGCGCTGATATTTTCATTTGATATAACTGGCTAAAAGAACTAGCCATTAATTCATTTGAAGTTTTAGTCGCTGCGTAAAACTGTATAGGATTAGTAATATCTGATTTTTCATCAATGGGCATTACTTTTTGGTTACCATAAACACTACTTGTACTTGCAAATATTAAGTGTTTTATTTTAAATCTCTTTGAATTTATTAAAATATTGTAAAAACCTTTCAAATTTGATTGAAAATAAGCATCTGGATTTTCAAGTGAGTATCTGACACCAGCTTGAGCAGCTAAATGAATGACACAATCAATTCTTTTTTTAAAAACCTTTATAATTTTGTCTTCATTGCATATATCAAATTTATAAAATTTAAATTTTTTATTTTTTTTTAAAATATTTAATCTTTTTTCTTTTAAATTTGGATCGTAATAATTATTTATATTATCAACACCAATAACGTTATTATTTTCCTCTAATAAATGTTTTGATAAATGAAATCCAATGAAACCTGCACATCCTGTGACTAAAATTTTCATATTTTTTTATTCTTATTTAAAAAGATAAATTTAAAAATAAAAATATATAGAGGCAAAAATAAGAAAAATATAGAAAATTTATACCTAAAAATAGGAATTATAAACTCAGTTTTTTTAATAATTTCTTGAGTATCTTCAGTGATGATTTTTACATTATTAATATAATTTTCAATAAAATCTTTAAAGTATTTTTTCTTATCTATATGAAACTCTAGAATTAACTTATCTGATATATTATTGTTAGCTAAAAGAGATTGATATTCTTTTAATTCAAAATTTTTGAAATTTTTAGTTTTTTTTATTTCAAGAATTTTCTGTGATTTTTCATTTTGATATTTATTAAAATATTCTCTCATAAAAATAAATTTACTTTCTATTAATTTCATAAATGTTTTTTTACAAAATTCAAAGTTTTCAAATTTTGATACTAATAAAAATTCTGTTTTATAAATACCTTTCTCCAATCGACAATAATATTGATTATTTTTTATTATCCACAAATGATGTTCATCTTCACTAGTTATTGATTCTCTGATCATACTTAAGGGATCATTCATAGATGTACGTAACATATCGACAGGATATAACTCATGATATATGTCTATAAATACTTTTCTTAAATCGTATTTATATTTTTTTTCATCAATATAATATTTATAGAAAATATCATTAAATTTAAAATTTAATTTAGATATAAAAATTTCATTATATTTTTTCTTTTTAGTTTCATTATAGAAAAAAAATAATGTTGTTGTGATCCATATTATAAGAAGAAATATATTAATTTTGTTCTTTAATATATTGTATTTATAAAATTTCATTCCATTTTTTTATCACCTTAATATCTGAAGAACTACAAAACTTTATTTTTTTGTATTTTATTTTTTTTTTGAAAAATTGTTCCAATTCTTCACTCAATTTGTATATATTTTCTCTTTGTACGAGTTTTTTTCTAGGGTAATTTTTTAAAATTTCTTTTGGCCCATATTTACAATTAAAAGATAAGATAAAGGTATTATTTTGTTTAGCCTCACAAATAGAATTTGGATAACCTTCGTATCGTGAACTTAAAACATAGACACTAGAATTTCTGTACCAATCAGAAATATTTGATACATCGAAATGAAATTTAACTTTGTTGATCAAGTTATTTTTTTTTATAAATTTTTTTAAATAATTATAATATTTTTGATCTATATTCTTTGAATTCGATAATATAAATAATTTTATTCTTGGTATTTTTTTTTGTATTTTATTATATGCCTCAAGTAATAAATCAAAACCTTTTTGAGAATTAATTTTTCCAACCGCTAATATAAATTTCTTTTTTGGTGGATTAATTATTTTATTTTTTCTCAATAATAAATTATTGTTATATATATTCGGAATATTTATTATTTGTTTGTTTAAATATTTTTTTTTGTAAAAAAATTTTAATTCAGATGTTTGAACAACAATCGTATCATAAAAGTTAAATGAAAATTTGTATAAAATTTTCCACAAAAAACTAATATTTATATAATTTGGGTTATTTCTAATAGAAATAATTTTTTTACATCTTATTCCTAAAGTCGATATTGTCATTATAATTGAAGGTAATGGTAAAAACCCCACTATTGTGTTTGGTCTAATACTAATTATCAAAGATCTGATCTTTAAGATCAGTCCTATAATATTAAAAAGTTTCTCGAAAAAGTTATTTTTTTTTTTTTGATTACAAGAATATCTTTTAATTTTTTTTTGATCCAGTTTATAAAAATCGTTTTTAGAACTATCTAAAGTTATAAGATATATAGAGTTATTTCGATCATTAGCCAACTCATTCATCAGTAATGAAATTTGTTTTTCTGCGCCTCCTAAATTAATTGAATTAATCAAAAATATAATTTTTTTATTTCTCATTTAATTTTAATTGACCATTTTCGAGCTTAAAAATTTTGTCACAAGTTCTTAACAATGAGGGTCTATGAGTAATAATTAATACTGTTTTTTTACTTTTAAATTTAAGTATTGCTTCAACAAAATCATTTTCCGTTTCCATATCGAGTGAACTAGTTGCTTCATCAAAAATCAAAATCTCTGGCCTAGTATATAAAGCTCTTGCAATACCTAACCTCTGTCTTTGTCCACCAGATAACTTTACTCCATTTTCTCCTATAATAGTATTTACACCTTCTTTTAAACTATCAATAAAACTTTTTAATTGTGATTGTTCTATAGCCTCATTTAAAATAGTTTCATCTATTTCATTATCTGAAAGTCCGAAAGCTATATTATTTTTTATACTATCGTCTAATAAGTATGTATCTTGGGGTACATAACCTACTTGGGATATCCAAACTCTAATATCTTTAACGATATTTGAATTATATTTTATTGAAGCATCTATATTATGAAATCCAAGAAGAACATTTACTAATGTTGTCTTTCCACTTCCACTTTTTCCAACAATCCCAACCATATCTTTTTTTTCTAACTTAAAATTAATATCTTTTAAAATGATTTTTTTATCATAGCTAAAACTTAAATTATTAATCTCAATTTTTTGAAAGTCCTGTTGATTTTGATTTAATTTTTGAGATATTTTGTAATCGTATTCTATAGAGTTTAATTCTTTGTCAATAACTGACAAAGATGGTATTGAGAATTTAAATTGATTGTACATCTCAGTTATTCTATTGAAACTTGGTATAAGTCGGAAAGCTGCTGCAGCATATAAAGCTAAAATTGTTATGATATCATTTGTTTGCTTGTTATCTTTTAACATGAAGATTACAAGTAAACAAAATGATATTATTGCTAACATTTCGATTGCAAGCCTTGGTATTGGTGCAATCACTCTTTTTTTAAGTTGAGTGTGAGTGAGTTTATAAAATGAATTGTATAGCCTCGAGAAAAAAAAATTTTCTTTTTGCAATATTTTTATAATTTTCTGAGAAAAAAATAAGTCATTTATTTTTTTTAAACTTTCAGCACTTAGATTTTGTCTATCTTTACCCCAGATATTTAATCTAGTAGATAAAAATTTTTTTATTAATAAGGCAGAAACTAAGCCGACAATTAGTATAAATAATCCGGTTTTAGGTTCAAAATATAAGACTAAAAATAAAATACCCAGTAAAACAAGAAACTCAGTAATAATTACAGAAAATGGGATTAAAACATGATTAACAAAAATTGTTATTTCAGTAGATAAATTCCTTATAAGGATAGAGGAGTTAATATTGTTATAAAAGTCAATTGACTTTTTTAAATATTTTTTAATAAGCTTTGATTGGATTGATAATCCTAAACTTGCACAGTATCTAGCAACAAGATAGTTATGCAAGAAGAGTATTACTGTCTTAAAAAAATAAGCTAAAAATATAAGAATTAGAAATAAATAAATAAAATCTGAATGATCTAGGTTATTTAAATTTATAAAACCAGGTAACAAAAATTCAAAATTTTGAATTTTTTCTTCATTAAACATAACTGAAACAAGTGGGATAATTAAGCCAATGCTAAATAATTCAGCAAAAAAACTCAGGAATGTGAAAAGTATGATTATTAAAGAAAATAATTTATGTTTTTTAGAAAGGTTATTTTTAGTTATTAAAAATTTAAACAATTCGTTCATATATTTTTTTATAATTCTGTTTAGCTATTTTTAAATCATAAATTTCTTTAGACTGATTAATAATCTTATCTTTACTAATGTTTAAAAGTTGATCTATAATACTATCTATATTGTCTAGCTTTGATAAATTATTAATATCAAACACGTAACCTAAATTGTTATCATTTACTATCCAATCCAAATCTCCTATACCAGTATTACACAATAAAGGTTTCCCTAAAGCAAATCCTTCTGCAACTTTAGTAGGTGAAGATGCAATTTTAGCAAAAGTTGGTTTAATCAAAGATAACATAACATCAGCACAGGACAATAAACCAGGAATATTTTTCCACTCAGAATTTTGTAAAATAATATTATCTTTATATTCTTTGTTATATAAATTTTTGTTTAAATCAATTTTTTGATTGGTAATTAATAAAAAATAATATTTTTTATTTTTATTATATAATTTTTCAAATAAATGAAACATTTCATCAATCATATAATATTCGCTGATTGATCCACAATAACAAATAATTTTATAGTCATTTTTAAGATTTAATTTATTAAATAATTCATTTTTATTAAATTTTTTAGACTCTATATAAAAATTTTTGTAATCTACAGAACACGGGATTACAAATAACCTTTCCTCATTTAAATTTTTTGTTTTCAATAAATAATTTTTCACTTTTAGAGTCAAAACAACAATAAAATCACTTTTTTTTAATAAAAAACTTTCTAATTTTTTTAGAATTTTAAATATAAAACTATCAATAATTGAAGTTTTATTTATTCGTTTTGTGTCAACTTTCTCATCTATCCAAAAACCTCTCATATCAAAAATGATTTTTGTATTAAATAAATATTTGATGATAATTCCAACTATAGATGGATGAAAACCTCTACAATGTATAGACAAGACATTTTTATTAAAAGATATTTTTATACAAATAAATAATACTTTTAATATTTCAAATACCTTTAATAATTTATTTTTTGTTTCACTAAAATAAAAATATTTCCAAAAAAAGTTAGATTTTTTTTTTATGTCATCAAGTAAATTTTCATTAAATTTCTTTTTTTTTTCTAAAGAAACTAAATAAAAATCACTATCATCTGTAATAAATGTATCTAAATATGGAATGATTTGACTTTGACCCAACGGATCAGTAAGGCCATCAAATGTTAAATAAATTTTTATATTTTTTTTTTGCTTTCGGGACATGTCCTGGTTCAGGTTTTTTTAATTTATAGGTATTAATTTTTTTTTTTTCTGGATAACTAAATTTCCCACCCAAGCCATAGTATCCAAA
>CACKOU010000018.1 GCA_902601895.1 uncultured Pelagibacteraceae bacterium | reverse complement strand
TATCAAAAAAAATATTCTCAATGAATGAGATTTGGGACAATTACATTAAAAAAGAAAATTTGTATGGTTTTGAAAGTAGTATTGAATTTATTCATTTAACAGATAATGTGATTTACAAAAAAATTTTGCAAAAAGCTTAGAATTTAATTAAATTTCTAGATCTACTCTCATCTAGGTATTTAGCTTCTTTTAAATTATTTTTTTCAAATTTCAAAAGTAGAGGATTTCCGGTTGGTATTTCAAGTTTAGAAATTTCATTGTCATCAATTTCAAATAAATATTTTAAAAGTGATCTTATTGAATTACCATGAGCAGATATAATTATGTTATCTTGTAAATTTTTCTCTATGTTTTCAATAAAATAGGGCACAACTCTATCATAAGTATCTTTAAGGGACTCTGTATCTGGAATTAAATTACGAGGTATATCATCATAAACATTTATATTTTTTGGATGATATGGACTATTTATGTTCAATGGTTTTGGAGGATTATCCCAAGATCTTCTGAATTTGTGAACTTCTTCTTCTCCTAATTTTTTTCTCATTTCATCTTTGTTTAATCCTGTAAGAGATCCATAATGCCTTTCATTTAATTGCCAGGCTTTAATTATATTATTTGGTTTTACTCTAATTGTATTTAAAATGAGTTTTAAAGTATCAATTGATCTTAGTTGATATGAAGTATAAAAATGTTTTATTTCTAAATTTAATTTTTTTATAAATTCTCCAGCTTTACAGGCTTCTAATTTACCTTGTGGTGCGAGTTCAACGTCGACCCATCCTGTAAACTTATTTTCTAAATTCCATTCGCTTTGACCATGCCTGACAAGTATTAAGTGACTCATTTACGATTTTGAATATAGATCAACTATGAATATCATAAAACAATTATTTTACTTTTCTTCTATTAATTTTTATTGTTTTATAATTCTACTATTTAATAATTTTCTAAAGATGATTTGAAATAGATGATAAGTTTGTTAATATATATGTTCTTATATCATTTTTGATTTTTGAAATAATATAATAAGGTAGAAAGCAATGAGTTCATTTGATGAAAGAAAAAAAGGATTTGAAAAAAAATTTGCTCATGACGAGGAAAAACAATTCAAAATCAATGCAAAAAAAAATAAATACTTAGGTGAGTGGGCTTCGCAAATTCTTGGATATGACGAGGAAAAAAAAAATCAATATATTCAAGATGTAATCAAAGCTGATTTTGCTGAGGCAGGTGATGAAGATGTGTACAGAAAGCTTTATGCAGATTTAAAAGATAAAAATATATCCGAAGAACAAATTAGAAAAAAAATGCAAGAATGTAATGAAAAAGCAACTACTGAAGTTAGTTAGTTTTCTATTTTTAATTACATTTGCTGCAACAAATCATTTACTGTCAGAAACAATCCTAATTTCAGATAACATTAAAATAATTGATGGTGATACAATTTTATTAGATAATAAAAAAATTCGTTTTTCAGGAATAGATGCTCCTGAAACTAAATTTAAAGGAAAGCAACAGTTTTGCTTAAAAAATAAAAAAAAAATTAATTGTGGAGAAATTTCAAAAAATTCCCTTACAAAAAAAATTATAAATAAAAAATTAAAATGTCTAATTGAGAACAAAAAAGATTATTTTGGTAGATATTTGGGTGAGTGTTTTATAAATAATGAGAGTGTTTCAGCTTATATGGTAAGAAATGGATTAGCCTTTGATTATCCAAAATATTCAAAAAAAAAATATTCTAAAGATCAAATATATGCAAAAGACAATAAGTTAGGTTTATGGAGTATGGAATTTGATTATCCATGGATATGGAGAAAAAATAATAGATAATTTATATTAAACTGTGATTCTTTTTAGAAAGTATTTTTTAGTTTTTGGTCTATTATTTTTAAATGCCTGCTCATCGATACCTCAAAATACATCAGATGGCTGTTCAATATTTTCTGAGAAATATCTTTGGTATAAACACGCGAAAAAAACTGAAAAAAAGTGGGGGACACCAATCAACTTACAATTAGCAATAATAAAAATGGAGTCTGATTTTGACTGGCTTGCTAAGCCTGCTCGTCAAAAATTATTTAAAGTTATACCTTATAAAAGACCTTCTAGTTCATTTGGATACTCACAAGCTATTAAAGGCACTTGGAAACAATATAAAGATGAGACTGGAAATAAATATGCTTTAAGAACTAGATTTAAAGATAGCGTAGATTTTATTGGGTGGTATACAAATAAAACAGAAAAAATTTTAAAAGTTTCAAAAAGAGATGCTTTCAGACAATATATTGCTTATCATGAAGGCTGGGGAAATTATAAAAATTATAAAAGTAATCAGAAAGTTATAGTATTGGCAAAAAAAGTAGAGGGATATTCAAATAAATTCAAGAAACAGCTTAATAAATGTAGTAAATCCTTAACTACTAGAAAATATATTATTTTTTAATCAATTGCTTTTCTAGCTCCAGATCTACTGCATCTATTCTCTTGGTATTTTTTGCTAGTGTTAAATACATAGTTGGAGTTACATATAATGTAAAGAATGTAGAAATAATCATTCCACCAAAAATTGTTGATCCAACTGCTAATCTAGATGCCTCACCTGCACCTGGACCTATGTTGCCTACTATAAGAGGTAACATTGCAATCATGGTGCTTAATGAAGTCATTATGATTGGTCTTATTCTTAATTTACAAGCTTCCATCAATGCTTCCTCAATTTTTGCACCTGTAGTTCGGATTTGATTAGTATAGTCAACGATAAGAATACTATTTTTAGTGGATATACCGATTAATATAATTAAGGCGATTTGTGAAAATATATTTATCGAACTATTTAGAAACAAAATGAATACAAGACCTCCAAAAACTGCAAGAGGCACAGTCAATATAATAATAAAAGGATGGACAAACGAATTAAAAGTAGCAGCCATTACTAAATATGCAGTTATTAATGCTAAAGCAAAAATAAGAAATATTTCGTTACTAGTCTCTTTTAATTCTTCAGACTTACCTTTCCAAGTTATTTGATTTTGAGGGGCAACTCGCAACATAACGTCTTCTAAATATTTTATAGCTTCAGACAATGTATATTCTTCTGATAATGCTGCTGATATAGTTACTGCTCGTTGTCTATTATATCTAGGTAATGACTCAGCAGTTCCTTTCTCTTTAAATTCTACCAAACTTGCAACAGAGACTAATTTTCCAGTAGTTTCAGATCTAACAAAAATTTTAGATAAACCATCTTTATCTCTTCTATCTGCTAAGTATTGTTGAAGAATTATAGGGTATTCTCTTCCTTCTTTATTATATGTTGTAACTCTCTTACCGCCGTATAATGTTTCAAGTGTTCTTCCTATATTTTCTATTGAAACTCCTAAATCGTTTGCTCTATTTTTGTTAGTGATTAATTTAACTTCAGGTTTATTTTTTGTGTAATCACTTTCAACTCTAAACATATTTCTATTTCTTCTTAGTTCTCTTAAAACCTGATCTTGAATTTGCTCTAACTCTTCATAACTTGTCCCATAAATCACCATTTGGACAGGTTTATTGTAGCTAGAAACTCTTATAGATTGAGGTGATATTGGAAATGCAAATGTTTCAGGTACTGTAACAACTTGCCCAATAGCTTCTCTTAAAACAACTTGTGTACTTTTTTCTCTATTTTTCCACTCATCCAATAATGCAATTATAATAAAAGAATTATATGAGGTTGCAGATTTACCAAATCCAGGAACCCTCATAATTAATCTTTGATAGGGGCTATCTTCTGCTTGTAACAATTTTAATATTCTTCCCTCAATTATTTGAGCTTTTTCTTGAGTGTATTCGAATGAGCTTCCTTCATCTGTAGAGCCTATTATTAAATAAGCTCCTCTATCTTCTAATGGTATCAATTCTTTTTTTGTAAAATTAAATAAATAAGCTGAAGCTGCGATTAACAGAATTATGAATATCGAAATCGTTTTCTGTTTCTTAATCCAAAATTTTAAAGTATCAGTATAAAACTCTGTAAAAGATTTAAACCCATTATTGAATTTTTTTACGAAAAAATTAATTTTTTCTTTTTTATTTAAAAATTTACTTCCTAACATTGGCGAAAGGGTTAAAGCCACAAATGAGGAAACAACTATTGAGAAAGATAGTGCTATTGCAGTTTCCTTAAACAAAGTACCAGCTATACCCTCAATAAAAATTAAAGGTAAAAAAACTGCAACTAAGATTAAAGTTGTAGCTATTATCGCAAATGTTATTTGTCTTGAGCCTTTATAAGCAGCTACAAGTGGCGTTTCTCCTTTTTCAATTCTTGTATAAATTGCATCAGTCATAATCACAGAATCATCCGTAATTATTCCTATTGCTAAAATAAAACTTAGGAGAACAAATATATTTATTGAAAGATCAAATATATATAAACCTAAAAACGAACCAATCAAACTTACTGGCAAAGCTACAGCTGGTACAATTACAGCTTTTAGGTTTCCTAAAAATAAGTAAATTATTACCACGACCAAAATAAAGGCAATTATTAAACTTTTATAAACTTCCTGTATTGCAGTTCCTACGTAAGTTGCTCTATTAAATGCTATTTCTAACTTTAAACCATCTGGTAAAGATTGATTTAAAACGTTAATTTTCTCTTTAATTTGATTTGAAAGTTCGACAGTTGATGCTCCACTTTTTGCGTATATTCCAATCCCAACCGTTTTTAAATTAGCTGCATTTTTTCTTTGAGCATTAAATAAAGTTTTCTCAGAAACTGGACCAAGCTCAACATTTGCAATGTCAGAAAGGGTTGTGACTTTATATTTATTTTTCTTAAGAGGTAGTTGCTTGATTGTTTCAATGTTTGAGTAAGTTTTATCAATATTAAGAGTTAAATCTTTGTTACTAGCTTCTAAAGTTCCAGCGGGGATGTTTATATTCTCATTTCTTAATGCTCTCTCGACTTCCTGAATAGTAAGATTATTGGCTGCTAATTTGATAGGATCTACCCAAACTCTAACACTTAGTTCCCTTAATCCGCCGACTAAAATTCTACCAACATTTGGTACGCTCGAAAAGGCATCTATAAGATATCTTTCTGCATAATCACCCAAATCCAAATCATTCCAAGTTGGTGACGATAGCGCAACCCACATTGTAGTTGTAAAACCTGCTGCTTGTTTCAAAATTTGAGGTGGGTTTGCTTGATCTGGTAAATTGTCTGCAACTCTTGATACTCTTTCTCTTATGTCGTTTGCTGCATCATCCAAATCTATATCTGTATTAAAATAAATATTTATTCTACTTCTTCCATTAAGCGAACTAGAATCAATGTTCTTAATTCCTTCCGCTCCTCCTATAACATCTTCTATCTTTTGTGTTATCTCTTCATCAACAATTTCAGCTGAAGCAGATTTGTAATCAGTTTGTACCTGTACCACTGGAGGCTGAATGCCATCAGGTAATTCCCTAACAGGCAATTCCCAAAATACAAAAATTCCAAAAATAATTAGTATCATTGACATTACCCATGCAACGACAGGTCTTTTAATACTAACTTCAGTTATATACATTTATTAATTATTTTTTATTTTCTTGTTTTTCAGAGTCAGACTTTTTAAATATATTTAATTTTTGTAACCACGCAAACATACCATTCTTGTTTTCTTTAGTATCTTTTTTCTTTTTTCCACTCCAGCCAGATTTATTTTGATTAGCTACTTTAGCGCCCTTTTTTATAGGTCTTATTATTAAATTTGGTCTGACTTTTTTTGTACCCTCAGCAACAACTTTGTCACCAACTTTAAGACCATTTAAAACTTCAACAAAACCCAGGTACCTATCGCCGGTATCAATATTTGTTTTTAATACTTTATTTTTTTCGTCAACTTTATAGATAAATATATTATCACCTTCCACTATTGTGCTGGTATCTGGGATACTTAAGCTTTCTCTTGTATCATATTTTATTGAAATTTCTAAAAATGAGCCAGGCAAAATTTCACCAGATGTATTATCCATTTTTATCCTTGTTGGTAATGATCTAGTATCCTCACTAATTCGACTAGCTAACGAGTCAACTTCACCTTTATATGTTTTATCTTTGTATCCAGAAAATTTTATATCAACAGGTAAACCAACTTTAATAAATGGTACAAACATTTCAGGTATATCTACATCACAATAGATAATACTGGTATTTTCGAGATTAACTAAGATTGAAGATTTTGAAACTTCGATATCTTCTGAAAATTCTCTTTTTCCAATTGTTCCATCAAACTGAGCAATAATTTTTCTATTTTTAAGTTCTGCAATTACATCACCTTTTTTTACTTTTTGATTAAAGTTGATAGGCTTCAGTATTTCATACTTCTCAATTTTATAGGATTTTGTTTTAAATGGTCTTGCTGTTCCGTATGTGCTTATTAAATTTTCAAAGACTCTATTTTCAGCTGCAGTAACAATTATTCCTGGAGGTGGTCTTTTACTAAATTTCTTCTTAAAATGATTTCCAATCATTGTTCTACCAACAATCACTGTAGCTATAATTAAAAAGAAAATTATTATTATGCTTGTAATTTTTGTTGATCTTTTCATAATTTATATTTTACCATATTCGGCCCATGAACCATCATAAATGACTGGAAGATACTTATTATTTACTTGAGAATATGCAAGTGCCAAAACACATGCTGTGATCCCAGAACCGCATGAAAACACAACATTTACAGGGTCATTTAAAGATAAATCGTTAAAATAAGAAGAAATTTCAGTTTTACTTTTAAAAGTAAAATCGTCATTGATAAGGGCTTTAAACGGTAAGCAAATTGAATTAGGTATTGAACCACTTCTTACATTTTTTCTTGGGTCTGGAGTTAAACCAGTAAAACGATCTTTGCTTCTTGCATCAACTAAATCAAATTTTTTTTTAATTATATTTTGATCAATCTGATCTTTACTCTTGACCATTTCATTATTTTCTTTTGCTTTGTAGCTAGTTGTTTGAATATTTTTATTATTAGTAGAAGTTATTCTTTTTTCTTTTTTCCATTTATTAAAACCTCCATCTAAAACATGTACTTTCTTTTTATCATGGCCAAAGTAAATTAAATTAAACCATACTCTACAAGCACTTAAAACATCAGAATTATCATAAATCACAATTTCGTCTTCGTTAGTTATGCCCATAGATGATAGTATATTTTCCCACGAACTAATGTCCGTTAACATATGTGGTAAGTCGGTTGATTTATTACAATTTTCGTCAATATCAAAAAAAATTGCATTTGGTATATGCTCTTTATTAAATTCTTCTTTACCACTTCTTTTTGTTCCAGGCATATGCCAAGAGCCATCAAATATTTTTACATTTGAGAGATTTTTTTCTAGCCACTCAGTTGATATAAGTGACATTAGAAACTTTTTTCCAAATATTTCTGATGATAATCTTCAGCTTTGTTATAATTTTTTGATTTTGATATTTTGGTAACGATTTTACCCTTAAATTTTTCATTAATTTCTTTCAATACTTTGTTAGCAATTTTATTTTGATTTTCATCATGAACAAATATTTCACTTCTATACTGAGTACCTACATCTGGACCTTGCCGGTTTAAAGTAGTTGGGTCATGAAATTCAAAAAAATTTCTTATTATTTCCTCATAAGAAATTTTAGTATTGTCAAATTCAACTTTAACTACTTCTGCGTGATTGGTTTCACCATAACATACTTCTTTATAAGATGTTTTCTCAGTATTACCTCCACAATATCCAACCTCTGTATTTATTACTCCATCTAACTTGCTAAATTTTATTTCGGGTCCCCAAAAACATCCAAGTGCTAAAGTTGCTATTTCCATTGCTAAAAATTTTAATTAATCTAAAGTTATTATCATGCTTTCCAAAAATCAATTAGGCTTTTTTTACATGTTTTTATCAGTATGTGCCTTTTCATTTATGGATGTAATAGTCAAGTGGTCATCAGATTATCCAATTGGACAGGTAATGTTCTTTAGAGGTCTATTTGGTATTTTGCCAATTATTTTTTTAGTTCCTAAGACAAGATTTAGAGATTTTTACAAAACAAATAGACCAGGATTACATTTAATTAGATGTTGTTCAGGACTGATAGCTTTAGCTGCAATATTTTTGGCACTAAGAAACCTACCACTCGCAACAGTGACAAGTATTTCATTTGCTGCACCTATATTTACAACTTTGCTATCAATATTTTTACTAAGTGAGAAAGTAGGAGTATATAGATGGGCTGCAGTATTTGTTGGTTTTATTGGTGTTTTAGTAATTACCCAACCAGGATTTTCTAGTTTAAATATTTATTACTTGTTTCCAATAATCTTTTGTATTGGAATGTCTTACGTTGCAATTACAATTAGAAAACTTTCATCCACAGAACCAGTCTGGTTGATCTCATTTTTTTTTTCTTTTGCAATTACAATTGTTGGAGTGTTATCAATACCATTTGGTTGGATCACGCCAACTTTCAATGATTTCTTACTTTTAAGTACAATTGGCTTGTTGGGAGGAACAGCCAATTTATTATTAAGTCAATCATACAAACTATCCGAGGTTTCTTTGGTTACACCTCTTAAATATTTAGGATTACTATTTGCAATATCTTTTGGATATTTTATTTGGGATGAAATTCCCACAATTAAAACATTGATGGGTGCTTCACTGGTAATAATATCATCAATCGTTATATTTCGAAGAGAAATATATTTAAATAAACAAGTAACGGTAAGTAGAAATGAGTAAGGCACCACCATATTGGACAAAAGCTAAAACATATCTTTCAAAAAAAGATAGTATTATGAGATCATTGATTAAAAAATATAAAGATAATAATTTAACTACTAGAAAAGATGTCTTTTATTCTTTATGCAAAAGTATAATTGGACAACAAATAAGTGTTGCTGCTGCAGATTCTGTCTTCAAAAAATTTGAATCGGCATGTAAAAAAAAAATTAATCCAAAAACTGTTTCCAAGCTTAAAATATCACAACTTAAAAAATGTGGTCTAAGTCGTCAAAAAATAAGGGGGATCTTGGAAATGTCTCAAAAATTTAAAGATAAAACTTTTAATCCAAGATTAATTCCGAAAATGAGTGATGAAGAAGCAATTATGTATCTATCAACTTTAAGACAGATAGGAAGATGGTCAGCAGAGATGATTTTGTTATTTACTTATAATAGGTCTAATATCTGGCCAGTTCAGGATATTGGATTATTAAGAGCAATATCAAATAACTATAAAAAAAAATATTTTCCACCTGAAACTTTTATAAAAAAACTTCAAAAAAGATTTTCCCCATATTGTTCTGTTGCCACTTGGTATTTGTGGCGTTCAATTGATGACGATACTATTCAGTATTAGCACCTTCCACTATAAACATATGTCTTTTTGTAGTTCGTTCTGCATAAGACCAAGCTTTTAAATAATCATCTGAGTCATGACAAGATATGGCCTTGTCATAATTGGGAAATTCCCAAATGACGGTTCTTAATATTTTATCACCACTATAATATTTTAGCTTTCCTCCTCTAACTACAGGAGTACCACCAAATTTTTTTATAACTGGTATTGCATTTTCACCATATTTTTTTAGGTTATCTTGGTCTAAAATCTCTGTATACAAACTCACCCAATATGCCTTCATATTTACCCCTTTTAAGTTATTCCATTCCTTCAAATATCATATGTTCTCTAATTACATTATCTTTAAGATATGTTCTTGCCTCAACATATTCTTCAGAGTCGTAGCATTTTTTAGCAGTTTCCACATCTGGGAACTCTGCAAGTGCTATTCTAACCATTTCTCTACCCTCAAGTGCAATGTTATTAGCACTCCGAGCTAAAATTTTTCCAGAATGTTTTAGTACAGCTTCCTTTGCTTTATCTGCATATTTTTTCATTCTTTCAGGGTCTTTAATTTCACTGTAAGTTGCAATCCAGTAACCTTTCATAATTCTCCTTTTTAATTTTTTTTTTTTATGTTACCAAATTTTATGGCAGAAAAATTAATAATCAATTATGAAGATTATAAATTAGCAGTTGAAAAGTTAGCTCTTACAATTGAAAAAAATTACAAACCATCTGTTTTAGTCGGAATAATGAGAGGTGCAGCACCTATAATTGATATGCTATCAAGGATATTTAAATTGCCCACTGCTTATGTTGTTATTCAAAGTTATTCTGGAGAAACTGTAGAAAATAAACAGGGCGAACTTATTTTTGCAAGAGACATAAGCTCAATCGCTCAAAATGAAGACTTTAAAAATGTTTTATTAGTTGATGACTTATCTGATACTGGACTTACACTAAATGAAAGTATTAAATGGTTAAAAAATTATGCTCCAGTGAAGAACTATATTCAAGAAATAAAAACAGCTTGTCTTTGGAAAAAAAAATCTTCTTCTTTTACTCCAGATTTTTGTCCAATTTTACTTGACGGAGATCCTTGGATAGTTCAACCTTCAGAATATTACGATGAAATAGATATTAATGGCTTAAAGAAAAAACATTCATAAAAAAAGGCCAACTATATAAGTTGGCCTTTTTAATTTTTTTCTTTAAAAATTATTTTGGAATATCACCTTCAACACCTTTTACATAAACACTCATTCCAGCTAACATTCCATCATCAGCAACTTTTCCTTCGGCAACTAATATATTACCTTTTTGGTCATATATAGGACCTGTGAAAGAATGAACTTTTCCAGATGCTAGATCTTTTTGAAGCTGCTCTACTTCTTTAACTAAGTCAGCACCCATTGCAGAGTTATATGGTCCCATAGCTACCATACCTTCCTTTAATCCATGCCATGTATCTTGTTGTTTCCATGTGCCGTCTCTAGCAGCAATCGCTCTTTCAACATAATATGGCGCCCAATCATCTATAATTGAAGTCAAAATTGATTTAGGAGCAAATCTCTGCATGTCACTTGCTTGACCAAATGACCATACACCTGCTTTCTCCGCTGTTTGAACTGGTGCTGTACTATCTGTATGTTGCATAATTACGTCTGCACCTTGATCGATTAAAGCTTGGGCTGCTTCAGCTTCTTTACCTGGATCGTACCAAGTAAACACCCATACAATTTTAGTTTTAATATTTGGATTGACCTTTTGTGCAGCAAGAGTCATTGCGTTAATCCCTCTTATTACTTCAGGAATTGGAAAAGATGCAATATAGCCAATAGTGTTTGTTTTGGTCATTTTTCCAGCGATATGGCCTAAAAGAGTTCTTCCTTCGTAAAATCTTGCAGAATATGTAGAAACATTAGAGTGCTCTCTTTTATATCCTGTTGCGTGTTCAAATTTTACGTTTGGAAAATCTTTTGCAACTTTGTTAGTTGGATCCATATATCCAAAACTAGTTGTAAAAATTAAGTCATGCCCAGATTGAGCCAGTTGTCTTATCACTCTTTCTGCATCAGCACCTTCTGGAACACTTTCAACAAATGTTGTTTTTATTCCAGCTGCCTCTACAGCGTTTCTTCCTTCGTGATGTTGAAATGTCCATCCATGATCACCAGTTGGGCCAACATAGACAAAACCAACTTTAAAATCCGCATTTGAGTTTACACTAAACCCAAGTAGAAAAATTGCAGAAATTAAATATCTAAAAAAGTTTTTATACATTTTGAATTTCCCCTCTAAATTTTTTTTGTGAAGCTTTAAGTTAATCAAAATTCAAAAAAAAAAAATAATTATTTTCGAATAGCTAACATTACTTTTCCTTATAGAATATTCTTCCTAAGGAGGTTGGGGTATTAAGTTTTATTTTTCTACTGTCACGAGAGATTACAACCAAAACTATTATTGTCATTAGATAAGGTAATGCACTTAAAAATTGAACTGGTATTCTAAACCCAATTGCTTGCATATGTAATTGTAGAATTGTAATCCCACCAAAAATCAAAGCACCAATTAAAACTTTTATAGGACTCCAGGTTGCAAATACAACCAAAGCTAAAGCTATCCATCCTCTTCCAGCTGTCATATTTTCAATCCACTGTGGAGTGTATATTAAAGATAGATATGCACCTGCTAAGCCACACATAGCTCCTCCATAAAGTATACAACAGTATCTAACCAGAATAACATTTATACCTTGATTAGATGCCGAAACAGGCGAATCACCAACAGCTCTAACAACTAAACCTAATTTAGTTTTTTTCAAAAAATAATTAGTTAAAAATGGTAAAGTAAAAGCAAAATATAAAACTATAGAGTGTCCAAATAATATTGGACCAAAAAATGGAATACTTTCTTTTAAACTTGAAAATAAAATTGGAAATTCTTTTCCAGGGATGCCAACAAAATTTTTTCCTAACATTGCAGATAAACCAATGCCAAAAATAGTTAATGCCAAACCTGTTGCAACGTGGTTTGTAAGAAGAGATTGCGTTAAAAATCCAAAGATTAGTGAAATTATAACTCCTGATAACATTGAGCCTATGATTGCTATAAAAAGGTTGTCTGTTATTACCATTAAAGCAAAACCAGATATTGCTCCGATTATCATCATTCCTTCGACACCTAAATTTAAAACACCCGATCTTTCAGTGATCAATTCACCTGAAGCAGCAAGTATTAATGGCACTGATGAAGCCATTATTGATCCTATCAGAATTCCTATAAAACTAATGTCTAAGCTCATTTTTTTTTAAACTTAAAATTTTAACTTTGAAAAAAAGTAAATAATCAGATGCGAGTAAAAAAAATAAGATCATACCCTGAAAGACTTGGCCGATATATTTTGGTATTTGTAAAAAAATTTGAGCCGTTTCAGCACCGAGGTATGTCAATGCAACAACCAAAGATGCAAAAATTATGCCAAAAGGATTAAGACGACCTAAAAAAGCAACAATAATTGCTGTAAAACCGTAATCGGGGGATATCATTCTATGCAGCTGTCCAATAGGTCCAGTAATTTCACCAACTCCAGCTAATCCCGCACAAGCACCACTAATCATAAAAACAACCAAAATCATAGTTTTTCCTTTAAACCCAGCATACTTAGCAGTTTTTAAACTTAGACCAGATACTTTAATCTGAAAACCTAAATAGGTTTTGTAAAGAATAAACCAACTCAGCATAACCGCTGCAAGAGCTAAAAAAATACCAGCATGAATTCTCAAACCTTCAAATAATAATGGCATTCTAGATGAGTCATTAAATTGTCTTGTTTCAGGAAAATTAAAACCTTCAGGATTACTCCATGGGCCAACTACTAAGTAATCTAAGAGTAGCTTTGAAACGTAAACCAACATAAGACTAACTAAAATCTCATTTGTATTAAAATATGTTTTAAGGACTGCTGGAATAAGTGCAAAGATCATTCCCCCGATTGCTCCAGCAAGTATAACTAAAGGAAGTATATAAAAACCTTCTTGATTATAAAATAAAAGAGCAACTCCTCCTCCTACAATCGCACCAAAAGTTAATTGTCCTTCTGCACCAATATTCCAATTATTACTTTTAAAACAAAATGATAAACCAATAGCAATTAAGCAAAGTGGGGTTGCTTTGAGTAGCAACTCACTGAATCCATATAAATTTGAAATTGGAGTTATAAAGTAAAACTTAAGTGCTTCTATTGGATTAAAACCTAAAATATAAAAAATTATACCACCACCTAAAATTGTAAGTATGATTGCAATAAAAGGAGTAAAAAAATATAGTACCATTGGTACATCATTTCTTTTTTCAATTTTAATCAATTGAACCTCCTCCCATTAGAACACCTAATTTTTCTGGAGTTACTTCCTCTGAAGGCATTATTTTTGAAAGCTTGCCTTTGTAAATAACTACAATTCTATCACTGAGTTTTAATAACTCCTCCGTATCTGTAGAAATTAAAATCGTTGATTTTTCTTGATCGTTAATTTTTATAAGTGTTTCATGAATATAATTGATTGCACCCACATCGAGTCCCCATGTTGGATTGTAACAAATTAATAACTCCGGAGCTGTAATTAACTCTCTCCCTAAAATAAGTTTTTGTAAATTTCCACCCGATAGAAATTGACTTTTTAATTCAACATTGTCTGTATTTACTGAGAAGTCAGATAATATTTTCTTTGAATGCTCTTTAATTTTTTTTTCATTTACCAAACCTTTTTCAAAAAAATTTGATGACTTAAAATTATTTAAAGCTACATTTTCATATATTTTTAATTCAGGTACAGCCGCTTGAGATATTCTATCTTCAGGAGAAAAAGCCATTAAATACTCTCGTCTTTGCTTTGGATTTAATTTAGCAATTTCCTTATTTCGAAAAATGATTGATGTATCTGGTGTAATTATTTCCCCACTCAAAATTTGAAAGAGTTCATTTTGACCATTGCCAGAAATACCCGCTATACCTAAACATTCTCCTTTCTTTACAGAAAAATTTAGATTAACTAAATTTGTTTCAAAAGGATCATCGCTATAAAAATTTAAATGTTTTACTTTAAATATCTCATCTTTATTTTTGGAAATATTAATTTTTTTCTTAATTTTCGCTAGTTTTTGACCAACCATCTTATTTGCGAGAGTCTCAATTTTTTCATTTTGTGTTTGGCTAACCGAAACAACCTTACCTTTTCGCATTACAGCAACCTCATCACATAAAGACAAAACTTCTTTTAACTTGTGAGTTATGTAAATAATTAATATTCCTTCATCACAGAATTTTTTTAAAGATATAAATAATTCCTCTGTTTCCTGCTCAGTCAAAACAGATGTAGGCTCGTCCATGATTAGAACTTTAGGGCTTCTTAAAAGACATCTTATAATCTCAACTTTTTGCTTATGCCCTGCTGATAAATTTAATACAGGAACGTCAAGGTCAATACTAAAGTTATATTTTTTTAATATTTCATTTATTCTTACTCTTAAACTTTTGTTATCTTCAGTTGCATCTATACTTAAGTTTTCAAATACTGATAAAGTTTCAAATAAATTGAAATGCTGAAAAACCATTCCAATTTTATTTTTTTTGGCATCGAGTGGAGAACTTAATTTTAAATTTTTTTCATTTAAAAAAACCTCACCATTATCTGGGCTTACTACACCAGACAAAATTTTTACCAATGTAGATTTTCCAGCTCCGTTCTCTCCTAATAGTGCGTATATTTTTCCACTTTTAAATTGAAGAGATACATTATCATTAGCTATACATCCTGGATATATTTTTGATATATTTGATATTCTTAAGTCTGTTGTCATAGCATTTCTTTAATATAATAAATCAATAACTCAATAATCTTTAAAATTTCCTATCTTTTCAAATTTGTATTAAATTCAAACAATTTAATGAAAGTTTTGAACAAATTGTTAACATAATTCAACTTTAGGTATGTATTGATGATTATTGCTTTTAAAAATAATAGTTTATTAAAAAAATTTATTGCTCTGTTTATCACATTGTCAATAATTTTTTTAACTGGATGCCAAACAATTAAAAAGAAATCTGATGAAGTGGCTGAAAAAGAGAATGAAAAATTTGGTCAATTCGTTGGAAAAGAAGTTAATGAGATGAGATTAGAATTAGGCTCACCTTCAGAAGATTTTGTCAATGAACTTGGAAATGAAATGCTTATCTACAAAACAAAAAAATATGGAATTCCTTGTGAAAGAAAATTTGAGGTGAATGCATCAGGGGTTATTATCGGATTTAGCTCTAGTGGATGTATTTAGTCTTGTGGGGACTAGCCCCACAAGCAAGGTACTTATTTAATTTCAATAAGTTTCTTTTTTTTATGTTCCGGGATAATCCTTTCACATGCGATTGTTAAAAGACCATCTTTTAACTCTGCACCATTCACTTTTACATCATCTGCAATTGTAAATGATCTCGCAAATTGTCTTTGCGATATACCTTTGTGGATTATCTCTCCATCTTGGTTTTTGTTTTCACTTCTATCAACTTGTTTAGTTCTTACAGTTAATAGATTATCTTCAAACTCTACCTCAACATCTTTTTTGCTAAAACCAGCTAAAGCAACCTCAATTGAGTAGTTATCTTTGCCAGTTCTTCTAATGTTGTAAGGCGGGTAGTTTGATTGCATACTTAAACCACCATTGCCCAACATACTTTCGAATTGGTCAAACATATCGTCAAAACCAATTGAGAAAGGCCGAAGTGAGTTGAAAATTGATAGATCCTTACTTGTCATATTATCCTCCTTTAATTAAGCAAGTTTATTTATTGCTAGCCCCATTAGGCGACTAACGAAATTTATATGGTAATTAATTTTGATATTTCAAGATCAAGTATTTAATTTTCCAGCTATTTTCAAGGCGAATGCGTAGTCTACTGCAATCTCCTCAATTGCTCCATCTCTTCCAGATTTTCCTCCATGACCTGCATTCATTTCTGTTTTTAATAAAAGCAAATTGTTATCAGTTTTGTACTCTCTTAGTTTTGCAGTAAATTTTGCCGGCTCATCAAATAATACCCTGTTATCACTTAGACTCGTTGTTATCAAAATGTTTGGGTAATCCATTTTTTTTATATTGTTATAAGGTGCATATGAAAATATGTAATCAAAGTGCTCTTTTTTATCTTTAGCATTTCCAAATTCATCAAATTCACCAACCGTTAATGGTAAAGAATGGTCTAGGTTCGTGGTCAAAGAGTCAACGAAAGGAACAGCCATAACAATGCCTAAAAATAAATCAGGTGCATGGTTAACAACTGCACCCATTAAAAGACCTCCAGCAGATCCACCCATTCCAATAATATTACCCTTAGACGTAAATTTTTTTTCAATTAAAAATTTTGCAGAAGCGATGTAATCTTCAAATGTATTTTTCTTGTTTAATAATTTTCCTTCTTTCCACCATTTCATTCCTTTTTCCATACCGCCTCTAATATGAGAAGTTACCCATATAATATCTCGATCTATTAAACTTATTCTGGTTGAAGAAAAACTTGGTGACATAGAACTACCGTATGATCCGTATCCATATAATAATAATTTTGCTGAACCATCTAATTTAGTTTTTTTATGTCTTGTTATTGTAAGAGGAACCATCCTTCCATCATGAGAAGCACACTCTAGTCTTTCAACTATATAATCATCAGAATTATGCCCACTAGGAATCTCTTGTTCTTTAACTAATTTTTTCTCTTTTGTTTTGAGATTGTATAAGTAAGTCTTTCCAGGTGTTTTTGGTGATGAATATGATAGATAAACCGTATCAGTGTTCCTATCTCTTTGGATTAACGAAACACTAGGCACTATAACTTTTTCATCTGAAAAAAATATTTCTTCTTCGTCATTATTTTTTGGGTTTCTTAATATTAATTTTGATAATGCATTAGAAGTTTCAGATCTTATAATCCAATCTTTTAAGAAAATTAATCCACCGATTAAAACCTCTTCTCGCGCAGGTATAAATGCTTCCCAGATCTTTTTTTCTAAATTATTTGTTTTTTCAATTTTAAAATCTTCTGCATCTTCATTTGTGTGTTTATAGAAATTGCCATTCCATGAATTAACTGAGTAAATTATCCCTCTTTTTCTTTTATCAATCAGTTTTGGTTTTGGAATTATTTCATCTGCTTTAAAATAATACTGTTCTGAGGTATTATGATCAGATGAGGTAATAAAAAAATATTTTTCATCAGAGCTAAGTCCTATCCCTACAGTAAATGCTTCACTTTCTTCTTTAAAAATAAGAATATCTTTACTAGTAGGAGAGCCAATTTCGTGTCTGTAAATTTCTCTAGGTCTATGATTATCATCAAGCTTTGAGTAAAAAATATATTTGTCATCTAAGCTAAATGTTATTCCGCCACTGGTATTTTCAATTTTTTCACCAATTTGATTTTTATTTTTAATATCTCTTATATGTATGGTGTAATATTCAGATCCTTTTAAATCTAGGGAGTAAGCTAATAATTTATCATTATAACTTACCTCTAAGTCTCCAAGCCCAAAATACTCTGTTTTAAGCTTTTCTTTTTCTAAATCACCATTCCAAATTTCCTCTATTTCATTAGAGTCAATTTTTTTTCTTAACTTTATAGAGTAGTTTCCTTTTGTTGTTGTTTTTGTCCAGTAGCTATATCTTACATCTTTAAACGGAAGAGATTCATCATCAAGTTTAATTCTACCTTTAATCTCATCAAATAAAACTTTTTGAATTTCCTTTGTATCTGACATTTGATAACTAAAATAATCATTTTCATCCTCAAGATATTTTCTAACCTCTGGTAACAATTTTGAACTATCTCTCAATACCTCAAGTATGTTTTCCTGATGTATCCAACTATAATCGTCTTCCCAGGTTACGTTGTGACAAGATTTTAATTCTGGTTTTTTTTTAAGCTGTGGTATTTTCATTTAAATTTAATTAATTTATGAATATTTTTTTTGCAATACTTATTATCTTTATTATTCTTTATATTTTACTCAATTGGTTTGCCAAAACTTCAACAAAAAAAATATCAAAATTTGTAAGAACATTTATTATAATTTCTTCAATATTGTTAGCGGTAATAATGGCATATGCTGGAAGATACATTTTTTCTTTACCTTTTATGTTGGCCATATTGCCATTAATAAAGACAAAAGCTGGAATTTCGTTATTTCAATTGTTTAGATTATGGGGCCTTTTAAGAGTATTGAAAAATTCTGGAAGGTTTAATTTTAACCAATTTAACAAAAATGTTTCATCTCAAGCAATGTCTATTGATGAGTCTTATAGAATTTTAAATTTAGACCCCAAAAAAAAATATACAAAAGGCGAAGTATTGCAATCTTACAAAAAAATAATGAAAAAAATACATCCCGATAGAAGTCCAGAATTAAATAATATTGCAACATTGGTAAATGAAGCCAAAGAGAACGTTATTAAAAATATCAGCTAATTAAGATCTGAAATTTCTCAAAGATTTTTATAGGATTTATTCGCTCCTTACCCTCCGTTCTAGGAGTAATATTCTCTACACCATCTTATATAAGTGGATGCATTTTGGAACTATAACTTCCATATATTAGTGGGGTATCTGACATTAAAACAATAGCTTGTTTTCCTAACCAAGAAGATAAATGGCTTAGACTTGAGTCATTACAAATAGCAATATTACAATTTTTTATTACATGTAAAGTTTCAGAAATACTAAGTTCATTTAATGGTACGTAATTTCCTATGGTAACTTAAAATTTCTTTGATAAATTCAATTTCTTCATTTTTGTTACCCGTAGCTAAAAAAAATCTGTATTTAAAGTTTTTATAAACATAAA
>CACKOU010000017.1 GCA_902601895.1 uncultured Pelagibacteraceae bacterium | reverse complement strand
TGATGATGGGTCTTGGGGATTAGTAAGAGCATCTTCTAATAAACCCTCTTTAGTTGTAGTTACTGAAAGTCCAACCTCTGAAGATAGAAAAAAGAAGATTTTTGACTTTATTGATAATCTGCTTCAACAAACCGGTAAAGTTGGGGATTATGATCAAAAAATTTAAATTTCAACTATAAAGAGTTAAGAAATAATTAAAGAATCGATTAATATGTAGTTGAGGTGGCGGAGGGAGACTGAAACCACCTCGTCTCCTAAGTCACTAAAAATCTATATAGAAATAAAGTACCGATAACATATAAAAAAACACCAAATAATCTCTGTGTTTTAACTCTATCTAGATCTTGAACTGTTTTTGCTCCGATCCTTGCCATGAAAGTTGTTATCGGAACAAATATTATAAATGCAGGTATATTAATAAATCCTATACTTAATGGGATATCAGCTTTTAACATCAGACCAGATGTAAAAAATCCAATTGATCCAAATAAAGCTATTATAAATCCAATAGCTGCAGAGCTTCCTATTGCTAAGTTAATAGGATAGCCAAAGTATCTTAATATAGGAACATTCATCATGGCTCCTGTTATACCCATAGGAGCAGATATTAATCCTGACAAAAATCCAAATATTATTCTAGGGAAAATATTAAATTTTTTCTTAATTTTTTTTTCTTTTCACTTTGTAACAACAAGTAGGCTCCAAAAAAGTAAACAACAGCAGAAAAAAAGAATAATAATGTTTTAGTATTCATCAATGCTGCCATTAATGTTCCAGAGAAAACTCCAATTATTACAAATGTTCCATAATTTTTAATAATATTAAAATCAACAGCGTTATATTTTCTATGAGTTAAAACTGAAGCTGTAGCAGTTAAAATTGTTATTGAGAAAGCCGTCCCTACAGATAAATGCATTAAATAATCTTTATCCACGTTAAATGCTTCAAATACAAAAAATAAAAATGGAACTGATATTAATCCTCCACCGATACCAAAAAAACCTGCAAAAAAACCAACCGGAACAGCAGCTGCCATCATTAAAAAAATAAAATAAATATTATTAATCTCTAAAATAGTATTATTCAATTTGACCTGCCGATATACTTTGTGGATTAAATTTTACTTTATCCATTATGTGATCAATTTTCTTAACATCGGCATCTCTTACACACATATTTTCACTTAAATATCTTTTCCAAAAACTAGAACCTATTTGTCCATGAAATAAACCAAGAGTATGTCTCATGATTTGATTTAACCTTGTACCTTTTTTAATTTCTTCTTTTACATACTCAATTAGTTTCTCAACAACTTCTTGTCTTGTCAAAACTTCACTATTGTTAAAAATTTTATTTTCAATATCTGCTAACATATAAGGAGAATGATAGATAGATCTTCCAATCATAACACCATCTACATTATCTAAATGTCCTTTGATTTGATCGGTAGACGTTATACCTCCATTAATTATTATTTCTAAATCTTGAAAATCTTTTTTTAATCTATTTACGTATTCATATTTCAAAGGTGGAATGTTTAAATTTTGTTTAGGTGTAAATTTTCCCAACATTGCTTTTCTGGCATGGATTATAAAAGTTTTAACACCTGTTTCTTTCAAAATATTTATAAAATTATATAAATTTTCATATTGATCGACATTATCATATCCAATTCTAGTTTTAACTGTTACAGGAAGTGATGTTTTTGAAATCATGGAACTTAAGCAATCGGCGACAAGATTAGGTTCTTGAATTAAACAAGCCCCAAATCTATTTTTCTGAACTTTTTTACTTGGACAACCTAAATTTAAATTTATTTCATCATAACCAAATTCTTCACCTAAATATGCTGCATTTCCTAATAGTTTTGTAGAAGAACCACCAAGTTGTAGAGCAACAGGTTTTTCTCTCATATCAAATTCTAGTAGTTTTTTTTTATCTCCTCTATCAATAGCTTCTGAGACAATCATTTCAGTATAGAGAAGAACGTTTTTACTAATTAGTCTTAAGAAAAATCTTTCATGTTTGTCTGTGCAGTCCATCATTGGAGCAACAGAAACAGTTCTATTTAATCTAGACATATTTTTTGAGTTTGCTTGATATATTAATTTTTTTTTCGTTTACATACTCTTGATGATTTTGCTCAATTTTCCCAAGTTCATATTTATAATTAACCATTATTCCAAATGACCTTTTAAATCCTACATCAGAAACGTTAGCATTAACTACAATATCGTCAATTTCAGCTCCATTTTTTAAATGAAACCTACAAACATCATTAATGGGAAAACCTAGATCATTTTTTTGTACAGCTAAGTAATTTAAAGCAAGTTTTGTAAGTAAATCTTTATTATCAATAAATTTTCTATCTCCAATTTTAAGATCTAATGATTTTAAAAACTCAACTTTGACAAAATTATCTTTTTGAACTATTTCACTAATTTTCTCATTTTCTGAAGATTTTACCCAATCTGCAAAGCCTTGCATGGGTGATAAGGTGCCAAAATTTTTAACATCAGGTAACTCTTCTTGTAACTCATATACCACTCTCTTGATTAAGAAGTTACCAAGCGTAACTCTTGATAGTCCTTCTTGACAGTTACTGATTGAATAAAAAGTTGCTGTATCATAATCTTCTTTTTTTCCATCATTAGGTCTTGTTAACTCTTGGATAGATTTAGCTAATCCTTTAGTTAGCGCAATCTCAACAAAAATTATTGGCTCATCTTCTAATGCTGGATGAAAATAAGCAAAAAATCTTCTGTTTTCTCCTAATCTAATTTTCAATTCATTCATATCTTTCATTGAATGAACTTTTTCATATTTTAATAATTTTTCTAATATTGCAGCTTTTGTATCCCATGTTATTTTTCTTAATTTTAAAAATCCAGGATTGAACCAATTTTTAAAAATATCAATCAAATCGTAATCTAATTCTTTTAATTCAGGATTTTTTAATAAAAACATTTGTAGATCTTCTCTTAAAGAAACAATCTCTGCTGTTCCATTGGGAGCCATGTTTAATCTAATAAACAATTCTTTTCTTATTCCTGATGTAATTCTTGATAAATTTAAAATTGATCTACTATTTTTTTTTTCGGTATAATCTTTTATAGCATTGTCAATATTTGCTGTATCAGGTTTATATTTTTCATTTACTTGAAGTAAGAATTTTAATTTATCTTCATGAGAAAAGTTATGATATCTAAAAAGAATATCCCTCGCTAATGTAATGCCAAATGCTGCACCTTTAGATGATAACAGGTCATCACATAGCTCAATTAAATCTCTTTTTTTAGAGAATTTTTTTAATGATTTTTTCTCTAAAATTTTTTGACCAGCATCAGCTATTGTCTCGAATATTCTTTTTATATTTAACATGGTGTTTTTTATATATTAAAAACCTAAACTTTTACCCATTATTTTGTCAGGTAACCAAGTGACAATCTCAGGAAAAATACACAAAATAAGTATAGCTAGAGCCATAATTATCATAAATGGTATAGATCCCTTTAAAATTTCTGACAAACTTACATCTGGAGTTATACCTTTGATTATATAAAGGTTTAATCCAACGGGTGGAGTAATTAATCCAATTTCCATATTGATTGTAAATACAATTGCAAACCAGTAAGGATCAAATCCCAGCTGAGTTATAACTGGCAGTAAAATTGCTGAAGTCATAACAATCACGGCAACTGGAGGTAAAAAGAAACCTGCAATCAACAGAAATATATTTATTAAAATAAATACTACCCATTTATTAGAGCTCATCTCTACCATACTCTGAGCTAACGATTGAGTTACATAAAGTTGTGATAGTGTAAATGCAAAAAGATAAGAAGCTGCGATGATAAACATTATCATCACACTTTCTTTCATTGAGACTTTAACGATATTCCATATTTTTTTTGGTTGGTAAATTTTGTAGACGACTGCAATCAAAACAAAAACTAAAAAGGCTCCAACCCCTGAAGCCTCTGATGGAGTAGCAACACCGCCATATAAAACATATAAAACACCAGCAATGATTGCTAAGAAAGGAAGTATCCTTGGCAGAACTTCAATTTTTTCTTTAAACGTTGGAGGTGTTCTATTCTTTAAAGCTTTAGCGGAGTCTTTATCAATAAAATAACTGTGTATCAGTGCCCAAATAGCGAACATACCTGCAAGCATAAATCCAGGTATCAACCCGCTTAAAAATAATCTTCCAATAGATGTTCCAGTTGCAATTCCATAAACAATTAAAACAATACTTGGAGGAATTAATACTCCTAAAGTTCCACCAGCTGCTATGGTTCCTGTTGCAATTTGATCTGAGTATCCTCTTTTTCTCATTTCAGGAATTCCCATAGTGCCAATTGCAGCACAGGTTGCAGGACTTGATCCACTTAGTGCAGCAAAGATTGAACAAGCTCCTATATTAGAAATAACCAAACCTCCAGGTACCCTCCATAACCATCTATCCAATCCTGTATATAAGTCTTTTCCTGCTGGAGAATTAGCAACTGCCATTCCCATTAATATAAACATTGGTATTGAAAGCAGGACAAATGAATTTAATCCCGCATAGAAAGTTTCAGCAAACACATCTAACATTTGAAAACCTTCGAAAGCAACTAAAAGAGCGATAGATACAAAGCTTAAACCAAAAGCAATTGGTATTCCGGAAAATAATACTATCAAAGTAAATACAGCAACGATTACTGCAATTAATAATGGATCCATTAGTTATTATCCTCCTCGTCTGTAAGCTTAATAATTTCTGCTATATATTGTAAAATCATTAGCGCAGCACCTATCATCATTGAAGAATATGGTACCCACAAAGGAGGATCCCAAACTGTTCCTGTTGAGTAATTTTTAGTAAAAGCTTCCTCAACCATTAAAAAGCCGAAATAGAATAAAATTAAAAAAAATAATAAACTGACAAGAGAAGTGAATATTTTAAGTCTTAAAATATTTTTTTTTGATAAAAAATCGTAAATCCACTCCATACTTACATGAGCTTTTTCACTTAATACATAGGCGCTTCCTATAAATGTTGAGGCAACCAGAAGCATTGTAACAAGCTCAGTTTGCCAAGTGATTGCTCTTTGAAAAAAGTATCTTTCAAAAACTAATTCTACAATAACAAGAATTGATAAAAGTAAAGCTATAACAGCAAAAGCTCCACAAGCTCTTGCAACATGATCACAGAATTTTAAGTATTTTTCTTTCATAAAAAAACCCCTATTTATTAAGAATAAATAGGGGTTCTTTATATATTATTTTATTTAACTGCTAAAGCCATTTCCATAAGCTTATCGCCACCTGGAACTTTTTCAGCAAAAGCTTTATGAGATGATTTAATTGCAATATCAACCCATGCAGCATGATCATTAGCATCCATATATACTAATTTAACACCTGCAGCTTTATATGCTTCTTCAAACTTTTTATCTAAGTTTTCAACTTGAGCTGTCATATATTTTTCAGCGACTTTTCCTGCCTTCATTAAAGCATCTTGTTGCTTTGAGTTTAATTTATCAAAACTCATTTTTGACATCAAAATTGGCTCATACATAAACCATAAACCAAACTTTCCTGGAGGCGTTGCACATTTAACTTGTTCATAAATTTTATAACTTACAAAACTTCCTGAACTAGTATTTGCACCTGTTAATACACCAGTTTGTAATCCAGTATAAATTTCAGATGATGGCATACTTTGTATACCTGCACCAGCAGCTTCTAACATTTGGTTAAATGCTTTTCCTGCAGCTCTCATCACTTGTCCTTTAGCATCACTTGGATTCTTGATACATTTAGTTTTTGATGCGAAACCACCACCTAACCATGCATCAGACAATACAACGACACCAGCATCATTAATTATTTTTTTAATCTCTGTCATCATTGGACCTTTATTAAATCTCAACGCATGATCATGATTTTTTACAGTTCCTGGCATCAATGTAGCATCAAATTCTGGATGGAATTTTGATGCATAAGCTAATGGGAAAGCAGAAATATCTAGTTGACCTGTAGTCATAGGTTTCCACTGTTCTTTTGGCTTATAAAGTGACTTAGCTGGATAAATTCTAATTTCTAAATCAACGTTTGCTTTTTTTACTTCATCAGCAATAATTTGTACCATTTCATGACGTGGGTCAAAAGAGCCATCAGCTCTTGGTGTACCTGGCCATTGGTGACTTGCTTTTAATGTAACTGCATATGCAGATCCTACTATTGAAAAAGCTATAATTATTGAAGACAAATATAATGTTATTTTTCTTAACATAGTTTTCCCCTTTTTATTTATAATGATGATATTAAATTGAACTTGAGTAGAAGAGTCAATATAAGGAAATGACATACTTATTATGGATGGTCCTTTAAAAAATTTATTAGTTGTTGATCTTACTAGGGTTTTAGTAGGTCCATATTGTACAATGATCTTATCTGATCTCGGTGCACGTGTAATTAAAGTAGAAGCTCCAGAAATTGGTGACGATTCAAGAAAGTTTGGACCTTTTGTAAAAGACTATTCAGCATATTTTATGTCACTGAATAGAGGAAAAGAAAGTATTGCTCTAAATCTAAAAAATGAAGATGATAAAAAAATCTTTGATAAAATTTTAGCAAAGGCAGATATTTTAGTAGAAAATTTTAAACCAGGTACTTTAGAAAAATGGGGATATGGTTGGAAAGATGTAAGCAAAAAATATCCAAAATTAATATACGCATCTGCATCTGGTTTTGGTCAGACTGGTCCTTTAAAAGAATTACCAGCTTATGACATGGTCGTTCAAGGAATGGGTGGACTGATGAGTGTTACAGGTCATCCAAATAGTGAACCAACAAGAGTTGGAACTTCAATTGGTGATATTACAGCAGGCCTTTTTACTGCAATTGGAATTAATGCAGCTTTGTATGATAGACAAAAAACAGGTAAGGGAATGTTTATAGATGTTTCAATGTTAGACTGCCAAATTGCGATTTTAGAAAATGCAATTGCAAGATATTTATCTAAAAATGAAATTCCTAAACCAATGGGATCTAGACATCCTTCAATCGCCCCGTTTGAGGCATTTAAAACAAAAGATAGTTATATAATCATTGCTGCAGGTAACGATAAATTATATGAAAAACTTTGTGAAGTATTAGGAATACCTGAAATGGTCAGTGATAAAAGATTTAATACCAATTCACTCAGATGTGAAAATATGAATGAGCTAAAATCAATTTTTGAAGATAAACTTTCTTCAAAAAATACTTCTGAATGGGTAAGTGAAATGGAAAAATTAAAGATACCTTGTGGACCGATATTTAATATTAAAGAAGCGGTAGAAAATCCTCAAGTCGAAGCAAGAAATATGATTGTTAAAGCTTATCATAAAGTAGTTGGTGATTTTAGATTAGCAGGCAATCCTATAAAAATGTCTTCATACGAAGATAAAAGTACTAGAGGGGACATTCCTGATCTTGATGAACACAGGGAACAGATATTAAAAGAGTTTTCTTAATTAAGAATTATTTTCTTCGTCGCTTACGTTATCTGAAACTTGTTCTTCTGCTTCGGAAACTTGATCTAGTGAAACGTCATCATTTTCTTCAGCTTCACTTGGAGCTTCTACATTAACATCAGGTTGAGCTGATGGTGATAATTCTGCAAGATCTTCTTTTGAAACCTGAATTTTTTCAGGAATTTTTCTAGCTCTTTTTGACGGAAGAATTGGTACACCACTTTTTGAGATTTCACCTTTGTATAAATTCTCAAAATCATCACCAATATCTTCATCTTCTTCAGCAGTATCATCAATTTGTTCTACATGTTTTCTTAGTTTGTAAACTGCAGCTTCAGTTAAATCTGGAACTTTAATTGTTTCTTCAGCTATTTCTCTCAAAGCAATAACTGTGTGCTTGTCGTTATCTCTATCTAATGTAGGTTCAATCCCTGAATTAAGTTGAGTAGCTCTTTCTTTAGCAACCAAAACTAATTCATAAGGGCTATCTACTTTGTCTATACAGTCTTCAACGGTAACTCTTGCCATGAGCGATTAGATATACTCCAAGATCAACAAAATCAAGTATTTTTACACTAAAATTGGATTTAATTTTTTTCTAACTAAAAAAAGAAGGATAAAAGAAATAAGTATATAAAGTGCAGATATTATAGCAATTTTATCAATTGAAAATCCGATATCAATTAAAATACCAAAAAGAGCAGTTCCGAAAGCTGTTGAAAAAACCATAAGTGCAGTGGTCAGAGCTTTAATAGATCCAATATGCTTTACACCATAAACTTCAGCCCAAGTTGAAGACCCCAAAACGTTTGCCAAACCATTTGATATTCCAATTAAACCTAGAAATATAAATGCAGTAAATTGTGCATCAAAATAAATAATTACAAAAGTCGACAGAAATAAAGGAATATTCATAAAAATTAAAAGTTTTCGACTTGTAAATTTATCAATTAAGAAACCAGATATTAAAAGTGTAATTACTGAAAATACTGAATATGACATAAAAGACTGAGCAATTACAAATGGTCCCCAGTTTTTTGACTCGGTAATAAATGATTGATAAACAAATACACCAGTTGCAATCCAGGGCATGGCCAACATATTCATACTTACAATATAAAATTTATAGTCTTTTATTACTTCAATTCTTTTCCATTGCTTAATATTTTCCTCTTTAAATTCTTCACCTTCAGTGCTTTCTCTCGTATCAAGTTTAACAGTTCGAACTAGAAAAAATGATGCAATCGGTAAAAATACTAAAATTAATAAAGCAATTACTGTCCAAATATTTTGCCAAGTTGTTAATGACAATAAAAATACCATTAAAACAGGTAAAATAAATTCAGCACTAGATAACCCAAACCAACAAATACTTAATGCCCTACCCCTAGATTTTGTAAAATATCTTGAAACAGTTGTTGTTGCAGTATGAGACATCATTCCTTGACCTGAAAATCTCATTAAAAAAATTGCTATGAATAAAAAAACTATTGATGAAATTTTTGAAAAGAAAAAACAAGAAAAAGATAAAAGTAACGTTACATAAATTGCAAATCGGAAAATATTTATATCATCAATTTTCTTTCCAACCCAAATAAGTAATAAACTACTGCACAATGTTGCTGATGCATATATTGAGCCAAATTGTCCATGAGTTATTGAGAGTGTCTCTCTTATACTTGTATTGAATATTCCAAGAAAAAAACTCTGTCCAAAGCTTGAAAAAAATGTAAATATAAACCCAAATACAATTACTTTTAAACTTAAATTTTTAAACATAAAAAAATATGACTTCTAAAGTTGCTTTCATAGGTCTTGGTGTAATGGGTTATCCAATGGCAGGATATATATCAAAAGCAGGACATAATGTAACTGTTTTTAACAGAACAAAATCAAAAGCAGAAAAATGGATTGGTGAATACAAAGGTAATATGGCTGATACGCCATCTGAAGCAGCTAAAGATGCTGATTTTATTTTTACGTGTGTTGGGAATGATGACGATTTAAGACAAGTCTCTTTAGGTGATAATGGGTTATTTCATAATGCTAAACAGGGATGCGTATATATAGATAATTCAACAGTGTCTGCTCAAATTTCTAGAGAACTTTATAAAGCCGCAAAAGATAAAGGATTTGGTTTTTTAGATGCTCCTATATCTGGAGGACAATCAGGTGCCGAGGGTGGAATATTAACTGTTATGGTTGGTGGCGATGAAAATGATTTTAAAAAAGCAGAGCCAATAATTGATTGTTATAGTAAAAAAGTAACTTTAATCGGACCATCAGGTAGTGGACAATTAACTAAGATGGTTAATCAAATGTGTATTGGTGGTTTAGTTCAAGGTTTATCTGAAGCAGTAAATTTTGGAATTAATGCAGGTTTAGATATGGATAAAGTTATGGAAACTATTTCAAAAGGTGCAGCTCAGTCATGGCAAATGGAAAATAGATATAAAACTATGGTGGCAGATAAATTTGATTATGGGTTTGCTGTGGATTGGATGAGAAAAGATTTGAAAATTTGTATTGAAGAAGCAAAAAGAAATGGTTCGCCTGTACCAGTAACAGAAATTGTTGACGGTTATTATGCAGAAGTTCAAAAAATGGGTGGAAACCGTTGGGATAGCTCTAGCTTAATTGCTAGATTAAAAAAGAAAAAGTAATTGTGTCTACCACTGTTCCCTACTACGAGGATTTTTCCGAAATAAAAAAGAAAATTTGGTTAATGCTAACTGATGCGGTTACTAATAGATCGTCTCCTTTTAGAATACCTGTTTTTTCATGTGGTAGTGAGAGCGATATCGAAAGTAGAATTGTTGTTCTAAGAAAATCAGATGAACAAAATAATATAGTGCAATTTCACAGTGACATTAGATCTGATAAAATTAAAATCTTAGGAAAAAATCCTAATTCATCGATGTTATTTTATGATAAAGATGAAAAAATTCAGGTCAGATTAAAAGTCGAAGCAATTATTAATCATAATAATGATGTAACAAAACAATCTTGGGAGAAAACTCAACATATAAGTCGTAAATGTTACTTAGTAGATAATGGACCAGGTACAGAGTCTGATATTCCAACATCTGGTTTAAAACCTGAATTAGATAATTTTGATTATACAAAAGAACAAAGCGAAGAAGGATATAAAAACTTTACTGTTATACAGTGTAAAATTAAATCTATTGAGTGGTTATATTTAGCTGCAAAAGGTCATCGAAGAGCTAGATTTGACATTAATAATAGTAAAGATACTTGGTTGGTACCATAATGAAAAAATATGAAGCTATGGTTTTGTCATGTATGGATCCAAGGTTTCAGCCAAAAGTTTTTAATTATTTAAAAAAAAAGAAATTAATTGGAAAATATAGCTCATTTACTATAGCTGGAGCAGCCATTGGTGTAACTTCTAAAAAATTTAAAAAATGGCAATCAACATTTTTGGATAATTTATCAACTTCAATAAAGTTGCATAATATAAATAAATTAATAGTAATTAATCACGAAGATTGTGGTGCAGCTAAAATAGTTAATGGAAAGAAAATATTTAATTCAACTATTGAAAAGAAAATTCACAAGGATTCTTTTAAAAAAATTAAGTTAACTTTAAGTAAAAAATTTCCTAAATTAAAATTATCTTTTAAAATATTAACATTAAGAGATTAGAATATTTAATGATCTTGTTAATTTCGATTATACGCTCTATTAGCTTGTTCGTTATTAAATAATTTCATAACTCCAGTACCAGCTCTGTCCCAATAATTAAACTTACATCCAGATCCACCACTCCTGTAGTTCCACTTACCTTTTTTAAGATCGCTTAACTGTTTTTCTCTAAGTTCAACAAGTTTTTTATGATTATATTTTCCCCATTCATTTAGACATATTAGCTTAAAAGGATCGTAAGGATCTTTTGATGTTGGAGTTAAATAAACAGTATCCTCTCCTTTTGGACAACCTTCAACATCATGAACATAAGCTTTTCCAAAAAACATATGTTTTGCATCAGTATCTTGGCCGCTTGAAAAATGAGCTTTTTTATTCATACCTGGGACACAAGCAAAACCTCCCCCCATCGCATGATGCACTTCATGAAGAGCTGTTTTAACCATATTATTTATATTTTTATTATGTTTATTTTTAAGAAACATTGATGCCATTCCAACACCACCTTCTCCACCATCAACACTCGTTACATCAGCAAAGGTAAAATAAACTTTTTTTGGATTATTAAATCCATTTAACCAGAGGTAAGCACGATAATTGTTATTTATATGTTTATGAAGTTCTTTTCTTTTTTTATCTAACCTTATAAAGGTAACATCTAATTTTCCATCTTTTCTATAATCGTACTTATACTTTTTTACACCAGATGATCCTTTTGTTTTTTTACTAAACTTTTCAACAAGAGCGTTCATTTTGTTAGCGTATTCTTCAATTTTACCATTTATATCTAGCTCACGATCTTTATCACTGGCTGTCAGCATGTATATGAAATGAATTTGATAATCATCAGTTACATCTGGTTGATCCTCAAAAAATCTTCCTGGTTTTTTATCCATCTTTGCATTTTTTTCTTTCAGCATTTTTGTTTCTGCTATTTTTGTTTCTAATGCGGCCGATGCTTTAGCCTGGTCATATTTCCAAACAATTTCTTCATTTACTGCATACAAATAACATTCTTTGCCACCAGTATATTTCTTAGAATATTTCATGCATTTTTTGTATGTTTTCTTATGAAGTTTTTCTAAATCTTTACCTTTATTATAAGCATATGAATAGCTACCAGAATCACAACTAGCATAGAGAACAAAATTTGTTTTTTTTTCTTTAATTTTTTTAAGTGATTTTTCTATATGTTTTTTGTAATAATGTTTAAATGCTCCAGCACACTCTCCTTTAATAGAAGTTACTCCAGGCTCATTAACACCTGCATAAGCATAACCACTAAACAACACATTAAGAATTAAGAATGTAAAAATTAAAAATACTTTTTTCATGTTGTTAAATACCTTTAATTATTATATTTGTTCCCTCTGAATTATCCAATCTAATTTGTTTTATTGGCTTATACTCTTCAGAATTATACCATTCCAAAGCCCTCTCATAACTTGGAAATTTCAAAATGATTATTCTTGGAAAATTTGTCTCACCATCAAATATTTGATACTCACCTGCTCTTACCAAAAATTCTCCACCAAATTTTTTTACAATTGGATTAACTTTTTCAATATACTCTTTATAATTTTCTGGATTAGTTACTCTTAATTGTGCAATTACATATCCTGCTGACATAAAAATCTTTAATTATTTATTATTCTTTTCATATGCATTTTCCATTAATTTTTCAAAATCAGATACATATTCTTTTGTATTAAATAGTGGTTTTGTTTTTATATTTTTATTAAGTTTTTCTCTTAATTTAATCAGATCAGACTTATTTTTAGCAAATTTTAAAATTAATGTCTCATATTCTTTAGAATTTTGTGTAACTAATTCATTCATTCCTAATGCATTTAATAAACTAGCTGCTACTCTTGATGCAAATTGTTCTCCGATTTTTGTTACAACTGGTAAACCAGACCACAAAGCATCGCTGCAAGTAGTATGAGCATTATAGTTAAAAGTATCTAAAAATAAGTCTGCAAATCTTATTCTCTCTAAATGTTCATCGTAACTAATATTTTCTGCAAAAACTATCCTATCTTTAGATACTTTTTTTTTTTGAAAAAAATTCAAAATATTATTTTTTGCAATTTCATTTGTTTTTATTAACCAAAGAACACTATTGTGAACTTGATTCAATATATTGGACCAAATTTGTAATTCTTTTTGTGAGATTTTATTAAGATTATTAAAACAACAAAAAATAAAAGAATTCTCAGGAAGACCAAAATCTTTTTTCTGTTTTTTTGATTTTGATCTAACTTTTTTGTCATCATTAGGTTGATATGTATTTGGCATATATAAAATTTCTTCAGAATAAAAATTTTTCGATTTTTCAGGTATAATTATTTTATCAGCTATAATATAATCCATAAAACTTGCTCCTAGCGTGCCTGGATAACCCAAATAATTTATTTGAATTGGCGCAAGTCTATAAGAAAAAAGTTTTGTTCGAGAATTTAAGGTATAGCCTTTCAAATCAATGGCAATATCAATATTTAATTCCCTAGATAGTTTGACAACCTCTATATCTGGTAAATTTAAAATATTTTTTTCGTATGTGTTATTTAGAATTTTTTTTATTCTTATGCTTGGTTTTTCTTTACTATAATTAAATGTGTAAATTTCAAATTTTTCTTTATTATATTCTCTAAATAAACCATTGATTAAATACATTGTTGCATGTTCATAAAAATCTGCTGAATAAAATCCAATCTTTATTTTGCTATTTTTTTTCTTTTTTATAAATTTAATTTTGTTAGAGAATTTTTCGAACCTTTTTTGTGAGTAATTTTGAGAACGTTTCAACTGATTTTCTGGATTATCCTCAAGAGCTAAAGTATAGAAGGGATTTATTTCGTCATTTTCAATTCCAATAGTTTTAAATTTTTCCTCAAAATCTTTAAAAACTGAAAAGTCACATATCTGAAGCTTATTGTATAAAATTCCTATATGTGAAAATGTATAAGTGTTTTTAATATTTAATGCTTTTTGAAAATAATCGATAGCTTTAGAATAATTTTTTTTTTTTGCAAATAAATTGCCAAGATTATTAAAAGCCTCAAAATAACTAGGATTCAATTCTATTGCTTTTTTGTAATTTTCAAATGCTTTTTCAAGTTTATCTTGTAAGCTTAGGATGCTTCCTAAATTATTGTAAGCTTCCGGTAAATTTGGATTTATTTGAATAGCTTTTTGATATGAACTAATGGCTTGAGTGCTTAGACCTTGATCCTTAAGAATATTACCGAGGTTAAGATAAGCATTAGCGAAATTAGGATCTATTTTTGTTGATTTAATTATATTTGATAGTGCTAGATTAATTTCTCCCTTTTTAAAATTTGAAATTCCCAGATTAAGATAAGCTTCAGCAAAATTTGGATTAATTTGAATTGCTTTTTTAAAAAATTCAATCGATTTATCAAATTCATTTTTATTATCAAAAATTAATCCTAAATTGTTATAAGACTGAAAAAAATTCTTATTTAATTTGATTGCAATATTAAAATTTTCGATAGCTTTATCAAATTTTTCTATCGAAGCTAATGCATTTCCGAGATTATTAAAATATGATGGATTTTTATTATTTATTTTAATTGCTTTTTCAAAATAATTTATTGCCTCATCATTTTTTTTTCTTTCTGTTTTAATAAGGCCTATATTGTTGTAAGCATCTGAATTCTCTTTTAAATCAATAGACTTTTTAAAAGCATTCTCAGAGTCATTTACTCTATTATTTACTTTATAGTAAAGCCCTAAAATATTTTGTAATAAAAATGAATTTTTATTTTCACTGATAAAAAAATTTATTTTTTTTTCAAATTCAAGATTTTTTTTTTCTTTAATTAATTTTAGCAAATAATTAAAATCTTTTTCTAAAAGTGACATTAGTTCTAATCACTACTTATAACTCATATTTTTAAATATTTATTAAATAAAAAGACTATTAATTAAAAACAGACTATGTGATCAATATTAATAGGTCTTTTAATACCGAATTTTTCGCTTATTTCATGTTGATGAATATGATGAGAATGCACAAAAACTGGTATTAATTTGTTACTTAATGTTTTTAATGTATAAATAAAATTTGAACCTCTGAATTTTCTATCTACTACTTCAAGTTTAAGATTACTTGCATCATCATGTTGTAAGTCTTCTGGCTGTATTAAAAGTTTTACTTTAGATCCTATTGGGAATGGTCTAGCAAAATTTCCTGTTATTGTTCCTAAATCCTCATTTTCCAGACTTTTAGGACTAGTAACCTCAGCAGGTATTAAAATTCCTCTATTTAGAAAATTAACTACTTCAACTGAATTTGGTAAATGATAAACGTTATATGGATCATCATATTGCTTTAACTCACCGTCTAAAATTATTCCACATTTACTACCCAAGTAAAAAGCTTCATATGAGTCGTGTGTTACAATTATTGTTGTGATCTTAGAATTTGTTAAAATTTGTTTTAATTCAACTTGAATTTCCTCTTTAAAACTTTGGTCTACATTTGATAACGGCTCGTCAAGCATTAATAAATCTGGTTGAGAGACTAAAGATCTTGCTAAAGAAGCTCTTTGGGCCTCACCAGCACTGATCTCATGCGGAAATTTATTTAATATTTTGTTTAAGTTTAAAAAATTAATTACTTCTTTAGCTTGTATTTTTTTATCATCTTTCACTCTATCTGAACCGAGATTTATATTTTTTTCTATATTGTAATGAGGAAATAAACTGTTTTCTTGAAAAGATAGAGCTATATTTCGATTTTCTGGCTCAATATGAATATTTTGAGATGAAAGTGTTCTGCCTTTTAGATTAATTTTACCTTTATTAATTTTTTCTAAACCCGCAATAGTTCTTAATATTGTGGTTTTACCTATACCAGAGGGACCAAGTAAACATACAATTTCACCTTCATTTTCAATTTTTAAAGAAACATTATTAACTTTATTTTTCCCACCAGCAGCAAAAGATACATTTTCAATTTCAAAAAAATTATTAGTCATTAGTCTTTCAAAATAAATTTAGACGTAATCAAAATAAATGTACTTGCAATTAATATCAAGAATAATGATGGAACTGCCGCGGCCTCTAAGAGATCTTGAGATGCAAAAATATATGCTGTTGTAGCGAATGTTTCAAAGTTGAATGGTCTCAATATTAAAGTTATAGGTAATTCTTTTATTACTTCTATCGTAATCAATATTCCTATTAGAAATACAGAATTTTTTAAATAAGGAACATGAATTCCTAGGAAAGTTTTTATTTTAGAATAACCAAGGAGATAAGAACTCTCGTCAATTGACCTATTAATCCTTTCGTAGCCAGTTTTCAGTCCATTATAAGCTAGTGAATAAAATCTTATAAAATAAACTATCACTAAACCAAAAACAGATCCTATAAATATTTTCTTAATAGAATTAAATTCAAAGGCTTTAACAAAAGTATTATCAAACCAAGCAATAAAAGTGATGAACGCAACAGCTAAAATTACACCAGGTATCGCATATCCTGTAATAGAAAATGTCGTAAGAAAGTTTAAAAATTTACTTTTAGTTACTCTATTTCCATAATTTGAGATAAATGAAAAAACTACTAATACAATACTAGATAAAAAAACTAGATAAATGGTGTTTGAAAACAATTGAAAGGTATTTAAATCAAATAAATTTTTTGGAAAAATTATTGTCCAATATAACATTTGTAAAACGGGAAATAGAAAACTTATAAAAAAAACTAAAAAACAAAACACAAAAGCCAAAGTCCCTTTAGAAAAATTTAGTTTAATTTTCTTCTTTTCTTTGATGCCACCTTTAATTGGAGAGTGATATTGAGCACGCTTTCTTGAGATATTTTCAATAAAAAAAAGTCCTAAAATAAATAACAGCAAAAAAAATGAAAGCTGGTTTGCAAAAGCTAAATCATCAAAAGATATCCATGAGTCGTAGATACCTGTTGTAAGAGTTGCTATTCCAAAAAAAGATACTGCACCAAAATCAGATAATGTTTCCATTGCAACTAAGGCTAATCCTGCAACTATTGCTGGTCTTGCAGATGGTAAAATAATTTTAAAGAAAGATTTATATTTTGTAAAACCTAGATTTTGTCCTAATTCTATTAAATTTTGAGATTGATAATGGAAAGATGCTCTAGTTAGAACGTATACGTATCCAAATAAAGAAAAAGAAACTGATAAGATAGCACCAAGCATACCATCAAATTTTGGGATGGATTGATTATATTCACCAGATCCAAATAAAGATTTTAAAATTGAATACAATGTTCCAAAGTTTTCAAAAAAAGCTGTTAATGAATAAGCATAAATGTAAGCAGGTACCGCAAAAGATAATATTAAGGCCCATTTAAAAAATTTAACACCTGGAAAATCATAAAATGAAACAACATAAGCACATCCAACACCTAAAACTAAGGTAAGTATTAATACTCCAATAAGTAAAGTTAAAGAGTTATAGATATATTCAATTAGAAAAGTATTTTTTAATATATCGTAGTAATTTGTTGTTTCTTGGAAGAAACTTGCAAACACAGTTAAAATTGGGATTGCAACTACAAATGAAACTATAAAAGATGATAAGTACCAGGAATTAAATTTCATATATTATAATCCGCCTTATAATCATGAAAATCAAAAGTGCCCATGGTTTAGGAGACCAAACCATAGGCACAAACTTTAGAAAATCAAAAATTAAATACTTTTAGGATATGCGGAACCTCCTTAGTTTTAATTTCAGACAATTTTCTATTATTTACACGTTTATTGATTTTTTCACACTCCGAAGCACATGCAGGACAGGCTTTGGTAGATTTATTATAATCAACTTCCGTAGTAAATTTTTTTTTAACAGCTGTCATTTACTTCCAACCAGCAGCTAACATTACTTCTAATGCATCTGCTTGTTTTGCGCCGTATGACTTAACACTTGTTTTAGTATCCATTACAAAGTTCATCTCTTTGCCTGGAACTAAATCATTTGGTGTTACGCCAGCAATCATTGGATACTCAAAAGTATTATTTACAATATGATTTTGAGCCTCTGTTGATAATAAAAACTCAACTAATTTTACAGCGTTAGCTTTGTTTGGTGCATGTTTAAGCATACCAGCTCCACTAATATTAATATGAGTTCCTCTATCTTGCTGATTTGGGAAAAAAGGTTTTACTTTTTTTGCAGCTTCTTGTTGTTCTGCACCTTTTTTTCCAGATAACATCAATGCATGATAATATGTATTTGCGACAGCAATATCTGCTTCACCAGCGGCAACAGCCATTATTTGAGCTCTATCGTTGCCTTTAGGAGTTCTTGCCATATTAGCAACAACGCCTTTTGCCCAATTAGCAGTTGTTGTTTTTCCTCTATTTTTTACAAGTGATGCAACTAAAGATTGGTTATAAATGTTATTAGATTTTCTTATAACTAGTCTGCCTTTCCATTTAGGATCAGCTAAACCTTCATAAGTCATACCATTAAGTTCGTTTGCACTTACTCTTTCAGGTGAATAATAAATTATTCTAGCTCTCTTAGCTATTCCAGTCCATTTTGCAGATCTAAATTGTGCAGGTACGGCATCCTTAATAGCTTTTGACCAACCTGCGTTTTGCATCATTCCTTTTGCTGCAAATGCACCTAGTCTTCCAGCATCAGCTGTGATGTATAAATCTCCAACACAGTCTGCTCCCTCCTCAGTAATTCTTTTCTGCAGGGCTTTATCTTTACCTGATACTACGTTTACTTTAATTCCTGTTGCTGCTGTGAACTTTTCGTATAATTGAATGTCAGAATCATAGTGTCTTGCACTAAAAATATTGACCTCAGCTGCAATCGTAAAACTTGAAATTAAAGCAAAAAACAATGAAATTATTGTTAATTTTCTCATTCTACTCCTTAAATTTATATTTATATTAAACGTAATTTGTCCTGCAATGCGGATGATAACTATTCTCAATGAAAATGATTATCAATTGCAATATTGTCGCAATTGATAATCAATCGCAATTATTACTGTTATTTGAATAAATTATTTAAAATTCCCACTCAGAGATTTTACTGTAAAGAAAGTTTCTAAAAGCTTGAACTCTAGCAACATTTTTTAGTGATTGAGGGTAAACAAAGTGTGCCTCAGTAGTTGGACCTTGAACACTTGGTAGAACTTTGACAATATTTGGTTGTTTAACAGTCAAATAATCTGGAATTGCAGCTAACCCTACACCACTTTGAACTGCTAATAGTAAACCATAAACACTATTTACTCTCATAACAGTTTTTCTTTTTTTATTATCTTTCATTCCAAGTTTTAATGCCCAATCTGGATTATAAACTGGAGATGGGGCTCCTCTACCAAATGAAATAAAGTTGTGCTTATTTAAGTCATTAACTGTCTTAGGATATCCATGTTTTTCTAAGTATTTTGGTGATCCGTAGATGTGATAATTGATATCTATAAGCTTTTTTTGAATATAATTAAGTTGTTTTGGTCTTCTCATAAATATTCCAATATCTGCCTGTCTCGTGCTTAAATCTAGCTCTCTATCATCAAATATGAGTTCAACCTCAATTTCTGGATTTAATTGCATAAATTCTTGTATTCTTGGCGTTAACCAGGTTGTTCCAAAACTAACTACAGTTGTTACTGACAGTTTTCCAGAAGGTTTGTGTTTTTTATCTCCTAAAGTTGTTTCTACCTCTTTTAATTTAGAGATAACTTCATGAGCTGTTTTAAATACATATTCACCATTCTCAGTTAGTGTTAATCCTCTAGCATGACGTTCAAATAATTTAACTTTTAAATCTTCTTCTAAGGATTGAATTTGTCTACTAATTGCAGATTGGCTAAGATTTAGAATTACTGTTGCACTAGTAAAACTGCCTGCCTCAGCAACTGCATGAAATATCTTTAATTTATCCCAATCCATTATTTATTTACATCCACTACAATTTTATTTTTCAAATTACCTTTTAATATTTCAGGATAGACATTTAATAATTCATCTAATCCAATAGTATTTACTGATTTTTCTAAAATATTAAAATCTAGCAAAGCAGGAAATTCTCCCCATACAAACTCTTTTCTTTTTTTACTGATATTAACCGAGTCTACTCCCCATAATTTGACTGCTCTTAAAATAAATGGAATTACTGAGGTATTTAATTTATTGCCACTAGCATTTCCACATATGGCAACAATTCCTTTTGGTTTAGTTTGAGCTATTGCATTCGATAAAATATTTCCACCCACGGTATCTACAACTCCATCCCATGTTCCTTTATCTATTAATCTTGCTTCACCCTCAAATTCTTTACGATCTAAAACGTTTTTTGCACCAAGTTCTTTTAAATAATCTGCTTTATCTGGTTTACCAGTTATAGCTGTTACATTAATTCCCATCTTTGCAAGAACCATTACTGCTACCATACCAACTCCACCAGTAGAACCTGTTACCAATACATCGTTTACTTTTGATTGCATCAAAAGTTCCTCACGCGCTTTAACTGCAAAGGCACATAATAAACCTGTAAGACCAGCAGTTCCCAAAATCATAGCTTGTTTATTTGTCATTCCTTCAGGCGTTTTTGTAATATGATCTTTTTTAACTTTTGCGTATTGAGAATATCCACCATCAAAGAGTTCTCCAGCCCTACAGCCTGTTAATATAACTCTGTCCCC
>CACKOU010000016.1 GCA_902601895.1 uncultured Pelagibacteraceae bacterium | reverse complement strand
ATCAGCAAGAATAACTTTCTCGCCATGACCCATAGATCTTAAATGAAAAAGTAAATCAGGGCTTAAAACTGGGTTAATATTTATTAACATTAAAAGATTATATTACATAAAAAAAAAGGGTGGAATAAAAATTCCACCCTTTTTTAAATGTTATAGACTAATGATTATTTAAAATCGTTAGCGTTTTCTTTTGTTACTAGTTGTGTTCCAGTATCAATGTTTGGATCAATACTTCCACCATTAGCTAGCTCAAGGGCATATTTAACACCGTAAGCACCCATGTTATATGAGAACTGAGCAATAGTTGCAGTCATTTCACCTTTTAAAATACTTGTAGCAGCATCTGGAGTTGCATCAAAACCAACAACAACAACATCATTCATATCTGCATCTTTAAGAGCTTGCATAGCACCTAAGCCCATATTGTCATTTGAAGCAAATATTGCTTTGATGTTAGGATTTTTCAAAATAATAGACTCAGTAACTGATCTACCTTTCGCAGTGTCCCACTCAGCTGTTTGAGTAGCAACTATATTTAAACCACAATTTTTAAATCCTTTAATTGCACCGTCTCTTCTTAGTAAAGCTGTTGATTGAGACTCTATTCCAGTCAAAATTGCAACATCTGAACCTTTTGGAGTTTTGTCACAAATGAATTTAGCAGCTAATTCTGCTCCATTCATATTGTTAGTTCCAATAAAAGTAACACCTTCATTGATCCCTTTTGTATCTACGAATACAACTGGAACACCACTTTTGATAGCGTCATCTACAATTGGAGCAAACGCATTTGGATCTCCTGGTGCAAGAGCTAAAGCATCAACACCTTTAGCAAGTTGGTCTTCCACTTGGTTAATTTGTGCTTGAACGTCACCTTCTTGAGGTGGCGCAACTAGGATTAACTTAACACCTAATTTTTTAGCTTCTTCTTCAGCACCTTTTGTAACAGAAGCCCAGAAAGGATTTCCAGACCCAGGACCTTTAATACTGAACAAGATTTTTTTACCATGACCATCAGCAAAAGAAGCTGAAATCATGCTTATCGATAAAAAAATTGCTGATACTAAAACAACAATTTTTCTTGATAGTTCTCTCATAAATTTCCCCTTTAATAATTATTAAAACTTAATTTAATAAAATTTTTAAAAAAAATTCAACTGTTTACAGGGTCTCTTATAATAGCATCTATTCAACTTTAGCGTGTTTATTTTCTCGTGCCGAAATCTCTTCTTAAAACATCCACGTAAACTGCTAATACAATGATCGAGCCAATCAATACTTGTTGCCAGAAAGAGCTTACATCCATCAAATTAAGTCCATTTCTTAAAATTCCCATAATCATTACTCCGGCAAAAACTCCAAGAACAGTTCCTCTACCACCAAATAAACTAGCTCCACCAATTATACATGCTGCGATAGCATCCAATTCAGATTGTAATCCTGCATTAGGATAACCAGAGTCTGTTCTTCCTGCTAAAATTAATGCTCCAATACCTGATAAAAATCCACAAAGTGAATAAACAATTATTAAAATTTTATTAACATTAATTCCTGAAGCTCTTGCTGCGCTTGGGTTGCCACCAATTGCATAAATCCACTTTCCTGTTCGACTATGATTCAAGAAAACCCAAAAAACAAAATATACAACAGCGATTAAAACTAAGCTTACGGGGAGATATTGAGATTTCTCTAATCCTAACCAAGTAAGATCTATTCTACCATGACCTAAGTACCTAACTTCATCTGTAAATCCACTTATGGGTGTTCCACCTGATATTAAGTTTCCTGTTCCTCTAAAAATATAAAGAGTTCCTAAAGTCATTATAAAAGGATGAGGCATTCTTAAAAGTGTTATCCCCAAACCATTTATCAACCCACATAAAAATCCAGCAAATAAAGGTACTAGAACAACTATAAACCAAGGTGCTCCAGCTTTAGCTACTATTGCTAAAATCATCAATGAAAGCATCATTATTGAGCCAACTGATAGATCTATACCCGCAGTCACAATAACCATAAAAACACCTAAAGCTAACATTGATTGCCAAGAAATTTGTTTGAATACGTTTGTTACATTTCTCCAAGACAAGAAGACATCTGGTTGCAAAATATGCATTACCAAGATCATGATAACTAATAATAGTAAAATCCCATATTTTTCAAAATATGGAATAAGTTTTACATATAAGCTATCTTGTTTTTTTTCCTTATCGTCCATTTTATTTTTTTCCCATAATCCAACCTATAACTTCATCTCTTGAAGTTTTATCTAATTGAGACTCAGCAAAGTTTGTTCCTTGAAAAAGTGCCATTACTCTGTCGCAAACAGTAAAAATATCATCCATTCTATGACTTATTACTATAACACCTACGCCAGTACTTTTTAATTTGTTAATTAAGTCTAATACTTTTCCAACTTCTTTTATTGCTAAAGCAGCAGTTGGTTCATCCATTATAACAACTTTGGCATTAAATGCTGTTGACCTAGCTATTGCAACCGCTTGTCTTTGTCCTCCAGATAATTCTTCTACTTTCTGATCAGCACTTTTAACATTTATTTTTAGTTTCTCTAAGTGTGCGCTTGTCATTTCTTGAATTTTTTTAAAATCTAGAAATTTTAAGAAGCCAATATTTTTTGTAGGCTCTCTTCCTAAGAATATATTTTCTCCAATTGGCAAGTTACCTGCCAATGCAAGATCTTGATAAACCATCTCTAAACCTAAATTTTGAGAGTCTTTTGGGCTATCTAAAACATGTTCTTTGCCCTCAAAAAATAAAGCACCTGCACTTGGTTTGTACAAACCAGATAAAACTTTCATTAGTGTAGATTTGCCTGCACCATTATCTCCCACTACACCTAAACATTCACCTTCGTGCACTTTTAAATTTACATTTTCTAAAGCAGTTATTGTTCCAAAATACTTAGTGATACCTTTGGCCTCTAAGAGCAATTTATTTGTTGAAGTCATTTAATTTAAATTAAAAAAAAAATTAATTAATTGCAACAGGTTTTGACCTCAAAAGATGAACAGTTTTTCTTAGAGCTTTTTTACAAAATCTTGGATTAAGATTTTTTGAAATTAATTTCATGTCTTCAAAAACAATATTACCCATTTCCTTGAATGCCTCGTCTAAAGCACCCGCTCTATGTGCTGAGAATAAAACATTTTTTAATTTTCTTATTGGGTCATTTTTTTTAACTGGTTCTTCGGGAAAAACGTCAAGTGCTGCATAAATATCACCTTTTTTAAGTCTATTTTTTAAATCTTTAAAATTAACGACTGCAGCTCTACTCATTAGTATAAAAAGTGAGTTTGATTTCATAAGATTGAGTAATTTTTTATCAATCAGTCCTTTGTTTTTTGTAGTAATTGCAGCAAGTACATAAATAACTTCACATTCTTTAAACATTTTTTTTAAAGTAATTGGTTTATATCCTTGATTAATTATTTTTTTGTTTGGTATCCAAGGATCATAGATATTTATTTTACTCGAAAATGGTATCAATAATGGAACCAAAGCTTTCCCTAGGTCTCCAAATCCCAATAATCCAATTTTTTTGTCTGATAACAATGAAGCCTTAAGATTTCCATCTAATCCATACTTTTCCTTTTTATTAATGAAATCCTGATTTGCTCCATGAATATTTCTAAGAAGAGAGAGTGTAAATCCAAGTGCAATTTCTGCGACTGGTTTCGAGAAAACGGGTGAAGTTGCAATAACATGAATACCTTTATCAAAGCAATAATTATAATCCATATTATCTAGAAAGTTACTTTCGACATTTATTACTGCTTTCAATTTTTTTGCTTTCACTAATAAAAATTTAGGAAGATCAGGCTGTCCAATTATAAATTTCGCTTTATGAATATTATTAATATAAAATTTTTGTTTATTTGTTTTTGGTGCGAAAATAAGCTTAAATTTATTTTTTAATTCATTTAATTTTGGTTTTGAAAAAATAAGCTCCATAGTTCTTGGATACGGATCAACAATTGCAATATCTTTCATGATCTATAAGAGAATTTTTTTTACTTCTTCTTCTGTAAATCTTTTTGGCTTTTCACACTTAGTTTTTATTTTTTGAGGTACTCCAGTTGTTGCAGCTTTCATAGTAGACTCAATTATATCTAATACATGAAGAGATAGCTCTCCAGAACATCGATGTTTTTTCTTTTTTTCGATTGAATATAACATCTCAGACATTCCAACACTTCTATAGTTTGCATTTGTAGGTGACTCATTAGATCTACCACTTGCAGATGTAATATTTATTTTTCCTAAATGCATTTTGTCAGTTTTATGTTCACCCCAACGACCACCCTCTGTAACAGAAATATAAACAGATCCACCAAACATATTCGGATCAGGAACGATAATTGATCCTTTAGTTCCATAAAGTTCCATATGATTTCTTTGATGATTAATAACATCAAAGGATAAAGTGACTTGAATAATTGCTTCATTATGAAATTGAATTGTTGCTAAATAAGTAGTTGGTGTTTCAACCTTAAATGTTTTTCCTTTATTTGGACCTGCTCTATAATTCCTTCTTTTAAATGCCGTTAATGTTCTTCCTTGTACCTGTTTAGCTGGCCCTAAAAGATTAACAAGCGTTGTAAAAAAATAAGGACCCATATCAATGACTGGTCCTCCCTCTTTTTTATACCAAGACTCTGGTTTTGGATGAAAGTTTTCAACACCAGGGAATGCAAAGATTGCATTTCCAAGTTTGATTTGTCCAATCAAATCGGAGTCAATCAATTCCTTTGCTTTTTGTCCACCTCCTCCAAGAAAAGTATCTGGGGCATTACCTATGTATAATTTTTTTTGTTTTGCCAAAGCCACTAACTCTTTTCCTTTTTGAAAGTATGTTGCTAATGGTTTTTCTGAATAAACATGCTTGCCTGCATTTAATACTTTTTTTGAGACAGAATAATGTGATTGAGGAATTGTTAAATTTAAAATTACCTCAATGTCTTTATCTTTTAGTATTTCATTAACAGTCATCGATTTGATGTTGTATAATTTTGCACATTTTTCAGCTGCTTTTTGATTAATATCCGCACAAGCAACGATTTTGAAATTATTAAAATATTGGTGTCCCCTAAAATATGTTTCTGCGATATGGCCACATCCTATGAGACCAACCTTAAAAACTTTATTCATGAATTTTAGACACCTTGTCTTTGCTTTGATTTTCCTTCTTTATGAAGTTTTAATGCCTCTTCATTTTCTTTTGTTGATGGCATTTCTAAAGTAGGACTTTCCCAGTAAGCAGAACCTTCTAGCCACTCATAAGAATGAGTTTTTATTGAAATTAAGTAAGTTACATCAGATTTTTTAGCTCTTTTAAATGCTTCCTCTAATTCAGAAATAGATGATACCTCCTCAGATTTTGCCCCCATACTCTCTGCATGTTTAGCAAAATTAATAGGGACTAGATTTGGAGCTTTTGAACTATTAAATAGACAATTAAATTCTTTTCCACCTTTAAATAATTGTAGCCTGTTAATAACGGCATGGCCTCCATTATCACATAAAACTATTATTAATTTATTATTTGTTATAACTGATGAATAAATATCTGAATTAAAAAGTAAATAAGATCCATCTCCTACAAAAGCTATTACTTCTTTATCTGGGTTTGCCATTTTAACTCCTAATGCACCAGAAATTTCATAACTCATACAGCTAAAACCCCATTCGGTTTCATGTGTATTTAATTCTTTTGGCCTCCAAATTTGTACAACTTCTCCAACCAATCCACCTGCTGCAGTAACAGCAATGTCTGTTGGATCTGAATTACGATATATTGCTCCTACAGCGTGTGCATAACTAGGTAGTTCTTGATTAGTTGGACCGCTTTCTTTATCTACATAATCATTCCAATTTTTTAATTCATCTCTTGATTTTTTATGCCATTCATCAGGTGCTTTCCATTCTCCCAAAGCATTTGATAGCTCTTGTAAGCTTACTTTTGCATCACCTATTACTGATTGCGCCAAATGTTTGCTAGCATCAAATCTAGAGACATTAACACTAACAAGTGAAAAGTCTGGGTTCTCAAAATTTGCCCACGAACCAGTTGTGAAATCAGCTAACTTTGTTCCAACAGCAATAGCTAGGTCAGTTTGTTTTGCTAAATTATTTGCTGCTTTGCCACCAAGACCACCTATTGGACCTAAAAAATGAGAGTGATCTCTCTTCATAGTAGAGTAACCCATAACTGTTTGTGTGACTGGTATATTGTGTTTAATTGCAAAATTACTTAGATCTTCCATTGCATCAGAATAGAAAACCCCTCCACCTGAAATCAATAAAGGATTTTTAGATTTTTTAATTTGCTCAGCTGCTTGTTTTATTTGAAAATCATCAGGTCTTGGTCGTCTAATATTATGAACTCTCTCTTTAAAAAATTCCTCAGGATATTCATATGTTTCACCTTGGACATCTTGTGATAATGATAAGCAAGCTGGTCCGCAATCTGCTGGATCTAACATTATTTGGATTGCTTGAGGTAATGTTTGTAAGATTTGTTCTGGTCTTGTAATTCTATCAAAATATTTTGTTACTGGTTTGAAAGCATCGTTCTGAGTAATGCCAGGATTATTAAAATGCTCAACTTGTTGTAGAACCGGGTCAGGCATTCTGTTTGCATATGTATCTCCAGGTAAAAATAAAATTGGAAGTCTATTGCTCATAGCAACAGCCGAGGCTGTAACCATATTTGTAGATCCTGGTCCAACTGAACTAGTTGCAACAAAAAATTGTTTTCTTCTTTTAGCTCTAGCATATGCTATTCCAGTCAGAGCCATATTTTGCTCATGATGCCCTCTATAAGTTGGCAATTTATCTTGATTTTCTTGTAGAGCTTGTCCTAAACAAGCAACATTGCCATGTCCAAAAATACCAAAAGCTCCCGCAAATAACTGCTCTTTTTTACCATCTATTAAAATTTTTTGAGCAATAAGATGTTTTATTATTGCATGTGCACAAGTGAGCTTTATTTTTTTCATTATTCTATATATAAATCTTTAACTTTTAACAATTAAACACAATTTAAAAAATATGTATAGCAATTTTGGTCAATTCATTGATGGTCAGTGGCAACAAGCAGAAAAAAAAGAAACTTATAAAGTTATCAATCCAGCAACAGAAGAAGTTTTAGGAGAAGCATCAAAAGCGTCCTCTGTTGAAGTTCAAAAAGCATTAAAATCAGCAGAGAAGGGACTCGAAACTTGGAAAAATACTACTCCATGGCAGAGGTCTTACGTAATAAGAAAAATTGCAGATTTAATGCGTGAAAGAAAAGATGTATTGGCTAAATGGCTTACACTTGAAGTTGGAAAACCTCTTAAAGAAGCAATTGGAGAAGTTGGTGGTGGAGCAGATATATTTGAATGGAATGCAGAAGAAACTAAGAGAATTTATGGTGAAACATTACAAAGTAGATTTCCAGAAACAAGAGTTCATGTTTACTATCAGCCAGTAGGTGTTGTAGCAGCACTTGTGCCATGGAATTTTCCTATAGTTTTAGCGTCTAGAAAAATTTCAACTGCACTGGCTGCTGGTTGTTCGGTTATTTGTAAGCCAGATGTAATTACACCTGGAGCAGTTATGGAACTTGTAAATATTTGTAAAGATGCTGGAGTTCCTGATGGAGTAGTCAATTTATTATCTGGAGACCCAGCTGAAATATCAAATGAATTACTTGAGTCAGATATAATAAAAAAAGTTTCTATAACCGGCTCAACACGTGTTGGAAAATTAATTCTTAAAAAAGCTGCTGATAAAGTTCAAAGAGTTACAATGGAATTAAGTGGCCATTCTCCATTTATAGTATTTGATGATGTTGATATAAATAAAGTTGCAGATATGGCAATAACAGCAAAATTTCGTAACAATGGTCAAGTTTGTATATCTCCAAATAGGTTTTACATTCAAGAAACAAGAAAAGAAGAATTTGTAAATGCTTTTGTAGATAGAGCAAAAAAATTAAAAATTGGAAATGGAATGGATGAAGGCACTGACTTAGGACCTTTAACAACAGCAAAACGTTTGGAAGAAATTGAAAAATTAGTCGAAACTACAAAGAGTGAAGGCGCAAAAGTTGTTTTAGGTGGGGGAAGACCTTCAGGATTTAATAAAGGTTATTATTTCGAACCAACAGTATTTGATGATGTGCAGGATAATTTTACAATTATGAAAGAAGAACCTTTTGGTCCCTTAGTACCTGTTTTAACTTTCAAGGATTTTGACGAAGTAGTAGAGAGAGCAAATAATAATGACCTGGGACTTTGTAGCTATCTATATACAAACTCAATGGACAAAGCTAATAGAGCATCAGAGATGATGGAAACCGGTTGTGTTGCAGTAAATACAGCAGCTGTTGCAGTTGCTGAAGCTCCATTCGGTGGAATAAAACAAACCGGTTATGGTCGTGAAGGTGGATCTATGGCTATAAAAGATTACCTTAATATAAAGTATACCCATATGGGTCTCAAAACCTGAGTAAATGAGAAAAAATAAAGCCAAAGAAATAATTAAAAATGGCAATGCTGTAATCAATGGTTGGTTACAAATTCCAAGTACTGTTTCAGCAGAAACAATGGCTCAACAAGGATGGGACTCATTAACAATTGATATGCAACACGGGCTAGTTGATTACGCAAATGCAATGCCAATGATGCAAGTAATTTCAGCGACAGATGTCGTACCTTTGGCAAGAGTTAATTGGAATGAACCTGGTCAAATTATGAAAATTTTAGATGCTGGATGTTATGGAATCATTTGCCCAATGGTTAGTAATCGAAAAGAAGCAGAAAGATTTGTTCAAGCATGCAAATATCCGCCACATGGATATAGAAGTTTCGGTCCAATGAGAGGGTTAATCTATGGAGGACCTGATTATGGAGATCATGCAAACGATGAAATATTAAAAATGGCTATGATTGAAACTAAAGAAGCTTTAGAAAATCTTGATGAAATTATGAGTACACCAGGCCTTGATGGTATTTACATAGGGCCTGCTGATTTAAGTTTGGCTATAGGAGAAAAGCCTGGTTTTGACAAAGGTGAAGATACTAAAGCTTATTCAGAAATACTTAGAATATTAGAGCATGCAAAAAAAAACAATATATTTGCTGGAATTCATAACGGAAGTACTGACTATGCAAAAAAAATGATTGAAAAAGGTTTTCAATTTGTAACAGTTGGAGCAGACTCCAGATTTATAAGTGTGGGTGCAAAAAATACAGTTGAAAATTTAAAAGGCACAGTTAAATCAGAATTATCTAAAGCCTATTAATAAATAAAGTATAAACTTTTACGTATGAAAAAAATCTTAATAATAGGATCGATACATAATCATGGTATTGATTTACTAGAAGGAAATAAAAATTTTGAATTTGAAGTTGTAGACAATACAGATGCAGAATTTTTGAAAGATAAAATAAAAGACTGTGATGGAATAAGTATCAGAACATCTAAATTGTCAAAAGAAATTATAGACTCAGCTAAGAATTTAAAAGTGATATCTAGACATGGTGTAGGCTATGATAATATAGATCTTGGAGCAACCAAGCAAAACAATATCACATTAGCAATAACAGCTACGGCAAATGCTCAAGCAGTGGCAGAACATGTTTTATTCATGCTATTCAGCATTGCAAAAAGAAATAATATGTACAACGAGACTGTAAAAACTGGAAAGTTCAGTGATAGAACTAAGCTTCCTAAAACAATTGAGTTATGGAATAAAAGTATCTTAATTGCAGGTTTTGGTCGAATTGGAAAATGCTTACTTAAAAAATGTAAGGGTTTAGAAATGAACATTTTTGTTTATGATCCTTTTGTCAGCGAAAAGGAAATTAAAAAATTTGGTGGTACTAAAATTAATGATTTAAATGAGAGTTTAAATAAAATGGATGCAATTTCAATTCATATGCCTCTAAACGAAAATACAAAACATTTAATCAATTATGAAATGATAAAAAAAATGAAAAAAAATTGTATTTTAATTAATGCTGCAAGAGGTGGTATTATTAACGAGGAAGATCTTAATAAGGCATTAAACGAAGATTTAATTTTTGGTGCAGGGCTTGATGTTTTTGAAAAGGAGCCTCCATCTTTAGATAATCCATTGCTAAAAAATGAGAAAGCATTTTTAAGCCCTCATTCAGCAGTATTTACCGAAGAATGTTTGTCTAGAATGGGTATTGAAACAGTCCAAAATATTATTGATTTTTTTGACAATAAATTGGAAAAGTCAAAAATAGTAAAAATCTCATGAGCTTAAAATTAAAAAATTTTGGATTGTTAGAGTTTCTTATCATTATATCAGCTGTTTATGTGGTAGGAATGTTGATATGGACAGCGAGTACAAGGCCTGAAGTTGAAGCTCGTGCAAATTTAGTAAAAGAAAATCATAAAAAAGTTGTCGATTTTATTAATGGCGAAATTAATAATTGTGGAAATAGCGATGAAGGGAAGATAACAGTTTGGGGTGATCCATGTAATGCTGAATGGATAGCTGAAAAGGTTGTTAATCATATAAATGATAATCTTAAGATTGAAAATCCATTTTCAGATGACAATAAAGTTAAAACAGACCCTGACCCAAGAATAAAAGCAGAAGGAAAAGCTGGTCAGTCAGTTGAAATGGGTGTTATTTTTATAATGTCATCAAATTTTTTAGCAGAACCAGGATCAGAATGGATAGTTGGTACTTGTTTTAAATCTCCATGTGTTGCTGCTGGTAATAATGAATTAACATCTTTATATAGATAGCTAATTATTTTCAATTTCTAAATTTGCACTTTTTAAAGTTTCAACTAAATATTTGTATCCAATTTTAGCATATTCAAAAGGATTTGCTTTTGCTGGATCTTGCTCTGCTTCTACAACTAACCATCCAGAATAATTTTGTTCTTTTAATAATTCAAAAAAAGGCTTGTAATCAATGCAACCATCTCCTGGAACAGTGAAAGCTCCTTCCAAAAAAGCCTGTCTAAAACTATAATCGTGATTTAACGAATTATCTAAAACATTTTTTCTCATATCTTTGCAATGTATATGAATTATTCTTTCTTTAAATTCTTTATAAATTTTCAAACTATCTCCTTTTGCAAATAACATGTGTCCAGTATCTAAAGTTAGTTTGACACTACCATCTGTGTTTTCTAATAATCTTCTTGTATCTTCTTCACTTTCAATGCAAGTACCCATATGATGATGATAAGCAAGAGGCATGTCTTGATCCTCTAGATATTTTCCCATTTCTGAAATTTTTTTATAATATTTTTTAGATTCGTCTAAATCCATTCTAGGTCTTTTAGACAAATTTATATTTGGATCACCTTGAATAGAACCATAAACTTCGGCAAAAACCATGCAGGGTGCTTTACAATCTTGAAATAGTTTCAATTGGTTTTGAATTTTTAATTTTTCCTCCTCAAAAGTATTTTTTCTTAAATTTGCTCCATACCAACCTGAGCATAATTTTAAATTATATTTATTTAATATAGGAATTAATTCTTTTGATGTTTTTGGAAATTTTCCACCAGACTCTATTCCTTTAAATCCTGCTTCACTAGCTTCAGAAAGACATTGTTCAAGCGAAGTATCGCCACCAAGCTCAGGCATGTCATCATTGCTCCAAGCTATTGGGGCTATACCTAATTTTACTGACATAAATAATAGTTTTGTTATGATATTAGATGCTTCAAAAAATTAAACCTAAAAAATTTAAACTTGGAATTGTTGGAGGAGGACCTGGATCTTGGATCGGGCATGTTCATAGGATTTCATCTAGATATGATGACAAATACGAAATCGTTGCAGGGGTATTTTCTAGAAGTGTTGATAAATCTAGGAAATTTGGACAAAGTATAGGCTTAGATAAATCGAGATGTTATTCAAATTACAAGGAGATGTCTGAAAAAGAAGCGAAAAGAAAAGATGGTATTAATGTTGTAGCTATAATGACTCCACCATCAAGTCATCAAATTATTGCAGAGAATTTTATAAAAAAAAATATACATGTAATTTCAGACAAACCATTTGCTGGAAATCTTGAGCAGGGAAAAAAACTTTATAAAGCGATTAAAAATAACAAAAAAATTAAATATGCACTGACACACAACTATTCATCTTATCCAATGGTAAGAGAAGCAAAAAATTTAGTTGAAAAAGGAAAAATTGGAAAAGTTGAATATATCAATGTTGAATATATTCAGGATTGGACAGATGGTAATAAAATTTCAAAAACAAATTCAAAAAAGGTTTTTAAATGGAAAGTTGATAAAAAAATTGTTGGTGTATCAGCAGTTCTCAATGAAATAGGATCACACGCATATCATCTAGCAATTTATATTACAGGCCTTAAAGGAGAAAAACTGATTGCCGATGTAAGTAAATATTCGAAGGACGTTAATATGGATAATAACGCACAAGTTTTTGTTAATTTTAATAATGGCGCTAAAGGAATTGTATGGACATGTGTAACGGCTAAAGGTGGTGTTTATGGTTTAAGGATTAGAGTATATGGGTCTAAAGGAAGTTTAGAATGGGTTCAAAATGATCCAAATTATCTAAAATTTAATCCAAGCAAAGGAGCAGTAAAGTTTTTAGAAAGAGGATATACAAAGGCAAATTTTTCAAAAAAATTTTCTAGAGTAAAATTTGGTCACCCTGAGGGATATTTAGATGCTTTTGCAAATATATATAAGGAATTTGCTGAATATTTAAAAACAAATACAAAAAAAAGATTTTATTTTCCTAACGAAAAAGAAGGTTTGGAGACTGCTAAATTCATTGATGCATGCAAGAAATCATCATTAAAAAAACAATGGGTAAAAATTTAATTAACGTAGCATTATTCGGTTTGGGAAGAATAGGGCTAATGCATGCAAATAATTTAATAAATAATAAAAATTTTAATCTTAAATATATTTTTGATATTAATAAAAAACTTGCAAAAAAAGTTTCAAGAAATCTAAATTGTCAAAATATTGAAAGTCCTCAGATAGCATATAAAGATAAAAAAATTGATTGTATTTTTATATCTTCCAATACATCAACTCATCTTAAATTTATATATGAAAGTATAAAAAGTAATAAAACTGTATTTTGTGAAAAGCCTTTAGATTTAAATTTAAAAAAAATTCAAAATTACGAAAAAAAAATAAATAAATTTAATCATAAAATTCAAATTGGATTTAATAGGAGATACGATCCAGGTCATAGTTCTCTAAAAAATAATTTAATTAAAGGCAAGATAGGAAAGCTAGAGAAAATTATTATTACTAGCAGAGATCCGGCTGCTCCATCTATAAATTATTTAAAAGCCTCAGGTGGTATTTTTAAAGATATGATGATCCATGATTTTGATCTAGCAAGATATTATGCAGGTAAAGATGAATTTGTATCTATATTTGCTACAGGGAGCAATATTTCTAATAAATATTTTAATAAACTTAAAGATTTCGAGCTTGCTACGGCAATTTTGAAAACAAAAAATGGTGTTCAATGTATTATAAGTAATTCGAGACATTGTAGTTTTGGATATGATCAAAGGGTAGAGCTCTTTGGAAGTAAAGGAATGATTATTTCTGATAATATCAAAGAAAATGAGATTAGTTTGTATTCTAATAAAAGTACGAATGCACGTTCAAGCTTTAAACATTTTTTTATAGAAAGATACGATCAGGCATACAAAGAACAGTTAAATGATCTTGCCAAATTGTTCAGATCAAATTTGAGACCTAAAAGTGGTTTTATTGATGGAAAGATTTCAATACAAATTGCTGAGAGTGCTATCAGGTCATTAAAATCAAAAAAGTTTGAAAAAATAAAATATTAAAAATCAACTTTAAGTTGAATACAACCTGTTTCTTTACAATCTAAATAAATTTATGTTAGCTTTAATGTTTAAAAGTTAACTTTTTATTTAAGAGAGGAAATTAAAAAATGAAAACAATAAAGAACTTTATATTAGCTGTTGCTGCATGGGCAATGATGTCCGTATCAGCATTAGCAACTGATATAATTGTTGTTTCACATGGACAAGCTAATGACCCTTTTTGGTCGGTAGCTAAAAATGGAGTTGATGCTGCTTGTAAAGATATGGGAGTATCTTGCAAATACACTGCGCCTGGAACTTTTGACATGGTTGAAATGGCAAAACTAATTGATAATGCTGTATCACAAAAACCAAAAGGTATTGTAATTACTTTACCTGATGCAGCTGCATTAGGAAAATCTGTTAAAGCAGCAATAGCTGCTGGTATACCAGTAGTTTCTATGAACTCTGGTTCGGATGACTATGCATCATTAGGAATTAGTGCACACGTAGGTCAAACAGAATTTGAAGCTGGTGTTGGTGGCGGACAAAAAATGAAAGCTGCTGGAGGAAAAAAAGCTTTATGCGTTAACCACGAAGTTGGAAACGTAGCGCTTGATAGAAGATGTGCAGGTTTCAAAAAAGGTTTTGGTGGATCTGTTGATATTCTTGGAACATCAAATGACCCAACTGAAATTCAAAAAGCTGTTGCTGCAAAATTAGGTGGTGGATATGACACTATTCTAACTTTAGGAGCTGGTTTGTCTGGTGAAGCAGCACTAAAAGCTTTGGAAGCTGCTGGTAAAGTTGGAAATGTTAAATTAGGAACGTTTGATATGTCGCCTAACATGTTAAAAGCAGCTGCTGCAGGTAAAGTAGAGTTTTTAATTGACCAACAACAATATCTACAAGGTTACTTGCCTATAGCTATTTTTGCTCAGTACATGAGATGGGGAACAATGCCTGCTGGTGTAGTTATGACTGGACCTGGATTTGTTACTCCTGATAATGCTGCTAAAGTAATTAAATGGGCAGCTCAAGGTTATAGATAAAATCTATATTTAAGGCCTGACTAAATTTTATAGTCAGGCCTTTTTTCAAAATTTAAATGTCATTAAAATCAAAAAGTATTTCATCAAAAATTAGTCTTAATGAAGACGAACGTCTAAAAAAAATATCACCACTAAGAGTTTTATTGAATAGGCCAGAGCTAGGTGCATTAGGTGGCTCAATACTTGTATTTATATTTTTTGGAATTGTAGCTGGCGATACTGGTATGTTTAGCGCCTATGGAATGCTTAATTTCCTCGATGTTTCAGCTAATTTAGGAATTATAGCAATAGCAGCAGCGATGTTAATGATTGGCGGTGAATTTGATTTGTCAATTGGATCAATGATTGGCTTTGCTGGAATTTGTATTGCAATTCCTGCAATTTATTGGGGTTGGCCTTTATGGATGAGTATAGTTTTTGCTTTCGCTATGGCAGTATTGGTTGGATACTTTAATGGCATAATGGTTGTCAAAACTGGTTTGCCATCTTTTATTGTAACACTTGCAATGCTTTTTATTTTAAGAGGTTTGACATTAGCAATAACAAGATTGATTACTGGTAGAACTCAAGTTCCAGGACTAAGAGTATTAATTGAAGATGATCCATTAGCTTGGTTATTTGCTACAGATACTTTTAAATGGCTTTTTACTTGGTTGGGATCATTAAAATTAATTGAACTAAGAACTGATGGAACTCCTCTTGCAACTGGAATACCTCCATCAGTTATTTGGTTTATTGCATTAACATTGTTTGCAACATGGATATTGATGAAAACAAGATACGGTAATTGGATCTTCGCATCTGGAGGCGATAAGGTTGGAGCAACAAATGTGGGTGTGCCTGTTGGAAGGGTAAAAATAAGTCTATTTATTGGTACGGCAGTCGCTTCTACTATTTTTGCTTGTATTCAAGTATTAGATGCGGGTTCTGCAGATACTATGAGAGGTACTTTAAAAGAACTAGAAGCTATTGCAGCTGCTGTTGTTGGTGGTTGTCTCTTAACAGGTGGATATGGATCTGCAATAGGTGCAGCTTTTGGTGCAATTATTTTTGGGACTGTATCTATGGGAATATTTTATACAGATATTGACACTGATTGGTTTAAAGTTTTCTTAGGAGCAATGATGTTGATAGCTGTGGTGTTTAATAACTATATCAGAAAGAAAGTAACTGAGAGTAAATAATGTCTGACTATCTCGTTCAATTTAATAATATTAGTAAGTTTTTTGGGAAGGTAATAGCGCTTAAAGATGTCACTATGAGATTAAAAAAAGGTGAGATCATGTGCTTACTTGGAGATAATGGAGCAGGAAAGTCGACTTTAATTAAAACCTTAGCAGGTGTTCATAAGCCTGATGAAGGAGAAATTATATTTGAAGATAATAAAATTGTTTTTGACTCACCTAAAGATGCTTTAGATATTGGTATAGGAACAGTTTATCAAGATCTAGCATTAGTTCCTTTAATGAGTGTTACTAGAAATTTTTTTATGGGAAGAGAGCCTCAAAAAGGTATTCCTTTCCTTAAAACTTTTGATGTGGAGACAGCAAATAAGATAGCAGCAGATAGAATGGGACAGATAGGTATCGATGTTAGAGATCCATCTCAGGCAGTTGGAACTATGTCCGGTGGTGAAAGACAATGCCTAGCAATATCACGAGCTATATATTTTGGAGCAAAAGTTTTAGTTTTAGATGAACCAACTTCTGCTTTAGGAGTTCATCAAGCATCAATGGTATTAAAATATATTGTAAAGGCTGCGTCTGAGGGATTGGCTGTAATTTTAATTACTCATAATGTACATCATGCTTACCCTGTTGGTAATAGTTTCACTGTACTTAACCGAGGAAAAAGCATGGGAACATTCCAAAAAAAAGATATTTCTAGAGAAAAGCTTCTTAGTATGATGGCTGGTGGTGAAGAATTAGACAAACTTGAAGTCGAACTTCAAGAAATGGATAGAATTCACAACAAAAATTAGATATTACGCCATATATCTTTACCATGACAAAATCATTTCCTTTGCTCTTTATATTATTATGGTCATCGGCATTCATATCTGGGAAAGAAATTGTTCAAAACGCTTCTCCATTTGCAGCTTTAGCATTTAGATTTGGGATTGTAACAATTGGTTTTCTTGTATTTGCTTATCTCAGTAATGATAAAATTTTCGGAAAATTAAAAAATATTATTGAAAGTCTTTCAACAGGTATTTTATTTCATGGGATTTATTTAGGTGGATGTTGGTATGCATTTTCAATTGGGATGCCAGCTGCAATTGTAGCTTTAATAGTTACACTTCAACCGATTTTAACAAATATTTTATCTGGTCCTATTTTTGGAGAAAAAATATCATGGAAACAGTGGGTAGGTATCAGTTTAGGTTTCATTGGTTCTGTCACTGTCTTAGGTATTGATTTTGGAAAAGAAATTCCTCCTTTAGGATTGTTAGCTACAGTCTTAGCTTTATTTGCAATAACGGCTGGAACGTTGTGGCAAAAAAAATTGAGTGGAAATTTAGCTTTGTCAGTTAACAATGCATATCAAGCAGTTGGTGGTTGCCTTTTTAATCTATTATTAATGTTTATATTTGAAAATGCTTACATAAATTTTACAACTAGTTTTATATTGGGTATGTCTCACCAAATTATATTAGTTTCATTTGGAGCTTTTACTATTCTTATGTTTTTAATCAAAAAGGGTACTGTTGGCAAAACTACTACTTTATTTTTTTTAGTACCTCCTACTTCAGCAGTGATGGCATGGATATTTTTAAATGAACAATTAACATTTACTGACATAATTGGTTTTTTAATAACATCCGTTGGGGTATTTATAGCTACAAGGGATAAAAAGAATGGATAACAATTTTTTTAAAAAAATAAGAATTTTAGACGGTGGTATGGGTCAATTATTACTTGAAAAAGGAATGGTATCTATGGGGACTTTATGGTCTGCTAGCGCTTTATTAGATGAAAAATATCATCAAATGTTAGTTGATACTCATTTATCATATATCAACGCAGGCTCAGATGTTATTGTTACTAACACCTTTAGTTGTAGAAAATTTAGATTAATAGAAAATAAAGTTGGTGATGAATTCAAAAAATTAAACGAAATTGCATGTAAACTTGCAATCAAAGCTAAAGATTTATCAAAGAAAAATATATTAGTAGCTGGATCAATTCCAAGCCAAAGAGATACTTATATAACTGATGATCGCGATATCAAATTAATAGAGGAAGATATGTTTGAACAAGCTGATATTTTAAGTGAATTTACTGATTTTTTATACTTAGATGTTATTAGCAGCACTAATGAAGTTAAAGCCGCTCTTAATATATCTAAAAAATTGAACAAAAAAGTTTTAATTGGAATACATTTAAAAAAAAATGGTGACCTACCCTCAGAAGAAAAAATTGAGCAATTACTTGAAATTATTCAAGATGAAAATACACTTGGTGTAGTTTGTGCGTGTGTTTCTCCAGAAATATCTTTATCCGTATTAGATAAATTTTTAAATTGTGAAGTACCATTTGGATTTAAAATAAATTTGTGGGGAGTTGATGAACCAGGCCCAATACAGACATTTAATACAGCAAAACCTCATGAAATTGGAGTAAATCCTAATCAATCTTTAGGAAAAAGAGAAAATTTTGATGCAAATGAATTTTATAATCTATCAAAAAAATTAATAGAAGGTGGGGCAACAATTTTAGGTGGATGTTGTGAGACAAAACCAGAGCATATTAACTCTATATCTTCATTTAAATAATAATTTTTGTATCTGCTTTTCTAACAAAATAAATTCCTACAACTACAGCCAATAAAGATATTAATACCTTGTAAGTTATTAATTCACTTAAAAATATATAGCCTAAAATAATTCCAAAGATTGGAATTAAGTATGAGACTTGAGATTGAAAAATTAAACCATTCTTTTTCAAAATTTTAAACCTTAAAAGCCACGCAACTCCTGTTGGTACTATACCAAGATAAATTACTGACATGGTTGAATTTAATGATGGAGTATTTTCCCAAGGAGTTTCTAATAAACACATCAAAGGAAATAAAATCAGAGTTGCCCAAATTAATATTGATCCAGTAACGTTTTCATTTTTTTTCTTACTAATTTTAAGTGTTAAAACTCCACCTATTACATAACATGTTGATCCTAATAAAATTAATATTGCTGAAAGAAAATTATTTTCATCAATTAAAATATTATCAGAAAATAAATAAACAATTCCTGCAAATCCAATTAGTATTCCAACAGTTTTTGCAAAATTAAATTTTTCATTTTTTGTATAAAAGTGACCTAATATGGTAGAACTCAAAGGAGTAGTGGACATCAAAATTGCAGCCAAATTACTTTGCACAGATTTTACTCCATAAGCAATTAAAAAGAATGGTATAACTAAATTGATTAGTCCTATTAACATGAACCAATGCCAATCTTTTGAAAATGCTTCAATTACTATTTTTTTATAAAAACATAAAATTAATACTGGTATAGATCCAAAAAATACTCTCAAAAAAGCAATTGTCATTGGACCGAAAGATTCTGTTGCAATTTTTATATTAAAAAAAGCAGATGCCCAAATTATTGATAATAATGTTAATAAAATATAATCTGTTAAATTAGCTTGCTTCATTCTGTAATATCTTTCACATCACCTTTTGTAATTTGAATTAATTTTTCATAATTGATCTTAAAAATCACATTAGGATGACCGGCTGCAGCAAAAATATCTGTAAACCTACTTAAAGAATTATCTATAAATATTTGAATTTTATTTATATGACCTACAGGAGATACACCTCCAATTGTATATCCTGTTTGAGATTTAACCTCGTCAGCAGATGCCATTCTTACATTTTTTTTTTCAGAAATTTTTTTTAATTTATTTAACGAACATCTTTTGTCACCAGAAACTAAACAAAGTAAAAAATCATTTTCTATCTTAATAAGCAGACTTTTAACAATTGCTCCTACTTTACAATTTAATGAATTTGCTGCATCCAATGCTGTTTTTGCTGAGTTTTCTAATTCAACAACTGATAGATTTTCATCAAAATCTTTAAGACACTTCTCAGCTCTTTTAACTGGTTCTTTATTTAATAAAGTCATATTCAACTTATGATTGATAAAAAAGCACTGTAATTATTGGCATAATTATATGTTTAAATTGCATAGGTGATATCCTCATTATATGTATTCTTTATTATAACAATATTGGTAATTAACCCAGATATTTAATTCTACAGGAGATAATATGAGCGCAAGCAAAGTTCTAAAAATGATGAAAGACAAGCAAATTGAGTTTGTCGATTTAAGATTTACAGACCCAAGAGGTAAATTACAGCACCTAACTATGGATGCATCGGTAGTTGACGGAGACATGTTAACAGATGGTGTATTTTTTGATGGATCGTCTATTGCTGGATGGAAGGCAATAAATGAGTCAGACATGATATTAAAACCAGATTTAAACAGACAAATCGTTGATCCATTTACATCTCATAATACTCTTGTTTTATTTTGCGATATTTTAGATGCTATTAAAAGGAATCCTTATGAAAGAGATCCAAGAGGGATAGCGAAGAAAGCTGAAGCTTATTTAAAGAAAACTGGCATAGGTGATAAAGCTTATTTTGGCCCTGAACCAGAATTTTTTGTTTTTGATGATGTAAAAATCAAAAACGATATGAACGAGACAAGTTTTTCGATAGATAGTACAGAAGGACCATATAATTCTGGTAAAAATTATGAAAATGGTAATATGGGTCATAGACCTGGAGTTAAAGGTGGATATTTTCCAGTTCCACCAGTAGATAGTGCTCAGGATATTAGAGGTGAATACCTAAAAGGTTTAAGAGACGTAGGTATCACTGTTGAAAAACATCACCATGAAGTTGCTCCAAGTCAGCACGAACTTGGAATGCTTTTTGGTACTTTAGTTGATCAAGCTGACAATGTTCAATTATACAAATATGTAGTTCAAATGGTTTCACATTCATTTGGTAAAACTGCTACGTTTATGCCTAAACCTGTAAAAGGTGATAATGGATCAGGAATGCACGTTCACCAATCAGTTTGGAAAGGGAAAACTCCAGTTTTTTCTGGAAATAAATACTCAGGTTTGTCACAAACTGCACTTTATTATATTGGTGGTATACTTAAACATGCTAAGGCGATTAATGCGTTTTCAAATGCAACAACAAATAGTTATAAAAGATTAATTCCAGGTTTTGAAGCTCCGGTATTACTTGCTTATTCAGCAAGAAACAGATCGGCATCTTGTAGAATTCCGATAACGCTAAGCAAAAAAGGAGCAAGATGTGAAATAAGATTCCCAGACGCATCTGGTAATCCATATTTAACATTTGCATCTATGTTAATGGCAGGAATTGACGGTATCAAAAATAAGATTGATCCAGGAAAATCTTTTGATAAAGATCTTTACGCTTTATCAGAAAAGGAAGTTAAAAAAGTTCCAACTGTTTGCGGATCATTAAGAGAAGCAATGGAAAGTTTAGATAAAGATAGAAAGTTTTTAACTCAAGGTGGAGTATTTACTGACGATCAAATTGATGCTTACATTGCTTTAAAATTTGAAGAGATACACAACTTTGAACATACACCTCATCCTATTGAGTTTGATATGTACTATAGTTGTTAAATAGCTTTTTTATTTTTTAGCTATTTTATTTTTTCCTAAACCTTTTTTAACCACGTAGTTGAGGGTGCCATGTGCGCCCGCTTCTACTGGTTTAATTAAACTTCTGAATAAAGATTTTCTTTTTTGAGTTTTAACTTCAGAATCAATTAGGTTTTTATGCTCAAAAGTGTTCATATCAATGCTTCTATCATAGATATGCAATAAACGCAATTCTGATATGCGTATATTAAATACTATATTTTAAAGGATTCTCCGCATCCACATCTCTCCGTTTCATTCGGGTTATTGAATACAAATTGTGAAGAAAATTTTTCTTTTTTAAAATCCATTTCTGTTCCAAGTAAATACATTACTGCTGCAGAGTCTATGAAGACTTTCACACCCTTATCTTCTACTACTTCATCATTTGGGTTAGCCTTTTTTGTGTACTCCATAACATAAGACATCCCCGCGCACCCACCTGACTTAACTCCAACTCTAACTCCCAAAGAGTCTTTTTCAGCATTAGACATAATTTCTTTTATTCTTTGAGCTGCGTTATCGCTTAATGTTATAATTTGTTTTGTCATAAATTTAGTTCAAGTTTTGCAGCTTCAGACATCATTGATTTGTCCCATGGTGGCTCCCAGACTAAATCAAGATCTACTTTTGAAACTTCTTTGATTTCTAATATACTGTCTTTAACTTCTTTAGGCAAACTTTCAGCTACTGGACAATTTGGTGTTGTTAAAGTCATTTTAACCTTAACTTCAGAATTATTAACGATAATATCGTATATCAATCCTAATTCATAAATATTAACAGGTATCTCAGGATCATAAATTTTTTTTATTTCAGCAATTACTTTTTCTTTAAGATCCATTATCAATCCTCTGTTTTTACAATTTGATCTGAATTATCTAATGCTGATGTAAGAGTATGCCAAGATAAAGTTGCACACTTTACTCTCATAGGATATTGTTTAACACCCGATAAACTCATTAATTTAGTTTTTTCGTCATCTTTTAAAATATTAGTTTCTAAAGATTCTTTTTCTTTTATCATTCCTAGAAAATCAGTTACAATTTCTTTTACCTCTTTTTCTTCTTTGCCTCTAACCATATCAGTCATAATTGATGCCGACGCCATTGAAATAGCGCAACCATGACCTTCAAATGCAATATCTTCAACTTTTTTATTTTCATTTAATCTGAGATAAACATGAACGTTATCACCACATAAAGGATTATTTCCCTTTGCATCTTTATTATAATTATCAAACTTTCCTAAATTCCTTGGATTTTTTCCATGGTCCAATATTATCTCTTGATATAAATCTTTTAAGTCCATTATAAGTTAAAAATTTTTTTACATTTATTTATTGCTTCATCAAGTTTATCAATATCATCTTTTGTATTATAAACTCCAAACGAAGCTCTTGCAGTTGCAGGTAAATTTAATTTATCATGTAATATTTGACAGCAGTGATGCCCTGCTCTAATAGCTACTCCGTCCTCATCAAGAATTGTTGCAATATCGTGCGGATGAACACCTTCAATAGTAAATGATATAACTCCACCCTTTTCTTTTGGATTTCCTATAATATTAACTGAATTATTTTTTCTTAGCTTTTCTAATCCGTAGTCTAATAGTTCTTTTTCATGTTTCTCGATATTTTGAATACCAATTTTTTCCATAAATTTTATAGACTCGTTAAAAGCTATAACTTGAGCTGTAGCCATTGTTCCAGCCTCATATTTATTAGGTAATTCACCATAAGTAATACCTTCTTTTTTAACCTCATTTATCATTCCTCCTCCACCTTGATATGGAGGTAAATCTTCAAGCCATTTTTTTTTAGCATATAGAATACCAATTCCAGTTGGACCGTACATTTTATGTCCAGATATTGCGTAAAAATCACAATCTATATCCTGCATATCTAATTTTAAGTGAGGCGCACCTTGGCAACCATCAATTAGAACCGGTATATTTTTCGAGTGAGCCAGTTGTACAATTTCTTTGATAGGTAATATTGCGCCTGTTACATTCGATAAATGACTTAAACTAATTATCTTTGTTTTGTTTGTAATTTTTTTTTCTATAGCTTCTAATGTTACTTCGCCATTATCATTAATTTCAGCAAATTCTAT
>CACKOU010000015.1 GCA_902601895.1 uncultured Pelagibacteraceae bacterium | reverse complement strand
TGCTTGCAAACGAGCAAGTGATAGATGGAAAAGGTTGGAGATCAGGTGCTGTAGTTGAAAGAAAAAAATTAAGTCAATGGTTTTTCAATATTTCAAAATTTTCACAAGATTTATTAGATGGATTAGAAAAATTAGATACATGGCCTAATAAAGTTAAAACTATGCAAAAAAATTGGATTGGTAAATCATTTGGATGTGAAATAGAGTTTAAAGTTGAGGGAAATCTTCCAGTTGAAAAGATTAAATGTTTTACTACCAGACCGGATACACTTTTTGGATTTTCTTTTTTAGCACTGTCAGTTGATCATGAGGTATCAAAGTATTTCATAGATAATAAGGAATTCATTAAATTTAAAGAAGAGTGTTCGAAAATGGGTACCACTGAAGAGGCTATAGCAGTAGGGGAAAAGATAGGTTTTAAAACTGGTCTTGAGGCCATAAATCCTTTAAAACCAAAAGAAAAGGTACCGATTTATTTCGCTAATTTCGTTTTAATGGATTATGGATTTGGAGCAGTATTTGGCTGTCCAGCACATGATCAAAGAGACTTCGATTTTGCTAAGAAATACAAGCTTGATATCAAAACAGTTGTAAGACCTTTTGATAAAGATGATACATTTAAAGTAAATGATGAATCTTATCCTGGTGCGGGAATATTAATAAATTCAGAATTTCTAAATGGTCTTGAAGCTCCGAACGATTCGGTCGCCAAAACTATAGAAATATTAGAGAAGAAAAAATTGGGCAATAAACAAATTAATTATAGATTAAAAGACTGGGGTGTTTCTAGGCAAAGATACTGGGGTTGTCCTATACCAATAGTTTATGATGAAAAAGGAAAAATACATCCAGTTCCTAAATCTATGTTGCCAGTAAAATTACCAGAAAATATAGACCTTAATGTCAAAGGTAATCCTCTAGATTATCAAAAATCATGGAAGGAAGTGACTATAGGTGGAAAAAAGTACACAAGAGAAACTGATACACTTGATACCTTTGTATGTTCATCCTGGTATTATTTAAGATTTTGCTCTCCTAATGAGAGAAGCTATGGTTTTAAAAAAGAAGAAATAGATTATTGGATGCCAGTCGATCAATATATAGGTGGAGTTGAGCATGCAATATTGCATTTATTGTACTCAAGATTTTTTACAAGAGCTATAAATTATGAAAACAAAAATTTTAACGTAACTGAACCATTTAAAAGTTTATTCACTCAAGGTATGGTTTGCCACGAAACCTATAAAGATAAAAATAATAATTGGCTTAGTCCAGATCAAGTCGAAAAAGTAGATAACAAATTTTTTGTGAAAGGAAAGAAAAATGAAGTTGCTAGAGTAGGGCCGTCTGAATCAATGTCAAAATCTAAAAAAAATGTGATTGATCCAGAATTTATTATTGAAAACTATGGGGCTGACTCTGTTAGATTATTTATTTTGTCAGATAGCCCGCCTGAAAAAGATATTCAATGGTCTGATCAAGGAATGGCTTCTTCATATAAATTTATTCAAAAATTATGGACATTACATAATGAAATCAAAAAAAAAGTTGAAGAAGAAAAGGCAAATAATCATGACCTTAATATTGAGAAATTCACAAATCAAATTATAGAGAAGATAACCAGTAATTTAGAAAAATTTAATTATAACGTTATAATTGCAAACATGTACGAAACTTATAACTTTTTCATAAACTACATAAAAAATAATAAAGACATAAAAAATTTGGAGGAATGTTATAAAAAGATTTTGATCTGTTTTTCTCCAGTAATACCACACCTATCTAACGAATGTTTAAAAGAACTTGGAGAAGATACAAATATAGAATGGCCAGGTTACGATGAAAACCTTTTGCAAGAAGATCAAATTGATTTAGTTATTCAAATAAACGGTAAAAAAAGGTCTGTTTTAAATGTAAAAAAAGGTATTTCTGAAAAGGATCTTTTTGAAATTGCAAAAAAAGATAAGATTTTGGACAAATATTTGAGTAATAATGAAATAAAGAAAATTATTTTTGTTAAAGACAGGTTAATGAATATTTTAATTAATGATTAAATTTATAAAATTTATAATTATTTTTTCTATACTATCTGGATGTGGTTATAGTCCTATGTTAGCTGGCAAAGATTATCCATTCACACTAAATAGTATAAAAATCGAGGGTGAAAAAAAGAAAATTAATTCACTAATACAAAATAATTTAAATAACTCAATTTCAAAAAGAACCAAAGGTGAAAAAATTAATAAAATACAATATGACTTAGAAATATTTACTAACTTTTCAAAGTCAGTTTTATCTAATGACTCCAAAGGTGATCCAACAACTTTTGAACAAAATATTGAAGTCGATGTTATTATTTACAAAGATGGGAAAAAAATAAAAAAAGTAACTATAAAAAAGAAAAATTCATATAATAATTTAAATGATAAGTTTGAATTAAAAAAATACGAAGATAACCTTATCGAAAATTTATGTTATAATATCGCGGTTAGAATAATGAATATTCTCTCAAATGTATAATGATATTGAAAGCATACGAAATTAATCAAAAAAAAATTTCGGATAAGATTTTATTACTTTACGGTCTAAATGAGGGTTATAAAAATGAGATTGTCAATAAACTAATTAATACAAGTCCAGAATCTGAAATAATTAAATATGAGGAAAATGAAGTTTTAATAAATAAACAGACTTTTATAGATGAATTAAGTAATCAATCACTTTTTGCAAACAAAAAAATGATTATTATCAATAGAATTTCAAATAAATTTTCAAATATTTTAGATGATTTAAGTAAAATAAATTACGAAAATTTATTAATCATTTTAAACTCAGGCAACTTAGAAAAAAAATCTAAATTAAGACAATATTTTGAAAAACACAAATTGCATATATCTATAGCCTTTTATGAAGATAATGATCAAACTTTATTACAGATTATTAATAATCACTTAGCAGAAAAGGAAATTAAAATATCTAATGAAAGTAAATCACTTATCATAGAAAGATCGAGTGGTGACAGGATAAATCTTTTAAATGAAATTGATAAAATAAAAAATTTAAGTTTAACAAGAGATAAAATTGAATTGGATGATATTTTAAAATTAACTAATATGAGTGGAGATTACAGCATATTTGAACTTGTTGAGAATTATTTGTCAAAAAATAAAAAAAAAATATCAAAAATTTTAAATGAGAGCAATTATGGTAATGAAGATTGTATATTGATTATTAGGACACTCTTAAATAGATTAAAAAGATTATTGAAATTAAGATCTAATTTTGAAAAAAATAATAATATTAGTGAAACAATATCAAGTTTTAAGCCACCAATTTTTTGGAAGGAAAAAGAGATTGTCTCAAAACAGTTGTCATTATGGAGTTCCAATAAGATCAAAAAAAGAATATATGAAACTTATGACCTTGAGATAAATTTGAAAAAAAATACTCAAAATTCATTTAATTTACTCTCAGATTTTATTCTCAATTTTTAATAATTATCTTTAATAACATTTGTAATTCTTTGCAATTGATCCAAGTCTTTATATTCTATTATAAATGTTCCACTGTTGTCTTTTTTATTTTTTAAATAAACCTTTAATCCAATTTTTTCAGCTATTTCATTCTCTAAATTAATAATGTTGATATCCCTTTTTATACTCGAGTGATTACGTGCACTTTTCAAAGTCCTTATTAACTTTTCAGTTTGTCTAACTGATAGTTTTTTCTTTAATACTTTTTCAGCTAAAAGATCTGCATTTTCTAGTCCAACTAGGACCTTTGCGTGTCCATAGGATAAATTTCCTTCAATAATATATTTTTGTATTTTTTCTGATAAACTTAATAATCTAAGACAGTTAGATATATGAGATCTACTTTTTCCAATAAATTTAGACACTTTATATTGATCATAATTAAACTCATCAATAAGTTTTTTATATCCATTTGCCTCTTCAATAATATTTAAATCTTTTCTCTGAACATTTTCAACAATAGCAAATTCTAATGATTTTAAATTATCAATATCTGTTATGATAACTGGAACTTCATGCAGACCGGCTCTTTGCGCAGCTTGCCATCTTCTTTCTCCAGCTACTATTTCATATTTTTCATTTTCCTCTTTTGAGGCTCGAACTATTATTGGTTGTATTATACCTCTTTCCTTAATTGAGTTTGCAAGTTCCTCTAAATCTAAGTTATCAAATTTTTTTCTTGGCTGGAACTTGTTAGGTACTATTGAACTAATTGAAACTTTATTCGTATCTTTATTAATATTATTATCGCCTATTAGAGATGATAGTCCTCTTCCCAGACCTCTTTTATTTTTAAAAGGGTTTATCATGCAGCGCTCTCTACTTGTTTATCTTGTTCTAAAAACTCTTCTGTAAATTTAAAATAAGCCTTACTGCCAGGACATATCTTGTCATATAATAGGACTGGCATGCCATGAGAAGGCGCCTCGGATAATCGAACGTTTCTCGGAACAACAGTTGAGTAAACTTTTTCTTTGAAGTAGTTTCTTGTCTCTATCTCAACCTGACTTGAGAGTTTATTTCTTTTATCAAACATTGTAAGAATTATTCCTCTTATTTCTAAAGATGGATTTAAATTTGATTTTATCCTTTCAATCGTTTTCATGAGTTGTGTAAGACCCTCCAATGCAAAAAATTCTGTTTGAAGTGGAACAACTAAAGCATCTGAAGCCACAAGTGCCATAATTGTGAGTAAGCTTAAGGATGGAGGACAATCAATTATTATGTAATCATACAAAGCTCTAGAATCATTTAAAATAGAGCCTAATTCGTCCTTTAATTTGAAAGCCCTACGGCTATCACCAGCTGTTTCTATTTCAAGTCCTGATAAATCAACATTAGATGTTATTAAATTTAAATTTTCAAATTTTGTATGTTGGATCACATCTGAAATATTCTTATTTCCATTGAGAACATTGTAAATTGTAGTTTCAGAATTATTCGTGTTTGATAATCCTAGACCAGTTGTAGCATTACCTTGAGGATCTAAGTCTATTACTAAAATTTTTTTACCTTTCATTGACAACCCAGCCGCTAGATTAATTACAGTTGTGGTCTTACCAACTCCTCCTTTCTGATTTATGACTGAAATAATTTTTTTATCCATCAATTTTCTTTAAATTTGAAATTTTTACAATCATTGACTCGTTATTTGTTAAACTTTTTTTTTCTTGATAGTCAAATTTCCAAAATTTAAGTGAGTCATCTAAAATTTTTTTTCCACTTTTACCTAAAAATAAAATAATATACTTAAAATTTTTAAAATTGTTTTGTGATATCTGAAAAATTACTGGCAGAGGTTTAAAAGCTCTTGAAATTATTACATCAGTTACAAGATTTTTTTGTTCAAAAATATTTTTTTGATAAACTTCTGCATTCAAATTAAATTTTTTTGCCATCTCTCTCAAAAAAAGACTTTTATTATAGCTCTTTTCATAAAAAATTAGCTTAAATAAAGGTTTTTTGGGTTTCATCAAAATTCCTAAAACTATACCAGGCAACCCAGCACCTGAGCCTAGATCAGTACATGTACTTATATCATTTTTATTAATAAAATCAATAGTTTGCGCACTATCTTCTATATGCCTTAGTTTTATTGAGTTTTCTGTACTCTTGCTTATCAGATTTATACTCTTATTTTTATGGATAATTGAATTTGAATAATCTTCCAACTGTCTAAATGTTTCACGTGAAACATTTAAATCTTTAGTTTTATTAAATTTAATAATTTTCGAATCAATCAAGCTATATGCTTAATAGACTTTCTTTTAAGATGAGACAACAAAATATAAACTGCTGCAGGTGTAATACCATCAATTCTTAATGCTTGACCCATTGTTTTAGGTCTAATTTTTTTAAATTTTGATTTTACCTCGTTTGATAATCCAGAAAACTTATCATAATCTATATTTTCTGGAATTATTAGATTTTCATCTCTTTTAAATGCTAATATATCGGCTTTTTGCTTGTTTAAATAGCCTTTGTAATGAGAATTAATTTCTAATTGCTCATCAATTTCACGTGAAATATATTGGATTTCTGGCCATATTTCTCTAATTTTATCCATATTTACTGATTTTTGACCTAAAATCTGACTTGCTGATCTACTAACACCATCTTTAGCAATATTTATGCTAAATTTTGATACTTTTGAAGGCGTAATCATCAATTTATCCATTTTATTCTGAATTTTTGATAATTGCCTATGTTTTTCTTTAAAAATTTTCTCTCTTTTCTCATCAACAATTCCTATATTCAATCCTTTTTGGGTCAATCTGATGTCAGCATTATCTGATCTTAGTGAAAGTCTATATTCAGCTCTTGATGTGAACATCCTATAAGGTTCTACGACGCCTTTTGTAACAAGATCATCTATCATTACGCCAATGTATGCCTCAGATCTATCCAAAATGAATGGTTCTTTACCTTTAAAAGCAAGAGCAGCATTTGCACCTGCAATTAATCCTTGAGCCGCAGCCTCTTCATACCCAGTAGTTCCATTAATTTGGCCTGCAAGAAACAGATTTTTAATTTTTTTTGTCTCTAGCGTTAAAAAAAGCTCTCTTGGGTCAATGAAATCGTACTCTATAGCGTATCCAGGCCTTAATATTTTTACATTCTCTAAACCATTGATTTTACTGCATATTTCTTGCTGTACATCTGCAGGAAGAGAAGTCGAAATACCGTTTGGATAAATTATATGATCGTTTAAACCTTCTGGCTCCAAAAAAATTTGGTGCCTTTGCTTATCCTCAAATTTTTTTACCTTATCCTCTATTGAAGGACAGTATCTTGGGCCTACACTTTGTATGCTACCAGAATACATTGCGCTACGCTTTATGTTTTTAGAAATTATTTTATGAACAACTTCATTAGTATAAGTCATTCTGCATGAAATTTGTTTGTTTAAATTTTTTTTAGTTAAAAATGAAAAGAAGTATGGCTCATCATCAGCATGCTGCTCTTCTAAGTTTTCAAAATTTATAGTACGAGCATCAAGTCTTGGAGGTGTCCCAGTTTTTAATCTCCCAATCTTAAAATTATATTTTTCCAATTGTTCACTTAAACCTGTTGAAGGCTTTTCATTATATCTGCCAGCTGGGATTTTTTTTTCACCAATATGAATTAAACCATTTAAAAAAGTTCCAGTTGTTAAAATTATCTTAGATGATTTAACTTCTTTGCCAGATTGTGTTGATAAACCTATTATAACATTATTTAAAAAATTGAACTTAATTACAGGATCTGAAAAAATGCTTAAATTACAATAGTTTACAAGTTTTTCTTGCATATATTTTTTATATAATGATCTATCACTTTGAGTTCTTGGTCCTCTTACTGCTGGTCCACGACTTCTATTTAATAGTCTAAATTGAATACCTGACTTATCTGCAACATCACCCATGACACCGTCTAATGCATCAATCTCTCTAACTAGATGTCCTTTACCCAAACCTCCTATAGCTGGATTACACGACATCTCACCAATGGTATCAAAACTATGAGTAAATAGAGCTGTGTTTACTCCTAATCTGGCAGACGCTGCAGCTGCTTCACAGCCAGCATGGCCACCTCCAATTACAACAACATCAAACGATAATTCATTTTTCATAGTTGTAATCTATTATTGATATAAAAATTTACAAGAAAACACTTAAAATTTTAAAAATGCAGGTATTTTTAATGATTATTTACCTATGCAAAAGTCATCGAAAATTGATCCTAAAATCTCCTCAACGTCAACTTTACCAACAATCATGCCTAAATATCTTGCTGCTAATCTTAAATCTTCTGCAGCCTTATCAAAATCTTCTAATGATTTTTTTCTCTCAAAGTTTTTCAAGCTATCTACACACTGTTCAAGATTAATTCTGTGTCTTTGTCTTGTAATGAAAATATTTTCTGATGAAATAAATTTATTCTTCAAGTTTTCTTTAATTAAGTTTATAAGCTTGTCTAAATTTTTTTCATCTTTAATTGAAATTTTGATTGGGTTAAGCTTTTTAATTTCATTCCCAATTTCATCAACACCAAGATCTATTTTATTAATAACTAGGAGTAAATTCTTAGATACAATATCCTTCAAAAAGTCACTAAAATCAACACTTTTGGGCTCAATAACAATTATAGTTAGATCTGCATTTTCAGCTTTTTTTAAAGCCAACTTGATTCCTTTTTTCTCTATTTCGTCTTTTGAATCCCTAATTCCAGCAGTATCAGATATTATAACGGGATATCCATCTAAGTTTAAATGTGCTTCTATAACATCTCTAGTAGTTCCAGCAATTTCTGAAACAATTGCAACATCTCTCTTAGATAAATAATTTAACAAAGAGGATTTGCCTGCATTTGTTGGTCCGACAATTGCGATTTTAAACCCTTCTCTAATCATCTCTCCAACTTTTTGATCATTTAAAATTTTCTCAACTTCTTCTCTAATTTTTTTTACTTCTGTGTGAATATTATTTAAAATATTATCTGGTATATCCTCCTCCGGGAAATCAATTTTAGCCTCTATGTTTGATAATACTTTTAAAAGCCTTTCTCTCAGGGAATTAAATTTATTTGAACTTTTACCAGACATAATTTTCACAGCTTGTTGTCTTTGTATTTCTGTTTCTGAAGATATTAAATCTGCAACACTCTCTGCTTTTAGCAAATTAATTTTTCCATTTTGAAATGCCAATTTTGTAAACTCGCCTGGCTCTGCTAATCTACAACCATCAATATTAGAAATTGATGAATGAATTGCTTCAATTACGGCTTTGCTACCATGTATATGAAATTCAGCCATATCCTCACCTGTGTAACTGTGAGGTCCAGGAAACCACAATAAAATACCCTCATCTATTAATTCATTAGTGTTGATTTTATTGATTTTCCTTAGATATGCAGATCTTGGTGTAGGAGGATCTAGGTTTGTTAATTTTTTTATAACATTTTTTGTTTGATTTCCAGAAATTCGAATTACAGCTATACCTGAAATGCCAGGCCCAGATGATAGAGCATAAATAGTCATTTAAATATTATAACAGGAATTTAGAAAAAAGGAGTTTTAAGATGGTTTATTCATAGAATTAAAGAACTCAGCATTATTTTTAGTATCCTTTAATTTTGAATTAATAAATTCAATAGCATCCATTGACCCCATTGGGGCAATAATTCTTCTTAATACATTCATTTTTTGAAGATCATTTTTTTCAAAAATTAATTCTTCTCTTCTTGTTCCTGATTTTGTTATATCAATTGCTGGATATATTCTTTTTTCTGAAATCTTTCTATCTAGAATAGTTTCACTGTTACCAGTACCTTTGAATTCTTCAAAAATTACTTCATCCATTCTGCTCCCTGTATCAATCAAGGCTGTAGCTATGATTGTTAAAGATCCACCTTCTTCAATATTTCTTGCTGCACCAAAAAATCTTTTTGGTCTTTGCAAAGCATTTGCGTCCACACCACCGGTTAGAACCTTTCCTGAACTTGGGACAACTGCGTTGTATGCTCTACCCAGCCTGGTTATCGAGTCCAAAAGAATAACCACGTCTTTTTTGTGTTCTGTAAGTCTTTTTGCCTTCTCTATAACCATTTCTGCAACAGCCACATGCCTTTGCGCAGGTTCATCAAAAGTTGAACTTATTACTTCTCCTTCAACAGTCCTTTGCATATCAGTAACCTCTTCAGGTCTTTCATCGATTAAAAGAACCATTAGATAAACTTCGGGATGATTAGCAGTAATTGAATTTGCTATACTTTGTAAGATCATAGTTTTTCCAGCTTTTGGTGGAGAGATTATCAGGGATCTCTGGCCCTTTCCTATAGGGCTTACTAAATCAATAAGTCTAGGCGTAAGATCAATTTTTTTTTCAACCTTATTACTTTCAACTTCCATAATTAATTGTTTATTAGGGTATAATGGGGTTAGATTATCAAATGCAATTTTATGTTTAAATTTGTCTGTTTCTTCAAAATTAATTTTACTAACCTGTAGTAAAGCAAAATATCTTTCCCCTTCTTTAGGGGCTCTAATTGGGCCTTCAACAGTATCTCCTGTTCTAAGACCAAATCTTCTAATTTGATTAGGGCTTACATAGATGTCATCAGCACCTGGAAGATAATTTGATTCCATAGCTCTCAAGAAGCCAAAACCATCTTGAAGCAATTGTAATACTCCCCCACCTGTAATTTCCTCACCTTTCTCAGCAAGTTTTTTTAAAATTGCAAAATAGATTTCTTGTCTTCTTAAAGTGCTGGCATTTTCTATTCCTAATTTTTCTGCTTCTGTAATTAGCTTTTCAGAGGATTTTTCTTTTAATTCTTGAATGTTCATAATAAGGGGGGTTTTATTTAGATGAAGTTAATATAATAACCTGTTTAAAAGATTTCAAGCCTATAAAGGCTTAAATATTACAACAAAAACAACTAAAATTAGCAATATTGTAGGGATTTCATTAATTAATCTGTAAAATTTATGAGAATGGGTATTTTGATCAAATTTAAACTGATTTAAGGTTTTACCTAAATAGAAATGATACAAAGTAAGGAATATCACAAATATTATTTTTAATATCATCCACGTTTGACCTAGTTGCTGAAATCCTATGCTATGAATTAAAAGCAATCCAAATATCCATGATAGGATCATGGCTGGTGTCATAATATAAAAATACAATTTTTTTTCCATTGTTTTAAATACATCTGAAATTTTTTTATCATCACTATTTACAGCGTGGTACACGAAAATTCTTGGTAGATATAATAGACCAGCCATCCATGAGATAACTGAGATCAAATGTAAAGATTTAAAAAGAAGATAATAATTCATCAATTAAATATTTTTTTTAATCAAATTACTAATTAATTTTATATGATCATCATTATCATTAAGACACGAAACCATATCAAAATTTTCACCACCGGCTTCCAAAAAACTTTCTTTTCCTTGAATTAATATTTCTTCTAATGTTTCTACACAATCTGAAGAGAACCCTGGACAAATTGCTAGAACATTTTTTACTCCCTCTTTTGGTAAGTGTTCTAGAGTTTTATCAGTATAAGGTTGTAACCATTCCTCGGGTCCAAACCTCGATTGAAAAGTGGTTTTAATTTCGATTTCTTTAAACTTTTCAGAAATAAGTCTTGTAGTTTTGTGACAATAACAATGGTATGGGTCTCCTTTATCAAAATATTTTTTTGGAATACCATGATAAGAAGCTAATATTAAATCAGGTTTCCATTTTATGTTCTCTATTTTAGAATTAATGGAATTCACTAAAGCATCAATGTAAAAAGGATCAGACTCATAATGTGGAATAATCTTAAGTGAAGGTTGCCATCTCATAGACATTAATGTTCTGTAAACTTCATCGCATACTGTCGCCGTAGTTGGAGCGGCATACTGTGGATATAAAGGTAAAATTACAAGATTTTCACAACCATTATCATGTAATTTTTTTATTTTACTTTTAATGCTCGGATTTCCGTATCTCATTGCGAAGTCGACTAATATGTTTTCATTCGAAATTGAGTTTGAGACTTTTTCAGCTTGTTTTTGTGTATAATACATTAATGGAGACATGTTTATATCCTTCATCCAAATTTCTTTATAAGCTTTTGCTGTTTTAGATGGTCTTAAATTTAAAATTATAAGATTTAATATTAATTGCCATAAAATTGGATTAACCTCTATAACTCTTCTATCAGATAAAAACTCTTTTAAATACCTTCTAATATCCAACCATTTTGTTGAATCAGGAGTGCCTAAGTTAACAATTAAAACTCCAGTTTTACCAAATTTGATTTTAGGGTGATCTTTCATTATTTGAATTCTCTGACTATTTTTACTAATTCTTCTACCATCTCAATTTTTGTTTCTGGGAGAATACCATGTCCAAGGTTAAATACATAAGGGTGATCTTTAAAAATATCTAAATATTTATTTACTTCTTTTTTTAAGTTTTCTTTATTTGTTAATAGTACCTCAGGATGTAATCCACCTTGTATAGGTATATCTATATTTTTAATTAAATTTTTTGGATCAACGTCATAATCTATATTAACCATACTTGGTTTAACGATTTTACAAAATTCACTGTAGTCTGTTATTCCTCTTGGAAAACAAATCACCGGTACTCCTAAACCCTTAGTATAATTAACTAAAGAAGAAGTTGGATTATATAAGTATTTCTCCAAGTCAGATTTGATCAGTCCAGACCAGCTATCAAATATCTGGATTATAGAGGCTCCAGCATTTACTTGGTTTTTAATATGAATTTTAATAAATTTATCTAAAATTTTTAATAAATTATTAATTAAGCCTATATCTGAAAAAAAATTGCTTATTAAACCGTTTTTTGGAGAAACCTTATTTATCATATATACAAGTAAGGTCCAAGGAGCTCCTACAAAACCAATTATGTCTTTTTTTTTTAAATCTTCACTTTTTTTTAAACTGGCTAGAAGTTGGTATATTGGAGATAAATTTTTTGTAAATCTTTCTGCATCAATTTCTAGTAATTTATCTATCTCGAAATCTTCAAGGTTAGGTCCGAAATTTTTCTTAAACTCAACTTTTTGACCAAGCCCGTAAGGTATCATTAAAATGTCAGAGAAAATAATTGCTGCATCAAAGCCAAACCTTTTTATTGGTTGAAGAGTTATTTCTTTTGACAGTTCTGAGTTTAAACAAAGATTTATAAAATTTGGATTATCTTTTCTTATTTCTCTGAATTCAGGTAAATATCTACCAGCTTGTCTCATTAGCCAAATAGGAACTAGATCTGTTTTACTATTTATTAAACATTCTTTTATTGGTGTCATTTATAATAAGATAATTATATTTAGATTTATTAGTAGTATGAATTGTTGATAACGTAAATTACTCAATTTCAACACTTTATTAACCTTTTATTTAATATCCTTAAAAAAAAATCCTTTAAAACGGGGATTATTTGATCACTTTTATATATATATAAATTGTTAATAAGTTATTCACATTTATAAAAATGTTAATTAAACAATAACACTTATACTAAAATTAGATGTGGTTGCTAAATCAAAAGTTTTTCTTATTCTATAATTAATTTATAAACAATTTATACATGAAGAATACACACCAGGTTTATTTAATATCAGACTCAACAGGAGAGACACTTGATAGAATATTCATGGCTTTAAAAGCGCAATTTAATAACTTCGATTACGATCTAAACCAATTTTCATTTACAAGGACAGAAAATCAAATTACTACAATACTGAATGATGCTAGAAAACAAGAGAGTCCAATAATTTTATATACTGTTGTTAATAGTAAATTAGCAAAGTTTCTAGCAGAAAAAGCTAACGAAAAAAACATTCCATGTTTTGGTGTTCTTGGTGATTTAATACTCAACTTCTCAAAAATTTTAAACGAAAAAGCAACACACCAGCCTAGTGCTCAACATGTTTTAGATGAAGATTATTATAAAAGGATTGAAGCAATACAATTTACGATGAATCATGACGATGGTAATAATACCGAAAACATTTTAGAGTCAGATATTATTTTGGTTGGTGTTAGTAGAACAAGCAAGACACCAACTTCAATATATCTTGCAAACAAGGGATTAAAAACTTCAAATATTCCACTTGTAAATGATATGAGTATTCCAAATGATATTATGAAATCAAAGACACTATGCGTTATTGGTTTAACCACAGAAGCCGAAAGGCTTTATGACATCAGAAGAAATAGATTAAATTCATTGAAAGAAAATGAAGCATCAGATTATACAAATCTAGAAAAAATTAGGCTTGAATTAGAACAATCTAAGAAGATATTTAAAAAAAATAAATGGCCAACAATAGATGTAACTAGAAAATCTGTTGAAGAAACTGCAGCATCCATAATTAAAATATTTGAAATACAAAATAAAAATGGTTGAGATTATTTTAGCTTCAAAAAGCAAGGTTAGAGAGGAAATTTTGAGAAAAAATGGGATTCTATGTTTAGTGTCTCCTTCAAATATTGATGAGGATCCTGTAAAAGAAAGTTTATTAAAGGAAGGTGCATCTCCAGAAATAATTTCAAAAAATTTGGCCGAACTAAAAGCAAACAAGGTAAGCCAAAAAAATTATGATGTTTTAGTACTTGGTGCAGATAGCGTAATAGATTTACACGGAGAATTAATTTCAAAACCTGAAAATAGGATAGAAGCTTTTAATATTTTAAAAAAATTAAATGGAAGAAAACATTCATTGATAAGCTCAGTTTGTATATCTAAAAATGGATCAATGATTTGGAATCATACAGATAAAGCGTACCTCACAATGAAAAATTTTTCAGATAAGCAATTAGGAGAATATTTAGAAAAGATAACAGACGAAGCTTTGTATGCATATAACGTTTATCAAATAGAAAGAGAAGGTAGAAATTTATTTTCATCGATAGATGGAGATGAAAATACAGTTATGGGATTGCCTGTAATTGATATTAAAAAGTATCTGGGTAATTTTAAATGAAAAAATTTTTAGTCATTGGAAATCCAATAGATCATTCTCTTTCCCCAAAATTGCATAATTTCTGGATAAAAAAACACAATTTAGATGCAATTTATGGAAAGTTGGAGACACACAAAAGTGACCTAGCTGAATTATGTGAAAACTTAAAAAAAGGTCAGTTGAATGGTCTTAATGTAACCGTACCTTTTAAAAAGGAAATTATTCCCCACATAAATGTCTTAAGTGGCCATGCTTTGAGAACAAAATCCATAAATACCATTTCTGTTGAAAATGGAAATTTAATAGGCCACAATACTGATATTGACGGTTTTGAGCTCAGCATAAAAAAATTAAATTATAATGTAACTAACAAGACTATAATTATTCTAGGTGCTGGTGGTGTAGTTCCATCAATAATATATGCGTTAAAAAGAATGAACGCTTCAAAAATATTTGTGAGCAATAGAACGAAAGGCAAAGCTGATGAGTTAAAAAATATGTTTAATGACTTAATGGTCTTGGATTGGGGTGATTTAGTTGATTTTGATATGATAATTAATGCAACCAGTGTCGGTCTTAAAAAAGAAAATGACTTTGATCATGATTTTAGTCAATTTGGAAAAAATAAATTTTTCTATGATGTAATTTATGATCCACATGAAACGAAATTTTTTAATATAGGTAATGAAAAAGGTAATATTTTTGAAAATGGATTAAATATGTTCCTTTATCAGGCTCAAAAAGCATTTAATATTTGGCATAATATTGAACCAGATATTAACGAAGAAACTATTAATTTATTAAAAAATTAAATTATGAGATTAAAAAATAAAGTTGCAATAATAACAGGATCAGCATCTGGATTTGGAAAAGGGATAGCAAAAAAATTCACAGACGAGGGTGCCAATTTAATAATGGTAGACCTAAATTTAAAGTTATTAAAAAAAGTTTCAAAAAACTTGTCTCAAGATTATTTTGTTGCTGATGTTTCTAAAGCATCAAATTTTAAATCACTATTTAATTATGTTTATAAAAAATATAATAAAATAGATATAATAGTAAATAATGCAGGAGTAACCCATAAGCCTAAATTTATGGAAACCGTGACTGAGAAAGAATTTGATAAAGTTTTCAATGTAAATGCCAAGTCAGTTTATTATTGCGGAAAATTTTTTGTTCCAAAAATGAAAAAACTTAAAAAAGGTGTCATTTTAAATGTTGCATCAACTGCGGGTTTATCCCCTAGACCAAAGCTAAATTGGTATAATGCAAGCAAAGGGTGGATGATAACCGCAACAAAAGCGATGGCAATTGAACTTGCTCCATTTAAAGTAAGAGTAAATGCAATAGCTCCTGTGGCTGGAATAACACCATTGTTAAAATCTTTTATGGGCGGCGATACCCCTAAAAAAAAACAAGCTTTTTTATCTACTATTCCAATAGGAAGATTTTCTACACCTCAAGATATGGGAAATGCCGCATGTTTTCTATGTTCTGATGAAGCAAGTATGATAACAGGAACAGTATTAGAAGTTGATGGAGGAAGGTGTATCTAATTAAAAATGATTAGAGCAGCAGTAATTGGTAGTATAGGATCTGGCAAAACTTTTGTAGCCAAACTGTTTAAATGTCCAGTATTTAACGCAGATGATGAGGTAAAGATAATTTATAAAACAAACAAGTTGTGTTTTAATAAACTAAAGAAAATATTACCGAGTTATATAAAATCTTTTCCAATTAAAAAAAAGGAATTAGTAGAGGCAATTAGTAAAGATAAGAGAAATCTGAAAAAAATCTCTTATATTGTTCATCCATTAGTTAGACAAAAAATGAATTTATTTTTGAAAAAAAATAGAAAACAAAAAATAGTTTTACTTGATATACCTTTGTTAATCGAAAATAAGTTAAATAAGAAGGGAGATATATTAATATTTATTAAATCAAAAAAGAGTAAAATTTTTAACAGATTAAAAAAAAGGCCAAACTTCAATTTAAAATTTTTAAAAAATCTTCAAGAAAACCAAACGAAGTTATCAAAAAAGATTAAATTAGCAGATTACATAGTGCATAATAATTATCCAGCCAATATAATGAAAAAAAAAATTAATGTTTTAAAAAAAAGTATTCTTTATGAAAGAAATAGTTCTTGATACTGAAACAACTGGTTTACTTGTAAAAGAAGGTCATCGAATAGTTGAAATTGGTTGTATAGAATTAGACAACCTAGTCCCTACTAAAAATATTTTTCATGTTTATTTAAATCCTGAAAGAAAAGTATCACAGAAAGCTCTTGATGTTCACGGGTATACAGATGAATTTTTATCAAGAAAGAAAAAATTTTATGAAATTGCTGATGATTTTTTGAAATTTATTGAGAATAAAAAAATAATTATTCATAATGCTGAATTTGACTTAGCTTTTTTGAACAATGAATTAAGTATTATTGGAAAAAAAAAAATAGAAGTCTCTAACGTAGTTGATACTTTGGACTTAGCCAGAAACAAATACCCAGGATCAGGAAATAGTTTAGATGCACTATGTAAAAGATATAGGATAGATAATTCGCGAAGAACAAAACATACAGCATTAATAGATTGTGAATTGCTCTCTAGAGTTTATGTAAATTTAATTGATCAAAAAGAACCAAAATTAAATTTTGAAGAAGAGAAATTATCAAAAGAAAAAAATATAAATTTTTCCCCAAAAAATTATTTTAAAAAAATAGTATTCCCTTCTGAACAAGAAATTGTCGACCATAAAAATTTTTTGAAGAAAAGTTTAAAAAAAAATTACTTCAATTAAATTTTTGTTTATAGAGTTTTTCAAAATCAAGTTTCTTCTTAAACTGTATGTTTGGGAATCCTGAATATTTTATTATATTTAAAAGAATTTTTTCTAGTTCAGGGTATATTTCTTCTTGAACTTCACACAGAATTATTTTTTCTAGTTCATTTTTATTTGTTAAATTTTTTTCAATTTTAATTACAGTTGCAAAGACCATTTGAAAAAAAACTTCCTTTTTTTTAATTTCTTTGTCGTGATAGGTAAGTTTTGTATTTATCTCTATCATTTTATTTTTTAAAGGCTTTGAGGAGATATCTAAGTCAAGTTTGTATTTTAAAATTCTTTCTCTTGCAATCAATAGAGCTTCTGGATCTTTTATTTCTGCAGATAGATCATTAATATATTTTAAAATAATTTTATATTTTTTTTCGCTCATTTATCTTCAATATCCTCATACTCTCCTTCTATGAAATTTTTATTTTTTAAATTATCTTTTTTTTTAACTTTTTTTTGAAAAAATCGAATAATTATTTTTCTAGTAAAAGGAATTATTAAAACAATTCCCAAACTGTCCGTTGCGAAACCTGGTAAAATTAATAAAATTGCGGCCAAACCAAGAGTTGCTCCAGAAATAATTTCATATATCGGCAAAGAGTTTTTAATTAAATTTTGTGTGGCTGATTTTAATGTATTTAAACCTTCATATTTTGCATAACTAACTCCCAAAATAGCTGTAGTAAGAATTAACAAAATTGTATTAAAAGCACCAATCTTAGCTCCAATTTTTATAAATAAATATATTTCTACAATTGGTATTCCTATTAAAAGCAATAAAAGTGTGTTCATTTGTCTATGATCTAATTACCCAGTTGAAATTTGACATATAGTAAATATTATCATCTCATGAATTATAGTTTCGAATATATAGATATAATACTTTTAGCGATGATTGCAGGGTTTATTTTCTTAAGGTTAAGAGGAATTTTAGGAAAAAAGACTGGCTTTGAGGAAGATATTAGCTCAAGTTTTCCTCATGAAGCTCCACCAGTCCAAACAAAAACTCAAATAAATCAGAAAAACTTTGATGAGAGTGCAAAAAATGAATTTTTAAAAGGAGCTATGATTGCGTACGAAACAATCATTACCAGTTTCTCTAATGGTAAATTAATAGATATTAAAAATTTATTGAGTAAAGATGTTCATGACCAATTTGAAGATGCTCTAAAAGAGAGAAAGAATAAATCATTAAAATCAGAAACTACATTCATTGGAATAAATTCTGCGACTATTAAAGAACATCAGCAAAACAAAAATATGTTAGAAGTAACAGTCGAATTTGTAAGCGAAATAATTTCATGTGTTAAAGATAAAGAGAATAAAATCATAAATGGTGACCCTCAGAAAATTAAAAAAGTTCATGATATGTGGAAATTTTCAAAAGATACAACATCTTCAAATCCAAACTGGCTTTTAATTGATACTCAGGCTTGACAGATAAGCTATCAGATAAAGATAAAAAAGATTGGCAAAATTTTTTAAATAGCTCAGATCAAATTTACTCAAAAGATAAAGAAGATATCCAAAAATCTGATATTTATGAAAAAAAAATAGATCTTCATGGATATTCTTTAGAGGATGCAAACAAGAAAATATATGAATTTATAAATTATTGTTACGAGAATAATGTAAAAAAAATTGTTGTTATAACTGGAAAAGGTTTAAGATCAAAAAATTTAAGTGATCCATATCAATCTAAAGATTTAAGTATTCTCAAATATTCTGTACCTGAATTTATTAAGAATAATTCTGACATTATGAAAAAAATTATTAAGATTGATTTTGATGCTATTAATAGTGCTTCAAAAGGAAGTTTTGATATATTTTTAAAAATTACAAAATAAATTTAGATAAGTCAGTATCTTTAACTAATTCCCCAATGTTATCCTTAATGTATTTGCTGTCTACAGTAATCTTTTCTCCGGCTCTATCTGTTGCTGTAAAGCTGATTTCATCTAATACTCTTTCAATTATTGTGTGCAATCTTCTTGCTCCAATATTTTCAACAGAAGAATTAACTTCACTTGCTATATGGGCAATTGTATTAATGCCATCTTCTGTAAATTCTAAATCTACATTTTCAGTTTTCAAAAGAGCTTTGTATTGTTTTATTAAGCTGTTATCAGGCTCTTTTAAAATCCTAATAAAATCATCACTATTTAATGCATCTAATTCAACCCTTATAGGGAGCCTACCTTGTAATTCAGGTAATAAATCTGATGGTTTAGCTAATTGGAATGCTCCAGATGCAATAAATAATATATGATCAGTTTTTACAGGTCCATACTTAGTGCTAACAGTTGTACCTTCTATCAAAGGTAATAAATCCCTCTGTACACCTTCTCTAGATACATCGCCACCAACTCTGTCAGTTCTTGCCGAGATTTTATCAATTTCATCTAAAAAGACGATACCATTATTTTCTGTTGAGTCTTTTGCTGATTTAATAATTTTATCCTGCTCTATCAGCTTATCAGATTCTTCATTTATCAAAATTTCGTGAGACTCTTTTACCGTCATTTTCTTTTTTTTTGGTTTCTGTCCCATGGATTTTCCAAGCATATCTGAGATATTAATCATACCCACATTAGCACCAGGCATACCTGGTATTTCAAATGATGGCATTTGATTAGATTCACTTACAGCAATCTCGATTTCGTTGTTATCTAGGTCTCCATCTCTTAATCTTTTTCTAAAACTTTCTCTAGTCGCAACACTTGCTTTATTACCAACCAAAGCATCTAAAACTCTATCTTCAGCTAGTTTTTGTGCTTGAGCATGAACTTCCTTTCTTTTTTTCACCTTTTCCATCGCGATTGCAATTTCTAAAAGGTCTCTAACGATTTGTTCTACATCACGTCCCACATATCCAACTTCTGTAAATCTTGTTGCTTCAACTTTTACAAATGGTGCTTCTGCTAATTTAGACAATCTTCTAGATATTTCAGTTTTACCTACTCCTGTTGGTCCAATCATTAAAATATTTTTTGGAAGAACTTCATCCTTCATGTCGTCTTTTAAAGCTTGTCTTCTCCATCTATTTCTTAGTGCAATCGCAACAGCTCTCTTAGCTTTATTCTGACCTACAACAAACCTATCTAATTCAGATACAATTTCTCTAGGAGATAATGAATTTGTTATTATTGTTTTTTCTTTTGTGACTTTCCCTTTCGGAAATGATGCTACATTTGAATTTTCCATTAAATTTTCTCCACATTAAGATTATCATTTGTGAAGACACAAATTTCTGATGCAACCTTAATTGATTTCTTAGCTATTTCTTCAGCAGACATATCTGTATCAATTAAAACTTTTGCTGCTGCTAAAGCATAATTTCCGCCTGAGCCAATTCCAATAACATCACCTTCAGGTTCTAAAACATCACCTGTTCCAGAAATTATAAAACTTTTTTCTTTGTCACCTATTGCCATTAAGGCTTCTAATCTTCTTAAATACTTATCAGTTCTCCAATCTTTAGCTAATTCCACAGCAGCTCTTGTCAAGTTTCCTGCATGCTTTTCTAATTTGGACTCTAATCTTTCAAATAGAGTTAGTGCATCTGCTGTTGATCCTGCAAATCCTGCAATCACATTTCTTTTCTCAATTTTACGAACTTTGTTAGCAGTTTTCTTAATAACTGTGTTACCCATGCTAACTTGACCATCACTAGCCACAACTACGTCATTATTTTTTCTTACAAGTACAATTGTTGTCATGGAGTATAAATGGATATGAATTTAAATAGTTCAAGCCCAGGTTTAGTATTATTGATATAATCAAAAATACCTATATACCTAAATTAAATTATGAAAAGAAAAGCAAAAATAGCCAGAAAAACAAAAGAAACTAATATCAGTGTGGATCTTAATATTGATGGCAAAGGTAAGTACAAAGTTGACACAGGAATAGGTTTTTTAGATCACATGCTTGAACAGTTATCCAAGCACTCATCAATGGACTTAACTGTTAAAGCTAAAGGTGACACACACATAGATCTTCATCACACAACTGAAGATACAGGTATTGCTATTGGAGAATGCTTAAAAAAAGCATCAAAAAAATTTGTAGGTATTAAAAGATATGCTCATATTTTATTACCAATGGACGAAACATTAACAAGAGTTGCAATAGATGTTTCAAACAGACCTTATTTAATTTGGAATGTGAAATTAAAAGTTGAAAAACTTGGTGAGATGGACACAGAATTATTTAAAGAGTGGTTTCAAGCATTTTCACAAGCTGCTGGAATTACTTTACATGTTGAAAATATATATGGTGATAATAGTCACCACATTATAGAGTCTTGTTACAAAGGTCTGGCTAGAACTTTAAGAGCTGCATTAGAATTGGACCCAAGAAACAAAAGTACAGTTCCTTCGACAAAAGGATCTTTATAAGGTTAATGGACGTCACAATTGTTGACTATAAATCTGGTAATATCAGTTCTGTAATTAACTCCTTTAAGGAAGTTGCCAAAGATAAAGTTAATATCGAAATAACTTCAGATTTAAATAAAATTAAATCAAGCGATAAAGTAGTTTTACCAGGGCAGGGCTCATTCAAGAGCTGCGTAGATGGTTTAAGTGGCATAAAGGGCTTAATAGATACTCTAAGTGAATTTGCATTAAATAATAAAAAACCACTTTTAGGTATTTGTGTAGGTCTTCAAATGTTTGCTGATGTTGGCTATGAGGAAGTTGAGACAAAAGGATTAGGTTGGATTTCTGGCAAAGTATCTAAAATTGATAATCAAAATGGAAAATATAAACTACCACATATTGGTTGGAACCAAATTAATATCGTCAAAGAAAGTAAAATTTTAAAAAATGTAGAAAATAACTCTCATATGTATTTTGTTCATAGTTATGAATTTATACCAAATGACAATTCAGTTACTGCTGCAACAACTGATTATTCATCTAAAATAGTTTGTGCAGTTGAGAAAGAGAATATATTTGGAACGCAGTTTCATCCAGAAAAGAGTGACAGTATAGGATTAAAAATTATCAAAAATTTTCTAGACTTATAATTATGGATAATAAAGGGTTTACATTAATTGAGTTATTGGTTGTAGTTTCGATCATTGGTATATTAGCTGCGGTAGGAGTAGTTGCTTACAGTGGATATACAGAGAGTGCAAAAAAAAAAATTTGTCAGGATAATCACAGCAAAATTGTGAAAGCAATCAAAGAAAAAAAAGCATTTTGTGAATTTGAAAATACCATAAAACTCAAGCAGTGGTATAGTGGACATAAACAGGGATCTGAATATAACTTTAGATGTTCTAATAGTTTTGAAAGTTTAGCTCAAAATGTTGGTATTGATATGACAAATTATCTTAAAAATGTTTATAGCCCTAAGGATCATTGGGGTTATTCTTGGATGGGTAACAGCGGAACTCCTACGACAAATGGTCAATCTTTTTATTACACCAATAATAATTCTATTAGAATTAGAACATTATGCAATGACGAAGTCACTGAAACAACTATAAATGGCAATTAATGAAAATATTTCCAGCAATTGATATTAAAGATAAAAAGTGCGTTAGGTTAATTAAAGGAGATTTTGAAAATAAAACTGAATATGAAATGTCACCAGTCGAACAAGCGGGAAAATATGAAGAAAAAGGTTTTAAAAATTTGCATATAGTTGATTTGGATGGTGCATTAACTGGAGAGCCAATTAATACTGATATTATACAAGATATTATTGGAAAATTTGACCTTAAAATAGAAGTAGGAGGTGGTGTAAGAAATTTTGAGACTATTCAAAAATACATTGATGCTGGTGTTGAAAAAGTAATTTTGGGTAGTGCTGCTATAAAAGATAGAAGATTTTTAGAGGAAGCTTGTAATAAATTTCAAAACCAAATTGCACTAGGTTTGGATGCAAAAGACGGTCATCTTGCGATTTCAGGCTGGACAGAAGAATCTGATAAGTTAACAACAGAATACTTAAAAAAAGTAAACAACTATGGAATAAGTAGGATTATATATACAGACATAAATAGAGATGGAACTAAGCAAAGTCCTAACTTTGAAGAAACTCAAAAGGTAGCTGAGATTTCAAACTGTCCAGTAGTTATATCTGGTGGTGTTTCTTCAATTAATGACATTAAAAAAGCTAAAAATTTAAATAATATCGAAGGTGTTATAGTTGGAAAAGCTATATACGATGGAGACATAAAGTTAGATGAACTTGCAAAAGAAATAGATGCTTAAAAATAGAATTATACCTTGTTTAGATGTTAAAAATGGTCGTGTTGTAAAAGGTATTAACTTTGTTGACCTTAAAGATGCAGGAGATCCTGTTGAACAAGCAAAAATCTATAGTGATGGAGGAGCAGACGAAATTTGCTTTTTAGATATCACCGCTTCAAATGAAAATAGAGATACTATTTATGAAGTAGTAGAGAAAACTTCTAAGAAATGTTTTGTACCACTAACTGTAGGTGGTGGTGTTAGAAGCATTGATGATATTAACAAATTACTAAATTGTGGAGCTGATAAAGTGTCTATAAATACAGCAGCTGTACAAAATGCAAAAGTTGTTGAAAATAGTTCTAGAAAATTTGGATCACAGTGCATTGTTGTTGCAATTGATGCAAAGAGAAAAGACGATGGATGGGAAATCTTTACTCATGGGGGGAGAAATCCAACTGGCATAAATGCATTAGAATTTGCTTCTAAAATGGAAAAATGCGGTGCAGGAGAGCTTCTTGTGACCTCTATGGATAAGGATGGAACTCAGTCTGGATATGATATTGAATTAATGCAAAAGATATCATCAAAGGTCAATATTCCAGTTATTGCATCAGGTGGAGTTGGTACATTAGATCATTTAGTAGATGGAATAAAATCAGGTGCTAGTGCTGTTTTAGCTGCATCTATATTCCATTATGGAACTTATTCAGTAAATGAAGCTAAGCAATATTTGGCTTCAAAAGATATACCTGTTAGGATTTAGTATGTTAAAGATTTTAGAAGATCTCGTCAACCTTGCAAGAGAGCGAAAAAGTAATCCTGTTGAAGGCTCATACACGAATAAGCTTTTAGAGGATAAATCTTTAGCGAAAGAAAAGGTTTTAGAAGAAATAAATGAGTTAATTGAAGCTGTAGAGCAAGACTCTAATAAAATTCACGAAGCAGCAGATGTTTTATATCACTTGATAATGTACCTTGAAAAAAGTGGAATAAAAATTGAAGAAGTTATGGAAGAACTAAATAGTCGTAAGAAATAATTATGATGCAAGGTTATATTAGTTGGGAAAAAAGACAAATTCAGTGGTGGAAGAAAAAACTAGGACTTTCTGAGCATGGACTTGCATGGATATCTTTTATTAAGGGAATATTGGTTGGATTATTAATTTATCATTTCTTTTTTTAAGGAAAAAGATCAATTTAAGATTT
>CACKOU010000014.1 GCA_902601895.1 uncultured Pelagibacteraceae bacterium | reverse complement strand
GATGCTTATAGTCAAGCATGGACTGAAGGAGAGTTTTGGAAAGCATCTAGGAATACAGTTATAGTTACATTTTTTGTTGTAACTATATCATTGTTCCTCGGAACCTTAGGAGCTTATGCTTTATCAAGATCAACAAGAAATTATGCATTTTGGATTTTAATTGCAGCATTAATTTTTAGAGCAATGCCACATATTACATTAGTATCTGGTTATTTATTTCCGTTTTTTCAATTACAAATTTGGGGAATACTACCAACGACCATTGTTGTTCTTGTTGCAATAAATCAACCATTTACCTTATGGTTATTGTATTCATTTTTTAAAACTGTTCCTAAAGAACTTGATGAAAGTGCTTTAATTGATGGCTGTTCTTATTTTCAAGCATTTAGACATATCATTATGCCAGTTATGTGGCCTGGAGTAATAACAGCTGGATTATTTAGTTTAATGCTTGCATATAACGACTTTACAGTGACCGCTCTATTATTAAATCAGGAAAATCATACAATGGTTCCTAAAATACAAAGTTATCTTGGAACAAATCAACATGAAGGTAATTTGATGTGGGCTGTTTCAGCAGTTGTTTCAGCTACTGCTCCTTTATTTATGTTAGTTATGTTTTTCCAAAGACAAGTAATCAGTGGATTAACAGCTGGTGCCGTGAAGGGATAATGAGTTACAAAGCTGTTTTATTTGGTTCTATAGGAACCTTAGCTGAGACATCAGATCTTCAAAGAGATGCATTTAATGAAGCTTTTAAAATAAGTGGATTAGACTGGTTTTGGGATGAAGATATATACAGAAAACTATTGTCGAAATCAGGTGGAACTACAAGAATTAATGATTACGCAAAAGATACTAGTGTTGAAATAGATGGAAAAAAAATAAGAAATTTAAAAACCAAAATTTTTAATGAATATTTAAACAAACACAAAGTTGAGCCAAGAGACGGTGTAAAAGAAATAATTCAATTTTGCAAAAAGAACAAAATAAAAATTGGGCTTGCTAGTTCAACAACGAGTAACAATATCAATTCTATTTTTAACTCGTTAAGAGGAAGAATTGAAAAAAAAGATTTTGATTTTATCGGCAACAATGAATTCATATTGAGAGAAAAACCATATCCCGATATTTATAATTATGCTTTAAAATACTTGAATATTAACTCAGACGAATGTGTGGCAATTGAAGATACGGAAGAAAGTTTAAATTCTGCTTTAAGTGCAGAAATAAAATGTGTTGCATTTCCTGGAAAATATCACACTCAATACGAATTTGATGGGAACTATTTAAAGGTTAATAAATTATCAAAAAAAATCTTTAATAAATAATATCCCTAATGATGTAGAAAACTATACCTGACATAAATATTATAATAAAAATATTTATGTATTTCCAAAAGCTTCTATTATTTAATTTGTCTGAAAAAATCTTAGATAAGTATCCTAAAGAAAAGAAAAATAAAAAAGAGGCTATAGAAGCACCTATTCCAAAGTAAATTTTATTTTCAATATTAAAGGATTTTGAGAAATTTCCTAAAAAAAATACTGTATCAGAATATACGTGAGGATTTAAGTATGTAAAACCTAAGGTCTTAATAAAAATATTAAATGAGCTCTGTGCTATAACATTATTTTTGAATTCTAAAGATTTAAATTTAAATATTTCTTTAATTTTTCCATAAATAAAAAAAGATAAAAAAATAATTAAAAGGATATTTAAAATCAACTCTACTAAATTATTAAAATAATTAGAAAAATAATTAAATAAAAAGATACCTAAGAAAATTAAAATCAAATCAGATAATGCACAGACTAAGCAAACTAAAAATATATATTGTCTCTTTAGTCCTTGCTCTATTACAAAAACATTTTGTGGTCCTATTGCAAAAATTAATGTTAAACCTGTCAAAAAACCTAAAAAAAGAAAAGACATATTTAAGAAACTGATTTTTTATCAGCCATAAAACTTACAAAAATAATTAATACTAAAAAAGGTATGCAAATAAAATTCATCATTTTCCATCCAATAGAATTAAGTAAAATTCCAGCAGATAAACTGGCTAAGGCCATAGTTGAAAAAACAATTAAATCATTTATCCCTTGTACTTTAAATTTTTCTCTTTTGTTGTAAGTCAAAACCACTAAGCTAGTACCTGATATAAATAAAAAATTCCAACCGAGACCTAAAAAAATTAATGAGACCATATAATTGAGATATGTCTGTTCAAATAAACTTAAAAGAACTGTAATAAAAAAAAATAAAACTCCACCATAAATTATTCTACTGTGTCCATATTTTTTTATTAAATTACCTGTTATTAGCGAAGGTAAAAACATTGCAACCACATGAAATTGTAATACTAAGCCAGTTTCTTTTAAGCTCATATTTTCCATAACATGCATACTTAAAGGAGTTGCTGTCATTAAAAATGACATTACTGCGTAAGCAAAAGCAGCTGCGGTAATTGCTTGTAAAAATCTTGGTTGTAATACGATAGATTTTAGATTTCTTACAACCTCTTCCTCTAGTTTAGCTTCTTGAATATTTTCTACATTTTTAAAAAAAAATAAAAAAACTCCTGGCATAAAAGAAAGGAAAGATAATAAAAGATAAGAACCAACATATAATTGATCTTGGATTAAATCTTTAGTGTAATTTGCAAGACTTATACCTAAAAATGCTGACACTATCCCTGCCAATAGAAGAGTAGAAATTGCTTTTGGTATTTTGTCTTTTTCAACACTTTCAGCTGCTGCAAATCTATATTGATGATTAAATGCAGCTCCCATTCCAAGAATTAAGCAAGATAGACAAAATAAATTAAAACTTTTCTGACTGATTGCAAAAGCAGCAAGTAGTGCAGAACCTGAACTTCCTATAGCCGCAAATACAAAACCATTTCTCCTTCCAATTTTACTCATAATATTTGCCGCTAAGACAGTAAAACTTGCAGTTCCAACTACGAATAATGCAGTTGGCAAAGTTGATAAAGATTGATTTGAGCTAATTTGGGAACCAACAATTCCACTGAGAAATACTGTTATTGTTGCTGTTGTAAAACCAAATATCTGACTTAACGTAAGTAAAGATAAATTTCTATTCATAATTAGCGTGAATATATTTTTGCTGTTATTTAAATATTTATATAGATGTTTTGAATTTTAATATAGAAGATATTATTTAAATTATGATTGGCATATTAGGAGGCATGGGAACTCAAGCAGGCTTGGACTTTTGTGATAAGCTTGCAAAATTAAACAGAGGAAAATTGGATCAAAAATATCCAATGTTTGTCCTCTATAATAAATCAAATACACCACGAAGAGCAGAGAATTTAAAGCAATACAAAAATGTTTTAAAAGAATTAATTGCTGGTTGTCGAATGCTGGAAAAAAATAAATGCAAGTTTATTGTAATGCCTTGTAACACAGCACATTACTGGCATGAAGATATTCAAAAAAAAATAAATGTGCCATTTCTAAGTATGCCAAAAGAGGTATATTTAAATACAAAAAAAAAATTTAAGAAAAATTCAACTATTGGATTATTAAGCACTGAAGCTACTTTAGATACAAAAATCTATCATAAGTATTTTGAAAAAAATTATAATTTGATAAGTCCAAGTGAAAAATTGCAAAAGAGTTCTGTAAATACTGCTATTAAATATGTAAAAAAAGGTAAAGTAAAAGATGCTGAAAAAGCTTTAAGACCTGCAGTTAGATTTTTAATTAAAAAAAAATGTAAGAAAATAATATTAGGTTGTACTGAGCTTCCAATTGCAATTTTTTCGTACAAATCATTTAAAAAAGCAAAAGATTCAAAATTATTTATAGACCCAAATCTTTTGTTAGCTCAAGTTTGCATGAAAAAATATAAAAAATATTAAATTTAAAAAAATAAACCAAAAGTGAAAAAATATCTTATAATCATATTTTCTGATCTTGATGGCACTATACTTCACAGAAGCAACTTTAAATTTGATAAAATAAAAAAATATATAATAAAATTAATTTCTCGCAAAATTATTCTTGTTCCTAATACCAGCAAAACAGAATTGGAAATTAAAGATTTTATGAAAGAATTAGGTATAAAATTACCCTTTATTTGTGAAAATGGTTCTGCAATTTATAATTTAAATTTAATAAATCCTAAATTACCAAAAAAAATAATTCTTAGTAGAAATATAGGAAATATTTTTAAAACATATAATAAAATTTCATCTAATCTTAGGAAAAAAATTATTGATTTGAGGAAAATTGATCAAAAAGAGCAAATAGAAATATTTGGACTTCCAAAAAATAAACTTAACGCTGCATTGAAAAGGAAATTTACAATTCCTATAAAATTTATTGGAAATACTCATGAAAAAAAAGAAATTAATTCTCAAATAAAAAAATTAGGTCTTTCAATTCAGTATGGGGGTAGAGTCTCTAACCTTGGTGACAAAGTTAATAAATCTAAAGCAATTAATGTATTTTTAAAAATGGTTAAAAGTAAAATTAAAAATCCGATCAAAACTATTGGGGTTGGGGACAATCATAATGATATAAACATGCTTAAAAATACTGATATTCCATGCTTAGTTTTTAATAAGTATTTTAAGACAACTAACTTAAATATGAAAAAATTAATAACTTCTAGTAAGCCATCTCCTCAGGGCTGGGCTGATGTGATCAAAAAGGCGGTACTTAAATTAAAATAATGTGATTAATAGCAGCCATGAGTGAATTTTCACAAAATGGAATAGTCTCAACATTGCATGATTTTGGGACCAAATCCACCAAAGAAATAGAAGGTGAACTATTAAAATTTTCTAGTGAGAGAAAAATGGAATTAATTTTACCATGTCTCTTCTCAGAGATTGAAGGTGATGCTTTACCCAATATCGTTTCAGAAATAAAAAAAACTAATTATTTAAATCACATAATTATAGGTCTCGATAAGGCTAACGAGGATCAAGCTAGAAAGGCATGGACTTTTTTCGAGCAACTTGAAACACCTTTTACAATTTTATGGAATGACGGACCAAATTTAAAAAAGTTAGACAAAGAATTAAAAAAAAAGGATTTGGCCCCAAGTGAAAAAGGTAAGGGTAGAAATGTATGGTATTGTATAGGAATGTCCATTGCTAGAGATACGGCAAGATCTGTGGCTTTACATGATTGTGATATAAAAACTTATGACAGACGCATGCTAGCTAAATTGTTTTATCCTGTTGTAAATCCTCTTTTTAATTTTGAGTTTTGTAAAGGATATTATCCAAGAGTTGCTGATGGTAAAATGAATGGCAGAGTTGCAAGATTATTGGTTTTTCCTTTATTGACAGCTTTGGAAAAAACTATTGGTAAAAGTGATTATCTAGATTTCATGAAATCTTTTAAATATCCTCTCGCAGGGGAATTTTCATTTAGGCGTAATGTTTTACCTGAATTAAGGATTTCCTCTGACTGGGGCATAGAAATTGGAATTTTATCTGAAATGCAAAGGAGTTATTCTCCACAAAACATATGTCAGGTTGATCTTGCAGAAACTTATGATCACAAGCACCAGAAACTATCTATTGATGATGAAACAAAAGGTTTGTCTAGAATGTCTATAGACATAATAAAAACTTTTATTAAAAAATTAGCTACACAAGGACATTCTTTTAGTAGAGAAAAATTTAGATCCTTGAAAGCAACTTATTATAGGTCAGCTTTAGATTTAATTGATATATATAGAAGTGATGCACAAATGAATGGTCTAAAATTCGATTCTCATACCGAAGAAAAGGCTGTTGAACTTTTTGCGATAAATATAATGAAAGCTGGTGAAGCATTTTATTTAAATCCTATGGATACACCATTTATTCCAACTTGGAGCAGAGTTAAAAGTGCAATTCCTGATTTTTTAGATAGGCTTCAAGATGCTGTAAATGAAGATAACAAGCAATACATTTAATTTTTTTTTTTATTACAAACAAAAAATAATTTTCTTGGAAAAGAACCCTCTTCAAAATAATCAATAGACAAATTTTCATATCCATTTATTAAATTTTGAATTGTCTTTTTTGAAAAAAAATGAATTATAAAACCATCTATTTCATATAAATCTTCTCCTCTATGAATTCCTTTTTTATAGTCCCCATCATCAGTATTTCTTACTGTGTAAATATTTATTCCTCCTGGTTTTAAAATTCTATGAATCTCGCTATTAAGTTTGTCCAAATCTTTCTGAGTTAAAGCCATACAATAAAGCATATGTGAATAACAAGCTTCAACTGAATTACTCTCAAATGGCAAGTCCTCTCTTATATCAAATTTTAATGTAGAAATTGAAGATGTTAGATTTTCTTTTTTTATTTTTTCATTGATAACTTTAATTCCATTTTCACTATAGTCTAATGCGGTAACATTTATCGAATTTTTTCCAAAGTAAATGCTATCTCTTCCTAGGCCCGCTCCTAACTCAACAATTTTAGAAAAATTGTTTTCTTTGAAAATATTTAAAGCTTTTTTTGCAGGTAAACTTGGTTCTAAACCAAACATCTCAGGCTTATTTGAGAAATTAGTTTCCCAATGCTGAGATTGTCGGTTTAAAATATTTTTATCCAATTTACTTAGAGGGATCTGGGACCTTTCTTAGATAAGGTTTTACAGTTTCCCATCCATCTGGATATATTTTTTTAGCTTCGTCATCTTTAATTGCTGGCAAAATAACAACATCCTCTCCCTTTTTCCAATTTGCAGGAGTAGCTACTTTATGTTTAGCTGTTAGCTGCATAGAGTCTATTGCACGCAAAATCTCTAAAAAGTTTCTTCCAGTTGCCATAGGATACGTAAGATATAATCCAATTCTCTTATCAGGTCTGATTACAAAAATTGTTCTTACAGTTTCATTATCAACTGCAGTTCTACCCATCGATGTTGTTCCAGCATCTGCTTCCAACATATTAAATAATTTTGCTACTTTTAAATCTTCATCAGCAATAATTGGATAATTTGGTTTTGTACCAGATACATCTTTAATATCATCTAACCATTTTTTATGATCCTCTACCCCGTCAACGCTTAAACCAATCACTTTGACATTTCTTTTATCGAACTCATCTTTCATTAAACCTAAAGCACCAAGTTCTGTAGTACAAACTGGTGTAAAATCTTTAGGGTGTGAAAAAATAACTCCCCAACTATCACCTAACCATTCGTGGAAAGAAATATCTCCTTCAGTTGTTTTAGCTTGAAAATCAGGACACATACTATTTATTTTTAACATTGTCTCCTCCTTATAAAAAAAATATTATATGAAAGATTGTTTTACTAAGCAAACTTTTATAAAGTTAGGTATTTATGATATTTGAACAACTTTTCGATCAAAAATCTTCTACGTACACTTATATAATTGCAAGTGGGGAAGGTAGAGAAGCATTAATAATTGATCCGGTCATTGAACATTCTGATGAGTATTCAACTATATTAAATAATTTAGATCTTAAACTTGTTAAAGTAATTGATACTCACATTCATGCTGATCATATCTCAGCGTTAAATGAATTAAATAAAAGAACAAACTGTATAAGAGTTATGGGAGAAAAATCTAAATCAGAAGTGATAGATCTAAGAATTAAAGATGGTGAAAAAATTAAAGTTGAAGAAGTTGAACTTCAAGCAATTTATACTCCTGGTCATACTGACTGCTCTTATAGTTTTTTGATGAATGATAGAGTTTTTACTGGAGATACACTTTTAATAAATGGAAGTGGTAGAACAGATTTTCAAAATGGTAATGCTTACGATGCTTATGATTCTATATTTAATAAATTATTAAAATTACCCGAAAAAACTCTCGTATTTCCAGCTCATGATTATAATGGCAAGAAATTTTCCACTATTGAAAATGAAAAAAATAATAATCCAAGATTACAAGTAAGTTCAAAGGAAGAATACGCGGATATAATGAATAATCTAAATCTTGCAAATCCAAAAATGATGGATGTCGCAGTGCCAGCTAATGTAAAAGGGCTTACTTTAGACAATATTAATTAACTTTAAATTCCAACATTAATAACTATATAGGCTGTCTATGAATGACTATTTGCAATCAATTATTGATAGGGATCCAGCAGCAAGATCTAAGTTAAGTGTAATATTAACTTACCCCGGTGTTAAGGCTGTATTTTTTCACAGAATTGCAAATTTTTTTGCTACTGCAAAATTTGATCTTATCGCAAGAATAATTTCTCAATTTTCAAGATTTTTAACTGGTATTGAAATTCATCCAAGAGCTAAGATAGGTAAAAATTTATTTATTGATCACGGTATGGGCGTTGTTATAGGTGAAACATCTGACATTGCAGATAACGTAACAATTTATCATATGGTTACTTTAGGTGGAATATCTCCAAGCATAAATTCCAATGATCAAAGAGAAATTAAAAGACACCCTACTCTTCATGATAATGTTGTTGTTGGTTCAGGAGCGCAGATTTTGGGGCCTGTAGTTGTAGGGAAAAATGCAAGAATTGGAGCTAATGCAGTTGTCACAAAAAATGTTCCTGAAAATGCTGTTATGGTAGGAATACCTGCCAAGAATGTTGGAACAGCAACTGAAGAATTTAAACCTTATGCTGTTACAAATGGCAATGAGGAAAAAGAATAATGAAAAATTACAAGGATGATTTTATCCAATCAATTGGAAATACTCCTTTAATAAAACTAAAAGCTGCATCCGAAATAACTGGTTGTAATATTTATGGTAAAGCCGAATATTTAAATCCAGGAGGATCTGTAAAAGACAGAGCAGCACTTGCTTTAATAAGAGATGCTGAGCAAAAAAAATTAATATCTAAAGGTGGAATAATTGTAGAAGGAACTGCAGGAAACACTGGTATTGGTTTATGCCTTATTGGAAATTCACTAGGTTACAAGACAATTATTGTAATGAATGATAATCAAACTCAAGAAAAAAAAGATACATTAAGAAATATTGGTGCAGATTTAAAATTAGTTCCGCCAAAACCTTATAAAGACGAAAATAATTTTGTTAAAGTTGCCGCTAGAATGGCTGAAGAGCTAAAAAGTTCAAATAATCACGGAGTTGTTTGGGCAAATCAATTTGATAATACAGCAAACTCAAAAGGTCATTACAATACAACGGGTCCTGAGATATGGGAGCAAACAGAAGGTAAAGTTGATGGATTTGTATGTTCTTCTGGAACTGGAGGAACAATTGGTGGAGTAAGTAGTTTTTTAAAAGAAAAAAATAAAGATATACAAATTTATCTATCAGATCCAAAGGGATCCTCTCTATACAATCACATTGAAAACGGCGAGTTAAAAGCTGAAGGCGGATCAATAACTGAAGGCATTGGATCCAGCAGAGTAACTGCTAATTTTGCAGAAGCAAAAATAGATGGAGCCTTTTCAATTGAAGATAAAGAGTCTTTGCCAATACTATATGATTTAATCAAAAATGAAGGTTTAAGTCTTGGAACAAGTTGTGGAGTAAATATTGCAGGCGCAATAAGATTGGGTAAAAAATTAGGACCAGGAAAAACTATTGTCACTATTCTTTGCGACAAATCAGACAGATACAACTCAAAGATGTTTAATAAACCTTTTTTAATTGAAAAAGGTTTACCTTATCCCGATTGGATATAATAACGCATATCAGCACTGTAATAAAACCATTACATTTTTAACTTACAATAAATAATAATAATTAAAAAATTAAGGAAATTTTATGGACGCAAAAGAAGTAGTTAAAAAAGGATATGAACTTTTTGGCAAAGGAGATATGGAGGGATTTATGGAAATGGTACATGATGATATCACTTGGATTTATCCTGGGGATAAGCATCCAATGTCAGGAACTCATAAAGGCAAAGAGGCATATATGAAAACCATGATGCAAGTTCCAGATCTATGGAGTAATTTTTCAGTAACCCCTGATATGATGATAAGTGAGGGGAATAAAGTGTTTGTTAAAGCAATTGCTAAGGCAGATGGCATGGATACTATTTTTGGTCATTATTTTGAAGTAAGCGATGATGGTAAACTGACATTGTTTATTGCGTTTGACGACACATTGAGCATGTTCAATGCAATGAAAAAGTAATAGTTTATGAAAAAATTATATTTTTTTTTAATTATCATATTTATGTCGAGCACAGCTTTTGCTGAACAAGGACAAATTAAACAAAACGGTTTTTTTGCAGGTACATCAAAGGTTTTAGGTGACGATAAAGGTAATTTTACAATTATCTATGATGGTATGTTGGGTTTAAAAGCATTAGATGGAACGACTTTTGGAGATAAATCTTCAATGAGATGCGTAGGTTCAATAGTTGTTTTTGCAGGAAAAGGATATGAAAGTGGTACTTGCGTAAATAAATTTGAAGATGGTGGAACAGCAACTTCGCAATATAAAGGTGTTTTTGGAAAAATGTTGAGATGGAAATATGTAAGTGGAACTGGAAAGTATGAAAATATATCAGGTGGTGGAACTGCGACTATAAAAGGTATGAATTCTGCACAAGAAGGGATAGTTCATTCTTACAATGAAATTACAGGAAATTATAATTTAAACTAAGGAGAAATATGTCAATTTTAGAAAAACTTAATAAAGCAATTTTGGAAAAGGATGGGGCTGCAGCTGGAGAGTTAGTGCATGAAGAATATAAGATGTTTTCTCATCTTAAAGGCGAATATGTGCATATGGGTAAAGAAGGTATGATAGAGGCTGTAAGTAAAGGAATGATGAGTCCTGTTAAACATAGAATTCTTTTTGAAAATGATGAGATAGGTTTTGATCATTCTTATGTGACTTATCAAGATGGAAACACAGAGGCGTTAATGTGTTGTTGGAAGTTCAAAGATGGAAAAATCATCGAAGTAGAAACAGGCGCAACAAAATTACCAAAAGAATAAATTAAGGAAGATTATGAGTGGCGCAGAAACAAAAAGTTTTGATAAACCAGATCAGGAATTTAAACAATTTGACAATGCAGACATGTACCATGTGAATGTTGGTGGACAGAGGTTAGTACAAATTAAACTTCAACCAGGTTGGAAATGGTCAAAAGATGTTAAACCAAAAATAGACTCCGACGCTGCAAGTTGTCAGGCAAATCATATTGGGGTTATTGTAAAAGGAACTGTGTGTGCAAAACATGACGATGGAACAGAAATTACTTATACCGCCGGTAGCGCTTACTCAGTTAAACCAGGTCATGATGCATGGGTAGTTGGTGATGAGCCAGTTATTGCATACGAGTTTGGTGGAGTGTGGGGCGAATAATGGTGAAGATGGTAGGTAGTTTTGAAGTAAAAGATTGGGATCACTGGAAAAAATCTTTTGATGCCCATAAAGAACCTAGGGAAGCTGCTGGTATAAAAACAGTTTATGTTGGAAATGAAATAGATAATCCAAATAAAGTTCATATAGTCATGGAGACTCCCGCAGCAGATACAATGCAAAAATTTATGCAAGACCCAGATAATGCTAAAGTAATCGAAGAATCTGGACACAAACAAGAAACAACAATGATGAGCGTTTGCTCAGATTAAAACAAACTGAAAGGTAATATGAAATACTATATGGTAACTCACACGTTTAAATCTAAAGAAATGAAAAAAAAATTTAATGAAACTTTAGGCGGAATGACTAGAGAACAAATAATTGAATCATCAACAAGTGATAAGGCCAAATGTCAAATGACATACTACACTCCTGATGAGACAATGACTATGTTCTGTCATTGGATGGCTGAAAGCACCGATGCTATTAATGAGCAACTTTCTGCTATGAATGATTTTTTTGAACCACATCAATTTACAGAGGTAAAAGAGGAAGTATTCAATTTTAATAGTTAAACAATATAGGAAAATTTATGAAAAAAATTATAGTCGTATTATTCTTAAGTATCTTTACTTCAAATTGCTTTGCAGATGGTCATGTAAAGAGAATATTATCAACAAGTGAAACTGGTATGGGAAATGAAATTGTTTATCCATCGGGTAAAGCAAAAATAACAGCTTTTGAATTTACTGTCCCTGTAGGAGCTCCAGTAAAACCTCACACACATTCCTTTCCAGTATTAATAATGATCCAACAAGGTGAAATTGAGCTTACGATGGATGGCAAAACCAAAGTTTATAAGGCTGGTGATGCATTTGTTGAAGATGTCGGTATTGCACATGAATCTCGAAATATAGGAAATGTGCCTGCTAAAGCAATAGTGGTTGCAATCGGTGTTGAAGGTCAGAAGATTGTAAATCCAGTTAAATAGAGAGGAAACAGAAATGATAATTAAAATAGAAGAAAATATAAAATCACTTTCATCATGGATGAATATGGTAAAAGCGAATGCTGAAAAAATTAAAGGATTTGGTGCTACGATTATTTTTGCAGGTGTATCAAAAGAAGACCCTACAAAATTTACTGTAATCGTTAAGTATGCAACCATGGAAGGTTTTGAAGCATTTAAAAATGACAAAGAACTTCATGCAGCAAGAGCTGAAGCAGGCGTGGATTTAGATTCAGCAAAGGTTACACCGATGCATGAAGATTTTATGGAAAATTTTAGTGGATAAACAATCAATATAAAGAAAGGATAAAATATGGAAACAGAAACACTAGTAGTAGCTCATTTAAAAGAAGGTATGTTAGAAAAATTTATGGGCTTTATGCAATCAGATGCTGGTATGGCAGAAAGATCGAAAGTTGCAAATGTATCAAAAACAATTGGAACAGTTGCACCTGACAAAAAAACAGTAATGTTTAAAATTTTTGTGACCGATAAAGCTGCCCTTAAAGCTTTTATAGATGGAAGCAATCCAGTATCAGCTCCAGTTATGAAAGAAGTTATGGAAAGTTACAGTGTCTACGAATTAAATAAAGTAGATATGTAATAATTTTTGTAATAAGGTTTGTAATGCCTTCAGGATATATCATATTAAATATTAATGTGTTAAATCCTGAAAATTACAAAGAGTATTTGGAAAAAGCTCCTCCAACTGCTCAAATGTTTGGCGGCGAATACATAATAAGAGGTGGCGAAAATGAAGTCATTGAAGGTGAGTGGAAATATCCAAGAACTGTTGTGATTAAATTCCCATCTTATGAAAAAGTTTTTGAGTGGTACAATTCAGAAATATATAAACCTATCAGACAAATTAGATTAGATAATACAGTATCAAATACATTAATAATTAAAGGAGCATAAAGGAGAAAAAAATGTCAATATTAGAAAAATATAGTGCTGCAATTAAAAATAAAGATGAAGCAGCAATGAACGAGCTTTTGCATGATGATTTTAAATTCACAATGCATAAATCAGGGAGCGTTTTAACTAAAGGTGATGTTATCAAATGGGCAATGAGTGGTGATATCAAACAAGATAAAACTAGAATTGTTTATGAAAATGATGAAGTTGGTGTTCACCATGCGTTCGTAACATTTGATGACGGTAATGTAGAAGCAGTTATGGCAGTCTACAAATACAAAGATGGCAAAATGATTAGTTTAGAAACTGGCGCAACGCCAATGCCAAAATAAGTGAACAACATAGATTTTTATTTTTCTATTGGAAGTACTTATACTTATCTTTCGGTTACTCGAGCACTAGAAGCAGAAAAACAACATCAAATTAAGTTTAACTGGACTCCTTTTAGTGTGAGAGCAATAATGAAAGAAATGAACAATGTTCCCTTTCCTAAAGAAAAAAAAAATAAAGTAGATTACATGTGGAGAGACATAGAAAGACGAGCAAAAAATTATGGATTTTTTGCTAAAACACCAGTCCCTTACCCTTTAACAGAATTTGATTTAGCTAATAAAATTGCAATATTAGGTTTAAAAAATAACTGGGGTGTAGATTACGTTCAGCTTACGTATAAACGATGGTTTCAAGAAGGAAAAGAGCCTGCTGTTGAACCCAACTTGAGTGAAATATGCGAAACACTAAGCTTAGATAAAGAAAAGATTGTTTCAGAGGCAAGCTCTGAGGAAATAAATAATATTTATTTATCAAATACAGAAAAAGCTAGAAAAAATAAAATATTTGGAAGTCCGTCATTTGTTGTAAAAAATGAAATATTCTGGGGAGATGATAGAATGGAAGATGCAATCAAATGGTCGAAGGCAAATGAATAATATAACTGCTTATATAATTTTATTAATCGCAGTAATTCTTGGAACAGCTTCAAATAGTTTTGCTAAAAGTGCTCAAGGTTTTACATTATTAATACCTAGCTTAATCACAGCAGTAACAATTGTTGGATGCATGTATACTTTGTCTTTAGTTATGAAAAGTATACCAGTTGGAATAACATATGCCTCTTTTGCAGGCTTATGTATAATTGCAACAGCTGCCGTTGGTGTTATAAAATTTAATCAAGTACCAAATTTTTATACAATAATTGGATTGATTTTAATTATCTCGGGTGTCTTAATAGTTAACTTATTAGGAACAAATAAGTGAAACCGTTATCTGGTTACATTTATTTAGTATTAGCTATATCAACAGGAATTGCTGCAAATAGTTTTGCTAAAATTTCAGATGGATTTTCAAAATTAACTCCAACGATATTATCAATAGCTTTTATGTGTATAACTATGTATGGACTTGCAAAAGCAATGTCTATGATACCAGTAGGTTTTACTTATGCTACTTATAGTGGGATAACAGTGGCTGCTATTTTAGTCTTCGGTATGATTAAATATAACCAGATACCAAATATGTATGGGTTAATTGGGATTTTTTTAATTATTATTGGTGTCGTAATGGTTAATTATCTTGGAAGAATTAATTAGCTCTTATTTAATAATAAAATTAGTACACCTACTACAAATATAATTATCCCTAAAATTTCTGTAATTTTGACTTTTTCTTTAAACATATACTTTGAAGACACATAACTAAATAATAATTCTATTTGGCCGATAGCTCTGACAAATGAAGACTGTATTAACGTAAAAGCATAAAACCAAGACAATGTTGCAAGAAATCCAGCTAACCCTGCTGTCAAACATTCATACTTGTTTTCATATAATTTTTTAAACTGTGACTTTTCAAATATAATTAAATAAAAAGTAACTAATGTTGTTTGTATAACTAGACCAAAAAATAGTGTTGCTATAGCTTTTTCAAAGTTATTACTAAAATTTTCCAATGTTAATGCTGCTGCTCTAAAATATACAACGCTTAAACCTAAGAATAGTCCTGCGGATAAACCAATTAAAGTTGTTTTTGAAAATAAGTTTTTTAGAAATAAACTTAAATCTTTAATTGATAATATAATTACTCCAATTGTAGATACAATAATTCCTGTTATTCCAAATTTATTTAATTTGTCCCCTATTATCAAATATTCAAAAATCGCAACCTGAATAACTTCAGTCTTACTTAATGAAGTTCCAACAACAAAATTAGCAAATCTAAATAAATAGAGTAAAACAAATGTAAAAATTATTTGGAAAATTGAACCTAATAATACGTTAAATATAAATTTTTTTTGACTTAGAATTTCAGGAATTACATTTAAGTCCTGAAAATATAAAAAAAATAAAACTGTCCCAAATGGTAATGCAAAAGCAAATCTTACATATGTTGATGCAATAGTTGATACTTTTTGATTAAGTTTTTTCTGTAAAGTTGATCTAAGATTTTGAAAAAAAGCCCCAGAAATAGCTACAATTATCCAATTCATTGATGATTATTAATATTGTATTTAATTTTAAAGTCGACTTAAATAGTCTCATTTAACAAAAAAGAGGGAAATAACATGAAAATCTTTAAAAGAATAATATTTTCTCTAATTTTCGTTTCTTTTGCCAGTGCAAGTTTGGCAGAAACAAAAATGAGAATTACACTTCAATTACCATTAAAGGCTCACTTAGGTCAGAACCTTTTGGTGTTTAAAAAAGAATTAGAATCAAGATCAGACATTAAAGTAGAAATTTACGACTCTGCACAACTTTACAAAGATAAAGAGGTTCCGCAAGCTGTAGGTTCAGGAGCGATCGAAGCTGGTGTTGCATCTATAACAAGATTTGCAGGAACTAATCCTGAAGTTGATGTTTTCTATCTTCCATTCTTATTTGACTCAGAACAAAAAGTAAGAAAAGCAACTCAAGCTGGATCTGAGATAAGAGCTATCCTTGATCCTGCAATAGCAAAGACTGGAGCAGTTCCACTTTATTATCAAGCTTATGGATCAGCAATAATGTTATCTAATGGTGGTCCGATGAAAACTCCGGCTGACTTTAAAGATAAAAAAATTAGAGTATTTGGAAAAACACTTGGAGCTTTTGTGAGTTCTTTAGGTGGTAAACCAGCATTAATATCTGGATCTGAGCAATATTTAGCTTACCAAAGAAATACAGTTGATGCAGGTATGACTGGTGTATCTGGTGTAAAATCTAGAAAATTATATCAAGTAATGGATACTTTAACGGTTACAAATCATGGCGATATCGAATTCGTTGTTGTTGCTAATGATAAATGGCTAAGCTCATTAACTCAAAAACAAAGAGACGCTATAGCTGAAGCATCAAAAGTAGCTGAAAAAGCTGTTAGAGATGACATGGCTAACATCGAAGCTGGCGCTTACAAAGAAGCAAAAGCAAATGGAATGAACATTGTAAATCTAAGTAGTTCTGAAGTTTCTGCTCTTAAAAAAGCATCGTCATCTGTTATTGATGATTACATTTCTAGAACAGGTGGAGCTGGTGGAGTTGGTGATCAACTTGTAAAAGCTGCAAACAAACTTTAAATCGTATAAATACCCCGCACTTAAGTGCGGGGTTTTCAAATGAATACCTACCACAAAATTGTAAAATATTCTGGCTATTTAGCTTCAGCGTTATTTATTATGATAGGCTTTATAGTTTCTTATGAAGTTATCATGAGATACATATTTAATTCACCTACTATTTGGGTAAACGAAATTTCTCGATTTTTACAAATTTGGGCTACTTATTTAGCTTTAACTTATACTTTTCATAAAAATGATTTTATCAGAATAACAGTTATATATGACAAAGTAGGAGATAAAGGAAAAAAGATATTAGATTTAATAAGTGCAATATTCATTTTAATTTTTAGTGTATTTGTACTTTATTATGGATGGTTAATTGCTTACGACTCTCTTAAAGTTGGAAGAACAAGCTCTACAATTTTAGATGTTCCATCCTTTCTTACAGAATTTGCAATACCATTATGTTTTGCATTTTTGGTATTAAGAGTGCTTTTTGAAGTACCTAAATACATCAAAGATATAATTAAATGACAGTAGCAATAATCTTATTTTTGTTATTTTTTGTACTTTTTTTAGGAGTACCAATAGCATTTGGCTTAGGTTCTATAGGATTGGGTTTAATGTTATTTGGAGATATTTCTCCTTTAATGATCCCACAAACTTTTTACAGTGTGGCAGATAATTTTATTTTGTTAGCTGTTCCGATGTTTTTGATGATGTCTAATATATTATTAAAAGCAGGTGTTGGAGAAGATCTTTTTAATTTTGCTCAAAGCTGGGTTGGAAATTTTCCAGGCGGTTTAGCAATAGCAACTATAGTTTCTTGCAGTATTTTTGCTGCTATATCTGGATCATCAGTGGCTACTGCAGCAACAATCTCAACTGTAGCATTTCCTGCAATGATTAATAGAGGTTATCACAGAAACTTTACTTTAGGTATTTTGGCAGCGGGCGGAACTTTGGGGATTTTAATTCCTCCATCAATTCCAATGATTGTTTATGCATTTGTTGTTGAAGAGTCTGTACTAAGTATGTTTCTTGCAGGAATTGGGCCAGGAATAGTTTTAGCATTATTTTTTATTATCTTTTCAGTTTTTTACGTAAAATTTTTTAATAAAGAAGTTCAAAATGTATCCAGCACTTTAGAAGAAAAAATTAAGTACACAAAAAGAGGTTTACCAATATTATTAATGGCCTTCATCATGCTGGGTGGAATTTATGCTGGAATTTATACACCAACAGAAGCTGGTGGTATTGGTTTTTTAATATCATTTATCTATGTAGTGGCTAAAAAAAGATTAGATTTTAAAGGTTTTATCGAAGCTGGTTTGGAGACAATGAAAACTACAGTTACAATATTTATAATTATTGCAGGAGCAAAAGTTTTTGGTAAAGCAATCTCTCTTTATAGAATTCCTCAAGATTTATCATCTTTCATAGTTACTAATATTAATGAGACTGGTTTATTTATACTTGTTGTTTGTATTACTTTGTTAATCTTAGGATTTATAATGGAAACCCTTTCATTAATTTTAATCATGATGCCTATATTTTCGATTTCAATCGCTGCAATGAATATTGATTTAATTTGGTTTGGAATAATTTTTACACTAATGATTGAGTGTGCATTAATTACACCACCCGTTGGACTAAATATTTATGTTCTCCAAGCAATTGGTAAAGCAAAAATGTCAGAAATAGCTAAAGGTGTGATACCTTTTGTCATTATAATGTTATTCACAGTATTTGTTATTTACTTATTCCCTGACCTAGCATTATATATACCTTTTAAATTATAATTATGTTTTCAAAAATAAAATCAAAAGATAAGGCAGAACAACTAAGGCAGTTATTAAATGGACCAGAAATAATTGTAATGCCTGGATGCTTTGATGCATTATCAGCAAAATTAATTGAAAGAGAAGGTTTGAAAGTTGGTTTTATGTCTGGCTTCAGTGTTTCATCTACAAAGCTTGGTATGCCGGACACGGGTTTAATTTCTTTTTCTGAAATGGCAGAACAAGTAAGAAATATATGCAATGCTACATCAATTCCAATAATATTTGATGGGGATACTGGATATGGAAATTCAGTGAACGTATTTAGAACTGTAAGAGGATATGCGGATGCAGGAGCAGCTGGTGTGATGATTGAAGACCAAAAGTGGCCAAAAAAATGTGGTCACACAAAGGGTAAAGATGTTGTCGATCTTGATGAAGCTAACTCAAGAATTAAAGCTGCAGTGGATGCAAGAGAATATGGAAATAAAGATATCTTAATAATGGCAAGAACTGATGCCATAGCAACTAGAGGATTAGATGATGCAATTAAAAGAATGCAATCATTTTCAAAACTTGGTGTTGATATTTTATTTATTGAAGCTGTTAAAAATAAAGAAGATATGAAAAGAATTATTAAAGAAGTTCCAGGTCATCATATGTTAAATTTGATCGAAGATGGTGAAACCCCATTATTACAAATTAATGAAATAGAGGAAATTGGTTATAAAATTGCTGTAATGCCTCTAACCCTAATGAGTGCATCAGTAAAAACGATGCAAGAATGTTTGAATAATATGAAAAATAAAGTTTATAATAAAAATGTTTCTAAATTTTCAGACTTAAGAGATATAGTTGGCTTCAACGAATATTACGATATTGAAGACAAATATAAATAATGTTTCCAAAAAAATTTTCTAAAATTCTTTTCGTTTTTTTTATGGGTTTAGGAATGAGTTTGTTAATGACCCTAATTATTACATTTATAAATACAGGTTATGATGAATTTTATTATAAAAGATTTTTCAAAGCTTGGTCCATAAGTTTGCCAGTTGCATTAGTTGCAACGACTTTTGTTGCACCATTGGTTAATAAATTAGTGGAAAAAATTACTAAATAGAGAGGATGTCATATGAGTGAAAATATAGCTTTTATAGGAGTTGGTAATATGGGAAACCCAATGGCCTGTAATTTAAAGAATGCTGGTAAAAAAGTTAAGGTTTTTGATGTTTCTAAAGAAATGATTGGTAAAGCCATTGAAAATAATCTTGATGTTGAGAAGGATTTTGGAAAACTAATCAATAGTGAAACATCTGTTGTAATCACTATGTTACCCGAGGGTAAACATTCAAAAGAAGTTTATTTAAAAGAAAATGGTGTTTTAGATAAAGTTTCTAAAAATTGTCTACTAATAGATTGTTCAACAATCGATATAGATACTTCTAAAGAAATAGGAAAGAAAGCAAATGAAAAAGGTATTAAGATGATTGATGCACCAGTAAGTGGTGGCGTGATGGGTGCACAAAAAGCAACTTTAAATATTATGGTTGGTGGATCAAATGATGCATTTAATCAAGCTTTACCTATTTTAAAATTAATGGGTAAAAACATATACCATGCTGGAGAGATAGGAAGCGGAAACGGTGCAAAGATTTGTAACAACATGTCTCTTGGAATAACAATGATTGCTGCTTCAGAGTCGTTAATGTTAGCAAGAAGATTGAATATAGATATAAAGAAAGTTCATGAAATTATGAAAAATGCCTCTGGAAATAGCTGGCCTATTTCAGTTTATCCACCCTTGCCTGGATTAATTGATGGAACTCCATCTAACAATAAATATAAGCCTGGCTTTTCTGCAGGTATGATGAACAAAGATTTAAAACTTGCAAATGAATGTGCTAAAAATGTAAATGCATCTACTCCATTAGGAAAGATGGCATTAGAAATATATTCAAAGTTTTGTGAGGATGGAAACGATTCGAAAGATTTTTCAGCTATATCAAAGGTTATTGGTGGAGATGCTTGGGATTATCCAATAGAATAATTACCAAGAGGAATTTGGACTTTCCAAAAATTTTAACTCATCTGGTGTAGATTTTCTTCCCATAACTTTATTTCGATGAGGATATCTATGAAATCTTTTAATTGCAGCGGTATGATCTTTCCAAAATTTTTTTATCTCATTATAGTTTGGATGGTTAGATAAATAGTTATCCAACAATTTATATGCTCTATCATGATCTATTACTTCTTCGCTGTGAATGTATGGTAATAGCATAAAAAAACGCTGATATTCATCCATTTGATCAAGATACCCGTTATAGACTGCATCATTTACAATCAGTCTTGCTTTATGGTCAAACTCGAAAGCTTTTTTATCATCTCTATATAAATTTCTTGAAAATTGATCCAATAAAATAACTAAAGCCAGAGTGCTCAATGGTTCATCTTGCCAATCATCATATTCATTCAAAGTAGCTTTTTCATGATCATATTTGAATTTGTCTCTAATCAATTGATCAAAATTATCATCTCTTTTAAATCGCTTTTCAACGACCATATCATCAAACCAAAAATCTAATATTGCTTTGGCTCTATCATTCATAAACTTTGTCAACTTTTACCTGATATGACTCAACAAGTCTGTTGGTTTCATTTGCCATTGCAACGACTGCGATAAGTTCGCTTAACATCTCAGTAGTAGCACCTTTAGATTTAGCAGCGATACTGTGAGATTTAATACAATACTCACAACTATTTGTCATTGAAACTGCAACATAAATAAGCTCTTTTGTCATTTCATCCAGAGCACCTTTTTTCATCACTTGCTGTATAGAAGTCCAAGTTCTCTCTAAAGTTTCTGGGTTGTTAGCTAACATTTTCCAAAAATTGTTTATGTAGTCTGTATTTCTCTTCTTTTTTATATCTTCAAATACCTCTTTTACCTTTCCTGTAGCATCAGCTTCTTCAATCATATTAAAAACTGCCATTTCACCTCCTTAATTGTAAATTGTTTCTATTTTAGGCATTAATCTTAATAATTCCTTAGTATATTCATGATTTGGATTTTTAAACAACTCTTCTGTCTCAGAAACCTCGCATAGTTTTCCATTCCTTAAAACTCCAATGTCATCACACATTTGTCGTACAACTGGTAGATCATGACTTATAAAAAGTATAGTTAAATTAAGTTGTTCTTGTAAATCTTTAAGTAAATTTAGTATTTGAGCCTGAATACTCACATCCAAAGCAGATGTTGGTTCATCACAAACTAATAATCTTGGTTTTGTTGCTAACGCTCTTGCAATAGAAATTCTTTGTCTTTGTCCTCCCGAAAACTCATGCGGATATCTTTCAGCTGAAGACTTAGATAACTCTACCGAGTCTAAGAGATCATTTATATATTCATTTAATTCATTAGAGCTAATATTTGCATCATGTAACTTTATAGGCTCAGCAATGATATCTTTAACCTTAAGCCTACCATTCAACGAAGAGTATGGATCTTGAAATATCATTTGAATTTGTTTTCTGAATTTAAGTAATTCTTTGTTACTTTTTATATTATTAATACATACATCATCGAAATAAATTTCACCTGAGGTGGGTTTAAATAAATTAACAATCATTTTTGCAATTGTAGTCTTACCACTGCCACTTTCACCAACAAGTCCAAAAGATTTTCCTTCTTGTATATTAAATGAAACAGTATCAACTGCTAATACATTATTTTGAGATTTTTCTGTAAAAAAACCTTCATTAAAAGTTTTAGAAAGATTTTTTATTTGAACTAAATCTTTTTTTGAAATTTCTCTTTTATTCCATCTGTTTAAAATTTTTAAATTGATATTTTCCTGGTTATTATTTTCTTTCTCTATAATTTTAAATCTGGATATCTTTTTATTTGTGGGAGGAACAGAACTAACTAAACTTTTTGTATAAGTTTCTTTTGGTTCTGTTAATATTTGCTTTGTTGTTCCCAATTCTACTAAATTACCATTTTTCATTACAGCAACTCTATTGGTGGTCTCTGCTATAACTCCCATATCATGTGTGATTAATATGACTGCTAAATTTCTTTCTTTAGTCAGCTTTTTGATAAGTTCTAATATTTGTGATTGTATTGATACATCAAGTGCAGTTGTGGGCTCATCTGCAATTAACAACTCTGGTTCACAACATAGAGAAAGTGATATAACAACCCTTTGTCTCATACCTCCTGAAAATTGATGAGGATAATCATTAAATCTTTTATCAGCATCTTTTATGCCTACTTCTTTTAAAAGATTTATTGATTTTTCTTTTGCTTCTGAGTTACTGAGGTTTAGATGAGTTTGGATTGTTTCAATAAGTTGTTGTCCAATTGTTAAGATAGGATTTAAAGATGTCTGGGGATCTTGAAAAATAAATCCAATTTTTTTTCCTCTTAAACTTAGAATATTTTTTTTATTTTCATGAATATTTATGTCACTTAAATAAATTGATCCTTCAGATACTTTTCCTGGTTCGTCAATTAAATCAATTATTGCATTTGCAACGGTACTTTTTCCAGAACCAGATTCCCCAACTAATCCTACAATTTCTCCTTTTTTTATCTCAATGTTAATGTCTTTTGCAGCATGAACCGTCTCTTTTCTCAATTTATAATCCACGCTTAAATTTTGTATTTTTAAAAAACTCATTTTTTTAATTTAGGATTAAGTGTGTCTCTCATCCAATCTCCTAATAGATTAATCGAAAAAGCTAAAACAACTAAGAATATTGCTGGGAAAAAGGTAATCCACCATTCACCAGAAAATAAAAAATCATTTCCAAGTCTAATCAAAGTTCCTAAAGAAGGAGTAGTTGGGGGAACGCCAACACCTAGAAAACTCAATGTGGCTTCTGCAATGATTGCTAATGCAAGACCTATAGTTCCAATAACAAGTACCGGTCTCATTATATTTGGAAGAATATGTTTAAACATTACTATAAAATTAGAAACTCCAATAATTGTTGAGGCTGAAACATAATCTTTATTTTTTTCAACTAAAGTTGCTGCTCTTGATACTCTTGCAAACTGTGGCCACTCTGAAATACCAATTGCAAAAATTAAAACATATATTGCCATCTCGTCATGAAGTTCACGCGAAATTATACCTCGAGCAATACCATCAACCAGAAGAGCCATCAAAATACTTGGAACTGTTAACTGAACATCAGTTAATCTCATAACAATCATTTCATACTTGCCACCAAAAAAACCAGCAGTAAGACCTAATCCAACTCCTAAAATTAAACTAAATAAAATTGCTGAGAAACCTACAATCAAAGATATTCTAGATCCATAAAGAATAGTTGATAACATATCTCTTCCTTGTCCGTCAGTACCAAGTAAAAATTCTACTTTTCCATCACTGGTCCAAGATGGTGGAGTGAATGCATCCATTAAAGATAAAGATGATGGATCGAATGGATTATAAGGTGTGATAAATTCTACAAAAAATGAACAGAAAAATATTATTACTAATAAAATCGATGAAACTATTGCTGTAGGAGATTTTATAAAACTAAAATAAATTTCACTATCTTTTATTTTATCCCAAGTTGTTAAAGCTTTATTATCCACTAGCTGAATCTCCTTTAACTCTAATTCTTGGGTCTATAAAGTAATACAAGATATCGACTATAAAATTTATCATTACAAAAACGAATGCTATAAATACTAAATATGCTGACATAATTGGAATATCTACAAACTGAACAGCTTGAATGAAAAGAAATCCCATACCTGGCCATTGAAATACTGTTTCCGTAATAATTGAAAATGCAATTAATGTTCCAATATTTATACCAGCAATAGTTATTACTGGAATTAGTCCATTTTTAAGTGCGTGCTTATAATTAATGCTTTTTTCATTAATACCTCTTGCTCTTGCAAACTTTATGTAATCAGTCTGAAGTATTTCCATCATTTCTGCTCTAACGAGTCTGATTATATAAGTCATTTGAAAAAGGCTTAAAGTAACTGATGGTAATATAATTGCTTTTAAACCTGAGATGGTTAAAAAGCCTGTCGACCAAAATCCTAGATCTACCACCTCACCTCTTCCAAACGATGGTAGAACGCCTAATATAACTGCAAAAAGATAAATAAATAAAATACCAATTACAAAAGTTGGAAGAGAAACACCTAATAAAGAAACTGCTAAGATAAAATCACTCAAAAAACCTTTTCTTTTTATGCCTGTATATACTCCCAATAAAGTACCAGAAACCAATGCAATTAGAGCAGATATTAAAACTAATTCAATTGTTGCAGGTAATCTTTCAATGATTAATTCTGATACAGGTCTTCTTAATTGATAAGATATTCCAAATTCTCCTTTAGAGGCATTAATTATAAACCTAGTAAATTGTACATGAATTGGGTCCATTAAACCCAAGGTTTCTCTTAACTCAGCTCTTTCTTCATCTGATGTTTCCTCACCCACCATGTTATTTATTGGGTCTCCTACAAAATTAAAAAGAGAAAAAGATACAAAAGCTACGACAAGCATAACCATTGCAGATTGAAACAATCGTTTAAAAAAATACTTTATCAATTTATGAAATTTTATTTTTATACAAGCCCTTTAATTAAAAAGGACTTGTAATAAATTATTTAGTCAAAGCTCGCAAAACGGAATAACGGCTCGTTATTCGGTCTTATCGGAACATTAACATCTTTTTTTGCAGCCCAAGATATAACTTGGTGATGTAAAGGAAGATAAGAAATATCATCTTTTACTATTTTCCAAGCTTTAGCTATCGCAGCATTTCTCTTATCTAGGTTAACTTCACCTTCCATAACTCTTATCGCAGCATCTACATCAGAGTTACTAAAGTTAACTCTGTTCCAGCTTGCTCCACTTTCATATAAGTAATGGAAAACATAATGACTATCTAAAGTTGGAACTCCCCAACCTAACATATAAAAGTCACCTTGATTATCTTTTAGTTCTTTAAAGTGCTTACTTTTTGTTTGGGCAAATAAATTTACTTTAACACCGATTTTACCTAACATACCAACAACAGCTGTGCATATAGCTTCATCATTTACATATCTGTCATTTGGACATCTAAGCTCAACTTCAAATCCATTCGGATATCCAGCATCAGCTAGAAGTTTTTTTGCAGCAGCTACATCATAAGGAAGTCTTTTATCAAGTTCTTCTGTGTATCCGTTAACACCTGGAAAAGTAATTATTCCAGCAGGTTCACTTAAACCTCTCATTACTTTTTTCTTAATAGCTTCAATATCTATAGCTTGATAAAGAGCTTGTCTAACTGCTTTCTTTTTGAATGGATTATCACCTGTATTACCTGTTCTAAGTTTATCTGCTCCCTGATCCATACCAAGGAATATAGTTCTCATTTGAGCAGTGCTTTCAACTTTGTGAGCAGGTGAATTTTTAATTCTAGCTAAATCTTGCACAGGTGCATCAGTAACAACATCAATTTCACCAGATAAAAGAGCTGCAACTCTAGTAGCTGCATTTTTTATAGGTAGTAGATGAATTTCTGTTACTTTGTCATCTTTCATAGTACCCCACCATTTTTTATTACGTTTGAAAACTGTTTTAGTATTTGGTTCTCTTAATGTAATTTTAAATGGTCCAGTTCCCATAGCATTTGTAGCTGAAAATGTTTCTTGTCCAGCATCCCAGTTCTGCGCCATGACTGCAAAATTCTTTTCACTCCATTTTTTTGACATTATAAAAATGTTTGAAAGTTGGTTTAAAAGAATTGGATTTGGTTTACTTGTTGTAATTTCTACTGTGTAGTCATTAACTGCTTTTACACCTGATACTGTACTAATATATTCTTTAAAATCAGATGTTCTTTGTTTTGCTCTTAAAATACTAAATACAACGTCTTCAGATGTAAATGGAGTTCCATCAGAAAATTTAACATCTTCTCTTAATTTAAAGATCCAAGTATTAGGACCTTGAGTTCTCCACTCTGTTGCTAGTTGAGGTCCAATTTTCATATCTAATCCTCTGGTAACTAGAGCTTCGTATACTTGTCTAGATACTTGAGTGGTAGGACCTTCGTTTTGAGCATGAGGATCAAGTGTTAAACTATCACCCTGCATTGACCATTTAAT
>CACKOU010000013.1 GCA_902601895.1 uncultured Pelagibacteraceae bacterium | reverse complement strand
AAATATGATAAAAAATTAAAACAAATTTTATTTTGTTCCGTAGTTCCTAACTGTTACAAGAAAATTAAAAATTATTTTAAATTATATTTTAATACAAATTGTAATGAATTAAAAAATCTTAATTTAAGTAAATTATTAAGTATTAAAGTTAATAGAAAACAAATTGGTTCTGATAGGTTAGCTAATGCAATATCAGTAATTGACAAAAAAAATAATTATATTGTAGTAGATTTTGGAACAGCAACTAATTTTGATGTAATCTCAGCAAGTAGTTATAACGGAGGTGTAATTGCTCCTGGAATAAATCTATCATTAGAAAACTTATCAAAAAAAGCATCTTTAATACCTAATGTAAAATTTAAAAAATCAAACAATGTTGTAGGTAAAAATACTATAAGTGCAATTAATTCAGGATTTTTCTTCGGTTATACTGGTCTGATTGACAATATAATTCAATCCATTATTAAACAAACCAAAAAAAAATATAAAATAATATTTACTGGTGGACTAGCAAAAATGTTTAAAAATTCTTTAAAACTAAAAGTAAAAATAAAATCTAATTTAACTACTGATGGACTTTTAAAGGCTGCTATGTTTTTAAATAAATGAAAGAAGAATTAATTTTTTGCCCTTTAGGGGGATCTGGAGAAATTGGAATGAATATGAATTTATTCGCCTATGGAAATCCAGATAATAGAAGATGGATAATTGTAGATATAGGAGTTACTTTTGCCGATGATGCAATTCCTGGAGTTGATTTAATATATCCTGACCCTGGATTTATTGTTGATAAAAAAGATGACTTATTAGGCATTGTTCTAACCCATGCACATGAAGATCATATTGGTGCAATTGCTCATATATGGCCAAAACTAAAATGTAAAATATTTGCTACTCCCTTTACATCAGTTTTAATTTCAGAAAAATTTAAGGAAAAAAAAATTGATGTAACAGGATATCTAGAAGTTGTTCAATTAAATAGCATTGTAGATTTAAGTCCTTTTAAAATAGAATTTGTTACATTAACACATTCTATACTAGAACCTAATGGACTAAAAATTGAAACACCTGTTGGGAATATATTACACACTGGTGATTGGAAGTGTGATCCAGATCCATTAACTGGAGACAATATGAATTCAAAACGATTAAAGGAAATTGGAGAAGAAGGTGTTTTGACAATGATATGCGACTCAACAAATGTATTTAGTGCGGGAAGAGCAGGATCTGAACTAGATGTGAGAAAAAATATGCTAAAGATAATGGAAAGACTAAAGAAAAGAATAATTATTACATCTTTCGCTTCAAATGTAGCAAGAATGGAGTCAGCCTTTTATTGTGCTGAAAAAACAGGTAGGCAAATTGCTTTGGTCGGCCGTTCAATGCATAGAATTTATAAAGCTGCTAGACAATGTGGTTACTTGCAAAATGTTATTGAACCACTTGATGCAAGAGATGCAAAAAATATCTCAAGAGAAAAAATTGTTTACTTATGTACTGGTAGCCAAGGAGAACCAATGGGTGCAATGAACCGTATTTCAAATTATACACATCCAGATGTTTTTGTTGAAAGAGGTGACGCAGTTATATTTTCTTCAAAAATTATTCCAGGTAATGAAAAAAAATTATACAAACTTCACAATCAATTAGTTAGAGAAGGTATAGAAGTAATTTCAGAAGATAGTGAATTTATTCATGTATCAGGACATCCAAATAGAGAAGATTTAAAGGATATGTATGACTGGATAAAGCCAAAATCTGTTATACCTGTTCATGGTGAACATAGACATATGATTGAACACATCAATTTTGCTAAAGAAATGCAAGTTCCATATCCAGTTAGAGTAGAAAATGGTGATATAGTAAGAATTTATCCAGGTGATAAACCTGAAGTCTATGATAAAGCACCAAGCGGAAGACTGTATGTAGATGGTTTCATAAGTGTTGAAGAAGATGCTCAATCTATTAAAGAGCGAAAAAATTTGTCTACTAACGGATTAATAGAAGCAACACTAGTAATAACTCCAAATGGTAATATTCACAACAAACCATTATTAACTTTTAGAGGTTTACCAATATACGAAAAAGATGAATTCACATTTAATCTTGAAGAAGAAATTGAAAAAACGGCAAAAACTTTTATTTTAAATAACAAAAGACAAGAATCAAATTTAATTGATGCGCTTAAAACAACTTGCAGGAAGTATACAAAAGAAAAATTAGGAAAAAGACCTTACACAAATATAAATTTAGTGAGGATTTAATTGAGTATTACAGGCTCAATAGTTGTATATGTTTGCTTGTGGTGGATAATTTTCTTTGCCATTCTTCCAATAGATGTAAATCGAGAAAAAAAGGGAAATATAGAGGGTGTTGACCCTGGGGCCCCAGAAAATCCAAAAATAACTAAAAAAATAATTTATTGTACTTTAATTACATCTGGTATTTTTATAGTTATATATCTATTAGTAATTAATGAAATTTTAAATTTACGTAACTTTTTAAATTAATGTTTTTTTCAAAATCATTTATTCCAATACTAAAAAATAATCCATCTGAAGCTAAAATTAAGTCTCATCAATTAATGCTGAGAGTAGGTATGATTAAACAGTCTTCTGCTGGAATTTATTCTTGGTTACCGCTTGGATTTAAAGTCATGAAAAAAATAGAACAAATAGTTAGAGAAGAACAAGACCGCGTTGGTGTTCAAGAAATATTAATGCCTACAATTCAATCATCTGAAATTTGGAAGGAAAGTGGGAGATATGAAGATTATGGTGAAGAAATGTTAAGAATTAAGGATCGTCAAAATAGAGAAATGTTGTATGGTCCAACTAATGAAGAACTTGTAACAGAAATTTTTAGATCTTCCTTTAAATCATACAAATCTTTACCTCAATTATTATATCATATTCAATGGAAATTTAGAGATGAGTTAAGACCAAGATTTGGCATTATGAGATGCAGAGAATTTTATATGAAAGACGCTTATTCTTTTGATTTAACAGATGATGATGCAATATTTTCATACAATAAATTTTTCCTTTCATATTTAAAAACTTTTAAAAGATTAAATTTATCAGCAATTCCCATGGCTGCTGATACTGGTCCTATCGGTGGAAACCTATCACATGAATTTATCATCCTTGCAGATACAGGTGAAAGTAAAATTTATACAGATAAAAGAATATTTGATGTAGATAGCACTAAAACAATTCTAGAAAAAGAATCTTTAAGTATATTGAGAAAACAATTTGAAAAATTTTATTCTGTTACAGATGAAAAATTTAATAAAGATGAATTTGAAAAATCTGTTCCACAAGAATTTAGAGTGAATACTAAAGGTATTGAAGTTGGTCACATCTTTTATTTTGGAGATAAATATTCAAAACCAATGAACGCTGCTGTTGATTTTAATGGAAAAAAAGAATTTGTTAAAATGGGATCATATGGCATAGGTGTTTCCAGACTTGTTGGTGCCATAATTGAGGCAAAATATAACGATAAAGAGGGTATAATGAAGTGGCCTATGTCAGTAACTCCTTATGATTGTGCGATTATTCCAATGGTAAATAAAAATGATAAATCTAATTTAGAAAAGTCTATAAAAATAAATGAATTTCTTAAAACAAAAAATATAGAAACAATCATAGATGATACGGATGAAAATATCTCAGCTAAAATCAAAAAATTCAATTTAATTGGAATTCCATTTCAATTGATAATCGGAAGCAAGTCTGAAGGAAATTTATATGAGTTTAAGGAAGTTGATAAAGAAACTCAAAAGTTGACAGTCGAAGATATAGCTTCACAAATAATAAAAACAAAGCAAAATTGATTTCACAACTAGAAAAAGAGATTATATTTAGATTTTTAAAAGCTAGAAAAAAAGACGGCTTTTTAAACGTAATATCTATTTTTTCTTTTATTGGTATAGGTTTGGGAGTGGCTGTACTAATAATTGTTATGTCAGTCATGAATGGTTTTAGAACAGAGTTAATAAATAAAATTGTGGGTTTTAATCCTCATGCTGTTGTAAAACCATATGATAATCCTTTAGTTATTATAACTGATAAAGATTTCACAAAAGGCATTGCTTCAAATGATGGAGAAGCAGTAATTCTTTCAAAACAAAATACAAAAGGAATACTTTTGAAAGGATATTTGAAAAAAGATTTTAAAAATTTAGAAATATCAAATAACCAAAAGTATTTTGGATCAGAAGATTTAAAAAATAATTCAATTTCAATTGGAAAGGATTTAAGTTTCTTACTTAATATAGATATTGGTGATCAAATAACAATAATGTCACCATCAGGTGTTCAAACAATTGTTGGATCTTTTCCAAGACAAGATAAATTTGAAGTAGTTTCGATATTTGATAGTGGAATTAGTGAATTTAATGAGAATGTAGCATATATTAATCTTAATATATTAGAGGATTTTTTTGATAAAAACAGAGACAAAAGATTTATTGAGTACTATTTCAAAGATCCAAAAAATATTGAATTTTATAAAAAAAAATTGTTAGATTTATTTCCTAGTGCATATGTTTATACATGGGCAGATTTAAATGAGTCTTTATTCACAGCTTTAAAAGTTGAAAGAAACGTGATGTTTATAATCCTATTACTAATAATAATTGTAGCTGCATTTAATATTATATCTGGCTTAACTATATTGGTTAAAAATAAAACTAGAGATATAGGAATTTTAAAATCAATTGGTGTATCTAATAAATCAATTAAAAAAATTTTCTTTTTTATTGGATTTATTATTGGTACTTCTGCAACTTTATTTGGCATTTTATTAGGAACTTTATTTTCATATTATATAGAAGATATTAGAAAATTTATTTCTAATTCATTTGATATTACGTTATTTCCAGAAGAAATTTATTTTTTAAGCACGCTTCCATCTGAAATTAATGTTAATTCAATTATTTTAATTTCTTTATGCTCAATAATAACAACTTCAATTGTATCAATTTATCCAGCCTCCAAAGCAGCTAAATTAGATACAATAAAAACATTAAAATATGAATAATTCTTTAAAACTAAATAATTTATCAAAAAAGTATGAAAAAAATAAATCATTTAAGGTTCTAAATAATTTAAATTTTGAATTCAAATCAGGAAAAATTTATTCAATTGTTGGTCCTTCTGGATCAGGTAAGTCAACTTTGCTTAATTTAATATCATTAATTGATGTTCCCACATCAGGATCAATTGAATTTAATAATAAAAAAATTGATAACAAATCTTCAATTGAAAATGATAATATCAGGTCAAAAAATATAGGTATAATATATCAGGATAAAAATTTACTAACAGATTTTACTGCTCTTGAGAATGTAGTACTGCCAAACTTGTTAATTTCTAATAATAAATCAAGATCTATTAGTTTAGCAAAAAATATGATTAAAAAATTAGGATTATATCAACGATTAAATCATTATCCTTCAGAACTTTCCGGTGGAGAAAATCAAAGAATTGCAATAGCTAGAGCTTTGATCAATGAACCAAATATTATATTAGCTGATGAACCAACAGGTAGCCTAGATTTCGACAATGCAAAACAAATATTTAAAATATTGTTTAATTTAAATAATAAGAATAGAATTATAATTTTTGCAACTCACAATAGATATTTTGCAAATATGGCAGATTGTAAAATAAAAATGATTGGTGGTAAAATGAAAATCACTAATGAAAGAATCAAATAATAAAATATTTAATCAATTTAAGATACATACACAATATTCAATTTGTGAAGGTGCAGTTAAAATTGAAAGTCTAAAAAATTTTTGCAAAAAAAATAAAATTAATTCATTGGGTTTATCAGATACATATAATTTATCAGGTGCTCTAGAATTTTCTGAAAATTTATCATCTGTAGGGACCCAGCCAATTATTGGTACACAAATATTATTTAAATATAAAAATTTTACTGGTTTGTTGCCTCTAATTGCTAAAAATTATGATGGTTATAAAAATATTATAAAACTTTCATCAAAATCTTATTTAGAAAATTCAGATATCACGAAACCTCATTGTAATCTTAATGATCTTTTAAATAATCCAAATGGCATTATTGTTTTGACTGGTTCTATCAGGTGTTTGTTTGGTAAACTTTTTAATAAAGGATTATTCGATGAAATCGAAGAAATATTAATTTGTTTGAAAGAAAAATTTTATGAAAATTTTTACATAGAGATACAAAGACATGATGATTTTAACGAGAAAGAATTTGAAAATCATAATCTTAAAATGTCACATAAATTAGAAATTCCTATTATAGCTTCTAATGAAATTTATTATTTAGATAAAGATATGCACGAAGCACATGATGCTTTGATGTGTATAGGTGAAAAAAACTATGTAAATGACTCAAATAGAATTAGATTAACTAATCAACATTATTTTAAGTCATCTGATGAGATGATTCAGTTATTTAAAGATTTACCAGAAGCATTAGAAAACAATTTCAATTTACCATTTAGGTGTTCCTTTAAGCCAAACTCCTCTAAACCAATACTGCCAAATATTTCTTCTAATGATAAAGACGCGAATGAAATGCTAAAAAACGAGTCAAATAAAGGTTTGAAAGATAAGTTTAAGTCTATTTTTAACTTTGTATCAGATAATTTTGAAAATAATAAAAATTATTTAAAATATAAAAAAAGATTAGATCATGAAATTAAAATCATAATTGAAATGAATTACTCAGGATATTTTCTAATTGTATCTGATTATATTAAATGGGCTAAAAAAAATAAAATTCCAGTTGGCCCTGGTAGAGGTTCTGGTGCTGGATCTTTGGTTGCATGGTGTTTGTCAATAACTGACATTGATCCAATTAAATTTAATCTTATTTTTGAGAGATTTTTAAATCCTGATAGAATTTCAATGCCTGATTTTGATATAGATTTTTGTGAAGAAAAAAGAGATATGGTTTTTGAATATCTCACAAAAAAATATAAGGATAGCGTAGCTCATATTATAACATTTGGTAAATTGAAAGCTAGAATGGTTATCAGAGATGTTGGTAGAGTTCTTGGTTTACAATATGGTTTTATTGATAGTATTTGTAAAATGATACCTTTTGATCCTTCAAGACCAATGTCTCTGCAGGAATGTATTAATGTTGAACCAAGATTGCAGAAATTAATCAAAGAAGATAAGAGAGTAGATCGTTTAGTTAATTTATCATTAAAATTAGAAGGGCTGAACCGTAATGTGGCTACTCATGCTGCAGGAGTTGTAATTGCTGATAAAAAACTTACAGAATCTGTACCATTATACAAAGATAATACAGCAGATTTATTATTACCCTCAACACAATTTGATATGTATTCAGCTGAAAATGCTGGGCTTATTAAATTTGATTTTTTGGGATTAAAGACATTAACAGTTATTGATAAGGCGCAAAAACTTATAAAAAAAAAAAATCCTGAATTCAATATTGAAAAAATCAATTATGAGGACAGTCAGGTATATGATTTGTTATCAAGTGGAAAAACTGTTGGTTTATTTCAACTTGAAAGTTCGGGAATGAAAGATGCTTTGGTCAATATGAAGCCTAATAGATTAGAAGATATAATTGCACTTGTCGCATTATACAGACCAGGTCCAATGAGTAATATTCCAACATATAACGAATGTAAGCATGGTAAAAGAAAACCAGATTATTTACATCCAAAATTAGAACAAATTTTAAAACCTACTTATGGCGTTATTATATATCAGGAACAAGTTATGCAAATTGCTCAAGTTCTGTCTGGTTTTACTGCTGGCGAAGCCGATATTCTTAGAAGAGCAATGGGTAAGAAAAAAAGATTAGAACTTGAAAAGCAAAAACAAAGATTTGTCGATGGAGCTTTTAAAAATGGTATCAGTAAAGATATTGCAGCAGGAATATTTTTGAAAATTGAACCATTTGCAGAATACGGATTTAACAAAAGTCACGCGGCAGCATACGCTGTAATTGCATATCAAACTGCATATCTTAAAAGCTACTATCCACATGAATTTTTTGTTGCTTCTATGTCAATGGAATTGTCTAATCAAAAAAAATTAAGTGAGTTTTATGATGAACTGAAAAGACTTGATATACCTGTAATAAGACCTGATATTAATAAATCACAGGCCAACTTTTTTTCAGATGGAAAAAATTTTTACTATGCTTTAGGCGCTATAAAGAATGTTGGATATGAAGCTATATCAAACGTAATTAATGAAAGATTAAAAAACGGTGACTTTAAAAACTTAAGTGACTTTATAAATAGGATTAATCCTAAAGATATAAACAAATTACAATTAGAGGGTCTTGTTAAAGCGGGCGCATTTGATAAAATTTTTAGTAATAGACAGTCTTTATTTAATTCTATTTCTAACGTAATTTTAAGATCAAAAAATTTCCATGAAAATAAAAGTGTAAATCAAATAGATTTATTCTCTGATGAAGTAGAAAATCATAATGAATATATAAATAAATGTGAAGATTGGAACATAGATACAAAGTTATCAAAAGAATTCGAGACACTAGGTTTTTTCATTTCAGATCATCCATTAAATCAATACAGGTCATTATATAAGACATATGAAATAGTAAGTTATAACGAATTTAAAAATAATGACCTATTATTAGACTCCAACATTGCATGCACAATCTTAAAAATACAAGAAAAAAAAACTCAAAAAGGAACCTCATATGCAATTGTTAAATTTTCTGATTTAAGTGAGACTTTTGAATTATTTATTTTTTCAGATGTTTTTGAATTGAATAGAGATCTATTTTATGAAGGAAATTCTATGATGATTACTGTAGTTAAAAACTTAATTGATGACAAAACTAAACAATTTAAAGTGAATGTAAAAAAAATATTGTCTCTAAAAGATGTTATTAATAAATCTTTGAAAGATATTACTTTTGAATTTTCAAATTTTAATAAATTGAGCGTTTTAAAATCTCTTTCAAAAGAAAATGCCAAAACAAAAATTAAATTTATTATAAATGATAATAAAAGAAAATTATTTTTTGAATTAAAAGATAGGAGATATTTAGACCAAAAAATAATAAATTCACTTAATTTGGATCAAAATATATTAGATGAATACAAATAATACTTGTTTTTTCAAAATAAATTAGTATTAGTTTCAAAAATTAACTACTCACACAATTTATGGTTTAATAACCTCCGGTCCTAAGGGCGAAAAATTGTGGAGGTATAACCGGGAAAGAAAAAATGAAACTACCAAATATTACAATTGAACAACTTTTAGAAGCTGGTGTTCATCTTGGACATAAAACCTTAAGATGGAATCCAAAAATGAAAAAATACATTTATGGAAAAAGAGACTCTATTCATATAATTGACTTAACTCAAACACTTGAATTGATTAATGTTGCTTTAGAGAAAGTATATAAAATTATTAACGAAGGTGGTAAAATACTTTTTATATCAACAAAAAAACAAGCATCTGAAGCAGTTGCAAAATTATCGAAAGATACCGATCAATATTATGTAAATTATAGATGGCTTGGTGGTATGCTTACAAATTGGGGAACGATTTCAAATTCAATTAAAAAATTGAACAAAATTAACACAGATCTTAATTCAGAGAACAGAGGTTTTACTAAAAAAGAATTATTAAAGATGAGTGTTCTAAGAGATAAATTGCAAAGATCTCTTGGTGGGATCTCAGAAATGAAAAAAATTCCAGATCTAGTATTTATCATTGATACCAATTATGAGTCATTAGCTATAAAGGAAGCTATAAAGTTAAATATACCGATAGTAGCAATTCTTGATACAAACTCAGACCCAGAGGGAATTGATTTTCCTATACCTGGTAATGACGATGCAAGAAGATCAATAGAACTTTATTGTAATCTAATTAAGGAAACTATCATTGGTGCAAAATCAAATATGAAAAAAGAGGATCCGGTTAAGATTGAAAAAAAAGATTCTAAAATAAATGATAAAGATAATAAAGAGAAATTATCTCAGTAATTCAAAAATTTAGTTAAATGAGTGATATAAATAAAGTTAAAGAACTAAGAAAATCAACTGGAGCTGGATTTAAAGATTGTAATGCAGCACTTAAAGAAGCTAGTGGAGATTTAGATAAAGCTTCAGAAATTTTGAGAGTAAAAGGAATAGCCAAAGCATCTAAAAAAATGTCTAGGGATGCAAAAGAAGGAGTAGTAGTTATAAGTGGTGATTTTACCAAAAAATCAATAATTGAAATTAATTGTGAAACTGATTTTGTAGCAAAAAATGATGATTTTTTAAATTTTGCTAAAGAATTAAGTGAAATCAATAATAAATGTTCTTCTGATTTAGATAAGTTAAAAAAATCCATTATGGCTAATAGTAAAACCGTTGAAGAAAATTTAATAAATTTAATTGCTAAAATTGGGGAAAAAATCACAATTGGTAAAACTCAAACATTGGAGAACCCTAAAACACAAAATTTTGCATATCAACATTCAGTGATAAAAGATAATATCTCAAAATTAGGAGTGATTGTTTCTTTAGAGGCGGATGAACAGAATGAAAAAATCAATACTTTTGGTAAGCAATTATCTATGCACATCGCTGCATCAAATCCAATAGCTTTAATTTCAACTGAAATTAAAAATGAGGTTATTGAAAAAGAGATTGAATTAATATCTGAAGAATTAAAAAATTCAGGTAAACCTGATAATATTATAGAAAAAATTAGTGTGGGTAAAATCAATAAATTTAAGGAAGACAATAGTCTTATAACTCAAGATTGGGTTATGGACCCTAAGAAGAAAGTTAAAGATATTTTATTAGACATGAAAGTTCCAAGCTTAAATATCAAAAAATTTGTAAGAGTAAAAATAGGTGATTAATGTTTGATCATAACTCATATAAAGTAAAAATGATAAAAACTATAGAAGTTTTTTCTAAAGATCTAAATGCTTTGAGGACAGGTAGAGCTAATTCCAGTATGCTCGATCTAATAAAAATTGATGTCTATGGTCAAAAGATGCCAATTAATCAATTAGCAACAATTACTACACCAGAACCAAGATCCATTAATATTCAAGTTTGGGATTTAAACAATGTTAACTTGATCGACTCCTCAATAAAAAAATCAGAATTAGGATTAAACCCGCAAATTGATGGTCAGCTTATAAGATTACCAGTACCAGATTTAAGTGAAGAAAGACGTATAGAGATGAAAAAAATGGTTAAATCTATGGGTGAAAAATGCAAAATCTCAATAAGAAATATAAGAAGAGAAGGAAATGATGATCTTAAAAGACTTTTAAAATCAAAAGATATCTCTGAAGATGATGAAAAAAAGTTTGAAAAAATTATTCAGGAATACACTGATAAAAACATTAATTTAATTGATGAAAAAGTAGTGTCTAAAGAAAAAGAAATAATGACAATATGACATCACCAAAACATGTAGCCATAATAATGGATGGCAATGGTAGATGGGGGATAAATAAAAATAAATCAAGAAATTACGGCCATAAAAAAGGTGTTTTAAATGTCGAAAAAATTATTAATGCTTCGATTAAAAATAAAATCAATTTTTTAACACTTTACACGTTTTCAACTGAAAATTGGAAAAGACCAAAATCTGAAATAAAATTTTTATTAAAATTATTAGAAGGATATATAGACAAAGAATTATTAAACTTAAAAAAAAAAGGCGTTAGAATTAAAGTCATCGGAAATATTAATAAATTTCCAATTTCACTAAAAAAAAAATTGAAATCAACTGAATTAATTACAAAGACAAACAAAATAATTCAGATAAATGTTGCATTAAATTATGGAGGTAGAAACGAAATAATTAATTCAATTAAGAAAATTCAAAAAAAAAAACTTTCAATTAATGAAAAGAATATCTCAAAAAATCTATATACAAGTAATATTCCTGATCCAGAAATTTTAATTAGAACCGGAAATAGGAAAAGATTAAGTAATTTTCTTTTATGGCAAAGTATTTATACAGAAATTTTTTTTGAAAAAAAATTATGGCCAGACTTTAATGAAAGAGATCTTAATAGAATATTATTAACCTATAAGAAAATTAATAGAAATTTTGGTGGATTATTATAATGGAGTTAAAAATAAGATTAATAACGTCTTTTTTTTTAATAATAATATTATTTTTTTGTTACTTTAATAAAATTATTTCTTTTATTTTTTTAAACATATTAGTTTTTCTATCTATTACTGAATTTTTTGAAGTAATTAAAAAAATATCAAAAAAAAAGATTGTTCAAATATCAATATTTATTATTTCACTTTTTTATATTCTATTTTTTTATTTTACAATTTTATTTTATCTTTATTACAGTTCAGATTTTTATTTGGTATTTTTTTTAATTTTAATATGCATCGCTTCAGACAGTGGTGGATATATACTTGGAAAGCTTATTGGAGGAAAAAAACTATCATCTATTAGTCCAAATAAAACATATGCAGGATCAATGGGTAGTTTTATTTTTAGTTTAATAATCGCATTTATTTTTAAAGAAAATATCAATATTCAACACAATATTTATTATTTTACATTACTAATGTCTTTATTATGCCAAATAGGAGACTTAAGTATTTCCTATATAAAAAGATTGGCAAGAATCAAAAACACAGGAAATATTTTACCCGGACATGGCGGTATTTTAGATAGAGTTGATGGTATTCTTCTTGTCTTACCTTTAGGAATATTAATTATATTAAATTGATGAAAAAAAAGATTATAATATTAGGATCCACTGGATCTATAGGCAAAACATCTCTAAATATTGTCGAAAAGAATTATAATAAATTTAATGTTCAATTATTAACAACAAATAGAAATACATATTTGTTATTTAAACAAGCAAAAAAATTTAAAACAAAAAATGTGATAATTTTCGATAAAGAAAAATTCTATAAAGAAAAAAAAAATCCAAAAAATATAAAATTCAATATATTTAATAGTTTCAAAAGTTATTTAAAAAATAATAAAAATTGTAAAACTGACATTGTAGTTTGTGGAATATCAGGGTTATCTGCCTTAGAGCCACTATTAGATTCTATAAAAAACTCGAAAAAAATAGCTATTGCTAATAAAGAGAGTATAATTTGCGCATGGCCTTTTATTAAAAAAAAACTAAAAAAATATGGCTGTGAATTAATACCTTTAGATTCTGAGCATTTTTCAATATGGAAAATTTTGCAAAGTAACTCAGCAAATGATGTTTCAAAACTTTTAATTACAGCATCTGGCGGACCTTTTTTGAACAAGAAATTATCAGAATTAAAATTCATAAATCCAAAAAAAGCGATAAAGCATCCAAACTGGAGAATGGGAAAAAAAATCTCAATAGACTCAGCTACTATGATGAACAAGGTATTTGAAGTAATAGAAGCAAAAAAATTATTTAATATCGATCTATCAAAAATTGATATAGTAATTCACTCAAATTCATTTGTTCATTCAATAATAATTTTCAAAAATGGAACTATTTTTTCTCTAGCCCATAAGACTTCAATGGAAATACCTATTGGAAACGCTCTATTAGATAACTATCAAAATAGATATAAATTTAATAAAAAAGTCATAGAAAATTTTAATTCTTTAAATTTTAAATATCCGAGTTCAAACCAATTTCCATCTTTAAAATTTCTTAAAAGAGTAAAGTTTACTGATAGATGTTATGAAATAATTTTGGTAGCTGCAAATGATAGACTAGTAAAATATTATTTAGATAAAAAAATAAATTATTCAAAAATATATTTTTATACCAATAAATTATTAAATAATCCTTATTTTAAAGGTATAATTAATAAAAAAATTAGTTCACTAAAAGAAATTTATAAGTTAGTTAATAAAGTAAATATTGCAGTAGATAAAATTATCTAAGATAATTTATGAAACTTAACATTTATATAATAATTATTTTTATTACGTTTTTATTTAAAATATCATCTTATGCTAGTGAAAATTATAAAATTAAAATTTCAGGAAATGAAAGAATCTCATCAGAAACAATAATATTATTTTCAGATATAAATATTAATAATAAAATTACTCCAATTATATTAAATCAATCAATAAAAAATTTATATGACACAGGTTATTTTGAAAATGTTAAAATAGAGGTTGTAGATAAAATCATTAAAATAGATGTAATAGAAAATAAGATTATTCAAAATATTGAATTTAGTGGTGTAAAAAATAAATCTATAATCGAGCAACTTAATAAATTAGTGAAAAAAGACGAAAAAACATCTTATTATCTAGATAAAATAAAAAATCAAAAAAATTTAATTCTAAATTTTTTAAGATCTCAAGGTTTCTATTTTTCTGATGTAGACACAAAAATAAAAGAAAATAATAATAATTCAATTGATATTTTTTTTAATATTAAAACAGGTGAAAGAGCAGTAATTAAAAAAATTAAATTTTTAGGTTCTAAAGAAATAAAAACCAATAAATTAAAACGTATTATAGTTTCTGAAGAAGATAAATTTTGGAAGTTTATAACAAGAAATAAATATTTAGATTTAAATAGAATTTCTTTAGATGAAAGATTAATTACTAATTATTTAAAAAATAAAGGATACTATAACGCTACAGTAGAAAGTTCATTTGCAAAAATTACTGATGAAAGAAATTTTGAACTTACATTTAAATTAAATATTGGAAAAAAATATTATTTTAATAATATAAAATTACAAATTCCTGATGTTTATTCGTCCTCAAATTTTCAATTATTTGATGAATTATTTAAGGAATTAGAAAATAAATTATATTCACTAAATTCTGTCGAAAAAATATTAAAAAAAATAGATAATATTGCTCTTGAGGAAGAGTTTGAATTTGTTAATGCGACATATAGCGAAGTAATATTAGATAACAACAAGATAAACCTTTTAATAAATCTTGAAGAGTCTGAGAAATTTTATATTGAAAGAATAAATATATTTGGAAATTTCATAACAGAAGAGAAAGTTATTAGAAATTCACTAATTGTAGATGAAGGTGATCCATTTAATGAGATACTTTTTAATAAGTCTATTCAAAATTTAAAAGGTAAAAATTATTTTAAAAATGTTGAACCTGAAATTTTAGTTTCTCAAACCTCACCAAATTCTAAAACTATTAATATAGAAGTTGAGGAAAAACCTACTGGAGAAATTTTTGCTGGTCTAGGCGCTGGAACAGATGGAACATCTATATCTGCTGGCATGAAAGAAAATAATTATTTAGGTAAAGGTATTGCTCTTAATACTAATATTGGTATATCCGATACAAAAATTAAAGGTTTATTCTCAGTAACTAATCCAAATTTTAGAAATACAGATAGGGAAATTAATACAACAATAGAAAGTTCAACCTTAGATTATATGACACTGAGTGGATATAAGAGTACCAGAACAGGCTTTTCGTTAGGAACTTCTTTTGAACAATATGATGATTTATTTGTTTCGCCTAAAATTTCTACTTATTACGAAAAAATTAGTACTTCATCTAATGCATCGGAGAACAAACAAAAACAGCAGGGTGATTATTTCGAAACTCTTTTTACATATGGTTTAACAGTTAATAAATTAAACCAAAATTTTCAGCCAAGCGAAGGTTTTAGAACTACATTCTCTCAAACTATACCTCTTTATTCAGCTGATGATTTAACACTGGAACATGTCCTAAATGCAGAAAAATATCTTACTTATGCTGAAAATTTAGTTTTTTCTGCAAAATTGTATGCAAAAGCGGTTAATTCAATAAATGAGGACGTTAGAGTTTCAAAAAGAGCATTTATACCATCTAGAAGACTAAGAGGTTTCACTGCTGGTAAAGTTGGACCTATAGATGGTGGTGAATTTATAGGTGGAAATTATGCCTCTGCATTAAATTTAACAACTGATTTACCTATTATGAATGAAGTCCAATCTATAGATTTTAATTTTTTCTTCGATGCAGCAAATGTTTGGGGAGTTGACTACAGTGAACTAATTGATGATAGTAAATTGAGGACATCAACTGGTGTAGGCGTTGATTGGTTTACTCCTATTGGACCACTTACTATGTCTTTATCAATACCATTAACAAAAGAACATACTGATGAGACAGAAAGTTTGAGATTTAATATTGGAACTTCTTTTTAATGAAAATAATTAAATTTATATCAGTTATTTTTTTTATTAGTTCGTTTTTAATCTCTAATTCTTTTTCTAAAATTGTTTACATTGATTTAAATAAAATTATGTTAGATTCTGACGCTGGAAAAAGTATAAATATACAAATTAAATCAATAGAGAAGAAATTATTTGAAAATTTTAAAAAAAAAGAGGATGAACTTAGAGATAAAGAGACTAAGATAGTTAATCAAAAAAATTTATTGAGTGAAAACGAATATAAAAAAAAAATTTTAAGTTTAAGAAAAGATGTAGACACGTATAATAATGAAAAAAAAAATAGATTAAATAGCTTAAATAAAAAAAAAAAAATTGCTACTGAACAATTAATAAAAAATCTAAATCCAATTTTAACAAAATATATGCAGGATAATTTAATTGAAATTATAATAAGAAAACAAGACATAATAGTTGCAAAAAATGACCTTGAAATTACCGATAAAATAATAAGTTTGCTAAATATGAATTTAAATACAATTGAATTAAAAGATGATTGAAAGATTTTATCAAAAAAAAAAAAATATTAATTTATCTGATATCATTCAACTAATAAAACCAAATAATATTCTAAATAATAATAATAATAATGTTTTGATTAATAATATATCTAATATAAACGATTCCGAAAAAAATGATATTACCTTTTTTAATAATATTAAATATAAAAATGATGTAAAAAATACTAAAGCATTATATTGTATTACAAAGGAAAAACTTTCAAAATATTTACCATCAAATTGCACTCCATTAATTGTTGACAATATATTATTAGAATTGTCTAAAATAACTAATCTTTTTTATCCCAATTGTATCGAGGATAAATTTGATCATAATTTAAAAAATATTGAGGAAATTAAAATTAAAAAAAAAATATATTTTGGTAAAAATGTATTAATAGGTGATAATGTTAGTTTTGGTGAAAATTTCTCAATCGGAAATAATAGTATTATTGAAAGTGGTGTTATGATTGGAGATAATGTTTCTATTGGATCAAATGTAATTCTAAGAAAATGTTTAGTTGGTAATAATGTATCTATATTAGATGGAACTGTTGTAGGGAAAAAAGGTTTTGGTTTTTTTCCAGATAGAAATAAAAATCATAAATATCCCCACATTGGTTTAGTTATTATCGAGGACAATGTTGAAATTGGTTGTAACAATATTATTGATAGAGGCTCATTATCTAATACAGTTATAGGAAAAAATACGTTTATTGATAATCTTGTTCATATAGCGCATAATGTAAAATTAGGAAAAAACTGTATTATAGCGGGTCAAGTTGGATTTGCAGGAAGTACAAAAATTGGTGATAATGTAATGATAGGAGGACAGGCAGGAATATCTGGGCATTTAAAAATAGGAAATAATGTAAAAATAGGTGGTGGAAGTGGTGTGATAGATGATTTGCCAGATAATTCAAATGTAATGGGATATCCTTCAACGAATATAAGGAATTTTTTAAAAAATAATGAATAGTTTAAACAAAGAGCAAATTATGGAATTGTTGCCACATAGAGAGCCAATGCTGTTAATAAATGAACTAATAAATATAAAGAAATTAATCTCTGCAACAGCAATAGTTGATGTAAAAAAAGATAGTTTTTTTGTAAAAGGTCATTTTCCGGGAGAGCCAGTTATGCCAGGTGTATTAATTGTAGAGGCATTTGGTCAAGCTGCAGCAGCATTAACTGCTGCTGGTTTAGATAAAAGCACTTATGAAAATAAACTTGTATTTCTTATGACTATAGAAAAGGCCAGGTTTAGGAATCCAGTAATTCCAAACTGTAAATTAGAATTAAATATTGAAGCCATAAGATCACACGGAAGAGTGTGGAAATACAAAGGGGTGGCTATGGTTGATGGAAAAAAAATGGCTGATGCACAATGGTCAGCCACAATTGTAGACCGCAAGAAATAATTAGTAGTAATTGTTGATAAATTTTTAAAGGAAAATTTGTTATCAATTAATTGTGATACATCCAACATCAATAGTAGATAAAAATTCTTTAATTGCGGAAAATGTACAAATAGGTCCATATTGCATGATTGGTCCAAATGTTCAAATTGGAGATAATTCAAAATTACATTCACATGTTTATATTACTGGGAATACAAAAATTGGAAAAAATAATGAAATATTTCCATTCGTAACTTTAGGTACTGATCCACAGGATTTAAAATATCGTGGTGAAAAAAATTCAATTTTGATAGGTGATAATAATAAATTAAGAGAATATGTAAATATCAATCCTGGAACATCACAAGGAGGAACTGTTACAAAATTGGGTAATAATAATTTGTTAATGGTCTATTGTCACATAGCGCATGATTGTAATATTGGAAGCAATGTAGTTTTAGCTAACAATGTTCAAGTAGGAGGTCATGTAACTATTCAAGATAATGCAATAGTTGGAGGAAGTTGTGCTGTACATCAATTTTCAAGAATTGGAAAATTATCAATGGTAGGTGGTATGACTGGAGTGTTAAGTGACGTAATTCCTTTCGGTCTATCATTAGGAAATAGAAATAATTTGGCTGGACTTAATCTTATAGGTCTTAGAAGAGCAAAAATTTTAAATAAAGACATTAAAATATTACAAAAATTTTATGATATAGTTTTTTGTAATAAAAGTTTTAGATCTAATATAGAAAATCTAGATAAAGAAATTAAAGATAATGAATATGTCAAAATTATCACTGAATTTATTAATTCAGATAAAAAACGACCAATATCTCTGCCAAAAAATATTAAATGATAGGATTATTTTTAGGAGAAAAAAAACTACCAGTAGAAATTATAAAAAGTTTAAAAAAAAAAAAAATTAAATATTTTATAATAGATTTATCAAAGAATAATAAATTTAAGAAAGATAAGAATAGTTATTTTATTAATATTGGAAAATTTGGTCAAATCTTAGACTTAATTAAATCAAAAAAATGTAAAAAAGTATTATTTGCAGGAAATATTATTAAGCCAAGAATATCAAAATTAAAATTAGACCTTAAAGGTATTTATTATATACCCAGAATTGTAAAAGCATCTAAATTAGGTGATGCAGCAATATTAAAAGAATTAATAAAAATTTTATCAGAAAATAAAATTAAAGTTATAAAACTAAATAACTATAACCCAGAACTAACTCTTACTAAAGGCTGTTACACAAAATTGAAACCGAGTATTTCTGATAATCAAACAATAAAAAAAGGTATATATAAATTAAATAAATCAAACGCATTCAATCATGTACAAGCATTGGTAATCAATAATGAAAAGGTTGTTTCTTTTGAACTAAGGAAAGGTACAAAAGAAATGCTAAAAAAAATAAAAAAAAATAAGTTGAAAGATAAAATTTTGTTAAAAATGCCTAAAAGCATGCAAGATTTGCGCGTTGATTTACCTACAATAGGTTTAGATACATTAAAAGATTGTAAAAAAGCTAATATTAAAGGAATAGTACTTAAAGCAGGTCAAAACATATTTTTAGACAAGAGAGAATCCATTAAGTTTGCAAATAAAAATAATATATTTGTCGTTGCAATATGAAAAGAATTTTTATTTTAACAGGCGAACCATCTGGTGATAAATTAGCTGCCAAAGTTATTAAAGAGTTACAAAAGACAAAAAAAGACATTGAATATTTATCTGTAGGAGGACAGCATTTAAATTCTATAGGTATTAAGTCAATATATGATCAAAAAGATATTACTTTCATAGCTTTTACAGACATATTGTTAAATCTTTTTAAGATAAAAAAAAAAATTAATGAAACAGTTAAAAAAATTTTAGATTTTAATCCTGATATTTTATTTAGTGTTGATAGTCCTGATTTTACTCTTCGAGTTTCAAAAATAATTAAATTAAAAAAACCAGATATTAAAACTATTCATTTTATTGCTCCTAAAGTTTGGGCTTGGCGTGAGGGCAGGGTAAAGAAAATGAAAAGCTACTTAGATCATATTCTTTTACTATTTAACTTTGAAAAAAAATATTTTGATAGGGAAAAATTAAAAAATACATTTGTCGGTCATCCGATATTAGATAATATAAATCATGAAAAGATTGAAATTAGTGAATTATTAAGTGGAAATATTATCTCAATTTTTCCAGGTAGTAGATCATCTGAATTAAATTCACATGCACCTATACTTATTGAGTTCATTAAAAAAATGAACAAAGAAAAAATAAATTATAATTATATTTTTCACGCTAATAATAGTTCTAAAGATTATTTATCACAAATTATAAAAAAAAATAATTTAGAAAATGTTGAGTTAATTTCAAATGAAAAAATAAAAACTGCAGCAATTAAAAAATCTACTTTTGCAATTGTTAAATCTGGTACAGTCTCTCTTGAAGTTTGTAAATATGGCATACCATCAATAATAATTTATAAAATGAATTTTTTAAATTTCTTTATTGCTAAACTATTTTTAAAAATAAAATTTGCAAACATGATAAATATAATTAATAATAAAGAAATTATTCCTGAACTTTTACAAAAAAAATGTAACTCTGATGAAATATATAACACTGTTAATTATTTATTAAGAAAGCCTGAACTTATAAACGAACAAATAAAAAAAGTTAATAAAACTATAGAGGAATTAAGATCGACCACTTCATCTAGTAATGAAGCAGCTAATATCTTGCTATCTTATTTGAGATAGTCTTTTGGAAACTTCCTCTTTTCCAAGTGAACATAATATATCATATATACCTGGCCCAAACTTTGACCCTGTTAGACATATCCTTAATGGTTGTCCTACTCCTTTAAAATTTGTGTTATTATTTTTTATTAGATTTTCAATTATCGGCTCTAATGTTTCTCTAGTAAAATCTGATAGCTTACTTATATCATCGCTAAATAATTTTATAATTTTAAAAGCTGTTTCGTCTAAAAGGTTTTTGTCTTTTTCTTCGATTTGAACTTTGTCAATTACTAAAAACTTTGAATTTTGATAAATATCTTCTAAGGTTTTTGCTTTATTTTTTAAGAAATGTAATGAATTTTTAATTTTTTTTTGAGCTATATCAGGTAATTTTTCTTTGAAAGTTTCACAATATTTTTTAAAAAAAATAAATAGTTCATTCTCATCAATATTTTTTATATAGTGTTCATTCATTGAATAAATCCTATTTACATCTAATTTTGAGGGTGATTTTCCAATTCCTTCTAAATTGAAATATTTTATACTTTCATCTAAGTCAAAAATTTCTTTATCTTTGTATGACCATCCTAATCTAAGAAGATAATTTCTAAGAGCATTAGGTATTATTCCAATTTTAGAATAATCATCTAATGTTGTTGCATTATCTCTTTTTGATAGTTTTTTTCCATCAATACTATGAATTAGTGGTATGTGAGCAAAATATGGTATTTTCCAATTCATAGCTTCATAAATCTGTATCTGTTTAAATGTATTTATTTTATGATCATCACCTCTAATTATATGTGTCATACCCATTAAATGATCATCTACAGAAGCCGATAAATTATAAGTTGGTGATCCATCTGCTCTTAATATAACAAAGTCTTCAATGGTATTATTTTCTATTTCTATATTTCCCTGGACCAAATCTTTTAAGATAGATTTTCCTTCAACTTTGCTTTTAAACCTTATTACAGGATCAATTTCTTTTGGAGCATCAATTTCACTCTTCTCTCTCCATTTTCTATTATAAATATATGGTATTTTTTTTTGTTTAGCCCTTTTTTTTTGTTCTTCAATTTCATCACTAGAACAATAACATTTATATGCCAAACCTTTTTTTAACAATTCATTAGCTACATTTATATGATCATTTATTTTATTTGATTGAATGTATTCACTTTCATCATAATCTATTCCTATCCATTTTAATGAATTTATTATTTGATTTTTAAATTCCTCTTTTGATCTTTCTTTATCTGTATCCTCTATACGTAGGTAAAATTTACCGCCTTTATTTTTTGAATAAAGCCAATTGAATAAAGCTGTTCTTACACCTCCAATATGTAATGGTCCAGTAGGTGATGGAGCAAATCTAGTTGCTACTATTTTCATCAGATTTATTTAGACTATTTTAGGAAAAGTTTCTATATAAAGATACAAGAATTCCTTGAACTTTAACTCTATCAGGACCAAATATTTTTGTCTCGTAATTTCTATTAGCGCTTTCCAAAGCTACTGTCTTGCCTTTTCTTCTAATTCTTTTTAGCATTGCTTCGTGATCATCAATTAAAGCAACTACGATTTTTCCATTTTCAGCTGTATCAGCTTTTTTCACAATTACTGTATCACCATCGTTTATCCCGGCCTCAATCATTGAATCTCCTTGGACTTTTAACCCAAAAAATTCTCCATTTTTCTCAATATTAGATGGTAAAGATATTCTAGAAACTTCATTTTGAATTGCTTCAACAGGTGTACCTGCAGCAATTTTACCTAAAACAGGTATTTCATTTTCATCTGAATTATTATGATTTGAACTTTCATCAAGCCCACCCTTAATTACACTTGGTGAAAAGTTGTTGTAAATATCATTTGCTGAAGCTGTTTCAGGTAATTTAATGACTTCCAAAGCCCTTGCTTTATGTGCCAATCTTTTGATAAAACCTCTCTCTTCTAAGGCACTAATTAATCTATGAATTCCAGATTTAGACTTTAGATTTAGTGATTCCTTCATTTCATCATAAGAAGGAGATACACCACTAGATCTCAACTTCTTGTTGATAAATAAAAGCAGATTTTTTTGTTTTTTAGTTAACATAGAACAAATTGTGTACATCAATGTTCTATAAAAGTTCTTTCAATTTAACAACAGTAAAAACACTAATAAATTCAACCTTTTTTTTTATAAAACAGAAAAAATATTATTATTTTCCAAGTTTTTTAAAATTGATTCACCAATCAGAAATGTTTTTATTTTAGTTTCAGAGGCTATTTTTAAAACATCTTCTTTGCTCTTTATTCCACTCTCTGAAATTAATGGTCCACGATGATTAATTAAAATATTATGAATATCATAAGTTGTATTTAAATTTGTTTTAAGTGTTTTTAAATTTCTATTGTTTATCCCTATTAATGCATCTTTGTACTTTAAAGATTTTTTGGCCTCTTCAACAGTGTGAACTTCAACAATAACAGACATTTTAAGTTTCTTAGCTTCTTCATATAATTCATCTGCGGTTTTTTCATCAACACCAGCTAAAATTATTAAAATAGCATCAGCACCATAATATTTAGCTAATTGTACTTGATAAACATCTATAAAAAAATCTTTGCAAAGAATTGGAATACAATGGTTCTCTAGGCTTGTTTGTTCCATTGTATTAATCAATGATTTTATTTTATAAATGTGGGATAAATTTCCTAAAAAAAAATCCTCTTCAGTTAAAACTGACAAACAAGTAACACCATTTTTGTAATATATTTTAGCTATATCTACTGGATTATAATTTTCAAACAATATACCAGCAGAAGGACTAGCTTTTTTAATTTCAGCTATAATTGATATTTTATTATTTTTAATATTTTCCTCTATTGTTTCTTTAAAGTCTAAATAACTCATACTCTCAGGCATATGTTGTTTTATACTTTCTAAAGGCTTTTTCTTTTTAAGTTCAGCAATTCTTATTTTTTTTTTTTTAATAATATTTTGAAGTATATTTTCAGACATTTCTCAGTTTTTCTAAATGTGAGTATGTTTTTCCTGATAGCAATTGATCTCTTGCTTTTTGATAGGCATATTTAAAATTATCTTCTCTTTCAGATATTATTAAGCCAGCTGCAGCATTTAATGACACAGCTTTAGAAAAGTCATTATCATTGCCTTTAAATATATCTATAATTTTTTGTGAATTAAATTTAGCATCGTTACCGACTATCTTATCAAAACCTTCAGCATTTACATTTAATTCTTTAGGATCAATAATCATTTCATTAATTTCCCCTTTTCTTAATTGTTTAACAACAGTTTTGTCATATGGTGATATTTCATCTAAACCATCATTGCTGTTAACAATCCAAGCAAATTTAATATTTAAATCTTTCAAAGCATTAGAGAATATATCTAGAAGTTTTTTATCAAAAACTCCCACAACTTGTCTTTCAACGTTTGCTGGATTACTCAAAGGTCCAATCATGTTAAATATGGTTCTTTTTCCAATTTTTTTCCTTGTTGGGCCAACATATTTCATTGCACTATGATAATTTGGAGCAAACATAAATCCAAAATGATTTTTTTTAATTTGACTTTCAATATCTTTGGGTTCCAAATTGATATTAATTTTTAATGCTTCTAAAACATCAGCAGATCCACATTTTGATGAAACTGCCTTATTACCGTGTTTTGCTACATTAATACCCATACTAGAAAGTACTAATGCTGAAGCAGTAGATATATTTAGTGTATCCTTACCATCGCCACCTGTTCCGCAGGTATCTATACAGTCATTTACATTAACTCTTTTCGCCTTATTTCTAAGTACCGAAACACCACCTGCTATTTCTGTCGAAACCTCACCCTTTTCAGAGAGCAGAGTTAAAAAATTAAAAATTTCATTATCATTAGCATTTCCATTCATCAAAATTTCAAAAGCACCAACGCTTTCTTGTAATGTTAAATTTTCTTTTACTTCAAGTTTTTTTAAATATTTTTCCATTTATATAATAAAATTTTTTAAAATTTTTAAACCATCTTTTGTCTTTATGCTTTCAGGATGAAATTGTACTCCATGAATATCATAAATTCTATGTTTAACGCCCATAATTATTCCATCTAAAGTCATAGCAGTAATTTCTAAATCTTTAGAAAGTGTTTTATTATCGATTATTAAACTATGGTATCTAGTAGCTTCAAATATTTTCGGTATACCTTTTAAAATACCTATATTTTTTGAAATAATCTTACTTGTTTTTCCATGAACTAATTCTTTAGCTTGAATAATTTTAGATCCAAATATTTGACCTATAATTTGATGACCTAAACAAACTCCAAGTATTGGAACTTTTTTATATAATTCATTTACTATTGATAGACAGTTTCCTGCTTGATCAGGGTTACCTGGACCAGGTGATATAACAATTTTATTATATTTTCTCTTTAATATTTCTTTTGCATTAATTTTATCATTTCTTACAACATCTACGCTTGAACAAAACTTAGATATGTAATGATACAAATTAAATGTAAAACTATCATAGTTATCAATTAAAATTATTTTCATAATTACTCAATTGCTTTTAATAGAGCTTTTGCCTTATTAACTGTTTCAAGATATTCGTTTTGTGGTTTGCTATCAGCAACTATTCCGGCTCCAGATTGCACATAAAATTTCTTATTTTTAGCTAATGCAGTTCTAAGTGCAATACATGTATCAAATTCACCATTCGCTGAAAAATATCCAATCCCTCCTGCATACACTTTTCTTTTTGTTGTCTCTAGCTCATCTATTATTTCCATTGCTCTAATTTTTGGAGCCCCAGAAACTGTTCCAGCGGGAAATCCAGACAACATAGTTTCAAATTTTGAGTATTTATTATTAAATATTCCCTCAACATTCGATACAATATGCATGACATGTGAATATCTTTCTATTGAAAAGCTTTCAGTGACTTTTACAGTGTTGATTTTTGATACTTTTCCAGTGTCATTTCTACCTAAATCAAGAAGCATTAAATGTTCAGCAAGTTCTTTTTTATCATTTAATAGATCTCTTTCGTAAATTATGTCTTCTTTTTTATTTTTTCCTCTTGGCCTTGTTCCAGCTATAGGTCTTATCGTTATTTTATTATTTCTTAATCTGACGAGTATCTCAGGACTAGCCCCAATTATTTGAAAATCATTAAAATTAAAGAAATACATAAAAGGAGACGGATTTGTTTTTCTTAGAGTTTTATAAATTTCTATTGGGCTTTTGTTTAAATTTGTCTCAAATCTTTGACTTAGCACTACCTGAAATATATCACCGAGTTTAATATACTTTTTAGCTTTTTTAACGTTTGATAAAAATTTTTTTTTTGAAATATTAGATTTAATTTTATTACTTTGTTTATATTTTTTATTTGGAATATTATTTCTTTCAAAATTTGACAAAAAAACCATTTTTTCTATTTCATTAATAATTTCTCTATATTTTAAATCAAAGTTTTTAATTTTTTCATCATTGAAAACATTAACAATAAAATAAATTTTTTTTTTAAAATTATCTTGTATTATTAAGTTTCTAGGACGAATTAATCTAACATCTGGAATTTTAAGATCATCATTGTTTTTATTTGGAATTTTCTCCAAATATCTAATTATGTCATAAGAAAAGTATCCAGACAAAAGTGAACATATTGGTGGTAATTCTTTTGGAGTAGGAAATTTAAAATTTTCAATTATGTTTTCGATAATTTTTTTTGCACTACCTTTTAAATTAATTTTTTTTCCATCAATTATTAATTTACAGCTTTTATTGTTAAATTCCCAAATTTTGTCAGGATTTTTCCCAAAAATTGTATATCGTCCCTTTATATAACCTTTTTCAATTGACTCAAAAACAAAGCTATTTTTTTCATGTAAAAAATTATTTATTAAATTATTTACTTCCTTATCTTTATTTTGTTTTAATGAAAAATATAAAACTAAATTTTTTTCTTTTTTTAGATTTTTTTTGAATTGTTTTAGACTTAGATTAAGCATTATCTAAAATTTTCTTTAATTCTTTCAAGTGAATTATTAAAAATCTTAACGTTATATTTCTTACTCAATAATTTATCATAAGTATCATATACATTTGATGATATGGAAAAGTTAGCTTTTGAATAATATTCATCATTAATATTTTTTTTATCAAGCTCTTTATTATAAATTTTTTTTATTTTAGCTAAAAAAGTTTGTTGTGCATTATTACTTATGACTACAAAACTATTTTTTGGTAAATCTTTAA
>CACKOU010000012.1 GCA_902601895.1 uncultured Pelagibacteraceae bacterium | reverse complement strand
CAGTTGTAATAATATTTAGTTTTTGTGTTTTTGCTACTTCATTTATCTTAACTATATCTTTTTTTTTATAATTATAATGATCAGGAAATACTATGTTTTTTTTTATATTAAATTTATTTTTTTTTAATGTTCTTTCAAATTCTTCAGGGTTTCCTAACCCTGAAAAAACTAGATATTTTTTTTTTCTATCAAATTTATTTAAGTTAGTTGGTTCATATTTGCCGTAAAAAAATTTCAGTTTATTATTAATTTTTTTAAGCTCGGCCTCAAATTCTAAATTTCTTTTCTCACCGCTTAGAATTACTGCATCAACATTTTTTACAGAGTATAATCTTTCTCTCAGAGGACCTGATGGTATCAAAAATCTGTTACCTATTGTTTCTGATGAATTAAAGCATGCAATAGAGATATTTTTTTTAATATTTTTTTGTTGAAGACCATCATCCATTATTGCGACATCGTAACCATTTTTTTGAGCCGTTTTTAAAGAGATAATTCTTGAATTTTTACATATCAAATTTCCCTTTGATTTAAGCAATTTTTGCTCATCAACTTGTTCTAAATAAAATTTCTTAATAAATACAGTCTTTAATGATTTTTTTAAAATATCATTAATTGTAATACATAAACTAGTTTTTCCTGTACCTCCAACTGTAATATTGCCTACGCAAATAGTTTTAATTTTAAAATTTTTTTTAGGCAAAAAATTTTTAAATTCACTAACAATCAAAGCAATTAAACTAAATGGTAAAAGTAATATAGATAGAAAATTTGTTGTTTTCCAAAATTTTGGTTTTTTAAAATACATCAAATAAATTTTTTTATCTCTTCTAAATAGTTTTTAAATATTTTTTTTCCTATCGAGTTTATAACCTTGTTCGCTTTTAGTTTCTTTTTACTATTTATTGTTTTCAACAGCAAAGTACCAAACTCATTATTAGAATTCACTTTTTTTGATATCTTATTTTTTTTTAAAACTTCATAAACTTCTTTAAAATTTTCTATACTTGGTCCGTGTAATACTTTATTTCCTAGTCTAACAGCTTCAAGAGGGTTTTGGCCTCCATGGTTTATAAAAGATCCTCCAATAAATACTATATTAGAGAAGTAACAAAATTTTTCTGTATCTCCATATGTATCTACAAGATATATATCTGTATTTTTGTCAATTTTTTTGGTTAGAGAATGTCTTTGTGTTCTAAGACCCATATTTTTAAAATCATTTAAAATACCTTCAGATCTCTCTACGTGTCTCGGTATTACTATTGTTAGTATATTTTTATTTTTTAAATTAAAACTTTTGTGAATACTTCCTACTTTTATTTCCTCAGTTGGGTGAGTGCTTACAGCACACCATATTTTTCTTTTTCTAAGGTCACTAAATAATTTTTTATTAAGATCAAAATTTTTTTCCTCATTATAAAATTTAAGATTCCCAAGAAATTTAATTTTATTTGTTCCTAAATTTTTTAGGTATTTGATAGTTTCTTTGTTTTGAGGAAATGCTAGAGTAATTTTACTAAAAATGAAATTTGAAAATGAAGTAAATTTTTTCCATCTACTAAAAGATTTTGAGGTAATACGAGCATTAAAAAGAATTATTGGTATCTTTTTTTTCTCTAAGTTAAAATAAAAATTAGGCCATATTTCGGAATCAACAAATATTGCAACATTAGGCTTCCAATAATTTATAAATTTTTTTGTAATAAAATTTATATCTAATGGTAAATACTTATGTATAACTTTTTTAAATTTAAATTTAGATAAAATTAAAGTAGAACTTTTAGTAGTTGTGGTAATTAATATTTGATCTATTTTATTATTTTTATCAAGTTCTTTCACTATAGGCATAATACTAAGAACTTCCCCTATGCTTACCGCATGTATCCATAATGTTTTATTTGAGTTCTTTTTTTTATAAATACTTAGTTTTTCAAAAAACCTATTTAACTCTTCTTTTGAATTTAAGAATCTTATAAAAAAAATTAACGGATATATAATTAAAATTATCAATCCTAAAAAATTATAAAAAAGAAACATTAATTTGTTTTAATTTGACGATTATAAAAATTTTTGTATGTTTCGGACTCCTTCATTAAATTTTCATGATTACCAGACCCTACAACTTTACCTTTATCGAGAACATATATAGTGTCCGAGTTCAGTATAGTTGATAATCTATGAGCTATAACAAGAGTAGTTTTATCTTTTGTTAAAATTTCAATTGCTTTTTGTATTTTTTCTTCAGTTTCGGAATCAAGTGAGGATGTAGCTTCATCAAGTAATATAATAGAGCTTTTTTTTAATATTGCTCTTGCAATGGATAGTCTTTGTTTTTCACCACCAGATAATCTAACTCCGTTTTCACCAATAATGGTATCAAATTTATGCTCTAAATTTTCTATAAATTCCGAGCACATTGAGAGATCTGCAGCTTTATAAATTTCTTCTACACTTGCATCTGGCTTTGCATACTTAATATTGTTAAAAACTGTATCATCAAAGAGTGTTATATTTTGATCTACAATCGAAATCTCTTTTCTCAAGGATTTTAAATTTAAATCTTTAATCTTTTGATTATCAATTTCTATCTCGCCATTTTTTATATCATAAATTCTTGGTATAAGATTAAGCAATGTAGATTTTCCAGCTCCACTATGTCCAACTAATGCAGTTGTTTTTCCACCCTTTATATTAATATTAATATTTTTTAAAACGGTGCTATTTATTTTACTCTCATAATTGAAGGTCACATTTTTAAAATTTATAGAACCATTTTCTAGTTTTAAATTTTTGCATGTTTCACTATTTTTTATTTTGTTATCTATATCTATTATAGGAAGTATTCTTCTAGCTGCAGACATTCCTTGTCCAACACCAACATTTATAGTTGCTAATGATTTTACTGGTTGATATGCAAGCATCATTGCTGCTAGAAATGAGAAAAAATTATTTATACTTAATTGATCTGTCATAATTAATTTCCCTGAATAAAAGATTAATACCGCAATCATTGTTCCTGTAAGAACTTCCATTATTGGTGTAGCTCTAATTAGAACTGTTGATATCTTTATTGATTTTTCTTTTAATTTTTCAACAAATTCATTTGACCGTAAATTTTCATATTCTTCTCTTTGGAATATTTTTATAATTTTATGATTTTTAAATAGATCAATAAGGTATTTATTCAAATCTCCAGACCTCTCCTGGGCCTCTGTTGACACCTTGCTCATTCTTTGACCCAAACGTCTTGCAGTGATTGATGCAAATGGAATCATTATTAATGCAATTAAAGATAGTTTCCAGTTTTGTGTAAACATCACAATTAGCAAACCTACAAGAGTCAAGCCATCTTTAAAGAAATTTAAAAATGAAGTGCTTAACATTCCTGTTATTTGATTAACATCAAAATTTAAATTTGATATGTATTTACCAGAATGTTTATTCTCTATATACTCGGTATCAGCTTTAATAAATGATGATAGCATATTCAATTGCAACTTTTTTTTAACCTCCTCTGCGACTTTAATCATTAAAATTTTAGCAAGATAAAGAGAAATACCTTTTGTTGAAAAAGCAATAATTATTAACAATGGTATTATATAAATTAGTGTTTGATCTTTTTCTAAAAATATTTTTTCTATAGCTGGATCTAGTAACCAAGCAGTAGCAGATGTACTTGCCGCAACCAATATTGAAAATATAATGGCAAATAAAATTTTTCTTAAATGATATTTAGTGTAATCTTTAAATAATCTTTTTAAAATATCTAAATTCTTCATTAAATAGTTTTTCCAACAAGAAGATTAATTAAAATCAGAAATCCCAATAGATTATTACTTTTAAATTTATTTAAACAATTTAAAGGATCATTTGTATTTAACTTATGTATTTGAAAATATAATAAGTGCACAAATGAAAAAGATAGTAAAAGATAGTAATAAAACTTATAATTCATTAACAAACCTATTATTATCAATGAAAAAATAAATATAGAGTAACAAAAATATAAAAAAAATTTTGGATTTTTTTTAAATTTAATTGATGTTGATTTTACTCCAATTATTTCATCATCATAAATATCTTGATATCCATATATTGTGTCGTATCCTAATGTCCAAAATATGGCTCCAACATAAAAAATAATGGGTAAAAAACTTATTTGATTTTGAATAGATATCCATGCCAACAAAAGACCATAGTTAAAAGTAATACCTAAAAAAAGTTGTGGCCAATAAGTAAATCTTTTCATCAAAGGATAAGTAAATGCCATAGGCATAGATATAAGAGCCATATAAATTGTAAATTTATTAAAATTAATTAGAACTAAAAAAGCTAGAAAACATAAAATTGCAGAATATATTGTTGCACTAAAAATTGAAATTTTTCCTGATGCTATAGGTCTATTTTTTGTTCTTTCTACCAATACATCAATTTTTCTATCTGTAATGTCGTTGACGATACATCCTGCAGATCTCATCAAAACTGATCCCGAAAAAAATAAGAATGCATGAAATACATAAGTAGTCAAAGAAACAGAAAAGTCATAAGCAATTGTTAAACCCCAAATGCATGGCCAGAAAAGAAGCATGAAGCCTATTGGCTTATTGAGTCTAGTTAATTCTATTAAAATTTTAACCCTTTGAGACATAATTTACTTGTAAATAACAAAGCGTAGTTTCATAATCAAACTGATTCGCATGAATATTGATTATACAGTTACAGCATTAATGTTTCCCGCAATACCTTTGATTATGGCAGTTTATAGTAACAGATTCCATACTTTAAGTGGGCTTATTAGAAAAATACATGACGAGTACGTTTTTGAGAAACATACACCCCCAGAGTGGAAGCAGCAGCTAATTAATTTGAGTGATAGAGTAAAAAATTTAAGGATAACAATACTTTTTGCTGCATTTGGTTTTTTATTTAATATGCTTACAGTTTTTGCACTTTATTTAGAGACATACTTTTTAGCGAGAATAATATTTGGATCTTGTTGTTTATCAATGATGGTATCAATAATTTTTTTTATAAGAGAAATACAAATTTCAACAAGAGCATTAAGACTTCATCTTTCAGATATGGATGATCAATTTAAGGAATAATAACTGCAGGTCCTGTTAAAACCCTATTCTCTAAATCTATGTGAGCTTGTTTAGCTTCACTTAATTTGTATTTTTTAGAAACTTCAATTTTTATTTTCCCTGAAAGAACTGCATCAAAAACCAATTCAGCAGATTTTTCTAATTCATCTCTTGTAATTGTATAATGCATTATTGACGGTCTTGTAAAAAAAAGACCTTTTGTATTTATATGTTTTTTAACATCTATAGTGTGAACATATCCAGATGCATTTCCAAATGCTACCATCATCCCTCTAATTTTTAAACACTCTATTGATCCTTCAAAAGTTTTTGCTCCTACACCGTCATAGACAACATCTATTCCGTTTTTACCTACTATTTTTTCAACTTCTTCCACAAAATTATGATCTGTATAATTGATAACATGATGACACCCATTTTTTTTTGCTATTTCAACTTTTTCTTTAGAACCAACTGTTCCAATGACTTCACATCCCAAAGCATTAGCCCACTGACATAATATTTGACCAACACCACCAGCTGCAGCATGAAATAAAACTTTATCTCCTTTTTTTACAGCATATGACCTGTGTAATAAATATTCTGATGTTATTCCTTTCAATAAAATACAGGAAGCTATTTCATCTGAAATACCTTCTGGCACCGTGACTAATTTTTCTTCTGGCATTATTTGTTTTTCTGAGTATCCACTTATTGGAGCAGATGCATGACTTACTCGATCTCCAACTTTAAAAAGACTTACATCAGAGCCAATTTCTTCAACTACTCCAGATGCTTCTAATCCAAGTCCACTTGGTAATTCAATTGGATACAAACCTGTTCGATGGTAAACATCAATATAATTAAGTCCAACTGACAAATTTTTAACAAGAACTTCCTTTGGACCAGGTTTACCGATTTCAATGTCCTTGTATTCTAAGACTTCTGGTCCTCCAAACTTTTCAAATCTTATAGCTTTCATATTTACTTTACAAAATTACCATTATGATAATCATCAATTGCTTGAAGTATTTCTTTTTTGGTATTCATGACGAATGGGCCACCTCTTGCAATCTGTTCTCCTATCGGTTTTCCAGATATTAGTAAAAATTTAGTGTTTGTTAAAGCGGTTACTTTCAAGTTTTCACCTTTAGATAATAAAATTAAAGTAGAGTCTTTAACACATTCGTGTTTATTGTTTCCAATTTCTATCTCACCTTCAATTAAATATATGAATGAATTGTGTGTGGATGGAACTTGATAATTAAAAATTTTACTTTGATTTAATTCTACATCAAAATAAATTGGATCTACATTGTGTTTTTTTATTGGACCTTCTGAATTTTCAAACTTTCCAGCTATTACTTTTATAAATTTATCTTCATCCTTATGTGTGCTCATTTTATCAGAGTCAATATAATGGTATTCTGGTTTGCTCATCTTTTCGCTAGCAGGCATATTAATCCATAATTGAAAACCATGAAGTTTTCCATCATTCATAGCCGGCATTTCTGAATGAATTATTCCACTGCCAGTTTTCATCCACTGCACATCTCCTGCAGTCATTTTACCTTGGCCACCTGTACTATCTTTATGTTCAAAACTCCCAGCTAACATGTATGTAACTGTTTCAATTCCTCTGTGTGGATGAGGAGGAAAGCCTGCAATATAATCATCTTTATTTTCTGATCCAAATTCATCTAACATTAAAAATGGATCATAATAATTTGGCTCAACACCAATACTTCTTTTTAATTTAACTCCTGCACCATCTGATGCTGGTGTTGGATCTATAATTTTTTCTACTTCTATATTTGTCATGTCTTTCATATAGGATATATCTAAATTAAATCAAGCAATTCTGATAAATTGCTTATTTGTTTGTTAGGCTCAAAATCTAATTTATCAAAAATATTATTATTTCTATTCACCCAAACAGTGTTGTATCCATAATTTCCTGCGCCAGATACATCCCATGTATTGGCACTTAGGAATAAAACTTCGCTCTTTTCAATATTATATTTATTTATTGGAAGGTCGTAAACTTTGGAATCTGGTTTAAAAATACCAACTTCTTCTACAGAAAAAATATCATCAAAAATATCTTTTAACCCATTACTAACAACGAGTTCATTTAAAAGTTCAGGTGTACCATTTGATAGAATTGCTAATTTATAATTTGATTGTTTTAATTTTTTTAGCACATCCTTTACTTCTTTAAATGGTGAAAGCACTTTATATAAATTTAATAGTTCTGATCTCATTGAATTATCAATATTGTAAAAATTCATTGATTTATCCAAACTATCTTCAGTGATTTGCCAAAAATCCTTATGTCTTCTCATTAAACTTCTAAGCCAAGTATATTCAAGCTGTGTAGTTCTCCAATAATTAGCAAATCCTTCCCATTTATCGCCCAATCTTTCTTTACACTTTTCAGCAGCAGAATTAACATCAAATAGGGTGCCGTATGCATCAAATATGATTGCTTTAATTTTTTTCATAAATTAATTTAAATATAATGAGCAATATTAGAATATTTTATCCAGAAAAATTATCAATTAATTTAGAAACTAATTTAAATAAGTCTCAATCACATTATTTACTAAAAGTAATGAGGATTAAACAAGGAGAGACCTTTTCAGTTTTTAATAAATCTGGAGAATGGAAGTCAATTGTAACTGAAATTTCAAAAAGCAGCTTAAATTTTAAGGTTGTTGAACAGTTGAGACAAAAAGATAAAGAGCAAGAAATCTGGTTAGCCTTCTCACCGATTAAATCAAATTATTTTAACTTCATGATACAAAAAGCAACCGAGCTTGGAGTAACAAAATTTGTACCAATTATTTCTGAAAGGACAATTGTTAGAAAAATAAATTATGAGAGATTAAATAAAATAATTATAGAGTCGTGTGAGCAAAGTAATAGAATAAATATTCCTTCAATTGAAAAACCTCAATCATTAGATAAATTCCTGTCTAACAATTCAGATATCAATTTAATTTTTGGAGATTTAAATACGAATAATAAAAAAATTAAAGTTTCAAATTCAAAACCAAATTGTCTTTTAATTGGTCCTGAGGGGGATTATTCAGCCGGTGAAATTAAAAAGATTCTAAGCTTTAAAGGGTCTCAATCGATAAAACTGAGTGATAACATTTTAAGGTCTGAAACTGCGGTTATATCCGCGTTATCTGTGATCAATTATTTGCAAAATTGATAAATTGTCGCGAATTCTCTAGTATTTTTTATAATATTTTCGATCTATATAGAAAACAAATGAAGAAACTATTTTTTGTTTTTATAGCATTAATTTACTCAGTTGAGGCGTTTGCAAACCAACCAAAAAATTGGCAATTAGGTTTCCAAGAGCCTGCATCGCAAACTATGAGAGATATAGTTTGGTTCCATGACTATATGTTAGTACCAATCATAGTTGCTATAAGTGCGTTTGTTTTATTTTTAATGCTTTATGTGATGGTAAGATTTAGAGCATCGAGAAATCCTAATCCATCTAAAAGAACACATAATGTTTTAGTTGAAATTGTTTGGACATTAGTTCCTTGTTTAATCTTGATCGTGATGGCAGTACCGTCATTTAAAGTTTTATATTCACAAGATGCAATTCCTAAAGCTGATGTAACTATAAAAGCAATTGGATATCAATGGTATTGGGGATACGAGTACCCAGATGAGAATATAATTTTTGATGCTTATATGATCGAAGAGAAGGATTTAAAAGAAGGTCAGCCAAGATTGTTAGCAACAGATAATGTAGTCGTTGTTCCAGTAAATAAAGTAGTTAAAGTTTTAATTACAGCAAATGATGTACTTCATGCATGGGCATTACCAGCATTTGGAGTTAAAAGGGATGCGATGCCAGGAAGAGTAAATGAAACTTGGTTCAAAGCTGAAAAAGTTGGGACTTATTACGGACAATGTTCTGAGTTATGTGGAATTAAACATGCTTTTATGCCAATTGAAGTTAAAGTAGTTTCAGAAGAAGATTACCAAATTTGGCTTTCAGAGGCGAAGATAAAATTTGCAAAAGATGAAAATTTAATTAATAAAAAACTAGTAGCGAGTAAATAAAAATGAGTTCAGAAGCAGCACATATTCACGATCATCATACTCCAACAGGTTGGAAGAGATGGGCATATTCTACAAATCATAAAGATATTGGAACAATGTATTTAATTTTTGCAATTATTGCAGGAGTTATTGGAACAGCTTTTTCAGTTTTGATGAGAATGGAATTAATGCATCCTGGTGATGATGTTTTAGGTGGTAACTACCATCTTTATAATGTTTTGGTTACAGGTCATGGATTAATAATGATTTTCTTTATGGTGATGCCAGCGATGATTGGTGGCTTTGGAAACTGGTTCGTGCCGATAATGATTGGAGCACCAGATATGGCATTTCCAAGAATGAATAATATTTCTTTTTGGTTATTGCCTGTTGCATTTATTTTATTACTTTCATCAATTTTTGTAGATGGACCTCCAGGTGCACAAGGTGTCGGTGGTGGCTGGACGATTTATCCACCTCTATCTTCTACTGCAGGTCAACCAGGTCCAGCAATGGATTTAGCAATTTTAAGTTTACACGTCGCAGGAGCTTCTTCAATTTTAGGAGCAGTTAATTTTATTACAACTATTTTAAATATGAGAACTCCTGGAATGACTTTGCATAAGATGCCATTATTTGCATGGTCAATATTAGTTACAGCATTTTTATTATTACTTTCGTTGCCAGTATTAGCGGGAGCAATTACTATGCTTCTAACAGATCGAAATTTTGGTACTGCATTCTTTGATGCACAAACAGGTGGAGACCCAACATTATTCCAACATTTATTCTGGTTTTTTGGTCATCCAGAAGTTTATATTCTAATCTTACCAGGATTTGGAATGATCAGTCATATCGTATCTACGTTTTCAAAGAAGCCAGTTTTTGGATATTTAGGAATGGCTTACGCGATGGTGGCAATTGGAATTGTAGGTTTTGTTGTTTGGGCTCACCACATGTACACAGTTGGTTTAGATACTGATACTAAAGCGTATTTCTTAGCAGCAACAATGATTATCGCTGTCCCAACAGGAATTAAAATATTTTCATGGATCGCTACAATGTGGGGAGGATCTATATCATTCAAAACCCCAATGGTTTGGGCTTTAGGATTTATATTTTTATTTACAGTTGGAGGTGTAACTGGTGTAGTTCTAGCAAATGCTGGAGTAGATACTGCATTGCATGATACTTATTATGTTGTAGCTCACTTCCACTATGTATTATCTTTGGGAGCTGTTTTTGCAATATTTGCAGGCTTCTATTATTGGTTTGGGAAAATGTCAGGGTATGAATATTCTGAGTGGATGGGTCAACTTCATTTTTGGTTAACTTTCATTGGTGTAAATTTAGTTTTCTTTCCACAACACTTCTTAGGATTAGCTGGAATGCCAAGAAGATACGCTGATTATCCAGATGCATTTGCTGATTGGAATTATATCTCTTCAATCGGTTCATATATTTCTGTAGTTGGCTTAGTGGTATTTTTCGCTAATTTAATCTACGCTTTTACAAAAAAGAAAAAAGCAGCACAAAACCCATGGGGAGAAGGGGCCACAACATTAGAGTGGACAGTTCCATCACCACCGAATTTTCACACTTTTGATGAATTACCGAAGTTTGAAGATTATGAAGGCACTGAAAAATCTAGTAGTTAGTAACGTCTTAAGATATAAAAATTAAAATGGCTACGACGTATTCTAAAGTAAAAAAATCATATTACGAACTAGGTATAATTACTGAATTATTAAAATTAATGAAACCAAGAGTAATGTCTCTTGTTATCTTCACTTGCGCAGTTGGACTGCTAACAGCTCCTACCTCAGTTTCATTTCAACAATCAGTGTTTGGGATATTAATTGTAGCCTTTGGCGCTGGAGCAGCAGGAGCACTTAACATGTGGTATGAAGCTGATTTAGATAAATTAATGACTAGAACATGCTTACGTCCAATTCCAAGAGGAAAGTTGAACAGAAATCATGCATTATATTTTGGAACATCTCTGTCAGTTGTTTCAGTTGTGAGCTTATACTTTGTTACAAATGCTTTATCAGCATCTCTATTATTGTTTACGATATTATTTTATGTATTTGTTTATACAATCTGGTTAAAAAGAAAAACTCCACAAAATATTGTTATAGGTGGAGCATCAGGAGCTTTACCACCAGTAATTGGATGGGCAATAGCAACAAATTCTATTTCGTTGGAGTCGATTGCTTTTTTTTTAATAATTTTCTTTTGGACACCATCACACTTTTGGGCATTAAGCTTGTACAAAGCTGATGATTATAAAAAAGCAGGTATTCCAATGCTTCCGGTAACTAATGGAATTCAGGATACTAAAAAGAATATTCTAATTTATTCTTTACTAATGATACCTACAATTATTTTCCCATATTATATTGGATTTGTCGGCGAAGTATTCTTAACACTTAGCCTACTACTTACATTTTATTATAATTTAATTTGTTACCAGCTTTACAACTATAAAGTTGGAAAATTTAACATAAAGAAAGCAAGACATATTTTCAGCTATTCAATTATTTACTTATTTTTAATATTTGTTTTTTTCCTAGTGGATAAAGTTTTATGATAGTCAAAGATCAAAAATTAAAAAAGAAAAATTTATGGACAGCAGTTGGTTTAGTTGCATTTATAGTTTTCTTATTCATTTTCACACTATTTAACATTGGAGTATTTGAAAGACCTCTATGATTAAAAAAAATACTTTAACTCCACTAATTCTAGCAGGAATTTTTGTCTTTATGTTGGGATTATCTTTTGCAGCTGTTCCTTTGTATGATTTATTTTGCAGAGTAACTGGCTTTGGTGGAACAACACAAATATCAAAAGAGGCTCCTAATATAGTTTTAGATAAAAAAATAAATGTAAGATTAGATACCAACGTTAACAGTGCTCTTGATTGGAATTTTGATGTTGATCAAAAAACAATGGATGTTCAGCCAGGCAAGGTATACAGAATTAAATTTGAAGTGGAAAATACGGGAGATGAAATTTCATCTGCTGTAGCTACATATAATGTTTCTCCATCATCATTTGGAGCATATTTTAATAAATTAGGCTGTTTTTGCTTTGAAAAACAAACATTAGATCCAGGGGAAAAGGCAAGTTACACCCTAGTTTTTTACCTAGATCCAGAATTAGTAAATGATCCAAAAACATCTAGAGTTGAAGATGTTACTATGTCATATACTTTTTTCTCATCTGAATATTATAAAAACGAAAAAAAAGAGAGTTAAAATAAATGTCTGCATCAGGTCAAAAACATGATTATCATTTAGTTGACCCTAGTCCTTGGCCTCTAGCTACATCTATAGCAACGCTAGTTACAGCTGTTGGATCTGTTTATTATTTTCACAGTAAAGTTATGTGGGCAATGGTTTTAGGTTTTTTACTTATAATTTATTGTGCCTTTATGTGGTTCAGAGATGTTGTAATCGAAGCTGAGCACAAAGGTCATCATACACCTGTTGTTCAAATTCATCATAGATATGGAATGACATTATTTATTGCTTCTGAAGTAATGTTTTTTGTTGCATGGTTTTGGGCATATTTTGATGCAAGTTTGTTTCCAAATGAATTCATGGGAAATGTATGGCCACCAAAAGATATTGAAACTTTTGATCCATGGGACATCCCACTTATAAATACTCTTGTCCTACTTTTATCTGGTACAACAGTAACTTGGGCACACCATTCTTTATTAGAGGATGATAGAAAAGGATTTATAAATGGTCTAATCTGTACAGTAATTTTAGGAGCATTTTTTACGTTATTGCAAATATACGAATACCAACACGCTACATTTAGTTTTTCAGGTCATATTTATGGAGCTACATTCTATATGGCCACAGGGTTTCATGGTTTCCACGTTTTAGTTGGGACTATTTTCTTAGCGGTTTGCTTATGGAGAGGTAAATTAGGACATTTTACTAAAGAACATCACTTTGGTTTCGAGGCTGCTGCTTGGTACTGGCACTTTGTTGACGTTGTCTGGTTGTTCTTATTTGCAGCTATTTACATTTGGGGAAGTTAATAGTTCTTGAAAAATAAGCTATCTTTTTCAATCTTTGTATACTTTTTTATTTTAGTTTTTTTGGCATTAGGTACTTGGCAAATTATAAGACTAAACTGGAAGCTTGATTTAATAAATTCAATCGACCAATCTTTAAAAAGTGATCCAGTAGAATTTAATGGAAGTAATCCAATTAACTTTAAAAAAATCAAATTTGAAGGAATATTAGATAATTCAAAAATAATTTATTTATATTCCTTAAATGAAAAAGGAGAGCCAGGATTTGACATTGTAAATCCAGTTAGTATTAACAATAAAAGCTATTTAATAAATCGGGGTTGGGTTCCAAGAGATTTTAAATCTAAAAAGTATGTTTCAAATGAAAGCAAATTTGAGGGAGTTTTAAAATTAAAAAGCAAATTTAATTATTTCAAGCCAGATAACGACGTAAATAAGAATTATTGGTTCACGCTTAAAGATGAAGATTTATTGACCTATACAGGTAAAGAATTTTCTCCATTCATTATCAACAATATTAGCAAGCAGGAAGGAATTTATCCTCAGTCAAAACAAATTGGAGCCAATATTTCAAACAACCACTTAAAGTATGCTCTTACATGGTTTTCATTAGCTGTTTCCATTTTTTTAATATATTTATATTTTAGAAAAAAAAATTACTGATGGAATATATAAGCACTAGAAATAATTCAGATCATTTTTCATTTAAAAACGTATTTCTGAAAGGCTTAGCTGATGATGGAGGTCTTTTTGTGCCAAAATCAATCAAACCATTTAGTAAAGACGAATTAAACAAATTAAGTAGTTTTAATTACAATGAATTAGCAGCCGAAATAATATTCCCATTTATTGGTGATTTTATGACTAAGGAAGAGTTAATTTCCACAGTATCAAAATCTTACTCAAATTTTAGAGCAGAAGATGTTGTAAAAATCTCTGATTTAGGAAATTTAAAAGTCTTAGAACTCTATCATGGCCCAACTCTTGCTTTTAAAGATATTGCAATGCAATTAATAGGAAATTTCTATCAATATCACTTAGGAAATGAGCAAAAAAAAATTAATATTATTGTAGCAACATCAGGAGACACAGGTGCAGCTGCTATTGATGCTTTAAAAGGCAAAAAGAATTTAAATGTTTTTGTATTACATCCAAATAACAGGATTTCACCAGTGCAAAGAAGACTGATGACAATCCATGAAGAAAAAAATGTATTCAATATTGCTATTGAGGGAAATTTTGATGACTGTCAAAATCTGGTTAAAGCAATGTTTAATGATGAAAAATTTTCTAGCTCAATAAATATGTCAGGTGTTAATTCGATTAATTGGGCAAGAATTGTTGCTCAAGCTGTTTATTATTTTTATGCTTATTTTAAAATAGGTAATGGACAGCCTTTGTCTTTTTCTGTTCCGACTGGAAATTTTGGAGATATTTATGCTGGTTATTTAGCAAAGAAACTTGGACTTCCAATTGATAAACTTATTGTAGCTACTAACAAAAATGACATCCTTCATAGGGCAATTTCTGGTGGAGATTATACTCAAAAGAAAGTTGAGGAAACAAATACTCCTAGCATGGATATTCAGATAGCAAGTAACTTTGAAAGACTTTTATATGATGTAAAAGACTGTAATTCAGATGTTACTAAAGATGTAATGAGTAGAATAAAAAATAATACTTATCAAATCGATAATAGTGACTTAGATGAAATAAAAAAGAATTTTACATCTGAAATGTTAGATGAAAACGAAACTATCCAAATGATAAAAGATATAAACAAAGAATATAAAGTTGTAGTTGATCCACACACTGCAGTTGGAATTGGTGCTGCAAAAAAACTTGGGCTAGAACAAAATTGTGTTGTTTTATCTACAGCACACCCCTGTAAATTTCCAAAAGCAATTGAAGATGCAATCTCAAAAACTGAAAGTTTACCAGATAGTCTTAAATATGTTTATGATAGAGAAGAAAAATTTGAAGTTTTATCAAATGATATAAATAAAGTTAAAGAATACATAATAAACTCAATATGAAATTAAAAATAAAAGATCAAATCCCAGATATAGAAATTTTTCATCTATTAGATGGTGAACCACAAACTAGCAAAATTAGAGATATTTTAGGAAATGGCAAAGTAGTGTTGTTTGGATTACCTGGAGCTTTTACTTCAACTTGTTCAAAACTCCATCTTCCTGGCTATGTAGCTAATGCTGAAAAAATAAAAGCTAAAGGAATAGATAATATATTTTGTTTATCTGTAAATGATCCATTTGTTATGAATGCTTGGGGAGAAGCAAACAATGCAGCTGGTAAAATTACAATGTTATCAGATCCGTATCTATTATTTACAAAAGCCATCGGAGCTGAAGTAGATAGAAATTCAAAAGGAATGGGTATTCGTTCAAATCGGTATGCAATGGTTATTGAGAACTTAGAAGTGATTGATATTCAAGTTGAGAAAGAGACTAAGCAATGTGGTTTATCTTCAGCGGAAGGTATTATAAAAATTATTTAGATCTTAAATCAGAATTAATCCTGACCGGTGAAAAACGCGGGCTTTGAACCTTCCGGACTAGGATCTGGCAAAAAACCACCAATCCATAAAAATAGACCAATTACAACAATAATTCCGACTGGCGTTTTAGTCCAAAGGTAAATTACAATTTCAAATATATTTTTCATCTATGTGATAATATATGTCTTAAAAATGAAAATAAAGAATTTTGATAAAATTATTATTCTTAGACCCAAGAAGTCTTTTTTTAATGATGGTTCAAGATTTGAAGGACAATCAAATAAAGTTGAAGACTCAAAACTCCCAAATGGATATGGTAAGTTATATTATCCAAATGGTCATATTCAATACAAAGGAAACTTTAAAAATGGATTGTTTAATGGATATGGGGAATACATTTCACCAAATCATTATGAATACTTAGGAGATTTTAAAAACAATAAAAAACATGGAAATGGAAAAATTATTTGGAAAGATGATAAAGCTTCATTTAAGGGCATATTTAAAAATGATAAAGTTATCAAAGGAGAGTATATACTTTCAAATGGCAACAAATTTATTGGCTTAATAAAGAATAACAAATTTTATATAGGGAAATATATAGATAAAGAAATTCAAAGAAGTTTCGACGGAGTATTTATAAATAATGACTATTTAAAAGGTACAATTACATTTCCTAACGGAGATAAGTTTAAAGGAACTTTTAGGAAAAATGAGCCCTATAAATCTGGCAAGTGGACTCTTGCAAATGGTAACACTTATACGGGTGAATTTAAACATGTAAAGAAAACAGAAAATGAGATTACATTTTTATGGCATGGAGAAGGTCTTTATGAAACTAAGCAATTTTATTATAGAGGATCTTTCAAAAATAAAATGTTTCATGGATGGGGTGTGCTAAGACATAAAACAAAGGAAAGCTTTGTTGGCAAATTTAAAAATAATGAAATGTACGATGGTGTTTATAAAGATGCTAAAAACGGTATGCATGTCATTGAAAAATTTAAAGTAAAATCTGGTTACTTAATTAATAAAAACTAAATTGACAAATTTAAAGGGTTGTTCTGTTACCAGATGTAGCTAAATTGTTGCAGAAGACCTTGCTAATAAATCGACTTCATTATTAAGTTTGTCTGTTGAATGCGCTTTTACCCAACTCCATTTTATCTCAAATGTGTTTGAAAGATTATCTAATTCGGTCCAAAGCTCTTTATTTTTAACTTCTTTTTTATTTGCAGTTTTCCAACCATTTTTTTTCCAATTATGTATCCACTCAGTTATTCCAGATTTTACATATTTTGAGTCTGTAAATATTTGAACCTTGCTTCCTTTTGGAATTTTTTTTAATGCTTTGATAGGTGCTAGCAACTCCATTTGATTGTTTGTTGTTTCTTTTTTGCTTCCTTTAATTTGAGTTTTCTTTCCTTTATCGATAATAATTGCAGCCCAACCACCATTTCCTGGATTTCCAATGCATGAACCATCTGTGTAGATTTTAATCATCAAGAATAATCCTTAAATGAGCTAAGATTTCTATGAAAATTCAGCTTATCTATATACTCCTTTGGATCTTTAATTTTAATGATAGCTTGTTTAGGAGTATTTAAATAATCATAGGATCTAGTCAAAAGATATCTCAAAGCTGATCCTCTGCATAATGTATTTAAATTTCTTTTTTCAATTTCAGTTAATTTTCTAACAGATTGGTAGCCCTTTAATAAATTTGAGGATCTTTTTTTATCTAATACAAATTTTCTATTTTTCTTTTTAAAACATAAAGCATTAATGCAGGTTGCTAATTCATAAGATAGAAAATCATTAGCTGAAAAATAAAAATCTATAAATCCATGAAATTTACCTTTATTGAAAAAAATATTATCAATAAAAAGATCGCTATGAATTATTCCATTTGGCATTTGTTTAGGCCATTTTCTCTTGATATCTTTCAAATCATCTTTCATTAAGTCTTTTAAGTTTTTAGACAATTTATTAATTTTATTGTCTATTTTATTTAGAATTGGTCCCCATGAATTAATCGATAGAGAATTTTTTCTATATAATTTTAACTTTTTTGAAGCCTTATGAAGAAGTGCTGCATTTTTTCCAACTATAAAACAATCCATATTATTTAGTTGTTCTTTATCTTTTCCTTCCAGGAAACTGACAATACAAGCTTTTTTATTTTTTAAGTTAAATAAATATTTACCCTTTTTATCTTTTATAGGTACTGGACATTTTACTTTTAATCTAGATAGACCAGACATAAGATTAACAAAAAATGGGAGATCTTTTTTCTGAACTCTTTTTTCGTAAATAGTTAAGATATATTTATTTTTCTTTGTCTTTAAAAGGAAGTTGGTATTTTCAATACCTTTTTTTATACCTGAATAATTTTCTATTTTTCCAATATTATATTTCCTCTCGATAAATTTTATCTGTTTATTATTAATTTTAGTATAAACAGCCATTAATTTAATTTTCCAGGAATTTTAAAAGTAATATTTTCTTTTACGATTTCAACTTCTTCTATGTTGACTGTAAATTGATCTTTTAACTCTGCTATAAATTTTTCAACAAGTATCTCTGGTGCTGAAGCACCTGAGGAGATACCAATCGTATTACATCCTTTAATTTTATCTATAGGCACTGGACTTTCTGAATGTATTAACTCAGCAGAACTACAACCAGAGTTTTTAGCAACCTCAACTAATCTTACCGAGTTAGATGAATTCCTACTTCCAATTACAAAAAACATATCACATTTATCTGCTATTTCTTTCACTGCTGATTGTCTATTTGTTGTTGCATAACATATGTCATCTTTTTTAGGCTCTTTAATATCTGGATATTTAGATTTTAAAGCTGCAATTATATCTTTAGTATCATCTACAGAGAGTGTTGTTTGAGTTATGAAAGATAGCTGTTTATTTGAGATATTTTCATACTTATTTGCGTCCTCAATATTTTCAATCAAATCTATTGAACCTTTTGGTAATTGACCCATAGTTCCTATGACTTCTGGATGATTTTTGTGTCCTATTAATAATATATGATGACCTTGTTTATTTAAGTTTTCTGCTTCTCTATGAACTTTAGATACTAGAGGACACGTTGCATCTACAAACATCATATTTAAATTAGAAGCTTCCTCTGGAACAGATTTTGGAACCCCATGCGCTGAGAAAATAACTGGTCTAGACTTATCTTTGATTTCATCTAATTCTTCAACAAATATTGCACCTATCTTCTTTAACCCTTCTACAACATGTTTGTTATGAACAATTTCGTGTCTCACATAAACAGGGGCACCAAATTTATCTATACTCTTTTTTACAATTTCAATTGCTCTATCAACTCCTGCACAAAATCCTCTTGGTGCAGCTAAATAAATTTTTAAATTTTTGTTACTCATTTTCATCCTTTTTAAAAAATGGAATTAAAAATACTATACAAGCAATAAAAAAAAATAAGCTTCCGAACATAGCCCAAAAACTTCCTACACTTGAGATGATGAAACCAATTGAAGATATAATGAACAATATCCATCCAATTAGATTTATAGTTTTATTTTTCATTTTTTTTCTACCATGAATTCAAGTAAAATATGAGGAAAGGTCAATGAAGCCAATCCAACAAATATTATTTTAATAATACTTTCATCTATACCAAATTTTTCTGAAATAAAATAAAAAACAATCAAATACATTATTGCTGTAATTACTGTAAGTGGAATAATTTTTCGTAAAAAAATAGGAAATCCTTTCATCAAATTTTTATTAATTTCACTAATTAAACTTAGTGAGTGCCTTATAGAATGAAGAAAGCAGAAATAAATTGTAAAAGCCAATATAGGATTAAAAAAATAGTTTAAAATAATTATTGAAAAACTATCTAGAAAAAGAATTGATCTTAAATCATTATTATTACCTCTATATATAAGAAAATTACTTAGCACTGATAATATAACTAAAAGAATTAAAAAATTATTAGCCATAATATTTTCGTCTAGTGAAAAATTTAACATTTTAAAAATTTCGATTGTCTCAGCTTTATGAAACAATAAGGGTGCTGAAATAACTAATGATCCTTTAATGAAATAAAAAATTTCTAAAAAATTAGCATTTTTTGTTTCGATAAAGTCACTATCCTCTTTGCCAAAATGATATGCTGCAACTATTAAAAAAAGCGAAAGCAACAATATTGGACTTAAAATCCAAATTAAAATAACAAAAATAGCAATACCTATATAAGTTATATAGAACACTTCTGTATTTTTAATTTTATAAATTTTTAAAAGTTTCTTACCTTTTTCATGATCCAGCGCACCGTGAGAGATACCAATTGTAAGAATTAAAAAAAAACTAAAAAGTATAAACGAATTATCTCTCAATACCTCAAAGGCAGAAAAAAAAATACAGATATTAAAAAAAATAATAGAATGAAAAAAATTTATTTTGTTGATCATTATTTAAATACAGCTTTAATAAAAATCCATTTTGGCATCTTTAATATAATGGATAAGTCTTCGAAAATATTACTTTTATTGGAAAGGAAATTTATTACTGTTTTTGACTTGCTTTTAAACATTTTGAAGAAAATATTTGGCATGATCTCTGGCTTTTCAGCTAGGACTTTCAAAAAAACATTATCTAAAAACTTATACTTACTTTTTATATTGAAAGCTCTAGTTTGGGTTATTTTATCAATGTTTTGGGTAATATATTCTGCTTGTTCTTGAATATTTAGGAAAGTGTAGCCAGTACTTAAACGTGTCATACCTCCAGCAGTTCCAATATTAATCGTATTTTTGTCGTTTTTAAATTTTGGATAAAATAATGGTATGGCGCCAACTTCTTTATAATTAATTTTATATTTTTTTAATTTTAAAGTGTTTTCGATGTAATCAGTAATTTGTTTATCATAATCTTTTTCACTATCATCTTCCATTTTTGAAAGCCACGTAGTTTCGATTAAAGCTGATTTTTTTGAATATGGTAGTGTATAGAAAAAATGAACACTTTTTTTTTGATCACAATCAAAGTCCATTAAATTCATTATTTGATCATCAAAAAAATCTTTTTCGGTTTCAATCTCAACACCTTGAAAGTGTTGCCATAAATTAGTTTCTTTGTTCTCAAGATTTGGCAAACTGTTAAATAAAATTGCGTTTTCTGTGTTTACTTCACCAATATCTTTAAAGAATTGAATATTAGGATTTTTATTGATTTTATTTAAAATTTTTTTGTAGAATAGTCCACTATCAATACTTTCGTAAGGAGTTTCTTTACAATCTTTATATTCAACATTTCCTTTAAAATTGATTGTATAATCTTTCCATCTTTTTTTTACACAGTCATCAAACTTGTGAGGTACAGTTTTCCAATATGACCAAGTTTTATCTCTTTTATATTCATCTCTTTTTTCAATAATTGCTAAAGTCTTATTTTTAAGTTTATCGTGATACTCTAACTCATAAGCTAATGTTAAACCTGCACAGCCACCTCCAATAATTATGTAATCAAAATCTTTCATTGTATTCAATATCTTGCATTATTATCTCATGCTCTTTTATTGTAAGTTTTTTATCTTCTTTTACAAAATATAATTTAATTAAATCACCAATAGATAGCACTGTATGTAAGACTTTTCCTAAATTGTTTACATAAATTTTTCCTGATTTATTATAATTTTCTAAGTTTCCTTTTTTTAAGATTTCATTTCCAATTTGTCTATATACTCGTCTTGCAACCAAAATCGAAAATCTTAAAAAGAATGGAATTTTTTTAATTGATATAAAAGAATTATTATAAAATTTGTCAGCGATTTTTAGAATTCTTTTAATTTCATCAAAATTCTTTTTTATATAAAACCTATTATTGCTTTCATCTTCAATAACATCTCTTGAAATATTAGTTAATTGCATTGCAATACCTAAGTCAATCGCTCCTAAAAGTGCTGATCTTTCTTTGACATTTAAAATTTTTGCCATCATTAATCCAACTGTTCCAGCCACTCTATATGAATAAATATATAGATCTTTGTCGGTGTTCATTTCTACTTTTGATTTTATATCAGCCTCGACGCCATCGAATAAATCATCAATTATTTTTTGCGATATTCCAAATTTATTTATTAAAGCCCACATATTTTTAATTATTTGGTTATTTTCATTTTTTAATTTGAAATCTTCTTTGAAAGTATTGAAATTTTTTAATTTCGTATCAAGATCACCTTTTTCATCTGCTATATTGTCTATGTATCTACAAAAATCGTATAAATTAGAGCAATCAGAGTAGACTTGTTTTGGTAAAAAGAAACCTGCCCAATTAAAAGATTTAGCGTATATCGACAAATAATTTTGTTCATTCATTACAAAATTTTATCTAAGACCTTTGCGGATGATAGGACTCCTGGTACACCAGCTCCAGGATGAGTGCCTGCTCCAACAAAATATAAACCGTCATAAACCTCAGATTTATTATGAAATCTAAAGTATGCTGATTGAGAAAATTTTGGCTGAATTGAAAAACCAGAGCCATATTTTGTGTTTAATTCATTCTCAAAATAATCAGGAGTTAAATAAAAATCATCTACAATATTTTCTCTTAAGTTAGGTAATAAACTTTTTTCCATTTTATCTATTACAAGTTTTTTTAGATTCTCACCTTCCACTGACCAGTCTATACCTGACTTATTATTAGGAACAGGAACTAATACATAAAAGCAATCATGATCTTTTGGTGCCATACTCGAGTCAGTCGCGGTAGGTCTATGTAGGTAATAGCTTATATCGTTATTTAATTTTTTGTTTACAAATATATCATCCAAGTGTTCTTTGTACTTATCGCCAAACTTTATAGTATGATGTTCAACATTTTCGTATTTTTTCTTCGTTCCAAAATAATAAACAAACAATCCCATTGAATATTCCATTCTATTTATCTTCCAATTAAATAAGGTGTTATATTTTTGATTATTTAGCATTTTTGAATAAACACCGGGAGGATCTGCATTACAAACTATGTTATCTGCTTTAATTTCCTCATCTTCACTTGTCACAACCCCGACAACTCTTTTATTTTCTGTAAGCAAGTGTTTAACTTCTTTACCTTTAATAATTGTAACATCTTCTTCTAACATCAATTTCTCAAAACCTTTTATGATTTGTCCCGTTCCACCCATAGAATAATGAATTCCCCATTTTTTTTCTAAATACAAAATTAATCCATATATAGAGGTTGTAGTAAAAGGGTTCCCACCCACCAATAATGGATGCATACTAAATAGCCTTCTTAGTTTTTCATTTTCAATAAAACCACTAACCAAAGAATAAACAGATTTATAACTTTTTAAACTTAGCAATGCAGGAATTTGCTTAAACATAAATGAAGGTTTATCAAATGGCACATCTGATAATTCTGAATAACCCTTATCAAATATTTTTTTTGTAAATTTAAGTAAATTTCTGTAACCCACAACATCTTTATGATTAATTTTTGCAATCTGTTCTTCCATTTTCTTTTCATCAGCCGAGTAATCAAAATGGCTTCCATCTTCGAAAACAAATCTGTACCAAGTATCCAAATCTTTTATTTTTATATAATCATCTGGATTTTTATTAAAAAGTTTAAAAATTTCATAAATTAAATAAGGAGCAGTTATTACTGTTGGTCCACCATCATAAGTAAACCCATTACTTTTAAATACTCTCGCTCTACCACCTAAATCTTTTTGTTTTTCAATTAAAGTGACTTTATGACCTTTTGCCCGAAGTCTAAGAGCTGCTGCCATGCCACCAAAACCTGATCCAATTACAATTGAATTCATATTCTTTAATTTACATTATTTTTATAAAATTTGATAAACTATCTTAGTTTAAGAACTGATTTTCTTTAATTCTGTCTTTGTTTCATCAAGATTTTTATTAAACAAATTGTCAAGTTTAGACTTATCAACAGATGTTGTAATAATTTTTTTCACAGATTCTACAGCAATGTTAATTGATGTATCTTTAATTTCTTTAATGGCATTATCCTTCATTTGAGAAATTTTAGTTTCTGCTAGACTTTTCTTTAGTTCAGCTGATTTATGAAATTTGTCATTCATTTCAATTACAAATCTTTCAGTTTCATCTTTTGACTGCTGCATAATCTTTTCACTCTCAATTTTTGCAGTATTTAGCTTCTTTTGCGCCTCATCCAATAGTCTTTTAGATTCAGCTCGGAGTTTTTCACTTTCGTCAATTTCATTTTTGATATCAGTAATCATTTTGCTTAATAAATTATTAACATTTTGTGGAACTTTTAAATAAATTAGCGCTCCAAAAAATATTACAAAAGATACTGCTACCCAAAATGTTGCATCAAATGCCATTGTGTTTTTCCATTTCTTTTTTAGAAAGATCTTCAACTATGGCTGAAAGACTACTTTTATTTATATCTTCACCAATTAATTGTTTAACTAGATCGGAGGATGTCTCAATTGCAATTTTAGTAACTTTCTCTTGAGAAGTTTTTTTTAATTGGTCTATTTCTTCTTCAGCTTTTATTATTTCTTTTTCGATATCCTTTTCTAAAGATAATCTTTTATTATTTATATCGTCCAAAACTTTTTGTCTCTCACTATTAAAGAAGTTTTTAGCTTCGACTTTTGTATCATTGATAATTTTATCAAATTCTTTAACTTTTTTTTCAGTTTCTTCCCGTTGCTTGTCTGCAGTTTCGATATTCTCTAAGATTTGTGATTTTCTGGTTTCAAGATTGTTACTAATCTTTGGTAGTATGAACTTAGATAAAATTATAAACAATAATCCAAAAGTAAGTACTAACCAAAAAATTTGAGATATCCAAAACTCGGGATTAAGCTGGGGCATACCTCCACTTTCAGCGCTTTGAGCGCTATAAGTAAAGACAAGACTTAAAGCTAAAACTTTAAAAATTATCTTTTTCAACATTAATTAAAACGCGAAAAGAATAATTAATGCAACAACTAATCCAAATAAACCAGTGGCTTCCGCTAATGCAAAGCCTAGTAGCAAGTTTGGAAACTGCTTTTGAGCTGCAGATGGATTTCTCATTGCACCTGAAAGATAATTTCCAAAAATTATCCCAATTCCAACTCCTGCACCCGCAAGTGCAATTGCTGCTAATCCTGCTCCTATCATTTTTGCTGCTTCTAATTCCATTATATCCTCCTTATGTTAATTAATGGTGTAAATTTAATGCATCATTCAAATAGATACATGTTAAAATTGCAAATACATATGCTTGAAGAAAAGCAACTAATATCTCCAAACCTGTCAATGCAACTGAAAAACCTAGTGGTAGCCAACCTCCAACAATACCTAAACTAACTACGAAACCTCCAAAAACTTTCATCATAGTATGGCCTGCCATCATATTTGCAAACAATCTAACTGATAAACTAATTGGCCGGCTTAAGTATGAAATTATTTCTATAACAACTATTAATGGCAATAAAACCATTGGAACTCCACTTGGTACAAAAAGTTTTAGATATCCAAGTCCATGTTTAATAAACCCAATTATTGTTACTCCTAAAAATATAAATGCTGCTAATACAAAAGTTACAATGATGTGGCTAGTGACAGTAAAAGAGTATGGTATCATCCCAAACATGTTACAAAATAAAACAAACATGAATAAAGAAAATATGAAAGAAAAGTAAGGCTTAGCTTTTGATCCAGCTGTATCACTAATCATTTTTGAGATAAAAGAGTAACTGAGTTCTGCAAGTAATTGAATTTTATTTGGTATAATCGATTTCTTTGTACCTAAATTAAAAATAATTAGAATTGCCAATGAACTTATCACCATAAACAAACTCGCGTTTGTAAATGAAATATCTATATTATTTATTTTAATTTCTGGACCAATTCGGTACACGTTGAATTGGTACATTGGGTTTGCTGCCATTTGCCTACTATTTTTGCATTTTTTTTGCTGATCTAACAACGTTCATAATTCCAGCTATTACACCAATAAAAAAAAATATTAAAATTAACCAGGGTTTAGTACCAAACCAATTGTCTAAAATAAACCCAATAATTGTCCCAACAGCCACTGCAGATACCAATTCCGTGCTCATTTTGAAGGCTGATCCCATATTTGAGCCTTTATTTCCCTCTTCATATTTTTTGTCTTTATCGGTTTTATTTTTTGCAATTTTTAGGCGAGTTTTGAACTGGTCTTCATCCATTATTAAGCAACCATACTCTCTGCTTTTTGAAGATCTACAGCAACTAGTTGGCTAATTCCTTTTTCTGGCATTGTTACACCATATAGTCTGTCCATTTTAGACATGGTTAAAGCGTGGTGAGTTACAATAATAAATCTTGTAGATGTGATTTTAGTTAGTTCCGTCAAAAGATTGCAAAATCTTGTTACATTCGCATCATCGAGAGGTGCGTCTACTTCATCGAGAACACATATTGGAGCTGGATTAGTAAGAAACACTGCAAAGATTAATGATAAAGCAGTCAGGGCTTGTTCACCTCCAGATAATAAAGTAATTGATTGCAATCTTTTTCCTGGTGGACTTACCAACATTTCTAATCCTGCATCTAAAGGATCATCAGAGTCTACTAGCTCTAGTTTTGCACTACCCCCATTAAATAGTTTGGTATAAACTTCATTGAACTTTCTATTCACTTTTTCAAAAGCATCTAGAAGTCTTTCCCTACCTTTCTGATTTAGTTCAGTAATACTTTCTTTTAATTTTATAATTGCAGTTACTAAATCTTGTCTATCTTTTTCCATTTTTTTAATTTCATCTTCATATTTTGAAGTTTCCTCATCTGCTCTTAAGTTGACAGAGCCTAATTTTTCTCTTTCCCTTTTTCTTTCATCAAGTAATTCCTCTTGTGTTACTGTATCTGGATATTCAGATACATCTTTTATATTTGAAAAATTTAGTATCTCTTCTTCTTTTAAATTAAGTTCTGTTGATACTCTTTCTAGTAAATCATTTCTTCTTTTATTCAAACCATCGATTGTTGCTCCAGAGCTTGCTTTTCGCTCTCTTATTTCAATAGACTCTTCCTTTGTTGTATTAAGATTGCTTCTTAATTCGTTAATCTCTTTATCTAGTTCATCTATTAATATTTCATTATCACTTTTTTCTTTTTCAGAAATTCTTAAATTTTCTGATATTTGCCCTTTTCTTTCAGCTTGTGTTTGAGGTTGTTTTTCTAGGTCATCTAATTTTTTTTGTTGAGTATCTTTTCTACTATTTAATTCATTAACCATTTTTTCAGAATTTACTAATAAGTTTTTCCAACTTTCTATTTCTTTATCAATTATTTTAATTCTTTCACTCCTCTTGATTGATTCTTTTTTAATATTTTGATTTGTACTAAACGCTTCAGCATATTCTTCCTGTAGACTTTTGATTTCTTCATTTTTCTTAGTTACTGTTACCGCTAAATCGTCATCATGCATTTCATTAATTTTCATTTTTAAAAATGAAAGATTTATTTTGCATTCATCTATTAAATTAGTTGCACCATTGATATTATTCTCTGAGAGCATTTCTTTTGCTTTATCTAACTGCTCGCTTGCTAAATCAATAGTTTCTGAATTCTTTTTTAGAGTATCAAGGTTTAGATTTTCTAGTATTCTCTCTAACTTATCTTGCTCATCTTTTAATTTTCCTTTTGCATTTACCAAATCTAAGCCCGACAATTTTTCAGTTTCATAATATTTTGAATCGACTGTAATTAAATTTTCTTTTTCTTCTCTAAGTCTTTTTTCATTAGAGTTTGCATCAATGATTATGCTTTTTTCTCTAACAATATCGTCATCAATTACACCTAAAGCCTTTCTAATTGATTGTATTTCATCATTAACTCTGTCTTTTTCCTCATCTAAACTTTTTAACTCTAGATTTAATCTTTGAATTTTTGACAAGTTTTCTTGATTTTTTTCTCTTATAGGATTTACATTTTTATTCTTTTCAATAATTTTCATGCTTAAATCCTCTAATTTATCATTGAAGGACTTAACTTGATCATCAGCCTCATTGTTGATCTCATTCTCTACTTTAATTTCATTATCAATTTCTAAAAGACGTAAATAATATAAACCTGCCTCAACTTTTTTTATTTCTTCTGAAATAGATTTGTATTTTGCAGCCTCTTCAGCTTGCTTTTGCAAATTTGCTAATTGTCTTTCCTGTTGTCTTCTTAATTCATCTGCCCTTTTTAAATTATTTTCAGCCGCGCCTAATCTTAATTCTGCCTCGTGTCTTCTAACATGTAAACCTGCTATACCAGCTGCCTCTTCTAAGATAGCTCTTCGATCAGAAGGTTTTGCTGTGACCAATGCTCCAATTCTACCTTGACTAATAATCGAAGGTGAATGAGCACCTGTTGATAAGTCTGCAAAAAACATCTGAGCATCTTTTGCTCTAACCTCTTTGCCATTTATATAAAATTTTGAGCCTTTATCTTTTTCTATTTTTCTTCTTATTTCAATTTCATCGAGCTCATTATATTGTAGAGGACCATCCTTGTTGTCATTTGATAAGCTCACTAAAACTTCTGCAATATTTTTTGATGGTTTGTTTGAAGTTCCAGAAAATATAACGTCTTCCATTCCTGAACCTCTCATACTCTTTGCTGATGTTTCACCCATACACCATCGCAAAGACTCCACTATATTTGATTTGCCACAACCGTTTGGGCCAACTATCCCAGTTAAACCTTCTTCAATAAGGAAATTTGTTTTTTCAGCAAAAGACTTAAATCCATTTAGTTGGATTTTTTTAAATTCCATTCACTGACTTATATCAGTTTTTCAATGTATTTTTTTAATTTTTTGTAGTTTGAGTGATTTTCAAACTTTTTTCCGTTAATTATGACTGTAGGAGTGGCATTCACTTTATACTTTTTAACACCTTCGATTCGGTCTTCTAAAATGTGATCCTCTATCTTTTTATCAGCCAAGCACTTATCAAAATCAAGATTATATTCAGTATTATCAATAAATTTTTTCATTGCTTGATTTGCTTCTAATTCATTTTTTCCCTTGATCCACTTATCTTGATTTAAATAAAGGTGATGCAAAATTTCATGCTCACCATCATTTCTACAATGCGCTAATTTAGTTGCATTAAATGCAATGATATCTAATGGGAAGCTTTTAAATTCTATTGAAATCAATCCTTTATCAATAAAATCCTCTTTTAGTTTAGGATAAATATTTTTATGAAAATTTGCACAAAAACTGCAAGTTAAAGATTCAAAAACCATCAACTTAACTTTTGAGTCTGCATTTCCTA
>CACKOU010000011.1:5000-38671 GCA_902601895.1 uncultured Pelagibacteraceae bacterium | reverse complement strand
TACAAACAATAGCATCTAAATTAGCCATTTGTGCAAGTTTAGCTTGGCGAATTACTAATTCTTTTAAACTTTTTGAATATCCGATCTTCCTTAATGACTTGTTGTCTAATGATGTTAATATAGTTACTCCAACTAATTTTGTATTTCCACAAACTTTCTTAGCTTTTTTTAATGCATTAATTCCAGCACTTATATGGATTGTTAAATAATTAAAGTTAAGATCTTTTACTGATTTTACTGCTTCAGCACAAGTATTAGGTATGTCTGAGAATTTATAATCTCCAAATGTTACATGGTTTTTTAATTTAGATAAAAAATTTCTACCATTTTTTGAATTCAAGAATTGTAATCCAAATTTATACCCAACCTTCAGTTTATTATTTTGAGTTTTTTTTATTATTTCTTTTACTTTTGAAATGTTTCCACTGTCACAAGCAACAAAAATTTTATATTTTTTCATTAATCTTTTTATTCCATGATTTAGAAACCTTGAAATAAATATTTTTTTTTTCAGGAACTTTTATTTTTTCAAGAGTTTTTGGGTTTATAGCGGTCCTAGACTTCTGATTTTTGGTCCCAATTATTAAGATATCTCTTAACTCCACTCTTTCTCCTCTTTTCAACGCGCTTTTAATTTCACTAATTATTATATCAAAAAATAAGTCTAAATCTTTTTTTAAAAAGTTAGGATAGGCATCAGCCAGCTGCTTAATTATGTCCGATCTTACTATTGGCAAATTAATCTATTTATCTTTTTTTTTCTTATTAATTTCATCAGAAAGAGAAGCAAATGGTAGAGATTTTCCTGACCCAGAATCGCCATATTTTTTTAATGCATCAGCATTAAGCTTTTCCTCTAGGGCTCTAATTGATAAAGAAACTTTTCTTTTTTCTTTTTTTTCAAGCAAACAATCAACTCTATCTCCTGTCGTCCATCTACCTGGTCTTTGATCACCTGCTGAGCTTGCAAGTTGTGATTTCTTTATAAATGCCTCTATTTGGCAACCCTCAGGTATAACAAAAATACCCTTCGTATCAATAGAAGTTACTTTACAAGTCAGAACATCTCCCTCATTGTATGATTCATAATATTTAAATGGATCTTCAGAAATAGCCTCTCTCAAGCTAACTCTAATTTTTTGATTTTCAATATCACATTCAACAATTTTTAATTTTTCAAAATTATGACCTTTTTTATATTTAATCATTTCATCTTCAGGTTTTTTTAAATAATCAAGATCATTGCAATGCAAGAAACCTTCTATTTCAAATTTACCTAATTTCACAAATAAAGCGTACTCATTTTTGTTGATTACTTGACCATCAATTACAGATCCCAAAGGAAATTCTTTACTAAAAGTTTCCCAAGGATTTTCATTAGTTAACTTATGACTAACAGCAATTCTTTTCAACTTTGTATCAATTTCGGTTATTTTAACTTTTATTACATCATTAACTTTCGCAAAAGTTTTAGGATTTACATTTTTTTTTGTGTAAGAAAGTTCTGAAGAATGACAAAGTGCTGACAATCCACTTCGCAGTTCAACAAATAATCCATAATCCAAAGCTTTTTTCACAACTGCATCATAATTTTTTCCAACTTCAAATTCAGCAATATTATCAAAAGGATCTGGAGATAAAGCTTTAATACTAGTGCCAATTTGCATCTTTTGCATATCAATGTTTATTATTTTTAATTTATACTTTTTGCCAATTTCTAATATTTCATCTGGTGAGCTTATTCTACTATAGCTTAGCTCTTGTAAATGTGTAAGACAGTCAAACTCGCCACCATTAACTTCAAAAAACGCTCCAAAGTTTGCTATATTTTTGCAAATACAATTTTCTAGAATATCTCCAACTTTGTATTTTGAAAAAATTTCTTTTTTATCAGAGGCAACAGCATCTGCCTGTATAGCTTTTCTTGATGTACATAAATTCCCTCGCGCAGAGTCAATTTTTATTATCTTAGCTTTTATTTCAGTATTCATTAAATGATTTATATCTTTAAGTGGACGCGAGCTTATTTGAGAACCTGGCATGAAAGTTGAAATGCCAGTTGACTTTTCTTTAAAAATTACTCCTCCTTTAACTTTTCCGATAATTTCACCTGTAATTGCTTGGTTATTTTCAAAAGCTTTTTTTAGCTCCATAAAACCTTTTTGCTTTTGTGCTTTTTCAAAACTTACAATTATTTCGCCATTTTTTGACTCTGAATTTTCTAACAAAACATCTATCTTATTTCCGATTTGCAATATTTCCATTTGATTTAAATTTTTAAACTCTGAAACTTCGATCATTGCCTCAGATTTCATTCCAAGATAAACCCAGCAAAATTTCTCTGTTATATTAGTTATTTCAGCATTTACGATTGAACCTTCTTCTATTTTATTTTTTGCTGTCTCAGAATTAAGCAGTTCTACAAATTTTTTTGAGTGAGCCGATGATAAATCTTTTTTATAAACTTCCATATTTCTTGTTAATACTTTTTTTTACTAATTTAATTAATTTTGCCTCCATTTGTTTTTTTGTTAAATTAGTGGTGTCGACTAATACAGCATTTTTAGCTTTTATCAAGGGGCTTATTTTTCTTGTAATATCATCTCTATCTCTCTCTTTAAGAGCCTTTTCCACTTCTTTTAAAGTAATTTTATTGTTAAGTTTTTTGAATTCTTTTAATCTTCTTTTTGCTTTGGTCTGATAAGAACATTTAAAAAATAGTTTTAAATCAGCATTAGGATTAATTTTTGTTCCTATATCTCTTCCTTCACAAATAACAAAATTTGAACGCTTAATGAAATCAATTTGAAATTTCTTTAATGAATTTCTAACATATTTTTTTTTTGCAATCTTTGATGATAATCCTGTAACTTTTTTATTGTAAAGTTTGACCCCTTTTAACTTTTCTAAAGTAATTGTTTTAGAAATTCTTTTAATATTAATTGGGTTACAATTTAATTTTTTTTTTAATAATATGTATGCACAATATCTGTAGAGTTTTCCTGATGAGAGATAATCAAAATCAAAATATTTGCTAATAAATTTACTTCCAGTTGATTTTCCTGTTGCGCTTTGTCCGTCAACTGCAATGCTAAATTTTTTTTTGTATTTTTTAATCTGCAATTTTCGCTCCAAGATTTCTTAAAATTTTAATAAAATCAGGAAAGGAGGTATTTATAGAATTTTTATCATGAATTTTCCATGTCCCTCCAAGAGTTAAAGCTGCAATTGTGGTCATGGCCATTACTCTATGATCTTTCATGTAATCCTTGATTTCATATTTTCCATTTAATCTTAAATTCTGATTACCCCAAATTTTTATATTTTTTCCATTTGTAATTTGATTTTTAACACCAATTAATTTTAATATATTTGATCCAATCTTTAATCTATCAGACTCCTTTTTTTTTAATTCCTGCAAATTCTTGAAAATTGAAATACCTTTGGCTTTTGAAGCTATTAAAAAAATTATTAGGAATTCATCAATAGCTGTTGTATTAAATTCTACAGGACATTTAATTGATTTTAAATTTTTTGAGCTTTTTACAGAAATATCCCCAATAAGTTCACCTTTATATTTTTTTTTATTTAAAATTTTAATATTTGCATTCATCATTTTTAAAATTTTAAATACCCCAAGCCTTGTATTATTTATATTAACATTTTTTATAGTTAACTCTGAGCTTTCAGATAATACAGTTAAAGCAATAAAGAAGGATGCTGAACTTATATCTCCAGGTATCTCATAATTGAAAGCACTGTATTGTCTCAAACCTCTAATTTTAATTATATCAAACTTCTTTTCTTTCTTTAATGTAACTGGGATTTTTAGATATTTAAAGAAAAGTTCAGTATGGTTTCGCGACTTCTTAGCTTTTATTTTAGTTATTCCAGGAGTGTTAAGCGCTGCTATCATAACAGCACTTTTGCATTGCGCACTTCCAATTTTTTCAATGTAATCTATCGGTCTTAAAAATTTAGTGCCTTTAATAATTATTGGTAGTAAATTTTTTTTTGATTCAATTTTTGTTCCAAATTCTCTTAATGGTTTAATAACTCTGAAAAAATCTCTTTTTGATAAACTCTTATCACCTATAAGCCTGACGTTTGTCTCATTTTTGACTAAAGAGCTTAGAATTAATCTGCCAAATGTTCCAGAATTTCCTGCATTAATCGTAATATTATTTTTTGGTTTAAAACCATTTAATCCTTCTCCATAAATTTCATAAAAATTATTTTTTTTTAAAATTTTTATTCCCAATTTTTTAATTGCTTTAATAGAGTTCAGAACATCTTCAGACTCAAGTAAATTGTAAATTTTTGAAACGCCAACTGCTTGTGAGGCTAATAAAATTGCTCTGATTGATAAACTCTTGTCTGAGTTTATGAATATTTTTTTTTTGAAATTTTTTAATTTATTTTCTATTAGGATATGATTAGACATCTAAAATTAATTAATTTTAAATTCTTCACCAAAGTAAGCATCTTTTGCACCACTATCCTTAATTATTTCATTTGGACTTCCAGATGTAATAATTTTTCCATTTGATAAAACAATTGCTCTATCAACACATGAAAGTAAATCTCTAGCTTGATGATCACACACTACAACCGTAATTTTTTCCATAGATTGCAGATTTACTATAACTTCTTGCAACATTTTTATCGTTAAAATATCTAAAGCTGCGAAAGGCTCATCTAATAACAATATATTTGGATCATTTATTAAAGTCATAGCTATAACTAGTCTTTTTTTTTGTCCACCAGATAAATGTTGTGCTTTTATATTAAGCAATGACTCAAATTCAAACTGTGAAATGATTTTATCAATTTTTTCTTGCCTTATTACTTTGCCTGAAAAATGAATTTCAGCAACTAATTTTAGATTATTCAGTAAGCTTAAATCTTGTATGTAACCTCCATGTTGAGGAACATATCCCAATCTAAATCTTGTTGCCCTCTCATAAATTGGAGTTTTGGTACAATTGATACCTTGTATAAAGACGTCACCATATGATGGATCAATTAAACCATTAATTATCTTGAATATTGTCGATTTACCAACACCATTAGGTCCCAACATTCCTAGAACTTCTTGTTTATTAATTTTAAGATTAATGTCATCAAGTATTTGTCTTTTATTATAAAACATTGAAATTTTTTTAAGTTCAACTAGCGTTTCTTGCTCTTTAAATGATTTTATTCTGAACTTTTTTACTATACCCATTACTCTGTTAATAAATTTATCTTTTTATTTTTTGCTGGTTCAATGTTTATATCTTTTGTTGATATATCTAAAGTTATTTTTCCAGCTTTCATAATTGAAATAGGATCAGTAACTATCACATTACCTTTTGCAACTGCAAGGTTAGTTTGTAAATTAAGATCAAATGTATCGCAATCTATTTGTTTGTCCTCAAAATTAATAACAACATTATCGTAAAAAAACGAATTCTGGGATTTTGAATTATATTTTGCGAAGTCAGAAACAATAAAAATATCTGATCTACTTTTAGAAGTTATTCGTCCTTTAACATTGTCTAAATTTAATACATCTTTATCGACATCATCGGTTTGGCCTGAGTCCGCAATAATTACATATTTGTTTCCTTTTTTATCAGATGTCAGATATTCAACTTTAGTTAGCTTATTGCTATCAATCAAATTTTCTTCTGTAGTATTCTCTTTTTCTTTAACTAAATCTTTTTTTGCAGAAGTGGTTTCACTTTCTTTTTTCAATTTCAAATTTTCCTTATCTTTTATTTCTTTAGCCTCGACTGTAGTTTCAAGGAGGTCACTTTTATTTATTTCTGAATTACTTATTTCTTTCTCTACTGCATTGTTAGTATTTATCACTTCATTTTGAACTTCATCATTTTCTTTAAAATAAATAAAATAAACAGATCCAATTATAGAAAAAATTATCATTAAAATTATGACTTGTGCCAATGATTTAATAGACATTTAATTTATATTAGCTTTAAGAATATTATGCACATGCAATAAGCCAATTGTTTTATTTTTTTTATTTTTTTCATGTATGCATAAACTAGTTATTTTTTTGGAATTCATCATAAATAAAGCTTGGCTTGCTAACATATCTTTATCTACAGAAATAGGTTTTTTTTTCATTATTGATTTAATCTTTAAATTTTTCATATTTTCAAATTTATGAACATTTCTCTTAATGTCTCCATCAGTCAATATTCCAACAGTTTCTGATTTTTTGTTTCTTACAATCAAGACACCAAAGCCAGCTCTTTTTATAATTTGTAGGCTATTTTTTAGACTTATGTTTTCATTCACAAATGGTGTATTTTTTTTTGGTATCATTAAATCTGATACTGTTTTTAATTTGGTTCCTAAAGCTCCAGATGGATGGTATCTTTTAAAATCTACTCTATCGAAATTTTTTAATTTCATACAAGATAACGCTAATGCATCCCCAAGTGCTATTTGAAGAGTAGTACTTGAACTTGGTACAATATTCTCTGGACCTGCCTCTTTTACACTTGGTATTAATAATTTTAAGTCAGAACTTTTATATAAAATTGACTTTTTATTTGATGTTACCCCAATTAAACAAATATTTTTATTTCTTGAGCAGTATCTAATAATATTTTTTAATTCTTCTGAATTACCACTTAAACTTATTAAAATTACAATATCATTTGATGTAATCATTCCCATATCTCCGTGACTAGCATCACTTGCATTTAAAAAAAAAGATGGTGTTCCAGTAGATGTAAAAGTGCCAGCCCATTTCTTTCCAATGATACCACTTTTACCAACTCCAGATATTATCAATCTTCCATTTTTGTTAGATGAAATTTTTTTTACAACACTACTAAAAGATTTTTTTATTGAATATTTTAATTTTTTTAGTGCGTTTATTTCGAATTGAATGACATCTTTTCCAATTTTTATAAATTTGTTGTCAAACATTAATGTGACCATATATCTTCTTTGAAAGAAGACAAATCTAATTCAACCCGAGTATTTATATATTGAATTACTTCTTTATATAATTGAAATCTTTTTTCTCTTATTAAAATATTTTCTAATTTGTTATATATTTCGTGAAGATATATTACATCTTTTGCACAATATTGTAGTTGTCTGCTGCTCAATTCTCCACCAAAATCTGAGCTTTGTAAATTCTTATTCATATCAATTCCAATAAATTCTTTGACTAAATCTTTAAGACCATGTCTGTCTGAATAACTTCTAGCAAGTTTGCTCATAATTTTTGTGCAATCAACATTGTAAACATTAATTTCTAAATACTTTTTTATAAATAATAAGTCCGCACGAGCAAAGTGGAAAATTTTTTTTATATTTTTATCAGATAAAACTTTTTTTAGATTAGGTGCGTTATAATTGTTTCTCTCAAGTTGAATAATATGTGCATCATTTTTACCGGTAGATATTTGAACTAAACATAATTTATCTCTCTCTACATTTAATCCCATAAACTCACAATCTACTGCAATATTGTCACCTAGATTTATTTCATCTGGTAAATCTTTTTTATGTAATTTAATATCTATATTCATTAATAAATATATAATATGAAAAATAAAGAAATTCTAGTTTTCGGTGCATCTGGTCAGGTTGGTCGGCATCTAATCAGGAAGTTTACAAAAAATAACTACAAAGTTATTGCTGTAACCAGAAATATTCATCAAAAAGGGTATATTCTTAAAACCCAAGCCAACCCAGGATATTTAGAATTACGAGAACTTAAAACATTTGATGAGAAGAAAATAAGAGAAATGATGGAGAACTGTGAAGCATGCATTAATTTAATTGGGATTTTGTATGAGAAAAAAAAAGGTCATTTTGATTTAATACATTCTAAATTCCCAGAATTAATTAGCAAAATAGCAAGTGAAAAAAAAATTAATCAATTCGTGCATCTTTCTTCATTAGGCATAGACAAAGTGGAAAATAGTATTTACGCTTTATCCAAAAAAAAAGGTGAAAACAAAATAAAAGAAAACTTCAATAATGCAGTATTAATTAAGCCTTCAATTGTTTTTTCACAAGATGATAAGTTTACAACAAAATTTATGTCTTTATTAAGCAAACTACCAATTATGCCACTCTATTATAATGGATCAACAAAGTTTATGCCAATACACGTTAGTGATTTGGTCAATATAATTTTTGAAATTATTGACAAAAATTTGAAAAATATGACCTTGGAATGTGTTGGAAGTGAAATTTTTTCATTTAAAGAAATTATAGAAATTTTACTAAAATCAATCGAAAAAAAAAGAATTTTACTACCCATGCCTTTACCATTGGCTAAACTTTCTGCAAAATTTTTTCAAATTTTTCCAAATCCTTTATTAACCGAAGATCAATTAAAATTATTATATTATGATAATATTCCCACTGGTATTTTTAAAACAAATAATGATATTGGAATTCCTTCACACAAAAAATTTGAGGCTGAAGTTAATAAGTATAGTTATAACTGGAAAAAAGGTGGTCAGTTTTCAAAAAAAAAATTTGTTAATTATGAATAATTTAATTTTAATAACTTTATCAATAATTTTACTAGTTTCAGTAATCGCTGTTTCAGTAAAATCTATATCAATGGGCATAAATTCAAGAAGAAATATAAATAATGTTAAAAATGAAGATTTGGAAGATGAAGATGGTGAACTTAATAATAATATTGAAAATAAATTCGATGATAATAAAAGTATTTCTGAAGAAATAATTAAATTAAAAAAATTGTATAATGATGGTTTTATAACTGAGGAAGAATTTAAAAAAGCAAAAAATAAAATTTTAAGTTAGGCTGACCTAGTAATTTTTTTTTGAATAAACTTAGGCACTTCTTCTGTTTTATCAATTATTTCATCTTTTTTATTTTTTGGTTGAAACACGATCATTAAATGTAAAGGGCAATATGAAAATTTTTCTACGCTTTTTCTGCCGCAAAACGAAGCGTCTTTCTCATTAGGATGACCCTCCATGTATTTGCAAGTCTCTTCACTTAATTCTTCAAGTTGAAGATTTTTAGCTGGTTCAAAATCTTTATCGAGCAAAAGAGATTTAAATTGTTTCTTACCTCTTAAATTTCTTTTATTTGAATTAATAATAGGTCTATTATTGCTAAAATTGTTTGCAATTTTAGTTTTAATTTTTGCTGAAAGATTCAAACGATGAGCTTTACCAATTACTGCATTTCTAGAAACACCCCCAATAATTTCTGCAATTTGGCTAGCCGTGCTACCCTTGCCCCAAAGCTCTTTTAATTTGTTTACTTTTTCTTGTGTCCAACTCATTAATGATACTACATTTAGTATATTTTATATATAAGGCAACATCATGTTGCATTATTTATTCTAAAACAAGTTATTTTTATTATTTTTCAACAATTAAATTAATTTTAATACTTGAGGTTGCAAAATAAACTGTAAATAAAACTAAAAAAAATTATAAGTAAATATGAGCGCATTAGCACCTAACTACAAAAGAAAAAATTTATCATTTATAAGAGGAAAGGGGAGCTTTCTTATTACAGCAGATGGAAATAAGTATTTGGATTTTGTTCAGGGTATCGCGGTAAATTCTCTTGGACATGCCAATAAAAAGCTCATAAGCGCAATTAACAAACAATCAAAAAAACTTTGGCACGTATCAAATGCATTCAGAATTCCAGAGGGCGAAAAACTAGCCAAAAAATTAGTAAAAAAAACTTTTGCAGACGCAATAATTTTTCAAAATAGTGGTGCTGAAGCAACTGAAACGGCTATCAAAGTTGCTAGGAGATACTTTTATTCGATAGGCAAGAAGCACAAAAATAGAATTATTTGTATTAAAAATTCTTTTCATGGCAGAACAATTGCAGCAATACATGCAAGCGGTTCAAAAAAAATGACAGAAGGTTTTGGCCCAAAAGTTCCGGGTTTTGATCATTTTGAATTTGGTGATCACAAAAAACTTAAAAAATTAATTAAAAAAAATACAGCAGCTATTATGATTGAAACGGTTCTCGGTGAGGGGGGCATTAAGGTAATCCCAGACTTCTGTATTAAAGAATTAAGAAAATTATGTGATAAACATAAAATACTTTTAATACTTGATGAAGTTCAATGTGGTATAGGAAGATCTGGTAAATTTTTTGCGTTCGAATATGCAAATGTAAAACCTGATATAGTTCCCATAGCAAAAGGAATTGGAGGAGGTTTCCCAATTGGAGCAGTATTGATGACTAAAAAAGTTTCGAAAGCAATGAAGCCAGGTACCCACGGCTCCACTTTTGGTGGTAATCCTTTAGCCATGGCAGTTGGAAACGCAGTCATGGATCAAATAAATAAGAATTTATTAAAAAATGTAAACAAAATGTCAAAATATTTTATTCACAGACTTAATGAAATGAAAATTAAATATCCTAATATAATTAAAGAAGTCAGAGGAGTGGGACTGTTAATTGGTTTACAACTTTTTAATGATCAAACTAAGTTTATAAAAAAATTAATGGAAAATAAATTATTGACTATTAGAGCAGCTGAAAATGTCATAAGAATTTTACCCCCATTAAATGTAACAAAAAGAGAAATTGATATAGCTTTAAAAATTATTAGCAAAGTTTGTAACCAGATAAAATGAAACACTTTATAAATTTAAAAGATATACCAAGTAAAGATCTTAGAAAAATAATTGTTGATGCAAAACAAAGAAAAAAACAAAGAAAAAAATTAAATATTTTAGAGCCAGACAAAGGATCGCCTCTTAAAGGTAAAATGCTAGTACAAATGTTTGAAAAAGCTAGTTCAAGAACAAGAATAAGCTTTTATTTAGCCATTAAACAGCTTGGAGGTGGAACACTGACACTCAGATCTAATGAACTTCATCTTGGACAAGGTGGTGAGACGATTGCTGATACCGCTAAAATTCTATCTACATATGGTGATGGTTTCATGTTGAGAACTGATGATGATAAAAAAATTGATGATTTTCAAAAGCATTTAACTATCCCAATAATAAATGGTTTAAGTCCATCATCTCATCCAACTCAAGTGTTATCAGATATTTTTACTGTTGAGGAGATAAAAAAAAAACCAATATCAAAATTAAAAATTTGTTGGATTGGAGACTCCAATAATGTTTTGGATAGTTTAATTGCAGCATCTGTTAAGTTTTCTTTTAGATTAAGTATTGGATGTCCAAAAAAATTTGCACCAAGTAAGAAAGTTAAAGATTGGGTAAGCAAAAATAAGAAAAAAATCTTTATCTATCACGATCCAAAAAAAGCAGCTTTGGATGCAGATGTAATTTTTTCTGATAAAGTAATATCTCTTAATGACAAAGTGAATAAAAAAAGAAAAAAACAACAGTTTAAAAAATTTAAAATTAAAAAAGAGATATTTAATTACACAAAAAAAAATTGTATTTTTTTGCATTGTTTGCCAAGAGGAGACGAAGTTGAGGAAGATGTATTTTTAGGAAAAAATTCCCACGTTTGGCAACAGGCATTGAACAGAGTTCATGTTCAAAAAAGTATTCTATTGTATTGTTTTGGAAAATTAAGGTAGAGGTAGCGGATTATCTGAATTTTGGTTTAGATACAAAATAACAGATGCCCTGTCTTTTTCTTTTCTTAATCCAGCAAATGCCATCTTAGTTCCCTTAATATAACTTTGAGGTTTTTTTAAATAACCATTCATCTCTTCAAATGTCCAATCTTTGTCATATGCTGCCATTGCCTTTGAATATTTATAATCTTGTTTTGATGCAACTTTTCTTCCTATTACACCATACAATGCTGGTCCTATTTTATTTTCTCCACCTTTATTTACTAAATGGCAAGCAGAACATTTTTTAAAAACTTTTTCTCCATGAGAAACATCTCCTAATGCAAGTAATGCAGAAATATCAACTTTTTCTTCAATTTTTTCTGCCGTTGAACTTGAAATTTGACTGCTTTCTTGAATATCTACTTTGTAAGCTGATTTCTCCGGTTTATCAACCTGGAAAGCGATATCTGAAATTTTCCCAATTCCAATTACAAGTAGTGCAATAAGAAGAACAGCTGCAATAATTTTGTTTATTTCAAATGAATCCATGATTTCTTTTTATTATGGTCGTATAACATGTTAAACAAAATTTATACGAAATTTAATTTATAAATTTGCGTCTCAAAGACGCATAAAATATGAATATATGAGTAATTCAATTATAATAATTCCATCAAGATTAGCAGCAACAAGACTCCCCCAAAAGCCATTAATAAAAATTAATAATAAAACTCTAATTATGCATGTATATGAAAAAGCTTTACAAAGCCAAATTGGAGAGGTTTATGTTGCAACATGCGACGAGGAAATTGCCTCAGAAGTAAGAAAAAATGGAGGTAAATTTATAATGACAGATATAAATCACACAACTGGGACGGATAGAGTATTTGAAGCCTCTCAAAAATTAAATTTAAAAGATATAGATTTTATTATGAACATCCAAGGTGATGAACCAATGATCAATCCTTTAGATATTAAAAATTTAAATAAGCTATCAAAGGAAAAAAGCTTAGATATTTCAACATTAGCATACAACATTGAGAAAAATGAAGATTATGACAATGAAAATATTGTAAAAGTTATTACAAAAAATAAAATATCTGACAACTCAATATCAGAAGCTTTGAATTTTCATCGAGTAATTAAAGAGGACAGCTATGACAATATATACCAGCATTTTGGGATATACTTATTTAAGTATTCAGCTTTAAAAAAGTTTGTTAATTTAAAAAAAAGTAAAAATGAAATCAAAGAAAGACTGGAACAACTGAGAGCAATCGATAATAATATGAAAATCGACGTGCTATTGGCAAATTATTTTTCCTCTGGAATTGATACTAAAAAAGATCTAGAAGAATACATAAATTTATTGAATAAATAACATTATGAAAATTGTTTACCAAGGAATTGCTGGAAGTTATAGTGAAAGTTGTGCAAAACATATGTTTCCGAATATAGAGACTATTCCTTGCAAAACTTTCGATGAATGTTTTGAAAAAGCACATAAAGATAGCAATATAAGAGCAATCATACCAGAGTCCAACAAAACTACAGGAAACATCGGAGTAGAATATTTAATTTTTAAACATAGGTTAAATATTTATGAAGAATTTTTTTTCCCAATCAATCATAATTTAATTGGTATAAAAGGATCAAAATTAAAAGATATTAAAAATGTTTATTCCCATGCTCAAGCGTTAAGTCAAGCTTCAGAATTTATTAAAAAAAATAAATTTTCTGCCAATGTTAGAGCTGATACTGCAGGTTCTGCAAAATATATTTCAGAAGAAAAAGATAAAACAAAAGCTGCAATTGCATCAAAATTAAGTGCTAAAATTTATGATTTAGAAATTTTACAAGAAAATATTCAGGATGTTAATGATAACTACACAAGATTTCTGATAATGGGTAAAGATATAATTCAGCCAGAAATTGATAAAAATAATTTCATTACATCATTACTATTTAAACTTAGAGAGAGGCCAGCAGCTTTGTATTCTGCTTTGTCTGGTTTTGCTATTAATGGAGTGAATATGACTAAACTTCAAAGTTTCCCAGAAAAAAATTCTTTTTCGTCTTTCTTTTTCTTATGTGATATTGACGGACATTTGGATGATAAAAAAATAAAAAATTCACTAGAAGAGCTTGCTTTCCACTGTGAAGATATGCACGTCCTAGGTGTTTACAAAGCACATGAATTTAGAGAAAAAAAATAATTAACTTTATTGTAGATTAGAAAAAATTATTGTTATAATACATTTGGAGGCCTTCCAGGTGGGATTACCATGAACTCCCCCAGACTTGAAAAAGAGCAAGGGTAATGAGTTTTTTCCAGGTTGGTTGGTCTCCCAATTAGATTGAAATGAAAAAAAACTCAAACGTTTTATCGCTTAAGTATAGACCACAATCTTTTGATGATCTTGTTGGTCAAGAAGTAATATCGGAGGCATTGAGTAATTCTATAAAATTAAAAAAAACACCCAACGCATATCTTTTTACAGGTATAAGGGGAGTTGGAAAAACTACAATAGCAAGAATAATCGCTAAATCGTTAAACTGCACATCTACTGGTAATTTATGCCAGAGAGATTATTGTGAAAACTGTAAATCAATTATTAATTCTAATCACATCGATGTTTTAGAAATGGATGCTGCTAGCAAGACCGGTGTTGACGATGTTAGAGATCTAATAGAATTTTCAAAATATCCCCCAAATATTGCAAAGTATAAAATTTTCATAATTGATGAAGTTCATATGCTAAGTAAACAAGCATTTAACGCTTTATTAAAAACCTTAGAGGAGCCCCCAGATTATTTAAAATTTATATTTGCAACAACAGAAATCAAAAAAATACCTGTTACTATAATATCAAGGTGTCAAAGATATGATCTTTCAAGAGTAAAGTTTGAAGTTTTATTAGATTATCTCAAAACTATTTGTAATTTAGAAAATGCAAAGGTAAATAGCGAAGCATTAAAGTTAATAGTAAAACTCTCAGAGGGCTCGGTAAGAGATGCGTTATCATTACTAGATAGAGGACTGCTTTCAAATGAAAATAATGAATTAAATTTAGAAACTGCTCAAAATATATTTGGTTTTTTTGATAAAAGCAAAATATTGGAATTAATTGAAGAAATTTTAAAAGGCAATGAAAGCAGAGTAAAAGATATTTATAAAAGAATTTTTGAAAAAGGAGTTGAGCCTAAAACATTTTTAAATGAATTTTTAGAAATTTTATATTACATTAAAAATATATCCTCACTTAAAATTGATGGTAATGTATTTTCGCTTAATGATAATGAATACAAAAAAATTAACTTAATATCAAAAAATATAAATATTAAGGAAATCTTTTTATTTTGGCACGCAACTTTAAAAGTTATTGAGGAGATAAATTTTGTAAACAATCAGAATTTATCTTTAGAAATGTTTTTAATTAAACTAATTTATTTAAAAAGTATTAAAATTGAAGAAAGTAAAATAGAAAAAAAAAAAGGAATTAAATATCAAGACCTTGACCCTGAAATCAAAGAAAATAAATCTATAAATCAAATTAAAAAAACGACTCAAGAAGAAATTTCTCCAGAGGTAGATGCAAATGAGATAAGCGAAAAAAATATAATACAATCGTTTGATAATTTAATAAAACTTTGCCATGAGAAAAAAGAGATGAAATTAAAATATGACTTAGAAAATAATATTAATTTAGTAAGTTTTAAACATGGATTGATAGAGATAGCTTTTAATGAAAAATTAGATAAAAATTTTATAAAAGACCTTACTAATAAGCTCCATATTTGGACAAACTCTAGATGGATTATATCATTATCTAAAGAAAAGGGAGATTTGTCTAGTAAAGATAAAAAGAGACTATTAGAGTTAAAAGTTCGTGAAGAAATCAAAAACAGTAAAATTTATGAAGAAATAAAAAGCCTATATCCTGACGCTGAACTTATCGATATTATAAAAGAAAAAGATGACTGATTTTAATAAAATTCTTGAAAAAGCAAAAGAGATAGAAAAAAAAATGAAAGAAAGTCAGGAGAATCTTAAAAAAATTGAGGTTAATGGTGTTTCCGGAGGTGACGTGGTTAAAATTACACTTAATGGAGATGGGGAGATGACTAAAATTTTATTAAGTGATAAAGTACTGAAAGAAGATAAAGAGATAATTCAGGACTTAATAACTGCGGCACATAATGATGCCAAAAATAAATTAAAATCAAAAACCTCAGAAGAAATATCTAAAGCAACTGGGGGATTAGGTGTGCCAGGGTTTAAGTGGCCTTTGTAATTAAATGCAAAATCTCCCTGAAATAGAAAGTTTAATTAAATTGATATCTAAATTGCCAGGTCTTGGACCAAAGTCTGCAAAAAGAATAATTTTAAAAATGATTAATAATAGACAAGAAATATTAAAACCTTTGGCTAATAATCTAACCCAAGTAATAAAAAATATTGAACGTTGTAAAATATGTGGAACATTAAAACCTAATACAATTAATTGCGAATATAGTAGCTGTGTATTTGTAGATAAAAAATACGATAAAATTTGTGTAGTCGAGAATATTTCAGATCAATGGGCTATAGAAAGTTCTTCTATTTTTCAAGGTTATTATCATATTTTAGGTGGCACGATCTCTGAAAGCGACAAAAGCAATAATAGAGAAAATTTGCTTATTAATTCTCTAATAGAAAGAATAAAAAATGACAATATTGATGAAGTAATTTTAGCAACTAGTGCAACTGTTGAAGGACAAACTACTGCTTTTTATATTCAGGACAGTTTAAAAAATACAAATGTAAAAATTTCAAAATTAGCTCAAGGTTTACCAGTTGGTGGAGAAATAGAAACTTCAGATGATGGAACGCTTATATCTGCTTTTAAAAATAGAAGAGATTTATAAAATTATAGTTAGCTTTTTTTAATCAATCTATTTAAATGTAATAGAGGTTCAGTATAACCCGATGGTTGTGATTTACCATGAAAAATCAATTCACATGCTGCCTTAAAAGAGATTGACTTGTCATAATTTGGAGACATGTTTTGATATTCTGGATCTCCTTCATTTTGTTTGTCAACTATCTTTGCCATTTTCTTTAGAATTTCTAAAACTTGTCTATTAGAGCAAATACCATGATGTAGCCAGTTAGCTATATGTTGTGATGATATTCTAAGTGTAGCTCTGTCCTCCATTAATCCTACATTATTTATATCTGGAACTTTTGAGCATCCTATTCCTTGATCTACCCATCTTACTACATATCCTAAAATAGTTTGAGCTGAGTTACATAATTCATTATTTATCTCTTCTTTGCTCCAATTTGGCCTGTCTGCTATTGGGATCCTTAGCAAATTATCAATATAATTTATTTCTTTACTTTTTAAGCTATTATGTATTTCAAAAATATTTAATTTATGATAGTGCATTGCATGCAAAGAGGCTGCAGTGGGAGATGGTACCCAAGCGCAATTTGCACCAGCTTCAAGATGTGATATTTTTTGATCTATCATATCTTTCATTTTATCTGGCATAGCCCACATACCTTTACCTATTTGTGCAACACCTGAAAATCCACATTTTAAACCAACATTTACGTTGTTATCTTCGTAAGCCTTTATCCACTTTGATTTTTTCATGTCACCTTTTTTTATCATTGGACCTGCTTCCATTGATGTATGCATTTCATCTCCAGTTCTATCCAAAAAGCCAGTATTTATAAAAAAAACTCTACTCTTTAATGTTCTAATACATTCTTTTAAGTTTACAGATGTTCTTCTTTCTTCGTCCATAATACCACATTTAATTGTATTTTTTTCAAGTTTTAAGACTTCCTCAACTCTTGTAAATATTTTATCTGTAAAAGCAGTCTCTTCAGGTCCATGCATTTTTGGTTTTACAATATATATAGAACCTGTTCTTGAGTTACCTTTTCTTTTTAAATCATGAATTGCTGCAGCAGTTGTAATAAATGCATCCATGATGCCTTCTGGAATTTCAGAACCATCTTCTAAAATAATTGCCGAATTAGTCATTAGATGACCAACATTCCTAATTAAAAGCAAGCTTCTACCATGTAACTTTTCTTTTTTATTATCTTTAGAAATATAACTTCTATCTGGATTAAGTTTTCTTTCTAAAGTTTTTCCATCTTTTTCGAAGACCGATTTTAGAGTCCCTTTCATCAGACCTAACCAATTTCTGTAACATAAAATTTTGTCTTCCGAGTCTACTGCAGCAACACTATCTTCGTTATCACATATTGTAGATATTGCAGACTCTATAATTATGTCGCTTATTCCCGCAGCATCTTGAACAGCACTAAAAGCTTTAGGGTTAATTATTATCTCAATTTTTAAATTATTGTTTTCTAAAATTATTGTTGTCGGATTATTAGGTTCTCCTCTATATCCTATAAATTTATTTTTATCTTTTAGCTCAAACTCTTTGTTATTTTTTAATATTTTTAAGTTACCTTCATCAATTTTAAATCCACTTATATCTTTCCAATGGACTCCATTAATAGAGAAGTGATCATTTAGAAAATTACGAGCAAATCTTATTACCTCTTGTCCTCTCAGAGGGTCATACTTTTGACTGCCCGTTTCTTCAGACTCAATTAGATCTGTTCCATATAAACTATCATAAAGACTTACCCATCTTGCATTAGCAGCATTTAATGTATACCTAGAGTTCATTATAGGTACAACAAGTTGAGGACCTGCAATACTTGAAATTTCACTATCAAGCTTTTTGGTATCTATTTTAAAATCACTTCCCTCTTCTTTTAAATATCCGATCTCTTTTAAAAAATTCTTATACTCTTGATGATTAAATTCTCCATTTCTGTTTTTTTTTAACCATAAATCAATTTCAGATTGAACAGTTTCACGAATTTCTAATAACTTTTTATTAATTGGGGCAAGTTCATTAATACTTTTATCAAATCCATCCCAGAAATCTTTTTCGTTAATGTCTAATCCTGTAAGAAGTTCATTTTTCACAAAATCAGATAAATCCTTAGAAACAGATAAAGTGTTAATTTTAATAAATGAATTACTCATAATTTTTATAAATTTAGAAATCGTTGTATATGACAATCAATAAATTATGTCATTAATTTATTTGAAAAAATGTTATTTTTCTTCTGAAAAGAATATAATTTTTATAATTTGATCATTTTATCGCCCAAAAATTATATATAATGAAGTAATGAAAAATTATTTAAATTTTGAGACTGATATCAAAAACTTAGAAATAGAACTAGATAAATTAAAAGATCCTTATAATCAAGACGGTCTTTCAGAAGTTGATACAAGTAAAATAACTGATTTACAAAATGAAATAGATAAAAAACTTAAAGATGTATATTCAAATCTTGATGCATGGCAGACAACATTGGTTGCAAGACATGAGGATAGACCTAAATCAAAATTTTTTATAGACAATTTATTTGATGAATTTATTTCACTTTCAGGAGATAGATTTTATGGAGAAGATAAATCGGTAATTTGTGGTTTTGGTAAGTTTAAATCTAAGTCAGTTTTAGTAATTGGACAGGAAAAAGGTGAAAATTTAGAATCAAGAATTGAGAGAAATTTTGGGATGATGAGACCAGAAGGTTACAGAAAAACAATAAGATTAATGAATTTAGCTAATAAATTTAAAATACCAATTATTAATTTTGTTGATACACCAGGTGCTTACCCAGGTGTTGGTGCTGAAGAGAGAGGACAGGCAGAAGCAATAGCAAAGTCTATTGAATGTTCTATGCAACTGACTGTTCCTACTTTATCTATAATAATAGGTGAAGGAGGTTCTGGTGGTGCGATTGCACTTGCCTCTTCTAGTAAAGTATTGATGTTAGAAAATGCAATTTATTCAGTAATATCTCCTGAAGGATGTGCAACTATACTTTGGCGAGATCCAACAAAGACTTTAGAAGCCGCAAAAGCAATGAAGCTATCAGCAAAAGATCTTTTAAAATTAGAAATTATTGATGAAATAATACCAGAACCCTTGGGAGGTGCACATCGAGATAAAGATTTAATATTAGAGAATGTGCGTGATGCTATTGATAGAAACCTAAGTAAGTTTCTTACTTTAAATGATGATGAAATATTAAATCAAAGAAAAAATAAGTTTTTAGATATTGGAAGAAATAAAGGATTTAGTAATAATACTATTAATCAAGATAAACTTACAGTTGATTTAAATTTTGCACAAAATTTGATTTCAAAAATGAAATCGAATAAAAAATTATCTGTTACTATTTCGATAATATTTTTATTTTTGATTTTATTACTAATAATTTCTTAGTTTATAAGGCGCCACAACAATATTTATATTTTTTTCCAGATCCACATGGACATGGTTGATTCCTTCCAACCTTACTCTTTGCAATAGATGTTAAATTTTCTTTAATTTTATTTTCAGAATTATCATTCTCCTTTTTTTCTATTATTTTTAAATTTAGAAGCATTGTAATAAGATCAGTTTTTAACTTACCTAATAAATTTTCGAATAATAGAAAAGCCTCTTTTTTATACTCTACCAAAGGATCTCTTTGTCCGTAAGATCTTAAACCAATTACTTGCCTTAATTGTTCTAGGTATTGAATGTGTGATTTCCAATTTTGATCTATAATTTGTACCAATATTCTTTTTTCAATTTCATTTCCTTGGTCAACGCCTAATAATTTATTCCTTTCGTTTCTGTTATTTATAAATTTATCCCTTATGATATTTTCCATTGTTTTTAGATCTGAATTTAGAATTTTATCCAATTCACCTTCAGTTATTGATTTACCTAAAGTCTGCTTTAAAGTATTTGGAAAATCTTTGGAGTTAGGAGATTTTTCGTAAAATATTTTCTGTCTCTTTAGATTTTCTAAAACTTCCTCAAGAAAAATATCTGAATAATTCTCTTTTTCTTTACTATCTATAACATTCTTTCGTTGTTCAAAAATTACATGTCTTTGGTCATTGAGAACGTTATCAAACTTAATCAGCGTTTTCCTGATATCAAAGTTTCTTGCTTCAACTTTTTGCTGCGCTCTTTCAATTGCTTTATTTATCCAAGGATGATCAATACTTTCACCATCTTTAAGACCAAGCTTTTCTAGCATTGAATTCATAGTTTCTGAGCCAAACAATCTCATCAAATCATCTTCTAAACTTACAAAAAATATTGAACTGCCTTCATCTCCTTGTCTTCCTGATCTTCCTCTTGCTTGATTATCAACTCTCCTACTTTCCATTCTTTCGGTTCCAATTACAAATAAACCCCCCTTTTTTTTCACATCTTCTTTTTTAGATTGATTTTGTCCGCCTAACTTAATGTCAACTCCTCTTCCCGATATGCTTGTTGTAATAATTACAGAATTTATTTTGCCTGCGTTTGCAATAATTTCAGCTTCTTTCTCATGATTTTTTGCATTTAAAACAATATGTTTTATTTTTTCTTTTTCTAACAAATTCGAGTAGTGTTCAGATTTATTTATGCTAGATGTAAAAACCAAAAGTGGTTGTCCAATTTCATTACATTCTTTTATTTTTCGTATGATTGCGTTGTCTTTTTCTAAACTTGTTCTAAAGATTTGGTCATTGAGATCATTTCTAATCATTTTTTTATTTGTTGGTATTTGTAATACCGGCAAATTATAAATTTCAAAAAATTCTGCAGACTCAGTTTGGGCTGTGCCAGTACAACCAGAAAGTTTTTTATATAATTTAAAAAAATTTTGATAGGTTATTGATGCCAGTGTTTGATTTTCAGCTTTAACTTCTATTTTTTCTTTTGCCTCCAAACTTTGATGAAGTCCATCTCCAAATCTTCTCCCAGGCAACTGTCTTCCTGTCTGCTCATCGATTATTATTATTTCATTATCTTTAACAATATAATCTCTTCCATTCTCAAATAAATAATTTGCTCTTAATGCTTGATTTACATGATGAACTAAATGTAAATTTTCAGGATCATAAAAATTATTATTTTTTAATATACCAGCATCAGAAAATATTTTTTCAACATTATCTATTCCTTCATTCGTTAATAAAATGTTTTTGTCTTTTTCATCTAAGTCAAAGTCTGTTTTTTTTAAATTCTTAATTAATTTATCTACAGCAATATACTGCATAGTTTTATCCTCGGCTGCTCCAGAAATAACCAAAGGGGTTCTTGCTTCATCAATTAAACATGAGTCAATTTCATCAACTATTGCAAAATTATGTTCTCTCAAAACCATCTCAGATTTTGAATATTTCATATTATCTCTTAAAAAATCAAAACCCAACTCACTATTTGTTGCGTATGTTATATCTTTATTATAATTTTCTTTACGTTCCTCGTCAGATTGGTCAGAATTTATATATCCACATGTTAAACCTAAAAAATTATAAATCTTACCCATATTAATACTATCTCTTTTAGCAAGGTAATCATTTACAGTTACTATATGGACTCCTTTTTTTTCTAATGCATTTAGATAAGCGGCAAGAACTATAGTTAGCGTTTTCCCCTCACCAGTCTTCATCTCAGCAATTTTATTTTCATGTAAAGCGATTCCTCCAATTAACTGAACATCAAAGTGTCTTTCTTGATTAATACGTTTAGAAGCTTCTCTTACCAAAGCAAATGCTTCTGGTAATATTTCGTTTAAACTTTTGCCTTCTTTTATTTCATTAATAAATTGTTTCGTTTGATCTGGAAAACTCTCATCTTTCAATTTTGTAAAACTTTCCTCTAGTTCATTTATTTTTTTAACTATTCTTTCAATTCGATCCAAGTCTTTTTGATTTCCACTCTTTATAAATTTATTTAAAAAGTTTAAAGGATTAAGCATATTTTTACTGTAATAATGTTAATAAATTATATAGTTATTATTCTAAGAAATTAAATAGCATGGATTTTAGTATAAACAACTTTTTTGATAAAAAATACAAAGACTCAAAAGTAGGACATTTTCAAGATCTAGATCATTTAGATGGATTGTCTATTTCAACGGTGAGCTGCGGACTTTATGAAAAAAAAAGAGATGATTTAGTTTTTTTTTACTTTAGGGAAGGTGCTTCGCACGCTTCAGTATTTACACAATCTAAATTAATCTCAGAAAATATTAAATGGAATAAAAAAATCAGAGAAAAAAAAGTTTATGGAATTTTAACTAATACAAAAAATGCTAATGCTTTAACAGGTATTGAGGGTTATAATTCTTTAAAGAAAATATCTATAAATTTATCAAAGTTATTAAATTTGAAACAAATTTCAGATGAAGATAAACCAAATCCAATCAAACCAAGTCAATTGTTATTTGCTTGTACAGGGACAATAGGCGAAAAGTTTCCAGAAAGTAAAATTTTAAATAATTTAGAAAATTTAGTACAAAAAATAAAATATAATCAAAATAAACTAATTTGGATTAAAGCCGCACTTGGAATAATGACTACAGATACTAAACCAAAATTATCAATGGCGGAATGTAAGATAGGAACTTCAATAGTTAAAATTTACGGAATTGCAAAAGGATCTGGAATGATATTTCCAAATATGGGAACAACTTTAGGGTTTATTTTTACAGATGCTAATATTTCATCTCCCCTACTAAAACAAATTTTAAATATGAATATAAAAACTACATTTAATGCAATTACATGTGATGGGGATACTAGTACGAATGATATGGTTTCAATTTTTGCAACCGGTAAGGCAAATAATAGAGAAATTAAAAGTATTAAAGATACAAAATTAAAACAGTTTATTGGTTCTGTTCATCAAGTTATGTTAAATCTAGCAAAAAGAGTTGCAAGTGATGGTGAAGGAGCCACAAAGTTTATAACAGTAAATTGTAAAAATAGTATTTCTGAAAAAGATGCGAAGAATATTAGTTTTTCAATTGCCAATTCACCATTGGTAAAAAGTGCAATTTTTGGAGAAGATCCAAATTGGGGAAGAATTGCTATGGCTATAGGAAAAAGTGGAGCAAAAGTAAAAGAAAACAAATTATCAATTTTTATAGGTCCATATATTATTTATAATAAAGGTAAACTAGACAAAAATTATAATGAAGAAGATGTGAGTCAGTACATGAAAAATGAAAATATTGTCATAACAGTCGATCTCTCAATAGGACAAAAAAATTTTACAGCCTATACAATGGATTTATCAAAAGAATATATTGAAATTAATTCAGATTATAGATCTTAGTCATTGAATTTTACAAAAGCGTTATTAAATTAAAAAATATGATTAAATACTTACTTAATTGCAAAAATTGTAATACAGAGTTTGAAAGTTGGTTTTCAGGTTCAAAGGAATTTGATAAACTAAAAAAATTAAAACTTCTTAATTGTCAAAAATGTAATTCACGTAGGATTGAAAAATCATTAATGAAACCTAATCTAGCTAACTCAAATTTCAAAATTGATAATAAAATAGATAAAAATAATAAAAATATAAAAAAAAAACTCAAAGAATACCAAAAATTTATAAAACAAAATTTTGAATATGTTGGGGAGAATTTTGCATATGAAGCAAGATCAATTCATTATAAAAAAAATCAAAACAAAAAAAATATTTATGGCAAGGCTTCAATTGAAGATATTAAGGAATTAAAAGAGGAAGGAATTGAAACGTCAATGATACCTTGGATTGAGGATAAGGAGAACTAAATTTTTTTAAAAACACTTATATAATTTACTGATTTATCGTTAGAGATTTTCCATTTATTTAAGATTGGATTAAATTTAACCCCATTAACCTTTTTCAATTTAAGCATACTAGATTCACAAATTTTTTCTAAATTTTTTGGTTTTATAAATTTATTCCAATCATGTGTTCCTATTGGAAGCCATCTAAGAATATATTCAGCACCTAGTATGGCAAATACATAAGATTTTAAAGTTTGATTTAATGTGGCTATAAACATAATACCGTTTTTATTTAAAAATTTTGAACTTTCATTTATAAATTTTTGTACGTCATCAACATGTTCAACTATTTCCATATTAAGAATTACATCAAAATTTCTTTTAGAATTAAAATTTTCTGGGGAACTATTATAATACTCTATTTCTAAATTACTTTTATTCAAATGATGTTTTGCAACATCTATATTTTTTTTTGATGCATCTATACCAACAACATTTGCTCCAAGTCTTGCCATAGGTTCAGATAAAAGTCCTCCACCACATCCAATATCAAGGACAGATATGCCTCTAAAAGGTTTTATGTCTGAAGATAGATTGAAATTATCCATAACATTATTTTTTATATACTCTATCCTAATGGGATTAAATTTATGGAGAGGTTTAAATTTCCCATCAGGATCCCACCATTCTTCTGCAATTTTGTTAAATTTTTCGATTTCTTTCTTATTTATAGTATTATTACTCATTCTTTATTGACATTATAAATTTGATGTATTTTATCAATATAATATAGCTTGTAAATAAAACTACTCATGAAAACTATTGTACTAAAATTTGGAGGCACATCAGTAGGATCAATTCAAAGAATTAAAGAAGTATCTAAAATAATAAAATCTTATTCAAAAAAATATAACGTAATAGTTTTATCGTCTGCGATGAGCGGAACTACCAACAAATTGATAAACATGTCACAAGAAATAAGCAAAAAATTTCCCGATCAAGAGTATGATACACTTGTTTCGGCTGGTGAACAAATTTCGTGTTCATTATTAGCAGGTCAACTATCTTCAGAAGGTATTAAATCAAGGTCTTGGATGGCTTGGCAAATACCAATTTTAACTGAGGGAAAGCATAAATATTCAAGAATTAAATACATAAATAAGACTAAAATACTAAAATTTTTAAAATCTGGAGGAGTTCCTATTATAGCTGGTTTCCAAGGTGTGGACAAGAATCTAAATATTACAACTATTGGTCGAGGCGGCTCTGATTCTAGCGCAATTATGTTTGCAAAGTTTTTCAAAGCTTATCGATGTGTAATATATACGGATGTGGAGGGGGTATATACCACAGATCCAAATAAACTTCTTTCAGCAAAAAAAATTAAAAATATATCTTATGAAGAAATGTTAGAGATGGCTTCTATGGGATCAAAAGTTATGCAGCCGGACTCAATACAGGATGCAAGATTAAATAGGATTAATATTGAGGTAAAGTCATCATTTGTTAATAAACCAGGGACTTTAATAACAAAACGAAAAAATATCATTAATAATAAAATTATTACAGGTATTTCCACAACAGATAATGATGCAAAAGTATCATTATTAGGAGTTAAAGATAAACCAGGTATAGCAGCCTCAATATTTAAACCTCTTTCACAAAATTCAATTAATGTTGATATGGTAGTTCAAAATATTTCTGCAAATGGCAAAGAAACTGATCTCACTTTTACAATAAAGTCATATGATTTAAATAAAACTAAAAAAATTATAAATAAAAATAAAAATATTATTTTTAAAAAAATGGTTTTTGATAAAAATGTATCAAAGGTTTCAATTATTGGTGTTGGGATGATCACAACTCCAGGTGTAACATTTAGAATGTTTCAAGCGCTAGCTAGAAAAAATATAAATATACAAGTTATTTCAACATCAGAAATAAAAATATCAGTTTTAATAAAAAGGACAAATGTTACAAAAGCAATAAAATGCTTACACAGAGAATTTAAATTAGACATATGAAATCTGAAATTAGACCATTTAGAAATATTAAAAGAAAGAAAACAAAAGAAATTAGTGTCGGTAAAATAAAAGTTGGTGGAAATAATCCAATCACAGTTCAAACAATGACAAACACATTAACTACGGATCATAAGTCAACAATAGAACAAATAAATAAAGTTGCGGAGGCCGGTGCTGATATTGTTAGAGTTTCCTGCCCTGATAGTGGATCTACTGAATCACTAAAAACAATAATTAAACATATAGATGTTCCAATAGTGGCAGATATTCATTTTCATTATAAACGAGCAATTGAAGCAGCAGAGAATGGTGCAGATTGTCTTCGTATAAATCCAGGAAATATCGGAGATGTAAAAAGAGTATCAGAGGTTATCTCTGCAGCAAAAAATAATAATTGCTCCATTAGAATTGGAGTTAATGCAGGATCGTTAGAAAAAGATATTCTTGAAAAATATAAGGAACCTTGTCCCGAAGCATTAGTTGAAAGTGCCTTAAGAAATATAAAGATAATAGAGGATATGGATTTTTCAAATTTAAAAATTAGTGTTAAATCTTCAGATGTATTTTTGTCGATAGCTGCATATAAATTATTATCAGACAAAACTGATTATCCACTTCATTTAGGAATTACAGAGGCAGGCAGCTATCTACCCGGTAGTATAAAAACATCAATAGGATTTGGGAGTTTGTTATTAAATGGGATCGGAGATACTATAAGAGTATCACTTTCTGATGATCCTATTGAAGAGATTAAAGTTGGGAATGAAATTTTAAAGTCACTCAATTTAAGAAACAGAGGTGTAAAGATTATCTCATGCCCCTCTTGCGCAAGACAAGCATTTCAAGTTATTGAAACTGTCAAAATATTAGAAAAAAGATTATCTCACATAAAAAAACCAATAACACTATCGATTATAGGATGTGTTGTTAATGGACCAGGAGAGGCAAAACAAACAGAAATAGGTATAACTGGCGGTGGAAAAGATAATCACATGTTGTATTTAAATGGTTTAGAAACAGAAAAAGTAATGACAAAAGATATGATAAATAAAATCGTTACTTTAGTTGAAGAAAAAACCTCAAACTTATAACTAGTACATAAATGCTCCCAGAGGAAAAAGTAAAAAATTTAATTAGTAGACATCTTAGTCTAGAGAAAGAACTTTCCTCAGGAGAGTTGGATAAAGATAAATATGCTGAAATTTCAAAAGAATATTCTGATTTAAATGGAATAATAAAACAAGCTAAAGAATATTTAAACTTTAAAAAAGAAAATGATGATTTAAATAACATTATAAAAGATAAAAACTCAGATTCTGAAATGATAGAATTTGCAAACATTGAATTAGTGAATTTAAAAAAAAATTACTTTAAAAATGAAAAAATTATTAAATTGTTCTTATTGCCCAAAGATCAGGCGGATGGTAAAAATGCCATTATAGAAATTAGAGCAGGAACCGGTGGTTTAGAGGCTAGTCTCTTTGCCTCAGATTTATTCAAAATGTATGAAAAAGTTTGCCAGAAAAAAAAATGGAATATAGAAATTATTTCAATTTCTAAAAGTGATGCTGGAGGCCTTAAAGAAGTTATTGCCATTATTAAGGGAAAAAATATCTATTCATCATTAAAATACGAAAGCGGAGTTCACAGAGTACAAAGAGTACCAGACACTGAAACTCAAGGCAGAGTCCACACATCAGCTGCCACTGTCGCTGTTTTACCCGAAGCAGAAGATCTAGATATAAAGTTAGATGAAAAAGATCTTAGAATAGATGTATTTAGAAGTAGTGGACCAGGTGGCCAAAGTGTTAATACAACAGACTCAGCAGTAAGAATTACTCACATTCCAACTGGCATTGTTGTAAGTCAGCAAGACGAAAAGTCACAAATAAGAAATAAAGAAAAAGGATTAAAAATTTTGAGATCAAGAATTTATGATTTCGAAAGACAAAAAATTGATCAAGAAAGATCAAAAGACAGAAAAAGCAAAATTGGAACTGGAGACAGATCTGAAAGGATTAGAACATATAATTTTCCTCAAGGAAGAGTAACTGACCATAGGATAAATTTGACTTTGCACAAACTAGAGGAATTTATGGAGGGTGAAATTTTTGATGAAATGGTAGAAAGTCTCAGTTTAAGAGCTCAAGAAGATGAACTTAGTAAAATAAATTAATGAACTATTTAGAGACTCTAAATTATGCAAATAAGTTGCTAAAATTAAATAATGTTAAATCTTATGGACTTGACTCCGAGTTACTTTTGTCAAAGACACTAAACTTTACTAGAGAAAAATTATTAATTAATTTAAATAAAAAAATTGAAAAGAGGAATTTAATTAAATTTACAAAATTAGTTTCAAGAAGAATAAATAAAGAGCCAATTGCATATATATTAAAAAAAAAGGAATTTTGGAGATATAACTTTCAAGTTAACAAAGATGTTTTAGTCCCGAGACCAGAAACTGAAATAATTGTTGATGAAGTCTTAAAATTGACAAATTTACATTCCTACAAAAAAATTTTGGATATAGGAACAGGATCTGGATGCATTTTGATATCAATCATTAAAGAGAGGCCTAAATTCAAAGGAACAGCTATAGATATTAGTAAAAAAGCTCTTAAAGTTGCTGCAGGTAATGCAAAAATGCATCAGTTACAAAATAAAATTAAATTCATAAATATCAATATTGACAAATTTAATCATAATAACTATGATTTTATTGTTTCTAATCCTCCTTACATAAATTATGGCGATTTTGTAAGATTAACTGATGATGTGAGATTACACGAGCCAAAGCAAGCTCTATATGGTGGTACACAGGGTTTAGATTGTTTAAAAAAAATAATTGTAAAAAGTAAAAAATTATTAAAAATTAATGGAAAACTTATAATTGAAATTGATAGTAAGCAATTAAGGCATTCTAAAAAAATCTTAAAGCTTAATGGTTTCTATGTTAACAAAATATCTAAAGACTACTTTGGAAATGATAGAATAATAATTAGTACAAAATTATGATAGGTTCTTTTAAAAATAATCACAGAAGAAACAGATATAAATCAAATAACGACCGTAACTTCAGAAAAAGAAATGGTAATGGTCATAAAGTAAATGTAGATTTTAATAGTCAAACAGATTTTAAAAGAAAGAATCCTGGAAGGAATAACCAAAATGCAGCAAAACTAATTGAAAAATATAATGATCTTGCAAGGGAGGCTTTGTCAAATGGTGATAAAATTTTATCTGAAAACTATCTTCAACATTCTGATCATTTTTATAGAATCCTTAGCTCACAAGATTTAGTTAAACAAATCTTAACTCATACAAATTCAATTCAGGAAGAAAAAAAAAAAAATTTAGAAACCACTGAACAAAAAAAAGATACGTAAAAGGACAATTTTACTAATTTAATTTAGATATTAGATTTGACTTTAATACATCAATTTTAATTTTGCTTATTTCAAAATCTTTTCTCTCTTTTCCACTGAGTATCTTTCCCGAAGGTAATTTTAACTTTTGGGAATTAATTTTTCTGCCATTTTCTATAACTTCATAATGAAGATGTGGCCCAGTAGAAAGACCAGTTGAACCCACATATCCAATTATCTGACCTTGTTTGACTCTTAAACCTTTTTTTATTTTATTATTAAATTTTGACAGATGTGCATATACCGTTTGATATGTTTTGTTATGTTTTATTTTAACACAATTTCCACCACCACCACACCACCCTGCTTTTGTTATTATTCCGTCACCCGAAGCCATTATGGGTGTCCCCATTGGTGCAGCAAAATCAGTTCCAGTATGCATTTTAGTATATCCTAGGATTGGATGTTTTCTTTTTCCAAAAGATGATGAAAGCCTTGCACCGTTAATTGGTGTCTTCATTAAAGTTTTTTTAATACTTTTTCCATTTTCATCAAAATAATCATACTTATCATCTTTATATTGATATCTATACATCTCATAATTTGCATTTTGTAAATTTAAATTTGCAAAAATTATATCCCCAGTATCAATTAAATTATTTTTGTCATCTCTATATTCTTCATATATAATTTGAAAACTATCATCTCTCCAAATATCTCTCTGAAAATCAATTTGAAATCCATATAATCTAGCAAAATCAATAATAATATTTGGTTTAATACCAGAGTTGATTGCACTAGAATATAAACTACTTGATATAGAGCTTTCTTTATAAACTATTACTTTATCTAAATTTTTTTGAATTAACTTTACATCAAATTTGACTTTTTTTTCTTTACTTATTTTCCTAGAGAATAGAACTTCATTTTTTTTATCTGTTTCAATTTTAAACTGTATAAGTTTAGGTTCATCGATCTTATCAATTTTAAAGACAAACTTTTGACCAGTTTTTAAAATTTTTAGATTTTTTCTTTTACCAATTGATGCTAGAATATATTTTTTTTCTTTTTTGTTTAAATCTAGCTTATTAATAATACTTTGATATGTATCTCCGTCTTTTGCAGTATGTTTAACAATAGAATATCTTGACTCTAAGTTGCTAGTTATTTCTTTAAATGTTTTTAGTAAATAAATGTTATTAAATATCTCAAAAAAATTTTCGTGTTTACTGCTATTATTATCTTTATATACTTTAAGAGTGATAAAAGTTATTAAAATTAAACCAATAACCCATACAAATAATGACAAATTCTTAAAATTGTCTAGGATTTTCTTTTTTATCACTTAATTAAACACCTATAAGTTGTTGATATTTAAGGCTTTTTAACATATTTTTTATTTATCTAATATCTTGATTTATAAATTTTTTCTAATATAAGCGATCCACTCAATTATTTAAAATTGTTATTTATTGGGCATAATAACCCAATTAGCTATTTAATTTGTAAAATTTTAAGAAGAGAAGTGTGGACGGTTAAGGTTACCAAAATTTGTCGTACACACTTCAACATTACATAAATATTTTTCTTAGTATTTATGTAGAAGCTAGTGTGCGCCGTTTTTAAACTTGAGAGTTTGATCATGGCTCAGAACGTACGCTGGCGGCACGCCTTATACATGCAAGTCGAACGAAGTAGCAATACTTAGTGGCAGACGGGTGAGTAACATGTAGGTATCTTCCCTTTGGTGAGGAATAACACGAGGAAACTTGTGCTAATACCTCATAAGTCTTTACGGAGAAAGCTTTATGCGCCATTGGATGAGCCTGCACTTGATTAGTTTGTTGGTGGGGTAATGGCCTACCAAGACTTTGATCAATAGCTGATCTGAGAGGATGATCAGCCACATTGGGACTGAGACACGGCCCAAACTCCTACGGGAGGCAGCAGTAGGGAATATTGCACAATGGAGGAAACTCTGATGCAGCGATGCCGCGTGAGTGAAGAAGGCCCTTGGGTTGTAAAGCTCTTTCGTCGGGGAAGAAAATGACTGTACCCGAATAAGAAGGTCCGGCTAACTTCGTGCCAGCAGCCGCGGTAATACGAAGGGACCTAGCGTAGTTCGGAATTACTGGGCTTAAAGAGTTCGTAGGTGGTTAAAATAGTTGGTTGTGAAATCCCGAAGCTTAACTTCGGAACTGCAATCAAAACTTTTTAGCTAGAGTTTGATAGAGGAAAGCAGAATTTCTAGTGTAGAGGTGAAATTCGTAGATATTAGAAAGAATACCAATTGCGAAGGCAGCTTTCTGGATCATTACTGACACTGAGGAACGAAAGCATGGGTAGCGAAGAGGATTAGATACCCTCGTAGTCCATGCCGTAAACGATGTGTGTTAGACGTTGGAAATTTATTTTCAGTGTCGCAGCGAAAGCAGTAAACACACCGCCTGGGGAGTACGACCGCAAGGTTAAAACTCAAATGAATTGACGGGGACCCGCACAAGTAGTGGAGCATGTGGTTTAATTCGAAGATACGCGCAGAACCTTACCAACACTTGACATGTTCGTCGCGACTCTAAGAGATTAGAGTTTTCGGTTCGGCCGGACGAAACACAGGTGCTGCATGGCTGTCGTCAGCTCGTGTCGTGAGATGTTGGGTTAAGTCCCGCAACGAGCGCAACCCTCACTTTTAGTTGCCATCATTTAGTTGGGCACTCTGAAAGAACTGCCGGTGATAAGCTGGAGGAAGGTGGGGATGACGTCAAGTCCTCATGGCCCTTACGTGTTGGGCTACACACGTGCTACAATGGCATTTACAATAGGAAGCAAGATGGCGACGTCGAGCAAATCCTAAAAAGATGCCTCAGTTCGGATTGTACTCTGCAACTCGAGTACATGAAGCTGGAATTACTAGTAATCGCGGATCAGCGCGCCGCGGTGAATACGTTCCCGGGTCTTGTACACACCGCCCGTCACACCATGGGAGTTGGTTCTACCTTAAGGCAAGGTTTAAAATCCTTGACTACGGTATAGTCAGCGACTGGGGTGAAGTCGTAACAAGGTAGCCGTAGGGGAACCTGCGGCTGGATTACCTCCTTTCTAAGGATGATTAAAAATTAAATTTTTAATCTAAAAAATATAACAGGTTAATGTTGACCGTCCTCATTTCTCTTCTTGAAATAGTGTTTCTCTTTTGTAAAAGAGGGCCGGTAGCTCAGTTGGTTAGAGCACACCCTTGATAAGGGTGGGGTCGAAAGTTCGAGTCTTTCTCGGCCCACCAAGAACTTGGGGGATTAGCTCAGCTGGGAGAGCGCCTGATTTGCATTCAGGAGGTCAGCGGTTCGATCCCGCTATCCTCCACCATGAAACACTTAGCTTTTTAAACTGTGAAATTAAGTAAATTATCAATATCTATATCCGATTGTTCGAATAGATGAACAATCATAAAAATTTGATTCAACACAGAATTTTTTTCTGTGCATAAATCAAGCGTTTAAGGGCGTGTGGCGGATGCCTTGGCACTGAAAGACGATGAAGGACGTGGTATACTGCGATAAGTTGCGGGGAGCTGTATGCAAGCTTTGATCCGTAAATTTCCGAATGGGGAAACCCAACACTTTATGTGTTATTTTAGACTAAATAAATAGGTTTAAAAAGATAACCCGGAGAACTGAAACATCTAAGTAACCGGAGGAAAAGAAATCAATTGAGATTCCGTTAGTAGTGGCGAGCGAAAGCGGACTAGGCCAGTAGATTTGTTAAAAAAATTTGAATAGTTTGGAAAAGCTGACCAAAGAGGGTGATAGTCCCGTAAAAGTAATGTTTAACAAATTTCTTGAGTAAAGCGGGACACGTGAAATCTTGCTCGAATATAGGGGGACCACCCTCTAAGCCTAAATACTCTTCAGTGACCGATAGTGAACTAGTACCGTGAGGGAAAGGTGAAAAGAACCCCTATTAGGGGAGTGAAATAGAACCTGAAACTGCATGCCTACAATCAGTCGAAGCTCTTTTTAGAGTGACGGCGTACCTTTTGTATAATGGGTCAGTGACTTAATTTATAAAGCAAGCTTAAGCCATCTAGGTGTAGGC
>CACKOU010000011.1:0-2500 GCA_902601895.1 uncultured Pelagibacteraceae bacterium | reverse complement strand
AGATATACCTGTTATAATTTTAAAGTATAACCAAAAATTTTTAAAATTTAATTTAGAAAAGTTAGGTTTTAAAGTTCAAGAGATTGAAAATGAAAGCTCATTTAAGATTGGTAACCTAGATTTATTTTTTTTTGCAGCAGATAATTGTGACCCTAAAATTTGTCAAAAAGTATTTGGTTGTGGAAATTTTAGTAAAAATATCAATAAAAATGAAAGCAACTTTATAGATTCTATAATTGTAATCAAAGACAACGTTAGCAAAAACACTCTTATAAATGCAAACGATTGCTTATTTGAGATGGCAAAAACGGTTTCATATAGAATAAAAAAAAAATTTTTAAATGTAGATTTATTAATGACAGGATATTCAGGTGCAGGAGCTTATCCCCAGTGTTTTAAAAACCTTAATAATACAAATAAATTTCTTGAAGGGAAAAAAAAAAGAGACAAATTTTTAAATAATGCATTAAGTTTTATTGATGTTTTTAAACCTAATTATACTATTCCATTTGCTGGTCAGTATGAATTATCAGGCAAACTTTCTAAGCTAAATGATTACAGAGGGGTCCCAAATCTTTTAGAAGCTAAAAGTTTTATAAATTTAAAATCAAATACTAATTGTTTATTACCATATTTTGAAAAAGAATTTTCAATAGAAAGTTTAGCAAACACTAAAGAAATTGATATTAGTTATTATGATGAAAAAAAAAAATACTTAAAAAAAATTAGTAGTTTCAAGTTTGATTATGAGAAAAAAAATGACAAAGCAGATATAGCATCCATAAAAAAATTGATACCTAATGCATATGATAATTTTGAAAGAAAGAGAAAAGAATTAGTTTTTTCTTCAGAAACTCAACTTTATATAGAATTGACAGAGTCTTTTTACTTATTAATAAGCTTTAATGGAAAAAGTTACTCATACGAAACAAAAGTAAACAAGAAATTAAAAAAATATATTATTTTAAAATTAGATCTAAGATTGTTAAAGCTTATACTGATGGGTCCCAAATATGCTCATTGGAACAATGCAGAAATTGGCTCTCATATCACATTTTATAGAAAGCCAGACTCATTATATGAAAGAGGCATGCATTATTGTATGAACTTTTTTCATAATTAATCTAAATTTTTGTATCTGGTGAATTAGAGCTTTTTTTTTTATTAATTGTATTTTTTAAAACAAAATTATTGCCTCTTTTATTATAATTTCTTTTTTCACTTAGATGATCGTGTTTTCTCCATTGTTGTGTTTCGACATCCCATTCTTTTGGAACGTAATCTGCTCCATGTTTTTGAGCTCCATGGTGACAATTTCTACACCCTGGTTCAATTTGTTTTCTTAATCCATTTTGATGTAAATTTCTTATATTTTTAAGCTTTTTACAATGCCAAGCTCCCATAAGTGTCATATTATCTAATTTTGACGATGCTACTTCACCTTTATAGTCTCTAACTATCTTATCTTCTGATCCAGTATATTTACCGAGAACTAATCCTATTTCTTCATTATAGCAACCTGTGCATGGTAACATTACTCCATTTGCTGAAATAGTTAATCGTTGGAAAGGAAATTGGCATGCCCAGTTTTCTCTTACCATTTCATCTTTCAATCTATGATGTCTATAATCAACAATTTCATTAACAGTAATAAAATCAACTCCAATACCTAGCATAAAATCACGATATTCCTCAGGATTTTTTTGAATCGCAGGAAATACAGAGTTAGTTCTTATTTGAGGTCTTTTTAAATTATGCTTGATTTTGTAATGATTAAGTAACTTTATAGATTTACAAACTCTTTCAAATGCATTGTATTCTGTATTTAATTTGTTAGCTGGGGTTCTAATTTTATTATAATCCTCATTCATACCATCTATTGAAAAACTTATCCAACTCGGTTCAGCTAAAACAATTTCTTCTGCCATCTTTTCATCAATCAATTGACCATGAGTCAAAGAATTAACTTCTAAAATTCCAGCATCTTTTGCGTACTTTAATACGTCAGGAAACGTCATTATTTTTCCAGATGAATCATCCTTAGATCTATACATTGTGCTTTCACCTCTCCAGCTAAATGAAATACAATAGACACCTATCTCTACAGCCTCATCAATAATATTTTTAACTATTTTCCAGGGAATCATTCTCTGAGCTCCAACAATTGAATTTTGGAACTTATCAGTAATAGTATAACACATTGTGCATGCTAAATTGCAAGTACTCACAAGCTCAATATTTACAGAGAGTGGAAAATCTCCAGCATCAAATTCTTTTGCTCTTCTGTACCATTCAGATCTATATAACTCGTATTTCTCTCTATCTTCTTTTTTTGGATACATATTGTGGTGGAACTCTTCTTCCTTATTTTCATCTACAAACACATATTGAGGAGCGTTGACTGGCACCATATCATTTTTACCTGCCCACTTTTCTTTCAATTTTTCTTCTCTAAGTCTAAATTTTACCATCAATTTATTTTTTTAATAAAAACCAGTTT
>CACKOU010000010.1 GCA_902601895.1 uncultured Pelagibacteraceae bacterium | reverse complement strand
TGAATAAATTTTATGACTGAATTTATTTTACAAATTGATAAGAATAATATTTTCAATCAAATTTTTGAACCTCTAGCAAATAAATTTTCAGAGGTAATTAAAAATAATAGTGGTTTAGTTGGTACCAGAGTAATTAATAATAATAATCAAAGACAAATTATTTTTGGGTCTCATGCCAATCCTGATTACTGGATTAATAATACAACTGAAAGTGATATTATTGTAAATTTAGAACCAATCTACAAAAAAAAATTTAGAGAAAATAATCCTAAATATTTAAAATTGTTAAATTCAAGAATGATATTTGATTATACTTCCTACAACATTCCATATTTAAAAAATTATGAAATATTTAAAATTCCTCCATTTTTAGTTTATCCTAAAGATAATAATGAAACAGATACATTGAAAAAATTTGATGTTTTATTCGTTGGTAGCACATCAGATTATAGAAAAAAAAACTTAAAAAAAATTATGGATAAGAATATTAAATTAGTATCTGGTTTTAAAATTTTTTCAAAAAACCTCTATGAAGCAATAAAAATATCGAAAATATATCTCCATTTAAATGTAGATGATCAAAATTTATTTAATTATTTTAAATTTGCTCATTGTTGTTCATATAATATTTTATATGCTGGTCATAAAGGTGATACTAAAGACTTTAGAGAATTTGATAAATTGTTGGGTATAAGTGTTTTTGAGACTGATGATGAAATGATCAAGGGGATAGAAAAGTTATTAAAAGATGAAAAATTATATTTAAATGCTCTTAGTCTTCAAAAAAAAATATCAATTAATTTAAATAATGATTTTAAAAAGTTTATAAAAAAAATATTATCAAAATAAATTTACCGATGAGTAATAATTTAAAAGTTTCAATAATCATAATACTTGGAGTTATAGCATTGTATATATCAACTCAGTATTATTCAGGCTTTAATAAAAGTAAAACTATTAAAGCGTGTATTATTGGAAAAGCTGAATTAGATTCGAAAAAACCTGAAAGTGAAAGACTCTCAGCCGATGAAGTTAAAAAATTTTGTGAAGATCAAATAAAATGATGAAAAAATCTAAAAGATCAGATGTTGATCCATTTATTGTAATGGATGTAATGGAGTCTGCTAGAATTGCAGAGGAAAAAGGTAAAGATATAATTCATATGGAGGTAGGGCAGCCAGGAACACCGGCACCTAAGATTGCAAAAGATTATATTACAAGTGAGATAAACAAAAACAATCTAGGCTACACAGTATCACTTGGTCTACCAGCCCTAAGAACAAAAATTTCAAAGTTATATGGAGATTGGTACAATTTAGATTTAAATCCAAACAGAATAGTAGTTACAACAGGCTCCTCTGGAGCTTTTATATTATCTTTTTCGGCATTATTTGATAGTGGAGATAGAGTTGGAATTGGATCTCCAAGTTATCCTAGCTATAGACAAATACTAAAATCATTAAGTTTGGAAACTATAGATATTCAAACTAAACTTCAAAATAGATTTCAACCCGTACCAGATGATATTATAAATAATAATTTAAATGGAATTCTTGTTGCATCACCTGCAAATCCAACTGGGTCTATGTTAGATAAACAATCGCTAGAGAATTTAATTAATACTGCAAATGAGAACAATGTAAGCTTTATTAGTGATGAAATTTATCATGGAATTCAATATGAAAATAATCCAACTTCAGCTTTAGAGATTACAGATAATTGTTATGTAATTAATTCTTTTTCAAAATACTTTTCAATGACTGGTTGGCGAATAGGCTGGATGGTTATACCAGATGATCATGTTAGACAAGTAGAAAGGCTTTCACAAAATTTGTTTGTATGCCCACCACACGCAAGTCAAGTTACGGCTCTTGCTTCATTGGATGCAAATGAAGAGTTACAATCGAATGTTGAGGTATATAAAAAAAATAGAGAGATACTTTTAGAAGAATTACCAAAAGCAGGATTAAAAAAATTTTCACCACCTGATGGTGCTTTTTACATTTATGTTGATATATCTGAATATTCAAATGATAGCTTAGCTTTTTGTAAAAAAGTTTTAGATGAAGCAAATGTTGCTATAACACCAGGAATTGATTTTGATCAAAAAAGAGGAAATTCTACTATCCGATTCTCATATGCAAGAAGCACAAAAGATATAATTGAAGGTGCTAAGAGAATAAAAGATTTTATGTCTAAAAATTATTAAAAGGGGTCAGCTCAATTGGTTAATACCAAAAGAGCTCCCCATTTTTATGCCATTTTGGCCAAATCCATCAAATGGATTTAGTTTGTGTTATTTTTAATATGTGATATCTCACCAGCTAAGTGTCAGGTGGCGTTATTCTAAGCATTTGCACCTCCTTCACTTATAAAAATAAGTTTTAGGTAGGTTGTATTCAACAAATTTATTTCTATTTTTTATAAATATATTATTTGAATACAACCTGTCTCTTTAGTAGATTCTCGATATCAAAATTATCAAAATATTCCCAAACTCTTAAATGAAACTTATGTCACAGAGACAGACAATAAATATATTTGTAATTAAAATCTCATGAAAACAATATTTGTTATTGGATCAAAAAAACATACTTTAAAATACACAAGAAAAATGCCTGAGGGTGAAGTTAAGAAAATGAAATCTTTTGTTACAAACAAAGGGCAAAAACTTGAAAAAACTTCAAAATTTAAAATTTTAAAAGTATCAGACGACAAAACTTCAAGAACTTTCAAAATCAGTCTTTAATTATTTAAAATGAACAAAATCGTATGGTTCAGGAACGATCTACGTGTATCTAATAATGATGCATTTAATGAGGCTGTAAAATCAGGAAAGATTTTACCAATTTACATATTTGATAAAGAATATCACAAATTACCTACATCAAGCTCATTCCATCTAGATTTTTTAAAATCATCATTAGACGATTTATCAAAAACACTAAGTGAAAAATATAATGCTAAACTCAATATATATTACGGAGATACATTAGAAATTTTAAGTCATTTAACTGATAAATTTAAAATAAATGAGGTTTATTCAAATATAATATTCAAGAACATGTATATAACTAACTTAGATAAAGAAGTTAGTTTTTTATTTAAAGAAAAAAACATTAATTGGAAAATATCAAATCAATTTGGCGTTCAACTAAATCATAGAATAAGAAATAAATGGTCATATAATTGGAATAAATTCATAGATAGTGAAAGCATTAATTCAAATTTAAATTGTGAGTTCATTTCTGATAATTATGAAGAGGATTTATCAAAAATAGAAACAAATAATTTAGAAAATGGCAAAATTCAAATTGGTGGAAGACAAAAAGCAATTCAACTTTTAGATTCTTTCCTTAATGATAGATCAGAAAACTATCAAAAAGAAATGTCTTCACCAATAACAGGAGAAACTTCATGTTCTAGATTAAGTCCACATATTGCATTTGGAAATATTTCTATTAAAGAAATTTTTAAAAAAACTAATGATAAGTTAAAATCCAATTTATCTTTTTCAAAAAAGAAATCCTTAATTGCTTTTAAAAGTCGCTTAGCCTGGCACTGTCATTTTATTCAAAAGTTATATGATGAACCAGAAATTGAATTTAGAAATATGAACAGCGCTTACAATGGAATAAGAGAAAATGATTTTAATGAAGATTATCATTTAGCATGGAAAAAAGGAACTACTGGTTATCCTTTTGTTGATGCTTGCATGAGGTACCTTAGAACTAATGGATGGATTAATTTTAGAATGAGAGCAATGTTAGTTTCATTTGCGTCTTATCAATTATGGCTTGATTGGAAAAAAACATCAAAACATTTAGCAAAATTATTTACAGATTATGAGCCAGGTATTCATTATTCACAGTTTCAAATGCAATCAGGAACAACAGGAATAAATTCAATAAGAATTTACAATCCAATTAAACAATCAATTGATCAAGATCCTACAGGAGAATTTATTAAAAAATGGGTTCCAGAATTAAAAAACGTTCCAGGAAAATTAGTTCATGAACCATGGAAATTAACATTCATTGAACAAAAGGGTATAAATTTAGAAATTGGTAAAGATTATCCTTCACCAGTAGTTGATAATAAAATATCAACAAAAATTGCGAAAGAAAAAATCTGGAATGTTAAGAAAACAACAGAAGCAAAAATTATTTCAGCTGAAGTATTAAATAAACACGCGAGCTTATCTCAAAGAAGGTAAAATTTAATTACCGTAAGGTATTCCAACTAACTTTCCATTTTCATTATAAAAATAAAAAAAGTTCGGGTTTATTACTTTTGGCTTTTTTGAAAGCGTTTTAGATTTGTTTGTTGATTTATTTTTTTTTAATTTACGTTTCACAACAAATAAATACTAAAAAAAATTAAGTAAACTATTGATAACTTTTCAACCCAGATATGCATTTATTCTTAATCAATAAATTCAAATTAAGTATATCTATTCATTTACCTTATGAAATTATCTGAATTATTTCAGCAAAATGGCTTTGATTTAGGAAGTCTAAAAGAATCTTTTGGACTAATAGATGGAATATCAGAGCACATAATAGCTGCAAGTGATGAAGTTTTAGCAAAGCAGCATCAAATTTCAGAAAACATTTATTTTTTAATTAAAGGCAAAGCTACATTTACCAAGTATTTTGAAACTAAATCTATAACCTTTGCAAAAATAACAAAGCCTGCAACACCATTAGGTATATCTGGACTTAATCAACCCAATAGATTTATGGGTGAAATATTTATTGAAGGTGGAACAGAATATATCTCGATAAAACTAGATGATTTAAGAGATTTACAACAAAAAAATAGTAAACTTATATCAACATTATACTCAGCAATTTCTTTTTTTTCTTTCCAACTGCTTGTCTCTTCAAGAAATTTAAACACTTTGTATAAAGATCATGAAATACAAATTTCTCCAGGCATCCCATCAGAAAAAAGTATTACAAATATACATAGAATTAAATCTGCTACTTTTTTTTCAACACTTACTGATAATGACTTAGAAAAGTTTATTAAATTAGGTAATATTAAGATGTATTCATCAAATCAATATATAGTTAAAGAGGGAGACGTTTCTAAAGGTTTAAAGATATTATTAAGTGGTAAAGTTGATGGCTTATTCCACAACTTTATTAATGGAAAAATAAGAAGAAATTTTAGAACTCTAACTAGAGCTGGTATTGCGCTAACTTTATCTTCAGGGAAAGGAGATTTTTTTAATCCATACACAATTAAATCTACTAGGGATACAAAAGTTTTACATATTTCTAACGAAGCACTTGAAAATCTGATTATTTCTGACCCAGAATTATCAATAAAGATTTTCAAAAGACAATTGTGGCAGTTAGGACGTTTTCAACAAAGTGCAACTGGTCTGACAAAATATTCAGCGGAAAACGAATTAGAATTTGTTAATTTATTATTGAAAGATAATACTGCAAGAATACCTGCTAGTTCTAAGTTATATAGTATTCCACATTTATTGAAGAGTACTCATACTTACGCAATGGCATTTGATGTGGTTTACGAACTACTTATTAAAGGAAATGAAATAGAAAAATCATTATCTAGTTTAATAAAAGATACTTTAAATAATTTAGAAAGAGAGTCTCGTTTCCACAGCCAATTAAATATTATTTATAATAGAGTTTCAAATTCTTCTAGTAATTCAGATAAAACAAAATTAAGAGAGTTAACCAATTCAAATTTCACCAAAGCTTTTGATAATGTTAAATATGTAATTAAGGGTTGGGAAAATTTGCCAGATGAACCAACAAATATTTTTTTCTACAATCACTTAGCAGCTATAGATGATAATCAGCTTGCAAATGGGCATTCGTTTTCAATCGACAGTCATTTCATCAGTTCAAAAATTTTATATCCAAAATATAACGATGGAGGCCAACGTATCGTTAGAACAAGTCGGAACACAGAATTTTGGAGATATAATTACTATGAAAATTTAGATTACATTTTTGTTCATACCCCAGAGTCTGATAAGTTGGACGAAAGCGAAGAGGAAAAGAAATTAAGAAAACAAAAGCTTTTTGACGAAGCTCAAAAGGTATTTAATCAAAAACAACCGATTGTAATTGCCCCCGAAGGAACATCAGAAACAGAAGATAATAAAACAATAACATCTCCAGGACCATTTAAAGCTGGAGCATTTAATCTTGCATTTAAACTGAATCCTAAACCAAAACTAATTCCAATTGCCCTTGCTAATTTTGATTATCCAGTTTCTAAAACAATATATTCAGCAGTTATTAAGGAGCCAATAACTATAAGTGATCATGTCAAAGATCCAGAAAATCAAGAGGAAATGAAAAGCTTCTTAGATAATTATAGAACCAAATTTAGATCTTATGTAGAAGAAGCAATTGATTTGGCTAAAAATGTTCAAGACAACATAGACAAAATAGAGAATTTGAAAACTAATGTAAATTTAGTTAGTCCAGTTGAGGAAGAGTTTGAGCTCGACGTTAGAGAATTAGAACATAATTCTTTTCAACAGACGAAAACAAATAACAGTGTTGCCCTGTATGGAAGTTCGACTTTTAAAATGTGGGATAATGCTAAAAACGATTTATCAATAAATAATCTTTATAATTTAGGCTTTGGGGGTTCAACTTTAGTATCTTGTAGAAGATATTTTGATAGACTGGTTGCTCCTTTAAACCCATCTAATCTTTTCTTTTATGCTGGAGATAATGATATTGGTTATGGAATGGATAGTGATGAATTATTAAAAGAATTTTTATTATTTTCTAATCAAGTTGAAGAAAAACTACCAAAAGCGAAATGTTTTTTTATTTCAATTAAGCCTAGTCCTTTTAGAAGGGATCTTATGACAACAATTTTAGATGCTAATTCAAAGATAAAAAAACACTTAACCAATTTAAAAATGTGGGATTACGTTGATATTACAACACCCATGATAAATGCAGGTTATGATAAGTTTTACGATGAAGATCCATTACATATGAACGAACTTGGATACAGTTTATTAAGTAAGCTTGTAAGAGACAAAATTTATAATTAATATTTTTTAATGAATTTTAAAAAATATCTATGGAAATGTAGATTGTTACTCCTTAACACGCCTAATTACAGTCATCCAGAATATAAAAGATCAAAAGAATTGTATCAAAAAGAAATTAAAGGCTTTCACAAAAGATATATAAAATTAGTTACGAAATTAGATAAATCAAAAAAATTTAAAGTTACTTTAATTGGTTTTGATGGCAAAATAAAAATTGAGTTAGATAAAATATATACAAAAAAAATCTTTGAAATAGTCGATAAAATGCCAATGAATAAACTAATCAAAGATAAAAAATTTAAACCATTAAATCTTTCTTTATTTTCAGATTATAAACCAGAGACAACCTTAAATGGCTTAGGTTTTAAAGATAAGGAGAAAGCATTATTTACTGTTTCAGCTATAAAAAAAAGACCAATAAAATATCAAGTAAATGTTATTGCAACTATGTTAGGTAGAGCTAAAAATCATCCAAATAAAACAAAAGACATGAATGATGCAATAATTGTATTTAACAAATGGATGGAAAATTATAAGAAAAATAAAAAAAATGATTGAATTCTTATTTAAAGTATCCTTGTTAATTCTTGGTTTAATAGTTATTAGATTTGGCATAATCCAGATTAGAAAGTACAAAAAGGGAGAAATTAGATCAAAGAATAATATTTTTAGTCAAATTTCTTTTTTAATTTTCTTTGCTGCAATTATAGGGTTAGTTATTTATTCAATTCTAGGTTTACTTGAGTAAGCTAATTTATCTCATATTATAATTTTTATATTCTAATAAAGAGCTTGAGTATGAAAAAAATTATCTTCATTTTTCTCAGTATTTTATCGGTATTTAATTATGCTAACGCTAAAGATTTTTTCCTAAATATAACTGATCAAATAGCAGAAAATGAGTTTCGATTGAGTTATGGAGTTTCAGTTACCGATGTAAACAAGGATAATAAATATGATTTTGTGGTAACTGGCTTTGGTTTTAAAAATCTAGCTCTTTCTTATAAAGATGGAAAATTAATAAATATAGTAAATGAAAAAATATTTACAGATGAAGAAAGAAGAACAATTGGTGTCGCTGCATGTGATATCGATCAAGATGGTTATGAAGAAATATATTTTTTAAATACAGATACATATAGTGGATCAAAAATCTATTCTGATCGATTAATAGATTTAAATAATAATAAATTTGAGGATTTATTTGAAAAAGAAATTAATCAAAGTGAATTAAACCTAACGGCTGGAAGGTCAGTTGTTTGTGTAGATAGAAATGGTGATGGTGCATATGGTATTTATGTTGCAAATTATGGAGGTCCTACTCGATTTTATGAATTAATTAGAGATCGAATAAAAGATCAAGCTAAATCATTATCAATTGATAAAATTACTGGAGGTAGAGCTATTGTTTCAGGACATATTCTTTCGGATAGATCTGATATTTTTGCAGCAAATGAAAGAGGAGACAATTTTTTATACTATAATTCAAAAGGCTCTTTCCAAGATGTAGCTAAAGAGTATGCAGTTCAAGATAGATTTGAAAATGGTAGAGGCACAGCTTTAAGTGATCTTTTATATAGAGGAAGATTAGATATCTTATCTTCAAACTGGGATGGAATGCATAGAGCATATGTTTTAGATGGAGATAAATTTAAAGATATATCAACATCTCCATATAATGATCCTACTAAAATTAGAACAGTTATTTCAGCTGATTTTGATAATGATGGATATGATGAAATTTTCATGAATAATATTGGAGAACCAAATAAACTTTTCAAAGTTTTAGAGGGTGGAATATTTAAAGAAATTAAAATGGAAAATGGTTTAGAGACAGTTGGTCTTGGTACAGGTGCAGCTGTTGCAGATGTTGATGGCGATGGAATTTTAGAACTATTAGTTTCACATGGTGAGTCAGGGTTTCAACCGTTAACTTTATATAAAGCAGATATTACAAATTTTAATTATTTACGAATTAAACCACTTAATCTGTATGGAGCTCCAGCAAGAGGGGCAACAGTAACAATAAAATCTAATAAAAGAATACATTCAAAAACAATAGATGCTGGCTCAGGTTATCTATGTCAGATGGAACCAGTAGCTCATTATGGAATAAGGCAAGGTGAAAAAGACTTTAAAGTTGAAATTAAATGGACTGATGGATCAATAGAATCATTTGATATTGATGAATTAAATAAAACTTATGAATATAGACAAAAATTATAGGACAATACTACTCATTATATGGTGTTGAAAAATTATAAAGCTTTTATATATCAATAACATGACTATTTGTTCTTTATCATTATTGGCATTATTTGTTTCAGGAATTGTAATGTATCTTTTTAGGGAACCATCTGAGGAAGAATTAAAAAAATTCAATAGCAAAACTCAAGACCGAAGTAACTGGTCAAATATGGGTTTTTAAATTATTAATTAATGTACAGTGTTAAAAATATACTTAGTCTTATTATATTTGTTATTTTTTTTTCAATTCCGATAAATTCAGCAAATTCTCAAGAAAAAAACTATTATCAAGATATCGTTAATGATTGGAATAAAATTTTTCCAGATAGAAATAGAAATGCGGCAGGTCCTAAATTTTTTAAGTATATAATTGATAAAGATGTCTCTTATGAAGATTTTGTAGAATATAATAAATTATATTGTGCAGTATCAGGTTCTTTAATAAGTCCAAATGCAGTACCCGAATATGTTTATTTGAGTGAAAATAATACGGGTAAGAAAATATGTGGTGAATATTATAGATGCTGCATTCCATGCTCCTGTGATTTAATGAAATATTCAAAAACAACTAAGATGAAACATAAATTTAAAGGCATAGAAAAAGAATTTTATGTTTTCACAATTGAAAATCCTTGTGGGAAAACAGATTTCCCTGAAAGGGTAAACAAAAAATATTTTTGTAATGGCAACGACTTAGATACGAAACAAGTGTCTGTAATAGATGGAAAATTGGTAATTGGTCTATTACACAAAGCCAAAACCTGTACTCAATATAATGTTAATGCCATAGATAGACATCAAGTGACAGGTAGATATTGCACACTTAGAAATAATACTCCATTAGATCAGCTTCAGTCAGGTATGGGAGATATATTCATTAAACTTGCAAGATAATATCAAGATTATATATTCAAGAGAATGGTCTTGTATAACAAAAAAATTAAACACCTTAGCTGTTCTGATTTAAGGGTATTTTTAAAGAGATTGGTCAAAGATAAAATAGAGAAAGAGTGGACTGAGGACTTTATCGAAAATATGAACCTCGTGATTATTCCTAGAATGACCATTAAAAGACGATACGAGAACAAGGGCATTGATATGTCAAGACTAATTGACAATCCCACCTACTATCAGCATGTCAAAAAAAATGTCGACTCCCGTGGCAATCTTGAATTTAAAGATCGATAATTTTTTTTCCGATACGCCAATTTAATCCCTAGCACTGCATCCATATTTTCTGTAAGCTGTTTAAAAAAAACAAACTTAAGAGGGAAATATGAACAAATATTTTAAGATAATTGTTGTTTTATTATCGTCTCTATTTCTAAGTTTCTCAGCAAATTCAACTGAAGTAAAATTTGGACACGTAGGAAAACCAGGATCTTTATTTTCTGCATCAGTTGATCATTTTGCTAAACTTGCAAATGAGAGATTAGGCAGCAAAGGAAAAGTAACTGTTTTTGGTTCTTCGCAACTTGGTAAAGATAAACAAGGAATGCAAAAACTAAAATTAGGTACAGTTAACATGTGGTTACCTTCATCAGTAATGGCATCTATTCATGACGAGTTTGGTGTATTTGATATGCCTTTCATTATTAAAGACAGAAAACACATGAATAAAGTTGAAAGCCAAGTTTTACCAGGAATGTTTAAGAATCTTGAAGATAAGACTGGATACAAAGTTATTGCTGTTTGGGAAAATGGATTTAGACATATCACAAACAATACTAGACCAATTAACACTCCAGGTGACTTAAAAGGAATTAAATTAAGAACTCCTAAATCAAAATGGAGAGTTAAAATGTTCCAATCATATGGTGCAAACCCAACTCCAATGTCTTTCTCAGAAGTATTTACTGCTTTGAAAACAGGAACAATGGATGGACAAGAAAACCCATATGCTCAGATTGCTAGTGCTAAATTCCAAGAAGTTCAAAAATATTTATCAATCACAGGTCACGTTTACACTCCTGCTTATGTAACAGTACATAAAGACCACTGGAGCAAACTACCTGCAGATGTACAAAGTATTTTAGAGCAAGCTGCTAAAGATACACAAAAATTTGTGTACGCTGAAGCTGCAAATCTTGAAAAATCTTTATTGGGAGTTATCAAATCAGCTGGAGTTCAAGTTAACGAAGCTGATAAAGGTGCTTTCATTAGTGCAAGTAAAGGAATATACGATCAATTCGCGTCAGAAGTACCAACTGGTGGTGCGTTAATTGATAAAGTATCGTCTTTAGCAAATTAACATAATTTGTAACAGGCCCTCTATCAGAGGGCCTGAAAAAAAATGACATTGCAAAAATTTATAAATTCATACGAAAAAATATTAAAACTAATACTGTTTATAATGATGGTAGCATTAGCAGTAACAGTTTTGCTTGGAGTTACTTTTCGTTTTGCTGGCAGTGCTTTAGTTTGGTATGACGAGGTTGCAGCTGTTCAACTTGCTTGGATAACTTATTATGGTTCGGCCTATGCAGCTTTAAAAGGTTCTCATATAAGTGTTCCAAGTATTTTTAAAGCTTTCCCTTTAACGCTTAGAAAAATTTTCTTTGTAGTGTCAAAATTAGTTGTTTATGGCTTTTTAATATTATTGGCTTACTATGGTTATTTAGTGTTAACCCTTATAACTGGAGAAACCTTAGTAACATTAGAGTGGGTTCCTCAGCCTTTTGTGCAATCAGTTATTCCAATTGCATCATGTTTATTTATTTTATCTGAAACCTTAAGAATTCCTGAAGACTATAAAAATTTAGTTCTTCAAACAACAGGTGATGAGCAAACAGGAGATATTTAATGATAATTCTTACAATGTTTGCAGTTCTTCTACTTCTTTTATCAATAAATGTACCTATCGCTATTGGCCTTGCAGTAACAACAATTATTGCAATGGTACTGAAAACTGGAACAAGTTTTCTAATTGATACAGCAATCGTTATGTTTGATGGATCAATGAAATTTCCATTAATTGCTATTCCTTTATTTATCCTAGCTGGATCAATTATGAATAGTGCGGGTATTTCTAGAAGATTAATAGCTTTTGCCTCAGCGCTTGTTGGATTTATCAAAGGTGGTTTAAGCATGATTAACATTGCTACTTCTATGTTTTTTGCTGAAATTTCTGGCTCAGCTGTAGCAGATGTTGCAGCACTAGGATCTATTTTAATTCCAGCGATGAAGAAAAAAGGATACCCTGGTCCTTTCGCTGCTGCAGTAACTTCATCCTCAGCGTCTTTGGCAATTATCATCCCACCTTCAATACCAATGATTGTTTACGCGGTAATGGCTCAAAGTTCAGTAGTTCAATTATTTGTAGCGGGAATAGTTCCAGGAGTAATAGGTGGTTTCTTCTTAATGTTAGCAGCATATATTACTGCAAGACGTAAAAATTTTCCTGTTGAGGAAACATTTAATATTCCAAATGTTAAGAAAACTGCAAAAGATGCAGCATTAGCATTTTTATTACCAATTATTATCTTAGGTGGAATTTTTGGAGGAGTTGTAACTGCAACTGAAGGAGCAGGTTTAGCAGTTGTAGCATCATTAGTTATTGGATTTATTTATAAAGAAATAGATTTTAAAAGGTTATACGAGTCAGCTTGTGAAGGAGCAATTCAAACAGCTTCAGTAATGTTATTAGTTGCTGCATCTGTATTACTTGGTGAATTTTTAACAATTGAACAAATTCCACAAAAAGTTGCAGAGTCAATTATTGATTTTACAAATAATAAATATGCAGTGTTAGGAATACTAAATGTATTTCTTTTAGTAATAGGTTTCTTTTTACATTCAGTTGCTGCAATAATTTTAACAGTTCCAATTGTAATGCCATTAGTTAATGCTGTAGGTATAGATCCAGTTCACTTTGGTATAATTGTAACTTTAAATTTAGCAATTGGTCAACAAACACCACCAGTTGCAAGTGTTCTAGTAACGGCTTGCTCTGTTGCAAAAGCAGACATCTGGGATGTAACAAGATCTAATATATCCTTTATATGTGTATTATTAGTATTGTTAATGTTAGTAACTTATGTTCCAGCTATACCGATGACATTAGTTGAATTTTTTTATAGGAGCTAAATGAGCAAATTAATTAAAGTAAATAAAAAAAATAAACATTTATTTGAAGTTGTTATCAATAGACCAGAAAAACTAAATGCAATGACCAAGCCAATGTGGATTGAGCTTGGCAAAGTTTTCAAAAATTTATCTAAAAATAAAAATTTAAGATGCATCATAATAAGAGGAGAGGGTGGTAAATCTTTTTCACCAGGAAATGATATTGGAGAATTTAAAAAACAAAGGTCTTCATCAAAATTAGCAAAATCTTACGGCAAATTTTTACACGGAACACTTGGAGCAATTTTTGATTGTCCAATACCAACAATTGCTTTGATTGAAGGAATATGTGTTGGAGGTGGATTGGAAATAGCAGGATGTTGTGACATTAGAATTTGTGGCAAAAGCTCTAGGTTTGGAGTTCCGATTAAAAGATTAGGCTTAACAATGGCTGCAAAAGAACTTGAGGTACTTTTAAAAGTAACCAATTACACGACTGCAATGGAAATATTATTTGAAGGAAGAGTATTTGGAGCTGATGAAGCGTTTCAGAAGAGGCTAGTTAATAGAGTGGTTAACGATAATGATGTTGAAAAAGAAGCTTATAAATCAGCTGAATTAATATGTGAAGGTGCTCCAAAAGTTGCAAGGTGGCACAAGCAATTTGCAAGAAACATTTTAAAAAATGGAAAAGTCACAGAAAAAATAAATAATCTAGGTTACAAATGTTACGATACACAAGACTTTAAAATTGGATATCAATCTTTCTTAAATAAAACAAAACCAAAATTCAAAAATAAGTAATAGATGACTGCATCATTAAAAGGCATTCGTGTACTTGAGATGGCACAAATAATGGCTGGTCCAACTTGTGGACTGTTATTGGCTGATCTTGGAGCAGAGGTAATTAAAATAGAAAAGACACCTGGAGGAGATGATACCAGAAACTTCTTGCCACCTGAAATTAATGGAGAGTCTGCAGCCTTTATGATGATGAATAGAAATAAGAAAGGTATTGCATTAAATTTAAAAGACAAAGATGGAATTGAGATATTTAAAACGATGGTAAAAAATTCTGATGTGGTTTTGGAGAATTTTAGAAAAGGGACATTAGAAAAATTAGGAGTCGGATATGATGTTATGTCAGAAATTAATCCTAAAATTATTTTATGTGAAATTTCTGGATACGGTAGAACGGGTCCTTACGCAGATAAAGGAGGATTTGATTTAGTTGCACAAGGCATGAGTGGATTAATGAGTATTACGGGCGAAAGCAAAGATAAGCCACCCATGAAAGTTGGAGCACCAATAACAGATATTACAGCAGGTTTACTTGCAGCAAGTGGAATTTTAGCTGCATTAGTTCATAGAGAAAAAACGGGCGAAGGGCAAAAAGTTGATACTTCTTTGTATGAAGCAGGTATTGTTCATACATACTGGCAGTCTGCTATTGCAGGTGCAACTGGAGAGTCGCCTGGACCTTTAGGTTCAGCACATCCTTTAACAGCTCCTTATCAAGCATTTAAAACAAAAGATAAATGGATAACAGTAGGTGCTTCAAATCAAAATACTTGGCTAATGTTACTTAAAGCAATTGGTCGTGAAGATTTGCAAGAAAATGAAAAGTTTTCATCTAATTTAAATAGAAAACAAAATTTAAAAGAATTAGTCGATATTCTTAATAAAGAACTAATTAAAAAAACTTCAAACGAATGGTTAAAAATTTTTGATGATAATGGCTTACCTTGTGGACCTATTAACTCGATAACAGACATGTTTAAAGATCCTCAAACAATTGAAAGAGAAATGGTTATAGAAGTAGATAATAAAAAAGCTGGTAAAAGTAAGGCTATTGGTATGCCAATTAAATTTTCAAAAAGTAAAACTGAAAAATCAAAAGGTGCTCCAAACTTAGGAGAGCATACAAAAGAACTTATGCAAATTTTTGGTTATAAAGATGACCAGATTGAAGATTTTTATAATAGAAAAGTAATTCTTTAATTAACAGTTTCAAAAATTTTAAATAATAATTCTGAGACATGCTTACCTTTTTTCTCAGATAAATCAGATATTTGATGTCTGCAGCTCGTACCATTTGCAACTATAAAATCTTTTTCACTACTATTATTGATTGCAGGTATTAAAGAAAGATTAGCCATTTTTTTGGAGACTTCATAAGTCTTACTGTCATATCCAAATGAACCAGCCATACCACAACAACTAGACTCTATCATTTTGTTATTAATATTTAATTCTGATAAAAGATTAGTTAGCCCCTTCATTCTATCTTGTGATTTTTGATGACAGTGCCCATGGATTAATACATTTTGATCGAACTTATTAGCTTTAATATTATTGTTATTTCTTATTTGTTCTAAAATAAATTCCTCAAGCAAATAAAATTTATTTTTAATTTGTTCTCTATTATTTATATTCTTTAAAGTCTGATATTCATCGTTAAATGTTAATAAACAGGATGGTTCAATACCTACAACTGGTAAATCAATGTAATTATTTTGTATAACATAATCATTAAATCTATTTAGTTCTTCAGATGCTTTGTCTAATTGACCGTAAGATATATAAGTTCTGCCACAACAAAGAGGTCTCTTTAATTTATCTTTACCAAAACTCGGTATAACTGCCTGATATCCAAATTTATTTAATACTTTAATTGCATAAACCAAATTTTCATTTTCAAAGTTAATATTAAATGTATCTGCAAACAAAATTACTTTATTTTCTGATACTGTCTGACTGTCGTAAATTTCTCTTAATGCGTTCTGGTTTTGAACTTCAGGCATAGTCCTTGCTGTTGCAAAACCAAACCTTTCAACAATTGTTGAGATTAGCGGTAAGTTTTTGACCTTATTGAATATAGGAGCAACAATTTTTAATAACCAAATAAGTCTTGGCATATCTGAGATAACTCTATCTTTAATTCGCATACTAAATTTTTTATAGTAATGAGAAAGAAATTCAGATTTCATTTTAGCCATATCAACCGACATAGGGCATTCTCTTTGACAAGCTTTACAGCTGACACATAACTCCATGGTTTCATACATTTCTTTTGATGCAAATGAACCTTCTGGAAGTTGATTAGACAAAGCTAATCTTAAAGTATTTGCTCTACCTCGAACTAAATCTTTTTCTTCTTTAGTTACTCTGTACGATGGACACATCACACCAGAATCTAATTTTCTACAAGCTCCATTGTTATTACACATCTCAACAGCATCAGAGAATTGGCCCCAGTTTGACCAATCATAATGTGTATCTATATTTTCTGTTTGATAACCTGATTTGTATCTCATTAGAGATCTATCATTTGATTTAAATGGCCGAACAATTTTTCCAGGATTTAAAAGGTTTTTACTATCGAACGTATCTTTTATTTCTTCAAATGCATTTGTGATTTTTTTACCAAACATCATTTCATGAAATTCTGATCTAACAATTCCATCACCATGCTCACCAGAATGAGAACCTTTATAATCTTTAACCATTTCAAAAGCTTCTTCAGATATGGATCTCATATTTTGTATATCTTTGTCTGATTTCATATTTAAAACTGGTCTTACATGGAGAGTTCCAACAGATGCATGTGCATAAAACATTCCACTTGTTCCATATTTTTTAAATATTTCTTTTAATCTAGCTGTGTAGTCAGCTAAGTGTTCTAAAGAAACTGCACAATCTTCAATGAAGGCAACTGGTTTTCTATCACCTTTCATTGACATCAAAATATTTAATCCAGCTTTTCTTATTTCAAAAACCTCTTTCTGTTCTGAAAGATCTGAATAATATGAAAACTCGTTTTTTTTGTTTTGGTTTAAAACTAAATATTCTAGATCCTTTATTTTCTTTTCATATACACTTTTCTCGGTATCAATAAATTCTACCATCAAAACAGCTTCAGGATTTCCTTTAATGTATTTTTTTATACCCCCAGCATACATCGGGATTTCTTTCGCTAAATTTAATAAATTTTGGTCCATCAACTCAACGCAAGTTGGTTTTAATTTCACAATCTCTTTTGATAATTCCATTGCTTGATGGAAATTATCAAAGTAACAGACACCTAAAATTTTATTCTTTGGTATTTCTGATAATTTTAATTTTATTTTATTAAATAAAGATAATGTTCCTTCAGAACCAACAAGAAGATTTGATGAGTTGAAGCCTTCTGGATCAATTAAATCAATGTTATATCCTCCAACTCTTCTTTGTGTTGTTGGCCAATTAGCATTAATTTCCCCTCCAACCTGTTGTCTCACATCTATGAATTTATCTATGATTTTATAGAGTCTATCTTGATTGTTCTTTGTAGCTAAATAATTCTTATTTATTTGATCAAAATTAAATATGGAGCCATCATCCAATATTGCTTCAATTGCTAATACGTTATGAACCATGTTGCCATAATATAAAGATCTTGATCCACAAGAGTTGTTAGCTGACATCCCTCCAATAGTTGCTCTACTGCTTGTTGAAACGTCTACTGGAAACCAAAGACCATGAGGCTTCAAATAAGCATTTAGATGATCTAATACGACACCTGGCTGAACCCATACATATTTTTCTTCAACATTAAGTTCTAAAATTTTATTTTGATGTTTGCTGTAATCGAGTACAACACTTTCGCCAACAGTCTGACCACATTGAGAACTTCCACCTCCTCTCGCTAATAGAGGTACAGAATTCTTTTGTGAATACTCCATTAAACTTAAAACATCATTGGTATCTTTTGGAAGAACTACACCAAGAGGTTTAATTTGATATACAGAAGCATCAGTACTGTATCTTCCACGTGAGAATTCATCGAATAAAGTTTTTCCATCAACTTTACTACTAATTTCTTTACCAATTTTTTGTATCTGATCTGAATTAAACCGCATAAAACTTAATTAAAGGTTTATTTATTTTTGTAAACCAGTTTACCGAACTTTTTTAACGCGGCCTCTGAAATCTCTAAACCTAAACCAGGTTTTTCATTTAAATGTATCCATCCATCACTCATTTTGTGTGGATTTTCAAATAATTGAGCTTGAAGAGGATCTCTTTCATCATCAAATGACTCAACAATTCTCCCAGCTGGAGTTGATGCTACTAATGGAGCATGAATATAACAATCATGATGTGGAGCTACATCTATATGATTTAATTCACACAATGCAGAAAGTTTTTTTCCATTAGTAAAACCACCAAACATTGTGCAATCAAATTGTAAAATTTGTATTGCCTCTTCTTCAATCATGGACCTACATCCATAAATAGTTATTTCACTTTCACCACCTGACAATGGAATTTTGGTTTGCTTTGATAAAAGTTTTAAAGTTCTTCTATCATCTTCCCATCTAACTGGTTCTTCAATCCATGTAGGATTAAATCTCTCAAATTCTTTTACACCTTCAATTGCAGTTTTTAGATCCCATGCTCTATTGACATCAATCATTAAACCTTTTTGATCTCCTATTTCATCTCTAATAATCTCTAATCTCTTAGCATCTTCTTTGATACTAAGTCCTCCAACTTTAACTTTAAAACTTTGATGACCGATATTTAATAATTTTTGAATTTCATCTCTTAATTCTTTTTCATTTTTACCATCTCTGTAGTAAGCACATGTAACATAAACAGGAATTTTATTTCTGTATCCACCAAATAATTTATACAATGGGATGTTTGAAGCTTTTCCTATCAAATCCCAACACGCAATATCTAAAGCTGCTGAAATTCTGATTAATGCTTCTCTGCTCCAGCCTTTTTCGCTACTGGTTCGAGTATCAGTTAATTTGAAAATTTTTTCATAAATTTTTTCAGGACAAAATGGATCTTCTCCAATTATTAAATCTTGTAAGCCATTTGAAAATGGTTTGATGATAGGAGCTATATCAGTGTAGCTTGTTGCTAAACCAAATCCTGAATGACCATCTTTAGTTTTAATTTTAATTAAGAGTTCATTAGCTGTTGGTACAATAAAGTGACTAACCCAATGTGGTTTTACTTCATCTGGATTATTAAGAACATAAACCTCTAAGCTTTCAATTAAATTACTACTATTTGTCATACATTATAAATTTGCTTATATAATTTCTTTAGCATATACAGCGGTATGGCAATTTCAAATAATATAAGACCTGGTCGACATTTTTTGCAAATTCCAGGACCAACAAACGTTCCAGATAGAGTTCTAAGAGCTATGGATTATCCAACTATAGATCATAGAGGTCCAGACTTTGCTGAATTAGGATTAAGAGTTTTAGATCGAATAAAATTAATTTTCAAAACTTCTGAACCTGTAATAATTTTTCCGGCTTCAGGAACGGGTGCTTGGGAAGCTGCACTTGTAAACACTTTAAGTGCTGGAGATAAAATCTTGATGTTTGAAACTGGACATTTCTCAACTCTTTGGTGGGATATTGCTCAAAAATTTAAAATTGAAGTAGACTTTGTTGAAGGTGATTGGAGAACAGGTGTTGATCCAAACATCGTTGAACAAAAACTAAAAGAAGACAAAGATAAAAAAATTAAAGCAGTTTGTGCTGTACATAATGAAACTTCTACAGGTGTTACAAGTAGAATTGGAGAAATTAGAAAAGCTATGGATAATGCGGAACATCCAGCTTTATTATTTGTTGATACGATATCTTCATTAGGCTCTATTGATTATAGACATGAAGAGTGGAAAGTTGATGTAACTGTTGGTGGTTCTCAAAAAGGATTACTATTACCACCAGGACTTTCTTTTAATGCAATAAGTTCTAAAGCTTTAGAGGCATATAAAACATCTGAATTACCAAAATCTTACTGGGATTGGGGACCGATGTTAGAAAACAATAAAAAAGGTTACTTTCCTTACACACCAGCCACAAATTTATTTTATGGTTTGGATGAAGCAATCAATATGCTTACAGAAGAAGGTTTAGATAATGTTTTCAAAAGACACAAAAGATTTGCAGAAGCTACAAGAGTTGCAGTCAATTCGTGGGGATTAGAAATACTTTGTAAAAATCCAGAAGAATACTCAGATTCATTAACAGCAGTAATGGTTCCAGATGGTCATGATGCAGATTTTTTAAGAAAAACTATTTTAGATCACTACAACATGTCATTGGGCACAGGACTTGCAAAAGTTGCTGGTAAAATTTTTAGAATTGGCCACTTAGGTGATTTTAATGAACTAATGTTAGCTGGAACATTGGCAGGTGTTGAAATGGGTTTAATGAAATCTAAAATACCTTATAAAAAAGGTGGAATACTTAAGGCACTTGAGTATCTTTGTTAATCAATCAAGTTGTGAATTATGCTTGATTTTTGCATCATAGGATCGGGAATTTCTGGATCAACGATAGCAAACTTATTAAATAAAAAATATTCCGTTGCAGTTTATGATAAAGCAAGAGGTTATGGTGGAAGAAGTTCATTTAAAAAATACAAAGATAAAGTTGGATTTGATCATGGACTTCAATATATCTCTCCAAAATCTAAAAAATTTAAAACATTTACTAATCAACTTATTAAGAAAAAAATTTTAAAAAAGTGGGAAGGAAATCATTTATTTCTGCATAAAACGGTTAAAGAAATTAAAAATCATTTAAAATTAATTGGAACAAAAGGAAACAACTCTATTAGCAAACATTTATTAAAGAAAATTAAATGTAATTTTGAACATGAACTTACAAATATAAAGAGATTAAATGATCATTGGGAATTAACATTTAAAAATGATGTAAAACAAATTTGTAAAAATCTTATTTTGACTTGTCCATTTCCTCAAAGTAAGAAATTAGGACAAAAATATTTAAATAAATCCTATTTAAATCAAAAAGTTACAATGGATGCTAATTTAACAGTTATGATTGTCACTAATAAGCTTAAACAATCAAATAGTAGTTATTTTTTTAATGATGATATGCTTGGTTGGGCTGCATACGAAAATAGTAAGAAAAGATTTAAATTTAAGTATGATTTATGGACACTTCAAAGCACATACAAATATGGTAATAAATTCACTAAAGATTATAGAAACAAAAGAAAATACTACACAAACCAGCTTGTTAAAAAATTTGAAAAATTAACAAAGTTAAAAATCAAAAAAATTCATCACTCAAGAATTCATGGCTGGATGTATTCATCCAATTCAAAGCCACTCAAACAATTATCTTTATGGAATAAGTCTTTAAAATTAGGTTTATGCGGTGATTATTTTGGAGGGCCAAGATTGGAAAATGGTTGGCTAAGTGCAAGAGATTTATTTAAAAAAATATAATAATATAATTTTATGAAACGAAATGGTTTTACTTTAATCGAATTATTGGTTGTAGTCGCAATTATTGGAATTTTAGCTGCTGTAGGTGTAGTCGCTTATACTGGTTATACTAGTAGCGCAAAAAGACAAATAATGGTTAGTAATCAGAAAATGATACAAAAATATGCTTTGGCAGAGATATTAAAATGTCAAAACGGAATCGATCTAACAGAAGGATCAGATATAAGTAAACATATTAAGACTTGTTCATCAGGAGGTGCAGGAAACCTCCCAAGTAATACTTGGGCTCAATACTTTATAAATGTGTTTAAAGACCAAATAAAAAATCCTTATAATACAACACCAGGTAATCCTAGCGGTTTACTTAATAGTGGACCAACTAGAAATGTGGGAGAAATTGTATTAGTTGGTTGGCATGAATGTAAAATTGATCCATGTTTTTTAATTGATGCGGCTTATGATGATCAAGGCACTAAAAAATCTGTTGATCCAATGTTACAAGTACCTACAAGTTTTTAATGCTTCAAAATGTTTAAAGATAATTTAAAAATATTATAGAAAAAACAAAATGAAATATATATCCACAGCATTAATTTTAGTATTTTCAATTTCAATAAGTTATTCCAAAAATACTGACATTATTCATGATTTTAAAATTACATTTGATTGTAAATTAGAAAAAATAATGGTCAAAAATAAAGATTTTAATTATCAAACTTTTACTGCAGAAAATATTGAAGTTGATAAAAACAAAGTATTAAAAGTTGTTGCAGAACAACCAAGTATATTAACAATTAATGGTTTATCAGAATTTATAGATAATTATTCAGATATAAGTAAAGACAACGTTAGAATTGCAAAAAATGATACAATTTTATTTAAAAATATAGATATTAAAAAAAAATACTCAGAGTCAGTATTTTTAAACAGATCAACTGGTGAATTAATTCACGAAGTCACTAAAAATATGAATACTAAAGATAATGAAAAATATATTTCTTTCTTTGGTTGTAATAATAAATAAAAATCCAATAATTAATTTTTTGCAAAAAGATATTAAATACTTGTACTATACTGAATGAGTGGGCTAGAAATATTAGGTGTAGCATTAATATTATTTGATATCTATAATCGTACTTATGGATGAATTTCAGATATTAGTTGAATTAGTTCTTTGGGTAATTATTGAAATAATTTAAAGCACCACCAAATCTAATTTGTGCTGACCCAATCTTTCATTCCCTTTTTCTGTAACAAGAAAAGTTTCTCCTAAGTTCATGGCTAATTGATTTTCAGAGTCCATCAATATCATGTGCATGAAGAATATATTGCCCGGTTGAATAACATAGGGGTTGCCTGTGTAAAGCATTGGCCAATCCATCCAGTTTGGGGAGAAAGTAGCACCCAAGGAGTACCCACATGCATTCATTCTTGAATTATTAAATCCATGATCATCAAAAGTTTTTGCATGAACATCAAAAACTTCTCCAATTTTATTTCCAGGCTTTAATTTATTCTCACAATTTGTAAGTGCTTCAACGCATGCTTCATGCATTTTATGATGTTTTAGATCTGCTTTACCTATGGGTATTGTTCTAAACATTGCTGAATGATAGTGCCTATAGGTTCCAGCCCATTCAATGGTTAACTGATCTTGATTATTAAGTATTTGTTTTTCTGATTGATAACGACAGAGTAGGGCATTCTTACCAGACCCTATAATAAATTCATTTGCAGGATAATCTCCACCTCCTTCAAATATGACTCTGTTCATTTCAGCTAAAATTTTAGACTCACCTACTCCTCCTTTTGCATGCTTCCAAACTTCATCTAAAGCTTTGTCAGCCAAATTTGCTGCTTTTTTTACATAATTAACTTCTTCATCAGATTTTATTACCCTTAGTTTTGTAATTAATTCCGACTTATCTTCAATTGAGCAATAGTTTTTTAACACTGTATTAAGTCTTAATGCATTTCTTCCTGTCAGACCGTAGGCTTCATATTCAACACCAATTTTTTTTCCTTTTAAATTTAATTCATCTAAAATTATTTTGAGATCATTAGCAGGATTAGCACCATCTTTATCAACCCAAATTCTGATATCACTAATATTAGAAGTGTTTTGTGCTTGCCTTAAATCAGGAGCTCTGGTTAATAATATTACATTACCTTTTTGATCTAAAACTAATGCTTGAAAAAAAACATATCCGAAAGTGTCGTAACCAGTGAGCCAATACATAGACTCTTGTCTAAACATAATAAGAGCATCTACACCCTCATTTTTCATAGAGTTTAGTGTCTTTTCTTTTCTATTGGAGAATTCTTCTTTACTAAAATGAAGACCCATTAACGAATGTTAACACTAACAGAACCAATTTTATCAACTGTTCCTTTGTACAATCCTTTTCCTTTAAAAGGAACTACTCCCACAGTTGAGCCTGTGAAAACATAAAAATCTTTATTTAAGTTAATCTTCTGTTTCTTAACTTTATTTAAAACAAATCTTAAAGAATTTAATGGGTTAATATAAACAATATTTGTATTACCATTTACTTTCACTCCATTCTTCTTGCTGACTAATGATGTTTTTAAATTATTTAAATTTAATTTTTTAAATTTTGTTTTTCTCCCAACAACAAATTTTATGTTAAATCCAAAATCTCCACAGATATCTCCCAAATAGGTAAATTTTTTATTTCTTTGTCTAAATCCAACTATTTCAAAACAAGGACCCATATATTTAATAAATTTAGCGACATTTGATTTTGTAACTTTTCCTTTAAAATTAAAGAAAGATTTCTTGATAAAGTAATAAACCTCAACTTCTATACCTTTAGTGTGTTGATTTATTTTTACTTTTTGACCAGATTTAACTAATCTTTTTTTAAATACTTTTGCTGTGAAAGGTTCTTTTTCTTTTAACTTTTTTAAAGCTTGAATTCCAGTTCCACCAGCTTTTATTCCAATCGTTTCGTCTTTAATTTGATCTTCACACAATTTTCTTAGTTTGTTGGCTAAATTAATATTTTTACAATATTTTACTGGGATAGGATTAATGACTGTATTTGTGTTGAAAGCTTTAACTAATCTGTCAGCAATACGATTAATTTCATTTTTCATAGCCAGAACTTATTGAAGAATGCTCATAGGATCAAGTCTAGTTTGAAACCAATTTATCCTAAAATCTAAATGTGGACCCGTTGATCTACCAGTAGATCCAACGGTGCCTATAATTTCTCCTTGTTTAACTTCATCACCAACTTTAACCATTACATTTTCTAGATGCGAATATATTGTTGAAATTCCGTGTCCGTGGTCCATTATTACAGTACCACCAGTATAATAAAGATCATCTTCTGCCATAGTCACTATTCCAGTACCAGATGATTTGATTTCAGTTCCTTGTTTAGCTGCAATATCTATCCCATAGTGAGGCCATTTAGGTTTGCCATTAAGAATTCTTTGGCTACCATAAACTCCACTAATTATTCCTTTAACTGGCATGATAAACTGTTCAGTAAAGAAAGTTAAATCTGAATTGATGGCTCTTGCTTTTCCAATTCTACCATTTTCTTCTTTAATTCTTTTATAAACAGACTCTGGTGGTGTAACTTTATTTTCAGGCAGACCATCAATTCTTTGGATGTTATATTTTCTTTTGAAAACTGGTTTTATAATATTATTTTTTTTACCATTTAAAATTTCTGTAACAGTAACATCAAATTTTCTATCTCTATCAATTCCAAAGACGAAATATCCGCTATTTGATACCTTAATTTTTTTTTTATCTATATATATTTCAGCATTTGGGTCGGTTTTACCCAATATAAAATGCCCTTGTAAAAATTTTCCTTGAAATTCAACAGCGTATGATTTTGAACAAATTATTATAAATAGTGGTAATAATATGATTATTAATTTTAATTTTTTCATGTATTTGATTATTTAAAATGTTTATACCTCTTAATAAAAAAATTATATTTATATATAAATGAAATTATCAGAAATTTACGATCAACATAACGATAAACTTTCTGTTAAATGGTCTTCCTACATTGAAAAATATGATGAGCTTTTTCTTAAATATAAAGAAAAAAAAGTCAATATTCTCGAGATAGGCGTACAAAATGGAGGTACACTTGAAATCTATTCAAAATATTTTAAACAATGTCAAAACATTGTAGGAGTAGACATTAACCCTAAGTGTCAAAATTTAAAATATTCTGATGATAGAATAAAAGTTATTATTGGAAATATTAACGATGATAAAATTAAAGATGAAATTCTTAATCTTCCAAAATTTGATATTATTATTGATGATGGGTCTCATTCGTCACAAGATATAATTAAAACATTCATATTGTATTATAATCATTTAAATAATAATGGTTTATATATTGTTGAAGATTTACATTGTAGTTATTGGAAAGAATATAGTGGAGGTCTTTTCTTCCCCATTTCCTCAATAAGTTTTTTTAAAAAAATTGTTGACGTTATTAATTACGATCACTGGGGAATTAAAAAAAGTTTAGATTGGTTTTTAAAACCATTTAGCCATAATTATAAAATTGATTTATCTCATTTAGATTTTGATACAATTAATTCAGTAGAATTTATCAATTCAATGTGTGTATTAAAAAAGAAAAATAATAAACTAGGTGAAATAGTAAAAAAAGGAAAAATTTCTGAAGTTGTTCCAGAAATTTCTAATATGAGTTCTGATGATTTTCAAATTAGCAAAACTTTTCAAGAAAGTAATACTTGGTCTAACGTAAAAATATTACCAGAAGATGAACTGGCAATTTTAAAAGATAAATCAAAAAATGAACAATAATAAATTTATCATTCATGTAATTTCTGTTGCATTTGAAAGACTTGGTGAGTTGAAAGTTTTTGTACAATCATGGTTAAACCAAACTGAAAATAATTGGAAGTTAACAGTCATCCATGATGGAAAAAATGACAAATTTAATGAAATTATGGAGGATTATAAAAAACAACGACCTGATCAAATTGAATATTACTCAACTGAAAAAAGATATAATGATTATGGACATTCTCTAAGAGACCAAGCTTTAAAAAAAATAAAAGGAGAATATGTTCTCTTATCAAATTGTGATAACTATTTTGTTCCAAAAGCGATGAAATATATAAATGAAGCCTTAAGCCACATAGGGAGTGATTTAGATGTTCTAATGTTCAACATGGTCCATTCTCATCAAAGAAAACCAAACGAAGGAAAACCAATACCAAGCTATAGTCCATTGAATGTTGAATATGCTAGAAATGCTATTGATGTGAGTTCAGCTATCGTTAAAAAAGAATTAGCGGAGCAAGTTGGATTTAGAGATAAAACTTTTGCAGGAGACGCCACATATTTTGAGGATATTTACAAAATAAAAAAAAATGAGACTAAAATAGGAAAAATTGCAAGAATATTACTTGTTCATAACTAAATAAATTCATTAAATGCTTTCTCAGCATTTTGATATTCTACAATTTTATTTAGTTCGAAAAAATCTTCATATTTTTTATATAATAATTCTTTTCTGTTTTTATCGTGATATTTAACTTCATCATCAATTTTCTTTAAAAAACCAACTCCATGATCTGCCATCACAACTTTAAAATTTATTCCTTTTGTTTGAGCTAACTCAACTGAAACTTTCCATACATCTCCTGTCCAAGCTCCACTTATTCGTGGAACATATTCTTCGAGAAAATTTCTTGGTATAAAGTCATGAAAAAAAATATATCCATTCTTATTAAGGTGTTTAAGTGAATTAATAGCATCTTCCTGGCATTGTTCATATGTATGAAGACCATCTATCAATATAACATCAAACATGATTTTATTATCTCTAAAAAATTCATTACTTGTCCCTAAAAAAGTTGGAAATGCATTTTTATCTGGATCCACACTTAATTTTGTGCTTGTTTCAACTAAGTTGAAATTTTCGTTTTTATAGACACCAATTTCTAAATAACTTGGATTTTTCTTTCCAGTTTTTTTTAAAGCCTTATTTATAAAATCAATTTTTTTTAACTTCGTTACTTTTTCCCAATCAATATTAATAAATTTTTTACTAGAAATCCTTTTTAAATGTTTGGTAACTTGTTGAACCATTCTAGGATCTTTATAATTTATAGTTGAATTATTTATAATATTATCGAGATCTTTTTGTTGAAGTTCTGTGTAATATTTTATTATTTCGCTGTCCATCCGCCGTCAATTACAATTGATGTACCTGTTATCATTCTTGCTGCATCTGAGGCTAAAAAACATACTGCTGTAGCCACATCCGACTCTGCTGCAACTTTTCCCATTGGAATATTGCTTAAAGCAAGCTGTTTAAATTTTTTATTTTTAAAGAATTTTTTAACCATTGGAGTTTCAACAAATGTTGGCGCAACAGTATTTACTCTGATATTTTTTGTTGCAAGTTCAACCCCCATTCCCTTTGTTAACCCTTCAATTCCAAATTTTGTCATATTGTAAATATTTCTACCTGACATACCGACATGCCCTAATTGTGAAGACATATTAATTATAGACCCACCTTTTTTTTTATTTTTTAGCATTTTTAGGACTACTAATTGCGCAACATTGAATGCTGCTTTCATATTTAAATCTACAAGATAATTCATACTTGTTTGTTTGATTTTTTCGAAAGGCTCAGGAATATTTGTACCAGCATTATTTACAAGTATATCTACTTTCTTAATTTTTTTTAATTTAGAAGAAAGATCCTCATAATTCATAATATCGCAAGTTATTTTAGTTAATTTTCCTTTAACTTTTTTTATATCTTTTTGAAGCTTATCAAGATCAGAAGCCGTTCGGCTCACTCCAATTATTGTTGCGCCAGCTTCTGCAAGAGCAATAGAGCATGCTCTACCAATACCTTTTCCTGCACCTGTTACTAAAGCAACTTTATTTTTTAAATTAATTTTTTTTAAATACATTTATAAAAATAGTTTTACGTCTGTGTATATTAGCTCTATTGCAACAAATAATATTGCTAATAATCCAACCCATCCTATCCATTTATACTTTTTAATCCAGCCAGATATCAATGTTGCTGCAGTAGCCATTAAAACTATTGATAAAACAAGACCAAATATTAATAACATGTAGTGATCTCTAGCTGCGCCTGCTACTCCTAACACATTATCTAAACTCATTGTTACATCTGCAAGGATTACAGTTGTTATAGCTTTCATGAATGAACTGTTATCTACTTTTTTTACATTTTCTTCTGCATTGCCATTCATTTTAATTACATCTACATAAAGTCTGTAACATATATAAAGAAGTAATATTCCTCCAATAAGTCTAAGTCCTGTGATTTGTAATAAATAAGCAGTTATTAGTGTAAATATAATTCTTAAAACTACCGCTGCACCAATTCCCCAAAAAATAATTTTTTTTCTCTGTTCAGTTGGAAATTGAGATGCTACCATTCCAATAATAATTGCATTATCTCCTGCTAAAACTAAATCGATAAAAACTATTTGAAAAAATATTACTATTTGTTCGGTCATCTTCTACTATCCTCAATTATCATATCAGCTGCTTTTTCCGCAATCATTATTGTCGGTGCATTTGTGTTTCCTGATGTGATATGAGGCATAACAGAGGCATCTACAACCCTTAAATTTTCTAATCCGTGAGCGACTAAACGATCATTAACAACAGCATTTTCATCTTTACCCATTCTACATGTGCTTACTGGATGGAAAATAGTATTAGCAAATTTTCCAGCTTCTGTTGCTAATTCTTCATTATCAGTAATATTGATTCCCGGTCTAAGTTCTTCAGGTTGATAATCTTTATAAGCTTTAGACTCCATAACAATTTTTCTTACAATCTTTAATGCTTTTCCAGCAATTTCACGATCTTCATCAGTTGATAAATAATTCATTTTTATTTTTGGTGAAACTCTAGTATCTGGAGATTTTAATTCTATAGATCCTCTGCTTGTTGGTCTTACATTTGTAATTGTTGGTGTGAACGCTGGAAATTTATGTAAAGCTGATTTTCCTAAAAGATCAGTACTGGCTGGTGAAATATGAAATTGAAGATTTGGAGTTTCTAAATGTTCATCACTTTTAACAAAACCACATACGTAACTAGCACCAACTGTTAAAGGTCCTTTTCTTAAGAGAAGAAACTTTAAACCAGATAACATTTTCTTAGTAAAACTGTAGTAAATATCATTTAAAGTTTCTAAATTTTTAATTTTATAAACAGGCCTTAGCATTAAATGATCAGTTAGATTTCTTCCAACACCTTGATGATCTTTTAGTACATTAATATTATTTTCTTTTAGAAGTTCTCCTGGACCAATTCCTGATGCTTGCAATATATGAGGTGAACCAATTGTACCTGCGCTTAATATAATTTCCTTATTAGTTTCAACTGAAAATTCTTTTCCATCTATCCAATAATTTACTTTTTTTGCTTTATTATTTTCGAATTCTATATTTTTAATATGTGCTTTAGTTATGATTTTTAAATTTTTTCTACTCTTAACTGGATTTAAATAACCTACAGCTGTACTACATCTAAATCCATTTTTAATTGTAAAGGGAAAATATCCCATTCCTTCATTATCACCATTGTTAAAATCATCAGTTCTTTTATAACCGTGTTCTTCAGCAGCTTCTAAAAATAAATCGAGAACCTTAAATGTTGCTCTAATTTTCTCAACCGCAATAGGCCCTCCAGAACCATGAAACTCATTTTCTCCAAATTGAAAATCTTCAGATTTTTTAAAATAGGGCAGAACATCATCCCACGACCAACCAACATTACCTAATTGTCTCCAGTAATTATAATCATTCGATTGACCTCTAATATAAAGCATTCCATTAATAGAGGAACTTCCACCCAATGTTTTTCCTCTTGGATAAACCATTTGCCTGTTATCGCAGTTTGGTTCTTTTTCAGTATTAAAACACCAGTCAGTATCTGGATTGTGCATGGTTTTAAAATAACCACCTGGAATATGGATCCATGGATTAGTGTCTTTACCACCAGCTTCAAGTAAAAGAACTTTAGTATCAGGATTGGCTGTTAATCTATTAGCTAACACACATCCAGCTGAGCCTGCACCAATAATTATGTAATCAAATTTATCCATATTTTTTATAAATAATCTTTAATGAATATTTAATGATTTTAAACATTTTTCTCATAAAAACGTCGAAATGACACTTGTATGTGGCTTTGATTTTTGAGAGGATCTTCACATTATAAATAAAAAGAGAGGGATATAATGAAAAAAATCGTTTCAGCGTTGTTTGCTGCTTTCTTAGTATTTGGATTTATTTCAAATGCGAATGCTGCAAAAACGTTAAAGTGTCAGACGGTTATTAGCGCTAAAGGTGATGAAGCGGTAATGTTAAAAGACTTTACTGACAACGTAACAAAACTAACAGGTGGATCTCTAAAATTTGAAATTATGCCAGCAGGAACAGTAGTTGGAGTTAAAGAAACTCTAGATGCTGTTGATAAAGGTTTGATTGATTGCGGATTTGCTTGGACTCACTATTGGTCTGGAGAACATCCAGCTGCTATGTTATTTGGTTCGCCAGTAGCAGGTGGTGGTGTAGGAATTGATAACATCGCTTTCTTATCATGGTTTTTATATGGTGGTGGAGAACAACTATATGACAGACTTTGGGGAGAAATGAAAAGAGACATTAAAGGTTTCATGCTTCAACCAGTTGGTCCAGAAGCTTTAGGATGGTTCCCAAGAAAAATCAAAGATATGGATGATTTCAGAACATTTAAGTTCAGAACTCCTCCAGGAATTCCAGGTCAAACTTATAAAGACATTGGAATAGCTTCAGTTGCAATGGGTGGTGGAGATATTCTTCCAGCATTGGAAGCAGGAACTATTGATGCTGCTGAGTGGTGTTGTCCTCAACCAGATAAAGTGTTTGGTATACATAAAGTATTAAAACACTATTATCTACAAGGTTTGCACCAAGTAGTCGTAAATGCTGACTTTTACTTAAATAAAAGCACTTACGATAAATTCACTGACCATGAGAAATTTTCAATGAAGATGGCTGCTGATGCATCGTTGATGAGAGCTTTAGCTTACAGAATCAACACGAATGGATTAGCACTTAAAGATCTAACTGAAAATCATGGTGTGATACTTGAAGATACACCAGCTGATTATTTCCCAGCTTATATGGCTGCAGCGAAAGCAACTTTAGAGAAAAATGCAAAAGAAAACGCATTCTTTAAAGAAGTTTATGACTCAATGATAAGCTTTGCTAATACTGCTGTACCATTCTGGTCTGGTGCACAAACATCGAATGCTAAGCTAGGAATGGCTTATGCTAATTCGTTAAAGAAATAAATAAAGTTATTAAGCGGGCTTTTATGAGCCCGCTTTTTTTTTCAAAAAATTATATGTCGGATAATCCAAAGTTAGATATTTCAGATGAAATGATAGCCGAAAGGCGATCAGGATCTGGAAAGATGCCTGATGATATGTCAACTTGGATGGCTAAAACTATAGTTAACATAGACAAATTTAGTAAATTAATAGGAAACATTGTTTGCTGGATTACGATCCCACTAATGCTTGGGATGGTTTATGAAGTTTTAGCAAGAAAATTATTTTTAGCTCCTACAATCTGGGCTTATGATATGAGCAGATTTTTTTATGGAGCGTTATTTATGTTAGGAGCAGGATACGCTCTTTCAAAAGGTGTTCATATTAGAGCAGATTTTTTATATAGAAATTTTAAAGTTAAAACTCAAGGCAGAATAGACTTTTGGCTTTACTTATTATTTTATTTTCCAGGATTAATAGTCTTTTTGTATATGACAACAGGCTTTGTCCAAGAAAGTATAATGAGAAACGAAAGAGGGATGGATACAACATGGATGCCATATATGTGGCCAATAAAATCTTGTCTATGGATTGGAATTGTTTTTCTTCTTATTCAAGGTATTTCAGAACTTTTAAAAAGCTATTACGCAGCCGTCAAAGGTAAATGGCCAGGTAGTTAATGCTTTCACATTTAATAGACCCAGCAATTTTAGGTTTCATACTTATTGGTGTGATGTTGTTTGCAATATTTATAGGTTTCCCAATTTCATTTACTCTTATTTTTTTAGGTTTTGTTTTTGGTTATTTGGGTTTTGGAAAATTAGTTTTCTATTTAATGACACTACAATTTTCGATGGTAATGACCGAACAAACTCTCGCAGCTGTCCCCTTATTTGTATTTATGGGAATAATGATGGAACAAGCAGGTTTAATGGAGAGATTATTCTCAGCTTTCCAAATGATGTTGGCAAGAGTTAGAGGTTCTTTATATTATGCAGTTTTATTTGTTTCGGTAATATTTGCAGCTGCTACAGGAATAGTTGGTGCATCAGTTACAATTCTTGGAATTATGGCTGCAAAATCAATGAACAGGTCTAATTATGATGTAAAATTAGCTGCTGGTACAATTACTGCTGGAGGAACTTTAGGTATTTTAATTCCTCCAAGTATTATGCTTGTAGTTATGGGTCCAATTATGGAAATTCCCGTAACTGATTTATTCGCAGCTGCAATAGTTCCAGGAATATTATTGGCATGCTTATATGCTGCATACACAACATTCAGATGTATGATGAACCCAAAATTAGGTCCACCCATACCAGAAGAATTAAGAACAACAGATTTAAAAAAATTATGGCTAGAATTTTTTTTAGGATTAGTTCCACCTGCTGCTTTAGTATTTGCTGCATTAGGAAGCATTTTATTTGGATTTGCTACTCCAACAGAGGCTGCAGGATGTGGAGCAGGTGGTGCATTATTGCTTTCTTTAGCTTACAGAAAATTAACATTAAAAAAATTACAAGATGCTTTAGTTAAAACTCTAGAGATTTCTGCATTAATTATGGTTTTAGTTGCTGCTTCTAATTTCTTCGGAGCAGTGTTTGCAAGATTAGGAACCCCAATGGTTTTAACAGATTTTCTATTATCACTTGAGATGAATAAATATTTAATCTTAGGAATAATCATGATTATGATTTTTCTTTTAGGATGGCCACTAGAGTGGGTACCTATTGTTATGATAGTTGTTCCTATTATTTTACCATTAGTTGAAGCATTAGGATTTAATTTAACTTGGTTTGCAATTCTTGTTGCTGTTAATTTGCAAACCGCCTGGCTCTCACCCCCCGTAGCGTTATCTGCTTATTTTTTAAAAGGAGTAGTTCCAAGTTGGGATTTAAAAGATATTTATCTTGGAATGATGCAGTTCATGGTATTACAGATAATTGGATTAATTATAATCATAGCGTATCCAAAAATAGTACTATGGTTGCCAACTCTCTTATATGGACAGCAGTAAATAATTGATTAATATCGTCTAAGTGAATCAGAGCGAAAAATTTCAATTAAGGAATTGGGAACTAGTTTCAATAAATCCTAATAATCGAGACTGGAGTTGGAAAAATTACTTTAACTTTTGGGCTATAAATATTCAAACAATTGTTGGGTTCTCTTTAATATCAGCTTTATATTTATTTTATGATCTAAATTTTTTTGTTGTCTTAACAGGATCATTGCTAGCAGGATTATTAGTATTCTTTTTTGCTAACATCATTGGAAAAATTTCTCAAAGTAGTGGATTAAGTTTTCCAGCAATTCTTAGACTTTCAATGGGTTTTACAGGAGCGAGATATGTAGGAATGATCAGAGGATTAGTTGGTTTATTCATGTTTGGTGTACAAACATTTTTTATATCAAAATCACTAGGTTATATTGCAAGGATCATCATATTTAAAATTGATAATCAACTTTTGCAGAATGAAATATTTTTATTATTCTTTTTTGGCTTGAATTTAATTGATTGGGTTTGTTTATTCTTAACATTAATATTTCAATACATTCTTTTTACAAAAGGACAGAATTTTCTAAAATCATTTATTAATTTTTCAGGTCTTTCAATATATTTAGGGCTATCTGTTTTATTAATTGTTATTTTATCTGAGTATTACAATGAACTCCTAAATGGAATAAAACTAAGCTTAGTCTTTAGCAATTTTGCAATTCAGTCAAATATTGCTCCAATAATTTCAATCACAGGAACTTTATTTGCTTATTTTGCTATAGTTCTCCTCACATTTGGTGATTTTTCTAGATACTCAATGAATTATAAAGAGATGACCAAAGGAAACTTAAGTATAATATTAAATTTAATATTCTTTTCTTTTTTCTCTGTTTTGATCACTTTAGGTTCAGATATTATTCTCACCAGTAAAGGATTAAACGCTTCAAGTATACTTACAAATCCAAATGACATAGTCGGTAAATTTAATAATAATTTTTTAACTTTCTTTTGTTTGATATTTATTATTATCTCTTCGTTATCAACTAATTTGATAGCAAATTATATTCCTTCGCAAAATACATTGATAAATTTTTTCCCGAACTCTTTAACGTTAAAAAAAACAGGAATTGTAATATCAATTGTTGGATTAATTATTTCAACATTTTGGCTTTCAATTTTCAGTAAAGCTAATGTTTTGATATTTGTTGAAGCTGTAGCTACGACTTTTGGCCCAATTTTTGGAGTATTGGTTGCAGATTATTACTTGTTTAAAAAACAACAAATTAATCACAAAGAGCTTTTTTATCCTAAAGAACATACAGAATATATTTACAGTAACGGTTGGAACCTCAAAGCATTGTATGCTCTTTTAATTGGATCAATATTTTCATTATCATCTTTGCTGAATGAAAACTTTATACAATATCAATCTTTTGGTTGGATTATTGGAGCATTCGCATCTTATTTAGTATATTATTTATTAAATAATAAGTAATCATGAAAGCGCTTGTTTATACTGGTGTAGAAGAAATGGAATTTAGGGAGGAAAAAGAACCTTCTGAAAAACCTGGAGAAAGTATTCTTAAAGTTCATGCATCAGGTATATGTGGCTCAGATATGCATGCTTACCACGGAAAAGATGAGAGAAGAATCCCACCGTTAATTTTAGGTCATGAAGTTAGTGGTCAAATAATTAACGGTAAGCTTAAAGATCAAATTTCAGTTCTTAACCCATTAATAACTTGTAGAAATTGTGAATACTGCAAAAGCGGAAGAGAACATTTATGTCCAGATAGAGTTCTTCTAGGAATGAATAGACCTTATGAAAGGCAAGGTGCATTTGCAGAACTCATTACAGTTCCAGATCACAATATTTTCAAAGTTCCTGAAAAACTTGATGTAAAAGAGGCTGCAGTTGCAGAACCAACAGCAGTTTCATATCATGCAGTATTATTAGCTGTAGATGCATCAAAAAAACCATTAAATGAATGTAGAACGCTTGTTCAGGGTGGTGGAGCAATTGGTCTTTTGTGTGCATTAATTTTATCCAAGATCCAAGGTAATACAAATTTGACAATTTCTGATCCTAATCAAAAAAGACTAAATGAATGCTCAAAATATGTAGATGCAAAAACAGTGTCACCAGATCATAACGATATTAAAGAGAGCAGCTTTGATTTAGTTTTTGATACTGTTGGACTCGAAGTTTCACGACAACAGGCAATCAGTGTAGTAAAACCAGGAGGAATAATAGTTCATATCGGACTAACTCAGCCTGCAGGATCTTTTAATTTCAGAAAAGCAACTCTTCAAGAAGTAACTTTTATTGGGACTTATTGTTACACAAACAAAGAATTTGGAGAAACCATTGATATTTTAACTAATAACAAGCTAGGGAAGATAGAGTGGATTGAGTACAGAAATCTTAAAGATGGGTGGGGAGCTTTTAAAGAAATTCATGATGGAACCTGTTCGTCCCCAAAGATAGTGCTTCTGCCTTAAATTCTTGGTTTTTTAAGAGGTACTAATACCTTTTTTTCTCCAAATTTTTCAGAATTTTTTGAAATAACAGGTGCGGATATAATTATAGACCAATAAATCATCAAACCAAAAAGAACTGCTAACTTCATATCTTCTAAATAGAGAACAATAATGATTTATGCATGTTTAAATAATGTCAAAATTTTGAATTTGAAAATTATTTTATCTTTTATATAGAAAGGACATGTTTAGACTTTTATTTAAATTAATTTTAGTGACAATGTTGTCTCAAACTACCTTGTATGCCGAGGAAGTAAAAGTATTTGAGTTTACAGACAAAGAATTATCAGAATTAACAGTTAGAAAAGTAAGAGGGGCAGATAATAAAACGACATATTCAGTTGGATCTAACGAGAATGGCAATTACTTAAAAGCTATTGCAGATAACGCCGCTTCTGGCCTCGGTAAGGAGATTAAAATTGATTTAAACAAAACCCCTTTCATAAATATTACCTGGAAAATTGAGAAAGATATACCAGGGATAGATGAAACAACTAAAAAAGGTCATGACTTTGCAGGAAGAGTGTTCGTCATTAAAAAAACTGGGGCAACACCTTTATCCAATAGAGCAATAAATTACGTTTTTTCGAGTAATCAAGAAGTTGGAAGCAACTTTCCAAGCCCATATACTAAAAAGTCCATAGATAATGTCCTTGCAACCACCAAAACAAACTTAAATGAGTGGGTAACTGTTAAAGCAAATGTTAAAGATGATTTCAAAAAATTCCATAATTTGGATGTTAATGAGCTGGATGGGATAGCGATCATGTCAGATACAGATAATTCAAAGCAAAAATCAATTACTTATTATCAAAATATCTATTTTTCTTCTCAATAAATTTTATTAATATCAATTGATGAAAGTATTTAAGTATAATTTAAAAGTATACTATGAGGATACTGATTTTGGTGGAATAGTTTACCACGCAAATTATTTAAAGTACTTTGAAAGAGCAAGATCTGAGCTTATTTATTCAATAGGATATTCAAATAAAAAGCTATTAAATAAACATAATGTTTTAATAGCTGTAAAAACTTGCAATGTAGACTTTAAAAAACCAGCAAAATTTGAGGATAAAATTACTGTTTTTACAAAAATTAAATCTAACACTTTAACTACTATTACAATGTCACAAGTGATTAAAAGAAAATCAGATATTTTATGTGATGCAGAGATTAAATTGGTATCTCTAAATAATTTGGGAAAACCTGTAAAACTTCCAAAAGAACTTATTAATAAACTAAACTAGTTCTTTCACTTTTTTAAATAGTTTAGTCATTTGTTTTTCATTAATTCTTCCAGTGTTTACATTTCTTGGACTTGGATGATAACACCCCATTAACAATACATTATTAGGTAATTTAAAATATGTTCCATGACCAAATTTTACTCTTTCAGTGTAATCAAAATTTTCTCTATAAAATTTTACACAAGTATCAAAGGCGATTTTTCCTAAAGCTACAATTATTTTAAGATTTTTAAGTATTTCAAATTCAGATTTAAAATAACCAAAGCAATTTTTTAACTCTTCATTTAATGGCTTATCTCCTGGAGGGACACACTTTAAAGCTGGTGTTATGAAAGTATTTTTTATTTTTAATCCATCATTTACATGATCTGAATTGCTTTGATTGGCAATTTTTACATTGTGTAAACATTTATATAAAAAGTCTGAGGATTTATCGCCTGTAAATACTCTGCCTGTTCTTGTTCCACCATGAGCAGCTGGTGCTAGACCAACAATCATTATTTTTCCATTTATATCTCCAAAACCTGTAACTGGTTTTCCCCAATAAGTTTGGTCCATATATTGTTTTCTTTTTTCCGTAGATATTTTTTTTCTAAACCTCACAAGTCTAGGGCATTTATTACATTTAATTATTGTTTTTTTTAATTTTTCAAATTTAACGGTCATTAAGTTTAGAGAAGCTTCTTTTTGTGTGTCCATGGACCTTTTATTGTTTTAGGTAAAAACTTTCTAAGGTCAAAAAGGACTTTTTCAGACAATTTTCTGTAGGTGGTTAGTTTTCCTCCATATATATTCAATAAAGGTAATTTTTTTATAATTTTTAAATCAAAAACATAATCTCTTGTGACTTTTGAAGCTGTATTAAAATCTTCAATTAGAGGTCTTATCCCTGAATAAGTATCTACAATGTCCTTTGTTCTGATTTGTTTTTTTAAGTAATTATTTACTGAACGAATTAAATATGTAATTTCTTTTTTTGATATTCCTTTATTTTCTGGTGATTTAACCTCAACTTCTGTAGTTCCAATTAAAGAAAACTTCCCTTTATAAGGTATCACAAATATTATTCTTTTATCAGTATTTTGAAATGTGAATGCAACATTTTCTTTGTACAATTTTTTTGTAATAATATGACTTCCTTTAACTAATCTTATTTTTTTCTTAGATTTAATTTTTATATTTTTATTTAAGGTTTCGTTTATCCATGGTCCAGATGCATTAATTAAAATTTTTGATTTTACTTTTTCACCTTTTTCAAGACTAATAATCCATTCATTGCCAATAATTTCAGCTTTTTTAACTTTGTTATATTCTAGTATTTTAGCTTTATTTCTTTTTGCATCTTTAGCATTTAGTTTCGTTAATTTTTTATCGTCAATTTGTATGTCAAAATATTGAAAACCAGTTTTGTATTTTTGCTTAAGAATATTTGAAAATTTTTTTGTAAGATCAAACGTTTTTGATTTTGGTATATTGCTTTTGCCACCTAAATTATCATACAAAAATAAACCAATTTTAATTAACCAGGCTGGTCGAATTTTATCTGCATAAGGAATTATAAAAGGAATCGGTTTGGAAATATGTCTGGCAATTTTATAAACTATTTCTCTTTCTTTCAGAGATTCTCTAACTAGTTTGAATTCATAATTTTCTAAATAACGAAGACCACCATGTACTAATTTCGTCGACCAAGATGAGGTTGCTCCTCCAATCTCACCTTTGTCAGCTAAACAAACTGATAAACCTCTACCTGCAGCATCTCTTGCAATACCTGCACCGTTTATACCGCCACCTATTATGAATAAATCAAATTTTTTAGACATTTAAATTATGATTTGTTTTAAAATATACAACCTCTTTTAGAAATTTAAAATTTTTAAATGCAATTATTTACAATTTCATAATATCTTAACATTAATAAATTATTAATAAAAAATTAAATAAACTTAACAGAAGGATAGATATGAAAAAAATACTTAGTGTTTTAACAATTCTATTTACTTTCTCTTTTACATCACACAGTTATTCAAAAACAGAAATTCATTGGTGGTACGGAAACAGTGGTTTTCTTGGTGATGTAATTATTGAAATTGCAAATAGATTTAACGCTTCACAAGATCAATATACGGTCATTCCTACAGGAAAAGGAAGTTATGAAGATAACATGGCGGCAACTATTGCTGCATTTAGAGCAGGCGACCAACCACACTATTCACAGGTTTATGATGCTGGTGCTGCAATCATGGTAGCTCAAGTAAAAAATGGTGTTGTTATCGGTTTTGAAGAAATGGCTAAGAAATATGGCATTGATGTAGATGCTGACAACTATATTCCAGGCATTAAAAATTTCTATGCCGACTCTGATGGAAAAATGATTGGTGTACCTTTCAATAGTTCAACTTGTTTGATGTATGCAAACATGGACATTTTGAAAGAGGTTGGAATTGAATCTGTGCCAAAAACTTATGAAGAATTTGAGGCCATGGCTCCAAAAATCAAAGCTGCTGGATACATTCCTTTAGTTCAAAGTCATAGTCCATGGATTTGGACTGAAAATTTCTTTTCTAGACATAATTTATTAATGTTAGATGGAAATAATGGTTACGATGCTGTTCCTACAAAAACTTTATTCGCTGAAACTGATGCATTTGTCTATCATTGGAAGAAAGTTAAAGAATGGTATGATAAAGGTTTATATGGCTATAAAGGAAGAGCGTGGGGAGACAATCAAGCACCATTTATAGCAGGTGAAGCTGCATTTTGGTTTGGTTCTGCTGCATCATTTGGTGGAATGAAAGGTGTTGTTCCAAACTTTACAGTTAATCATATTCCTTACTGGGATTCAGTAACCAAAGGAAAAGAGTATCCAACTTTTATAGGTGGTGCTGCTAACTGGATCTTAAATGGTCATACTGAGGAAGAGTACAAAGGACTTGCTAAATTTATAGAATTTATGGGTTCTCCAGAAATGGATCTGTATTATCACAATATGACTGGTTACTCTGCAGTGACTAAAGGTGGTATAGAGTTAGCTGAAACTATAAATTTCTATAGAGCTTCTCCATATCATAAAGCAGTTGGTGAACAATTAAGCTTAGAAGGTTCAACTATTCCTGGTGGATATAGAGCTGGTAATTGGCCCCAAATTCGTGAAGTAATTTACGAAAATATTGAGCCAATGTTAAACGGCAAAATATCAATCGAAAAAGGATTGCAGAATATGGACAAAGGTGCAGCTAAATTGTTAAAGCAATTTGCTAAAACTTTGTAAGAATAATTAAAACAATAAGGAGGGTATTAATTTACCCTCCTTATTTATTTTTACAAAAGTATGAAAAAAGTCCAATTCAAATCTAGCTATTCACAATATCTTTTCTTAGCTCCGCAGCTAGGTATATTGTTAATTTTTTTATATTGGCCAATCATACAAACCTTTAGAGATGCATTTACAATGCAAGATGCTTTTGGATTTGGATCGAAGTTTGTATGGTTTGACAATTTTTTATTTATTTTTGATGATCCAGCTTATTTCATAGCTTTCAAATTTACTATTATTTATAGTTTTGTTATTACGTTAATTACAGGCTCAATTGGATTATTACTTGCCGTTCAGGCTAATAATGTAATGCATGGTAAAAGCACTTACAAAACACTTTTAATTTGGCCTTATGCAATTGCGCCTGCGGTAGTCGGTGTAATGGCAAATTATTTTTTTAGTGAAAGATTTGGTCTTCTTTATCATTTATTTCACGAACTGTGGGGATTTAATTGGTACGAAAGTGTGTTCGACTCTTATATTTACGTAATCATAGCTGGTTCTTGGAAGCAAATCAGTGCTAATTTTATTTTCTTCTTGGCTGGACTTCAAGCTATACAAAAATCTGTAATTGAAGCATCAATGATTGACTGTAAAAATAGTTTTAGAAGATTTTGGACAATTACATTCCCATTATTAATGCCAACTACATTCTTTTTAATAATTATTAATATAACGTATGCTTTCTTTGATACATTTGGAATTATTGATACCACAACAATAGGTGCTCCTTCTGGTGAAACAAGAACTCTAGTTTATAAAGCTTACATGGATGGATTTAGAGGACTGGATTTAGGAAGTGCAGGAGCTCAATCAATAATGATGATGTTGATTGTATTAGTAATTACGATTTTTCAATTTAGATATATCGAAGGGAAAATACATTATAATTAATGACTAGATTTATCACATCAAGTTTTTCACATTTAATTTTACTCATTGGAATACTAATCATGGTAGTTCCTGTATGGATGATTTTTGCTAGCTCTACGCACACGAGTTCAATGATTAATATGAATGGTCTCCAAATGTTTTTAGGAGATAGCTTTTATGAAAATTACTTACGAGTTTTATTATATCAGGGTGGTTTTTTTAAAGAGATAACAGCATTAAAAATGTTTTTTAATAGTTTTATCATGGCTACAGGAGTTGCAATATTATCCGTTGTTACATCTTTAATGGCTGCTTACGCGTTGGTTTATTACAGAATAAAATATGCAACATTATTGTTTTGGATTATATTTATTACAATTTTAGTACCATTAGAGTTAAGAATTTTCCCCACTTATTCAGTAATGGCTGAGCTTAATCTAGTGAATTCTTACTTTGGATTAATAGTTCCTATTTCAGCATCAGCTATAGCAACATTATTCTTTCGCCAATTTTATAAAACCGTTCCAGATGAATTACTTGAATCCGCAAAACTTGATGGAGCAAATACCTGGAGATTTTTTGTTGATTTTTTAATTCCTTTGTCAAAAACAATGATTGTAGCGATGTTAATATTTATGTTTGTTTTTGGCTACAATCAGTATCTATGGCCATTATTGGTAACAACTTCAGAACAATATTGGACAGTGGTTATGGGATTAAAAATGATGTCGGGTTCAATTGTTCATCGTTTTGCTTTCGTGATGATGTCTATGGTGCCACCAATTTTAATTATAATTGTGTTGCAGAAATATTTTATTAAGGGGGTTTTTCAAGATAAATGAAAATTAAACCACTTCAAATAATTGCTCATATTATTTTAATACTAGGAGTCTTGTTAATGGTAGTTCCTATTTGGATATCTTTTGCAAGTTCTTCGCATGACTCTGTAACTATATTAACAGAAGGTATGAAGTTTCATATAGGTGATCAGCTAGCAAGAAACTATAACGAAGTTTTAAATGAAAAAGGTGGTTGGTCAGAAGAAGTGACTGCTGCAAAAATGTTTATTAATAGTTTTATAATGGCATTAGGAATTGCAACACTTAAGGTAGTTATTTCAGCAATGTCAGCATATGCTTTGGTTTATTATAGATTTAAATTAGCTGTACCAATTTTTTGGTTAATCTTTATTACTCTACTTGTTCCTTTGGAGGTAAGGATTTTTCCAAGCTATAAAATTGTATCTGATTTAGGTTTAACAAATTCATATACAGGCCTTATCCTTCCATTAGTTGCTTCAGCTACAGCAACATTTTTCTTCAGACAATTTTATAAAACAATTCCAGATGAACTCTTGGAGTCAGCAAAATTAGACGGAGCAAATGCTTGGAGTTTTTTCATAGATTTCTTGGTTCCATTATCTAAAACCATGATAGCAGCAATGTTTATCTTTATGTTTGTATATGGATACAGCCAATATTTATGGCCACTAATAATGACAACTGCAGAAGAATACTGGACTGTTGTAATGGGAATGAAGATTATTTACACAGAAAGCTATGAAGGAGTTGCTCTGCCAAGAACTGCAGAAAGATTTGCGTATATCATTTTGTCAATGATCCCACCAGTTTTAGTGGTAGTATTTTTACAAAAATGGTTCATAAAAGGATTAATTCAAACGGAGAAATAAATGAGCTTTTTAGATTTAAAAAATGTGACTAAGATTTACCCAAATGGAACTAAGGCTGTTCATGAAACTTCATTAAGTGTTGATGAAGGTGAGTTTATGGTTTTTGTAGGACCTAGTGGATGTGGAAAATCAACTTTATTAAGAATGGTTGCAGGCTTAGAGGATATTACAGAGGGTGATATTAATCTTGATGGAAAATTAATTAATGAGGTAGATCCGTCTGAAAGAGATGTAGCAATGGTGTTTCAGAACTATGCATTATACCCACATATGAATGTTTATAATAACTTGGCTTATGGTCTAAAAAACAGAGGAATTGACAAAGAAACAATCGAGCAAAAAGTAAATGATGCAGCTAAGCTGTTACAAATTTCAGATTATTTACAGAGAAAACCTTCAATGTTATCCGGAGGTCAAAGGCAAAGGGTTGCAATGGGTAGAGCAATTGTTAGAAATCCAAAAATATTCTTATTTGATGAACCTCTTTCAAATTTAGATGCAAAATTAAGAATTCAGATGAGACTTGAAATCAAAAAACTTCAACAGAAAGTTGGAGTAACAAGCATATTTGTTACGCATGATCAAGTAGAGGCCATGACACTTGCTGATAGATTAGCAGTTATTAACAATGGAATTATTGAACAGCTTGGAACTCCTATTGAGATATATGATAATCCAAAATCATTATTTGTTGCTGGTTTTATTGGCTCACCTCAAATGAATTTTTTAGATGGTAATATAAAAAATAAAACATTATCTGCAGAAGGTTTTGAAATTAAAGATATTGATAGTGACTTTGAGGGAGAAGTAAAATTAGGAATAAGACCTGAACATTTAAGTCAAAGTGAAAATAGTTTAATTAATTTAAAAGTAGACTTAGTGGAACAACTTGGTTCGGATAATCTTGTTTATGGTCAATTAAAAGACAAAAAAGACTTTTGTTATAGGTGTCCGGGAAATCTAACTATTGAAAAAGGTGCTGATCTA
>CACKOU010000009.1 GCA_902601895.1 uncultured Pelagibacteraceae bacterium | reverse complement strand
TCTAACTAGCATACTTAAAAAAAATAATATAGTTTTAAGAGACGATATCACATGTTTAGGCATTTCTATTTAGCAATATTGATCATATTTTTATTTATGCAGAGTGCATTTAGTTCAATAATTAAATATGAAGAGATATTAGAAAATCCAACTGACTTAGAATTAAACCTAAATTATGCAAAGCAACAAGAGGAAGCTGGAAATTTTAAACTTACAATAGCAACATTAGAAAGAATGATAATGTTGTATCCAACTAATCCGGATATAAAAATCTACCTTTTGTCAATTTTAATAAAAATGGACTCACCAGCAAAAGTTGAGCTCATGGTACAAAGCATGGTTAATGACCCAAACACTACCGATGAAACTAAAAATTTAATTGCAAGTCTGTTATCAGACAGTGGTATTGAAGATAAGAAAAAAAGTGCATGGTTTGCATATCTAGATTTGTCATATTCTCAAACTCAAGAGACAAACGTCGATGCAATCACGAAAACTAATAAGATGTGGAACAATGATGAGGAGTTAAAATACACTGATGACTCTTTAAGAGCAGATAAATCTTACAAGAGAGGAAGTTCTTTTACTATAGGAAAAAATATCGATAGCACCTCTTCATTCCTTTTCAATTTGGGATTAACAATAAATCAACAAGATAAAGCATCATCAGATGAAAGTGATATTGGATCTGGTTCATTAAGCTATTTCAAGATTATAGACAAACATTATATAGCTCCATATGTATATTATAGTAGACCAAATAATAATTACGCTAAAGATTCCAATACTAAAGGGGTAGGTTTAAGTAACACTTATATAATTGATGAGAAACAGAGTTTAAATTATAGTTTAGGATATTCTGTCTTACATAATAATACGTATTCTAAATATACAACTGCTAATCATTCAAATAATCATACATATTCATCTAACATAAAATATAATTATAATATTTCAAAAAAAAATCAGATAAGTACCAAATTTTCGTTTAGTGAAATAAATGCAAATAACGATATATACTCTTATGATAGTTATGGTTTGTCCTTAGCCTATGCTCACATTCTGCCATTTGGGACTTTAAAAATACAAAGCTCATATACTGAAAATGAGTATGAGACAAAGGATACATTCCATAACACTACTATTGATAGAAAAGATAAGCCATTTGTTAATTCAATAGGTTTGACAGGCCAAATTAATCAGATATTTCCTTTTTTAAAGAAATTTAACCAAGATAATACTTTATTATATTCTTTAAATTTAAGACACTCTGATGTAAGTTCATCTTTGTTAAATCATGACACTGAAAGACAATTTTTCACAATTGGTTTAACAAAAAGAATAAATTTTAATTTTAACTGATAGATATGAAAAAAATTTTATTAACATCTTTAGCTTTCTTAATTTTATCATCAAATATTTTATTTGCTCAAACAAAAGAATTTATAGGTGTGATAGGTGCAGCAATTGGAGATATTAAAAATCAAAAAGATGAAATATTAGAAAATGGATCAAAAGTCTATTATGGAGATACTATTGTAGTTAGTGAAAAATCTAACGCTCAAGTTTTATTTCTTGATCAAACCGTTATCACAATTGGTGAAAAATCAGAACTTACAATAGATGAATTTGTTTATGACCCAGAGACTAATGATGGTAAATTTGTTTCTAATATAAAATCAGGAACAATTAAAATCATAACAGGTGAAATAAGTAAGAAAGATCCAGACAACTTAGAGATCAAGATTCCAACAGGAACAATTGGTGCAAGAGGAACGGAGTTTGTGGTGTTGACTGAGAGCAACAATGAAAGTACGGTTGTATTGTTAGGCCCAGGTCCAAATAACTCATTAGGAATGATACCAGGAAACTTAGAGGTATCGGATGGATTTAATTCAATTGATATTACACAACCAGGATTTCAGACTGTGGTAACTAATTAAATGATAAAAAATATTTTTAATTTTTGTTCTATTTCATTAATTTCTTTATTGACCGTCAGCGTTTCACACGCAGGAGTTACGAGTGCAGTTCCAACAACGGCTTTAAGCAAAATTGCAAAATCTACTAGCTACACTTCAAATGCTACAAGTCAAACTGCAACTACATCAAATTCAACTACTTCTGTAATTAATACAAATAAATTGAAAGAAACTATTGCTAAAGATGCGAAAAAATTTGGATTAAAAGTTGATGAAGCAGCCTTAGAACTTTTAAGTGGTGGAATTGATAGTTCAAACATTTCAAAAGTTTTAGCCAAAGCTAGTGAAAACGTTAATACTGAAATGTATGATTATGATTATATTCCAGAAAAAGGACCTGATACATACGTTTATCAATTTGGAACTGAGGATAATTGGATAAAATTAGAACAAGTAACCGAATATGATGGAAAAAGTTACAGCAACACTCAAAATGCGTTTGATGGTACAGTTGACCAGTATTCAAGAGCAGATGTCTACGTAGATTTTACAAAAAAACAAATTTATGCAGATGTTTTTACAAAATTAAAAGCAAAAACTAAAGATTTAGTTGAAGGCACAAGAATAACAGGTGTTGCGGCTATCACTCAACAGCCTGTAATAGCAATAGATACGCACGCTGTGGTAACTACAGTTGGCACACATTCTGGAAATGTTGATGGACCAGACTTTAATGATAATCCTGATACTATCCAAGCAAGCTCAACTCAATTACATAACAATCCATACAATGGAGATGCAGGTACTATGAAATGGTACAATCACAATACAACGGATGCCAATGCAGAATTCAGATTTTTCTTCTCAGGAAAATTTACAACAGCAACTGCGGGAGCAGATGGTAATGCTATTATTGGAATAGAAGCTGCAAATTGCAATGCATGCACAGAAGAACAGTACATTGCAACAATAGAAAGATATCAAGCATCAGGTACAATTTCTCCAAAAAAAGCAGGTAATTAATTTAAGAGGAGACCTCAATATTCCAAGACCTTCATAAACTTTCGATAAAATATCAGTTTTTAAGTGATTAAATTTCTTTTTTTTAATATTCTTCTCACATTTTTAAATTTATTTATATTAATCTATTCTTATTCTCTGAAATTTTTTCCAATCAAATGGAGAAAAAAAGTAAATCAAGATACAATAGTTGGACTTGCAATTATATTTTCAACCATGATTAATTTTTTTGCATGGGCAATTTATTTATATTTATTATTTTTTGAAAACTTAGATTTTTCTGGTGAGACTATTTAGCATTTAATTTTGTTTCCAAGTTCCTCTCATTATGTCAACTTCAACCGCTATTGCATCTTTAGTAATCAAATCTTTTCCATCATTAGTTTTACCTGCAATATTTGCATAGATTTTTCCACCATATGTTACAATTTTAGATAAAATTCCCATTCCAACAAAGTGGCAGTCATCGTCATTTGCATCTTTTCCTAATAAGCTTGAAATATTTGTTCCACATTCGTCATCTACCGCACAAATAGTTGCTTTTCCACTTTTACACTTATCATTTTTTTCTGGTGTGTATATTGGAAAATAAACAACACCACTTGAGACAGTTGGTGGTGCTGTAACTTTTTTATCTTTTGCCAACTCTATCATCCAACCTATTTTATCTTTCACATTTTGTGGACACATTGATCCATTTGTGTCTTTTGTTGTGTCTGAACAATCTTTTAAACTTTTCTCAACATTTGGTGTTCCAAGAGCTAATGATGGTTTGCCAAATCCAGGAAAAGATTTATCTTCAATTCCTAATAATAAATTACCCCCTAGAGGAGTTGGGTCAGTAATGTTTTCAATATCACCTGTACCTGCAAACAACCATAATTTTTTAGTAGTTTTTCCAATTCCTGCATCCATTGAGTGGAACATATACCTTCCTTGGTTTGCGGTAGTTTTTGTATTAAACATTGTGTAATGGTCATACAATTCAGTATCTACACCTTCATCTAAATTCGTTAAATTAATTTTTGAAATTTTACCTTCTAAGTCACTGACATAAACCAATGCACCTCTATAATTTACAAATCCTTTAACACTGTCAGTTGTGATTACAACAGGATCTCCTGGTATTGAATTAGCAATATCATTATTACTATCATCATCAATTTTGATATATTTTTCAATTTTGCCAGGAATATCGTATTCAGGCGTTAAAGGATCACCATCACCTAAATTAATCACATAAACTCCAGATCCAACACCTCCAAATTTTGCTCCATAACCTCCACCCATCACAATTACATATTTGTCATCTTCAACATCTTGATCGCCTTTACCTTTATTTGGCATTCTTATTATTCTAGGAGCTGACCATGTTTCTCCTAATTCACTGTAGTCATAATGTCTTGGATCCTTAACTCCTAATAAGTCTGATTTAAGATTTACATCTATAGAAACTTGATCACTTGGATCAAAGTTACCATTTGCTTGATATTGTACTTCTTGTGAAAATGTAATTATTAAAAAGTTACTACTCAATCTAAAAGAAGCGCCAGTGTCCTTACTGCCATTTACAGTAACACTCAAATCATTAGTTGATATTGTTTTTGCTGGAAAATTTTCTATTGTAAACGTTTTTGATTTATAGCAAGAAGTTGTTTTAGTACTATTACATTCTGCGTCTATTGTACTATCATCGTCATATAATGCCTGTACCTCTTGTGCTTCCATAGTATTCATAAAAGAATAAGATGAAGGCATGTATGGATATTCTCTGTAAATACCCGCATGATTCATTATGAAAACTTTATGATTGATTCTATCGTTATAAACTGAATAGAAATGTCTTGGCTGATCCACATCAGTTACATCCAATACACTAAATCCATTTCCTCCTCTTCCATATGGCACTACTAAAATTGTATGCCATCTTGGTGCAGCACTTATGCCGTCATGAGGATTTTTTATATATACATCTCGTTGAACAGGAGATCCATCTACTCCAAATACCGCGTTACTTCCACCACCTTTTGGTGCTGCTAGGTTTAGGTTTTTATTTATCATCAATGGCAATTTAGGAATTAAAAATGGAGGTACAAAAGCCCATTTCTCTATTCCAGTTTTATAATCAAATGCGTGTAGCATGCTATCATTTGCACCTACATAAATTAACCTTTGTCTATCAGACATATTCCTTGAGCTTTTCCAATTATTGTATCCTTTTAGATTTCTATAGTAAGCTTCTTCATTAGAGGAATTAAAATCAGTATCAGCATCTGGACCACCTACAATTATCATTTCAGAGTGATAAATATCACCAAGTATACTTAAGCCGCCATCAGTTCGTGTTTCAGTAAGATTGCAATTACCATTATAATCAAAGTAATCTTCACCTCTTACAAAATTAATTAAACCTTTAGCATCATCATCGGTTCCATCCTCAACAGTAGATACAGATTTACATCTACTTGTGCCTATAGTTCCAGCAACGGTTGGGGTTTGGCTGTGGTAATCTTGCAATGAAGTTCCAAATAAAGAATACAATCTTTTTATATGATCGACATTGGATGAAACAAAGTTATTAAGATCGGTTGTATAATCAGTTCCTAATATTGGACTCCATATTTTTCTGTTTTTAGGATCTGGCATTTTTTTATCTGCCTCCCATTCAACTTTTGTCGGCATACCGTTGTCATCCAATGAAGTTTTCTTTAAAGTTCCTTTCCACTCTTTACCTTGTCTATATTTAAATTGTGCCTGCATTAAAGCTCCACCTTCTTCAACGGTTGCTGTAATAGCAGGTGCTGTAAACGAAACCTTTTCAGCAATTATTCTGTTAATCTCCGAGGTTAAAGCTTGTTTTAAAGATGCTGGATCATTTGCTACAATAACATCTTCAGTCCCACCTTCTTTAGCATATTCTGCAAAGTTTTTTATTCCAGATGATGATATTCCACCACCGTAAGCTATTGTTATAGTTTTAACTCCCTTACCTTTTAATGTTTTGATGTCTTTTAATCCTTGATTATGATTCATCCAAATTCCATCACCTATAACAATTATATAATTTACCTGACAGTCTAATTTATCTTTCATAGGAGAATCTGTTTTATGATCAAAATATTCTAGAGCTATTTTGGTAAACATTTTTGCATCTGTACCACCGCCTGGTGTAGTTTGAGTCACAACTTTAGCAGTTCTCTTTGCACCATTTTTATTAACCTTGACCTTTAAACACCCATAATTATCACAAGGTATTCCTTGATTTTTTTTGTCATTCCAACCTTTGTAACCAAAGTCAGACCCCATATCTCGACATCGATATTTTCTAGAAGTATTAAAAATCCAGCTACTACTTGTTAACCAGCTATACTTGTTAAGTAACTTTGTTTTTATTGATAAACATGATGGATATTTAGTTACCCAACTATTGTAAACCCAAATTCCACCTGAATATGACCAATACGAAAATCCAAAATGAACACCTCCAGTTAAAGTTGGGTCTGTTGTAATAGCTTTTATTGCTTCATGAGCACCTTGCATTCTTGATTTTCCAAATGTAGATCCAACTTTTTTTATCCAATCAATTCCATCACTTTCTTCACTAAAAATTTGTATCATACTGTTCCAGGTATCAGATACGTAAAGTCTATTATTTGATGCATCAACTGCGAGTTCCATAGGATTTCTAAATAAATAATTTGATCGTGATGCAGGATTATAACCTTGTGTGACTTGGCCATATTTACCTATAGCTACTCGGTCTGATGAAGAAATAGTTGTGTCGCTTAAATCAAATCTTTCTATTCTACTGAATGAGTAGTTTGCGATATAAAAATGATCATCGTCTAAAGAACTACTTTCAATCGCTCTAAATTGACCGGACCAACCAGTATCATAAGCTGCAAATTGATCATAGTTTTCGTCAACGCAATTTAAACCCGGTGTTAAATTAAATTTATAAAATCCTCTTTGAGTTCTTCTTGCCCAATCATCGTATCTATAAAAAACCATATAAGAACCGCTTCTATTTATTTCACCAGCCCCATTTCTGGTTACATAAGGGTTTGATAAATAATATCCTAATTTAGATTTATTATTTGTGTTCCCATAAGTACAAAGTTTACTAGAGGAAGATGATCCAGGATCTGATGCAGCTAAATCGAATATTCTAATTCTGCCCTTTCCAAAAACGTAAAGATACTGTCCATGAAGTTCTCCACCCCACCAACCAGAACTACCCCCAAAATTTCTAGAATATGTAATTTTTCCTGTTGTTTCATTTAATTTACATAATTGACCCTGAGCATTTACAAACCAAAAATTTCCATTGTAATATTCAGCAACTCTTGTTTGAGATCTATAAGTACAGGGCGTCCTGCTATTGTATTTCCAGGTTAGTTTATCATCATATGCAACATTTCTTTTGTCGTACCAACTGTAATAAGAATTATGCAATACATTTTTTCCACCATCTTTAGTGGTATTACCTACTGCAATTTTATAAGGATATACAGTTGGTGTTCCAAAGACTTGTCTTGCAGACATACTTCCTGATTTATCTAATAAAATTAGAATATTGGCTGGCACATCACCAGCACCTGATCCAGGAGGCAAAGGTTTTGATAAGCTATTCGAAATTAATAATGTTAAAATAACAAAGTTAAAAATTATCAATTTAAAAAATTTCTTAAACATTAATTCTCATTTTCATAAAATACTATTTTATTTTCTCTGCTTCTCTCAACCATCAGTGGCTCTTCATATTTCTCATTGGAAATAAAAATTTCTTCATCCCATATATTATTTATATTTATCATTCTTTTATAAATGACAATTTCGTTATTCTTTTTCCATACTTTGAAGCTGTTAAAATTATCTTTATCAAAACCAGTATCAAACTTTCCATAGTTTAGTTTTGCATAATTCATCAAAGAGAATTTTTTTGTTGGTATATTTCTCTCGTCATTATCAGCAAACATTCTGATTGCACCTAATTCTCCATCTAAAAATGCAAACTCTACACCAATATCTTTGAGAGTAGAGTTTCCACATAATTCATCAGCTTCAAAATAAACAAGATGCACCCTTTCATCTTCAAGTAGGTTACCAGATCTTTCAACAAAACTATCTGGTATCTTGTCTCCCAAATTTAGACCAAAATCACATTTGGCTAATGAGTTTGATGTGAATATTAAAAGAAATATGATTGATAAAAAATAATTAATTCTTTTATTCATATTGGTTATAATAGCTTTATTGTCTAGGTAAAACAACTGAGCTTTCTAATGCTATAATTATTTCTTCATCACCATTGTAAATGCCGCAACCATATATTTTGTAAGATATTCCTTTATTTGTTGCATCTGTAGAGCTCTGACTTACACTTGATCCAGACCCTCCTCCTAATGTGGCAGATCCTCCTCTTATGACAAAATACTCATAAAAATACTTATTTAAATTTTTTAATTGTTTTGTATCACCTTCTTCATCATCTCTTTTGTATGCAGATAGACTATCATTAAGCAACTTACCAAAATTATAGCTTCTCGCAGTTACAACTTTTAAATCTTTTTTTTTAAAATTAGTGAAGCTATTTAAGCATTTTTTTTCTGTATCTAGCCAAAAATCATTCAACTCACTTTTTGTGTATTTAAGATCCATTTTTCCATCAGCAAAATCCTTTACATTTTTTGGATTGATATTTCTTTTTCCTCTTTTTCCATCAGTTTGCCAAGGACCAAGATGTTCATTAATCAGAAACTTTTCACCTTCAAGGAGCGCTGTTTCAGCAACATAGAAGGTCTGTTCATAATTATCGCTTACATTATTTGTTTGATGGTCACCAGATGATACTACAATTAATGCACCACCCATCAAAGACATAACTACTAATAAAACTAAAGCCAAAACCAATGCAAAGCCTTTTTGATTTTTCATCTTAACATTCCTATATTTCTATTGTGTGCTGTAACAACAATTGTATCTCTAAGATACCTGTCAGTTTTTTCTTTATTTCTATCTGAATTGCTCAAAGCAAAAGTATTCCTCTCTCGTTTCTCTTTAAAAAATTCATCTGTTGATCTTAACATAATTGCAATATCAACTGATCTAATGCTGTAAATTTTGTCTTTATTTTCATTTGTAATATTGGGTGGAGGACTGATTATTTTTCCATTTTCGTCTATTGCATTAAAAATCATATCTTCAACGTGATCTATCAAAACTTCAGCAGGGAAAGTTGCCGGATCACCATCTGTAGTTGGATCTTCCCATGTGCCCGCTTTTAAAGGGTCAGAATTAGGCTTATATTTAACTTTAGTAACTGTGATTGCAAAAAGATCTTTTGTGACGTAGTTCCCTGAGCCTTTACCCTGTTTTGTATCCTGTGTTTTTGATTTTACACATTGATATAACGTTCTATAAATTGGATAATCAAAAGTTCCATCTTCATTTAAAATTGTATCCCCATAAACAATAGCAATTGAATCACATTTTCTAGATGCTTTATTAAAGTTTCCTCCTTTATATACTAGAATAGGCTGTAATTGATTGTCTCCATGTTTTATCGAATTTATGTCAAAGTAACCTGCCATTCTTATATCTTTCAACAACATTCCTAAAGCGAGTCTTCCTGTTCTACTTATTTCTACTCTATCGGAAACTTGTGAATAAGAGTTATTAATAGCACTGTATGAAGTAAAAAGAGCAAACATCATAATTGATGAAACAACAATACCTATTAGCAGCTCAACCAAAGTAACACCTGCTATTGCTTTTAATTTTTTAATCATCAATCAATTTGAAAATATAATGACTTTTTTATGTTTCCATTATTCATTTGAACTTGCATTTTTTCCAATTAGCATAAGACTATCACCGGAATTTTCATAAAACTCATTTGTTGAATTTTTAAATTTGCAATTTTTTTTACTTGATGGCTTATCAGAACAAATATCGAAAACTTTTAGAAATCTTAGATCTTTATCTCCTCTACATTTTAGCCTTTTTTTTGAAAGCCTATTTTTCCATTTTACCTCAGTTTTATTAGCATAAGCTGTTTCTTTTTTGTCGGACGCTACAGTTTTTGAACAATCAAATTTCCAACTTTTAAAATCACTATCTCTGACTTTTCCATCTATTAATTCATCTTTAAAATAAATATTTTTATTCCCGTCCTTCCTTGAAAGAGAATTTTTATCACTTATTAAATCTTCAGCCACCATTGATACAAGAAAATTTGCTTTCGTTCTTTCACTTGAACTATCAATGGATTGCACAGAATAATTTACCATTTGAAAAACTGCAATAAAACCAATAGCAACCACAGCGGTTGCCATAAGCGCTTCAAGAAGTGTTACACCAGAAATTTTAGAAAATTTATCTCCTGACCCACTCATTTCCATCCCATTTATATTTACTTATAGAGCCAAACCTAGACCAGGAAATCAAATATACGATTTCTTTCTTTTTAAATGAACCTTTTCCGGGACATACCTTGGTATCTTTGAAATCGTCTTTTGAACATATTACTATCCAGTTTTTTCTATCACTACCTTCGATCGTCAAATTCTCATTTTTATCAATTTTACCAACTGTGCTATAGTATTTCCCATTTTGTGAAAAGCATACACCGCCTTTTTCACTAATAAAATGTGTAGCAATATCATCTCCTTCAAAAATATTTATTTTTGAATTATCCCATGAAATTCTATCTGAGCAATCAAGTTTTATTTTTTTTTCGTATATAGCTTTACTAAATGTTTCCTTTTTCATTCCTTTAGAAGTAAACTTACAAGGTAGATCTGAACAATCTATTTCGTATTTAACATATGGATAATTACCTGATTGTGTCTGAGAAACTAGTTTATTCATTTGGCTGAAGATATTTTCCATACCAGATCTTACTTTTCTCTCTTTATTCCACTTTGAAAAATTTGGATAACCAACCGCTGAAACCAAACCAACAATAGCAATAACTACTAATAGTTCTAAAAGAGAAAATCCTTTAATGTCCTGATCTTGTTGCACCTGGATCTATCTTACCAGATTTAACTAATTCTTCCAAAGATTTATCCATTGTAATCATGCCATCTCTTACCGCAGTCTGCATGATGCTAGGTATTTGATGAATTTTAGCTTCTCTTATTAAATTTTGAATTGGAGATGTACATTTCATAATTTCAAATGCACCAACACGACCCATACCATCTTTCGTTTTTAATAATCGTTGTGTCACTACCATTTTCAATGATGTTGAAATTTGAGCCCTAATTTGTTCTTGTTGCTCAGGTGGAAAAACATCTATTATCCTATTTATAGTTGATGGAGCACCGCTGGTATGCAATGTTCCAAAAACCAAATGTCCTGTTTCTGCAGCTGTTAAAGCTAGAGAAATAGTTTCAAGATCTCTCATTTCACCAACTAGAATTACATCAGGATCTTCTCTTAATGCAGCCTTAAGAGCGTTTGCAAACGATTGTGTTTGTTTTCCAACCTCTCTATGAGAAACAATACTTTTATTATCTTCATGAATAAACTCAACTGGATCTTCAACAGTGATAATATTTGCTGTACGAGTTTTGTTAATTTCGTTAACTATAGCAGCTAAAGTTGTAGATTTACCAGAGCCTGTCGGTCCAGTTACTAAAACTAGACCTGCATGCATATCAACAATATCATAAAGCGCAGGAGGTAGATTAAACTGATCCATATCTGGTATTTTGCTTTCAACTCTTCTTAATACTGCGGCTGGTCCATTAATTGTTTTGTAGAAATTTGCTCTAAATCTAAGACCGCTTAAAGTAACAGCTGAGTCTAGTTCATGAGTTGTATCAAATTTTTTTAATTCTTCTTCATTACAGTTCATCGACAACAAATCTTTTAAATCTTGTGGCTTAACCAAAACTTCTTTAATCATTATAATTTCACCAGTTTGTCTATATGCTAAGGGTGACCCAGATCTGATATGAAAATCTGATATTTTTTTATTATTTTTTGCTAGGTCTTCTAATTTTTCGAACATCTGAGATCTTTTACAATATATTAACTTAATTTGTTAAATAAAATTATAAAAAACTTAATTAAATTAATATTTTCGTGTTCTAGTTGATATTAATAATATATATACTAATACATTAAAAAAATGAAAAATCCTTTTAAAAACCTATTCAAAAAAAAAGACAAAAGTCAAGGCGATCAACCGGAGATTAACAAAGGTGAGAAAAAGAAAAAATCTAGTTTCTTTGATAAGTTTTTAAAAAATAGATTAGGCAAATCAGCAATACAAGGTGAAGAAATTATTGGAGTAGAACTTACTCCTTTTGAAATAAGACTCGCGCAATTATCAAATAATAAATCAAACCAATGGGTACTTGATAGATTTTATGTTCATAAAATTGATGGCATGGCCGAAGATGCTACGGTACTTGAAAATCCAGATAAAATTGGAGATGAATTAAAATTAGCTTTACAGCTTTCAAAAATTTCAACAACAAATGCAGCAATAGCAATACCTGTAACCAGCGCTATCATTAGAGTTGTTACTGCACCCTTAATGACTGATGAAGAATTAACAAAAGCAATTGATACAGACTCTTTATGGGAAAATTTAGTTCAATTGACTGATAATTTAAATGATTATTCCATTTTCCATCAAGTTATTAATAGAGACCAAAAGAATAACACAATGGATATATTATTTGTTGCATCAAAATTATCAGATATAAATAATTACACACAGATTATTAAAAAAGGTGGATTAAATGCAGTTATAATAGATGTTAAATGTTTTGCTCTCAAATCTGCAGTTGACCAGATTAATCAGATAGCAGGATCAATCGAAGACTCAAATTTGACTGCAATTTTAGAATTTGGATTAGACGAAAATTATGTAATGATACTTTATGATAATAATCCAATCATAACTGACATATTTATTAGAAGCCAAGATAGAAAAACGTTAACAGAGTCGGATAATCAAGAGGAAATGGATGCGTTGGTGAGAAGATATATGACGCAAGTTAAACAAGCTGTTCAAGACTTTGAAACCAAGTACGAGAAGAGAGTTAGAAATTTAAAGGTTACTTCTGACCTTCCGGCAGTTGATAAATATTTAGAGAGTTTTAGGAAAAACATGGTTAACACTGGGTTTAATCTTTTTGACCCTTTAGATGGAATTAAGGTGCCAGCTCAATTAGAAAATAATGTTAAGTATGACAACAGATCTTACTTTTCAACCGTCATTGGTTTAGCTTTTAGAAAATTAGATGTATTTGGATATTACAAGTTTGTAACTGCAGTTAAAAATATAAACTTGTTACCAAATAGAGATACTATGATGGCCCAAAAGAAAGCAAAATTTTTTTCAAATTTTGCTTTTAAAGGAGTTATAGGAATTGTTGCGATAGTTTATATTGGTTTGTTTGGTTTATCATTTTGGCAAATTCAAGAATTAAACAAAAAAATCGTTGGTTATGATGAAATATTAGAGACACATGAACTTCGTACAATGGAAAAAAATAAACTTTCAAAAGACTTAGGATATTTAAATAAATCTATAGAATTAAGCAAAAATATAAAATCTAATAAAAAGATTAATTTTAGAGTTTTAGCTCAAATTGCATCCGCAGTTCCAAAAAGAGTAAAATTCGAAAAAATTGAGTACAATGGTTCCAATTTGGTGATGATAGATGGTTCAGCATTTAGCGATCAAGATATTTTAAAATTAATTAGCAATTTAAATAATAAAAAACTTATATCACAGGCATCGCTTGCAAGCATGACAGCTCCACAAGGGAAAGCCTCAAACACAAGGTTTGTAAAAGGATTTACAATTGCTTGTATATTGGAACAAATATAATGGATCTAAAAAATATAACTGTATCTGATTTAAAGGAAAAATTATTAACATTTGCAGATAAAAAAACTTTAATCAAATTTGGAATAGGTTTTGGAGCAATTTTAGTTTTTCTAATTATTTATTACGCTATTTTAAATCCAATGGTTAAATCGAGGAAGGCAACTTATCAAGATAAGGTACTAAAAGAGGAAGAAATTTCTAATTTTGAATATGAGATAGTCACGATAAAAAAAAGAATAAAAGATTTAACTCCAATTTATGAAAAAACTTCAACTCTTTTTCACTCAAAAGCCGAGGTAGAAGATTTATATCAAAGTTTAAGTAGCTATGCGGCAGCTAATGGTTTGGTTATTTCAAAAATTGAAAAAAAAGATCCAATACCAGTTTTTAAACCTGGTGTAACAAAACAAACAAAAGAGAACACAACAATAGAAATGCTTTCACATTATAAAATTCCAGTAGATTATGAAATTAGAGGTAATTTTCTAGGCTTTATTAAGTTTAAGAGGGCTGTGTCGAAGTCCAAGAAAAGTTTAAACTTTGACAAAGAGACTATAACTGTAGTACAAAATGATTCAACTGGAACGATAACTGCTATAGGAGAACTGACCATTGTTGGTCTACCAGATGACTTTTTTTAAAAAAATAATTTTTTTATTATTTATAACTTTAAGTTCAACTTTGGTTGTAGCTGATAACCATGAAACAACTACAAATAATACAAATCAAGAATTAATCGATCAAGCAAAAGAAATTACTCAAAAAATGGAAGATATGGATGATGAAGTTCCTCTAAACGATCCATTTGCCGGCAATGAAGGCACTAGTTCTACTTCTCAAGCAAATATTCCTGAGGAAGAAAAAGAAGATATGATGAGCTTGTACAATTTTAAATTAGCTGGTCTAATTTCAGGAGTAGATTATAGTTATATATCTTTAGTTGACTCAGGTGGAGAAGTTATAACATTATCATTAGGTCAAAACTTAGGTAAAATTAAATTAGTTGACCTAAGACTAAATGAGGCAATTTTCCAAAGAGAAGATAAATCATATATTATTATCGATTTTAATAATCAAATAAGGGAAAGTAATGAATACTAATAAAATTATCTCTTTACTTATAGTTTTGATTTTAATCAGCGGGTGTGCAAATTCAAAATTTTCAAAAAAATATAATAAACCATTTAAACATAATACTCCTTTAATAAAGGATGATATAAAATCTGAGGGAAAAGCAGAGATTGCTAAAACTTTAGAATTAGGCCCAAAACCAGTTGATGGCGATACAAGAAAATTAGGTAAAAGAAAAAAAATAACTTCTGAACAAAATAAAAATTACTTAATTATTCCAGAGACATACCCACTACTGAAACAACGAATTACTTTAAAATTTAAAAACTTAGACTTTAAAGAAACAATGAAATTAATGGGTAAAATTGGAGAAATAAACGTTTTAGTTGGTGATGAAGTTGCTGGAGCCATTTCTGCAGAACTCATCGATGTACCTTGGGATAAAGCATTTCAAGCATTATTAGATATGAAAAATTATGCTTCTGATATAGACGTTAAAAGCAATTTAATAAGAGTACATTCTCCAGAAAATTTAACAGCCCAGGAAAACTATAAATCTGAAAGAGCTCAAGCAGTTAAGAAAAAAGTAGAATTAGAGGACAGTGTAGAACCAATAGTATCTGAAATATTTAGACTTTATTATATAACTCCATCTCAAGCAAAAGTCACACTTGAGGAATTATTTACATCATCAACAGGAGATTCTTCTTATAAGCCAATTCAAATTACAGAGGAAACAACAACAAGATCAATCATAGTTAGAGGAAAAGAGAGAGATTTAGATACTGTTGACAGTGTTATAAAAGAAATAGATGTTCGGACAAAACAAGTTTTAATCGAAGCATTTATCGTAGAAGCAAATTCTGATTTTGAAAGAGCATTAGGAACAAGGTTGGGTGGATATTATAAAAGACAGGGAGAGGTTGTTGGTGGTATAATTGGTGGAAGTTCTGGTACAGTGAGATCAGAAACAACGACAGCTGTTATTGGAGGCGATAAAGACGTTTTAACTAATTTTGGGGCAACTGGAGCTACTAGCGGAATTGGGATCCTAAAAGCAACAGGTTCAGCGATATTAAAAGCTGAAATAGAGGCATTAGAAAGTGTTGGTATGGGAAAAACTATATCAAATCCTAAAGTATTTACTTTAGATAATCAAATAGCTACCGTAACACAAGGTTCAGAAATACCTTATCAAACTACATCCGAAGGAACTACTTCAACATCATTTAAAGAAGCAGCACTAAAGTTAGAAGTTACCCCAAGTATTATTGGTGATGGAAACGTGCTTTTATCTATCAAGGTGAATAATGACTCACCAGATGCATCAAGTGAGTCTGATGAACCCCCAATAAATAAAATGGAAATTGTAACAAGACTTCTGGTTGCAGATGGAGATATTGTTGTAATAGGGGGTATAAAAAAGAACGAAATTGCGCAAAATAAAAAACAGGTCCCGGGTGTAGGGAATGTTCCAGTGATTGGTAATCTCTTTAAAAGTAAAAAGAAGTCTGATAACCTAGACGAACTTTTAGTATTTATTGCACCAAGAATTTTATAATGATTAACATTAGCAGAGAATCTGAAATAAACTTAATTAATATTCTTATTGATCAAGATATTATATCTGGAAAAGATTTGCCAAATATAAAAAAAATATCTACAGAGGGAAACAAATCGCAATTAGATGCAGTATTTGAACTTCAATTAACAGATGAAGATAAAATTTTAGATTTATTGGTCAAAGAACAATCACTAGCTACAATTGATTTAACAAATATACCTTTAACAGATGATATAAAATCTGTTCTTCCATCCAATTATATAAGAATGAATTTTATAGCACCATTTAAAATAGATGGTAACATTTTACATATTGCTATTTCAGATAGTTCCAAATTAAGTCTGATGAGAAATTTAAAAACTATTACAAAAAAAAATATTGAATTACATGCGGCCAAAGTTACTCATATATCTAGTTTTATAGATAAAATTCTTGATGGCGGGGAAACAACAATAAAAACAATTCAAGAAGCAAACGCTGAAAAAGAGAGGACAAAAACTTTTGATTATGATGTAGAGGATACCGCAGAAGTTTTGGATGAGACACCCGAAGAGGATATAGAAGCTCTTGAAAACGAGTCAGAAGTAATAAAATTTAGTACTGCAGTTGTTGCCGAAGCAATTAAATCAGGAGTTTCAGATATTCATATTGAGCCATACAGATTCACCTCTAGAGTTAGATACCGTCTAGATGGAATGCTTCAAGAGCAAGAACATTTTAAAAAATTTTTGCATTCCAACTATGGCGCTGTTGTTACTAGATTTAAAATAATGGGAAAATTAGATATTGCGGAAAGAAGATTGCCACAAGATGGTGCAATTCCTTTTAAAATTGACGGAAAAGTAGTTGATTTGAGATTATCAATATTACCAACAGCAACAAATGAAAGAATTGTGATGAGGGTTCTTAATAAAGACGCTGGAGATATAAGTTTAGAACAGCTTAATTTTGAAGATACTGATTTAAAAATTTTAAGAAAAGCAATACACTCTACTCAAGGATTAGTTTTAGTAACAGGACCAACTGGATCTGGAAAGACAACAACTTTATATAGTATTTTAAAAGAAGTTTCACAACCCCATTTAAATATTTTAACAGCCGAAGACCCTGTCGAATATGAATTAGATGGTGTAGGACAAGTTCAAATAAAAGATGATATTGGGTTAAATTTCTCTGCAGCATTGAGATCTTTTTTAAGACAAGACCCAGAAATTATTTTGGTTGGAGAAATGAGAGATAAAGAAACTGTTGATATTGGTTTAAAAGCCGCTCTTACAGGACACTTAGTTTTTAGTACACTGCACACTAACGACGCGCCAAGTTCAATTACCAGACTACAAAATATGGGAACTCCTGATTATCTTATTTCAGCTGCATGTTCTTTAGTCTTAGCACAACGATTAGCAAGAAAAAATTGCACAGAATGTCGAGAGCCTGATCCAGATGTAACACCAAAAGTTTTAGCGGATTTTGGATTTACACCTGAGCAAGCGTCAAGAGCAAATGCAGTTAAAGGAAAAGGATGTCCAAAATGTAAAGATAGTGGATATAAAGGACGTATGGGTATTTATGAAGTTTTAAATGTGACAAAAGCCATAAAAGAAGCAATCTTAGCTAAAGCAACTACACCAGAACTAAAAGCAATAGCTGTTAAAGAAGGTTTTAGAACTATGCATGACATGGGTAGAGAATTAATTTTATCAGGTGATTTAAATTTTAGAGAATTCGATAGAGTTCTGACGATGGAATAATTGATGTCTTCAGAAACATTTACTTATAAAGGTATTTCAGCAGGAAAATATGTCGAAGGCGACATAGAGGCTCTTAATCAAGAAGAGGCCTCTTTCAAACTAAAAGAGCAAAAGATCATCATTACCAATTTAGTAAGAACAAAAAAGAAAAAGGTAGCTAAAGAAAAAAAGAAAGGTGGTGGTTTTTCTTTTGGAAAAAAGAAAGTAACCCCACAAGATGTTGTTTTATTTTCCAAACAATTTGCAACAATGGTAAAAGCAGGATTACCAATATTAAACGTATTAACAATGCTTAGAGATCAAATTGAGCATCCAACCATGAAAGAAATAATTGAAGATGTAAGAAAAAACTTAGAAGGTGGTGTCACTTTGTCAAAATGTTTTGAAAAATATCCAAAAATATTTGACAATGTTTATATTAACTTAATAAAAGCTGGAGAAGCTAGCGGTAAATTAGATGATTTTTTATTAAAACTGGTAGATTCATTAGAGAAAAGGGAAAAGGTTAAGAAAAAAATCAAAAGTGCACTCATGTATCCAGGCGTTATGTTTTCGGTAGCCATGGTTGTGAGTATATTCATGCTAGTTAAAGTAGTTCCAGTATTTGCAAAAATGTACGATGGTATGGGGGTTGCCTTACCAAAACCAACAGCAGTAATAATGACTGCAAGTGATTTTTTAAGAGGCCCTGGCGGTATGACATTATTAGTAGTAGCAATAATTGCTTTTGTTATCTTTAAATATACAACAACAAAAATTCCTGCTATCAGATACAAATGGCATGCAAGAGTTCTAAAAATGCCAGTTTTTGGAGAAATGATATTAAAATCTTTAATCGCAAGAATATCTCTCATAATGGGTAATCTAAGTGCAGCAGGAGTCAACTTGCTTGAAAGTATAGAGATTGCGAAATCTGTAAGCAATAATGATGTTGTTACTCAAGCTTTAGAAAATGTAAAAAAAGGTGTTTTTTCCGGAGATACTTTAACAAAATTATTTCTGAAAGAACCTGTTTTTCCTCCAACTTTCAGTCAATTAATTTCTGTGGGCGAGCAAACAGGTAATCTAGATGAGATGTTTACTTCTGTTTCATCTTATTATGAGGAAGAATTTGATCAATCTGTTGAAAATATGTCCAGTTTAATTGAGCCTATTATGATCGTCTTCATGGGAACAATGATAGGTGGATTGATGATTGCAATGTACTCTCCAATATTTAATGTTGGATCTATAATGGGTCAATAATTAATATTTTTTAGTTAACACTAAATGATTGTTCCAACCAGGAGACTCTTTAAATACAACTTCATCCATTATTTGTTTTATAAAAAAAGTTCCTAAACCTCCAGGCTTAACGTCATCAAGCTTTCTATGTTTTATATTCTCAGGGTTTACAGGTTTTCCTTTATCAAAAAACCCAATCTCTAATTCGTTATCCTCAAAAGATATTTTAATTTGCATTCTATCGTTTGTAGTTGCCATATCTTTATAAGCATGTTTGACAATATTTTGAGCAGCTTCCGCAATAGCAAGTACAAGCTCATCTTTTTGATTTTGTAAAATTGGAGATTTGTCAATTATGTTTCTTGCAAAGTCTCTTACATCTTTCAAACTTTTGCTATTTACTAAGAAATCTTGCTCTTCTTTTATATTCATTTCAATCAAGATTTAAAACCATTTCAAGTTTAGCCATCATAATAACCTTTAGAACCGATTTACTAACTTCTTTTAAAGTTACTTTAGTTCCTAACTCCTCTGCTTTTTGATGGCTTTCAATTAAAACGGAAATGCCTGATGAATCCATGTATTGCACATCTTTTAAGTTTAAATGCACTTCCTTTTTTGCTTCAATTAAAGGCATTATGACTTCTTTAGCAGCTTCAGTTTTGTCCATATCTATTTCACCATCCAAATATACTGTAGATATGTTATTTTCTTCTGTAACCTTGTAGGACATACAATTATATTTATTAAAATTATGATAAAATCAAGATATTTTGTACTATTTTAAATTAACTTAATGCAATATATCTCTATTGAATTCAAATTTAATATATATATATTAACCGCATTAATAATAAAGGATATTCAATGAATAAGAAAAAAAACAAAGGATTTACTCTTATTGAGCTACTTGTTGTTGTAGCAATTATCGGAATTTTAGCTTCAGTAGGTGTAGTTGCCTACAGTGGTTACACAGAGTCTGCAAAAAAAGGTGCAGTAAAATCAAATCATAACTCAGTAAAAAAATGGGTACAGAACGAACTTCAAAAATGTAACATAGGTGAGTCAAAAGCAATGGATGATAAGCTTACTTGCTCTGGAAGAACAGATGCGAAAATTGTAACTGCTATTGCTGAGTCTCTTGGAAAATCGGACGACTTTAAAAATCCATGGGATACCACAACTCAAGCAATCACTAATTCTGCAGCACCAACTGAGTGTACTTCAACTAATAGAGGAAAGAATTGGATTGAAGCATCTAGTGGAATTAAAATTACATCTTGCACATATCAAAAGGATGGCGACGATTCCAATATGCTAACAGTTACTGTTCCAACTTCTTAAGATTGTAATCTTACTTAGTGAGTTCATACAGTTTGAAAAAACTAAATGCTGGTTTCACATTAATTGAATTATTAGTCGTTGTCGGAATAATAGGAATATTGGCAGCTGTTGGAGTAGTTGCTTATTCAGGTTATGTAACTAGTTCAAAAGTTAAATCTGCTGAAAATATTATTCAGCAGATGGCTTTAGCTCAAACAGAATATTACTCAGATAAAGGAAATTACTATACTCAAGATGACGGTTGTACTCCAAATTCATCTAATACCACTAAAATATCTGGTTCAGATGCTCTAAATGTGCCAGTCCCAGATAATATAGATTTTGTTTTTTGTGTTCAAAAAAAAAATACAATTAATTATGAAATCATCGCAGAATCAACTGTAGTCTTTAATAGCGATACTAAAGAAAAATGTGAAATAAAGTTTGATAATATTTCTAACAAACCAAAAAAAACATCTGCTGAAGACTGCGAAAGTTAAGTCTAATGTTCTTCGAAAAACTAAAAGAAATTATTTTAAAAATTGATAATAGTTCAAAAAAAACCAAAATATTTATTACTGCAAGTTTAGCATGGATTCTGTTTATTGGATATTTAACATGGTGGAATGGATTAAGAAGTCCAATGATAGATAAATCTTTTAGATGGGATGAATGGTTTTGGTTTGGAATTATTCCAGCAACAATTCCTTATATTTTTTACTTCATTTGGAGAAAAAAGAATAACTAACCTATTTTGAACATCCAATATCTTTGATGTATAATAAATTAATAATAACTTAAACGTACAATAATGGAGAATATTAATTTGGATTCTATAATATCGTTTGTTGATACACTTTGGGTTATAAACTGTGCAATACTAGTTTTTATAATGCAGGCAGGGTTTATGTGTATGGAAACTGGTTTGTCTAGGCACAAAAATAGCATAAATGTTGCTTTAAAAAATGCAGCTGATTTTGGTGTTGCAGTCGTAGTTTTTTGGATGTTTGGTTTTGGTCTTATGTTTGGAAAAAGCTTTAATGGTTTATTTGGAACAGATTTATTTCTTTTTAAAACTGAAAGAGCTGAGTATATGACGTATTTTGTTTTTCAAGCGATGTTTGTTGCTACAGCTGCAACAATAGTTTCAGGTGCAGTAGCTGAAAGAATGAAGTTTAATGGTTATTTAATAATAACTATTATAGCAACAGGCATTATTTATCCGATTGTTGGACATTGGGCATGGTCTTCAAGTTACTTAAATAATATTGATGCAACAAGACAATTATTGGCCGAAACAGGCCAAGTGAAAACAACTGGTTGGTTAACTGATATTGGTTTTGTAGATTTTGCAGGTAGCACGATTGTTCACTCAGTTGGTGGTTGGATAGCCTTGTCAGCAGTATTAATACTTGGATCTAGAATAGGAAAATACTCTGATGCGAACAAAGGAAAATTTACTGGATCCAGTTTTCCTCTAGCAGTTCTTGGAACTTTGATTTTATGGTTTGGATGGTTTGGTTTTAATGGAGGAAGTAATGGTGCAATGAATGAAGCTGTTCCATTAATATTAATTAACACTTTTCTTGCAGCTGCATTTGGATTGTTAACTGGCCTTGGAATATCATTTGCATTATTTAAAAAACCAGATCCATATTATGTTATACTCGGTCCACTAGCAGGATTAGTAGCAATCACAGCAGGATGTAATTCAATGACATCTATTACATCTATCTTTGTTGGAGTAATTGGATCTATAATAGCAATTTTTGTAAATGAATTATTAAATAAATTAGAAATTGATGATGTTGTTGGTGCTGTTCCTGTTCATTTAGCTGCTGGAATATGGGGTACTTTAGCTGTTGGTCTTTTCAGTGATCTTGAAATACTTGGAACAGGATTAACAAGATTGGAGCAGATAAAAGCCCAATTCATTGGAGTAGTTTCAATTGGAGCATTCTCATTTTTTGGTTCTTACATTTTATTAAAATTTTTAAATTATTTTTATCCTTTAAGAGTAACCCCACTTCATGAAGAGTTAGGACTTAATATTGCTGAACATAATGCAACTTCTGTAGAACACGATTTGATATCAATTTTAGATAAACAATCAGAGTCAGGTGATTTAACTATAAGAGGACCACAAGACCCTTTTACAGCTGGTGGAGTTATTGGTCTTTATTATAACAAATTGATGAGCAAGCTTGAGATAAGTGAAAGTGAAAAACAAAAATGGAGAGATAGAATCTCAAATGAGGTAAAACTTGCTGTAAAAGTTCAAGAAAATTTTTTACCAAAGAGAAATTTAGAAAATTATCCAGTTCATGGAATAAATATTGCTGCAAGAGAAGTATCAGGAGATTTTTTTAGTTTTTACCCCCATAATGATAGTGTTTACTTTATAATTGCTGATGTAGCTGGCAAAGGTATACACGCTGGAATGGTTATGGCAAAAGCATCCACATTATTTGAAATAATGTCTAGAGACAAAGTAGACCCAGACGAAATGATGTTTCATATGAACAACGATTTATTTTTAACAAAAACTAGTGGAATGTTTGTCACAAGTATATTGGGAGAGTATAATATTAGGTCAGATGAAATAAGATGGGTAAATGGCGGTCACCAACCTGCAATTATTCGTAGGAAATCTGGTGAGTATGAACAATTCGAAAGCAATTCTCCTCCAATGGGAGTAATATTGCAGAAAGATAAATCTGTATTTAAAACTCACAAAATTAAATTAGAAAACAATAGATTTTTCGCATTTACTGATGGTTTGTCTGAAAGTCTTAACAGTTCAGGCGAGGAAATTGGAATAGATGGCTCATTAGCAATTATTGAAGAGTATTATAACAAAGATTCTACCAAACAATTATCAGATATTTCCAATGCAGTTATTAACACAGCTGGTAATAAAAATTTAAGTGATGACTTAACATTGATATCTATAGGTAAATAAATAATTAAGTTAAATAAACCCGCGGTCAAATAGCATCTGTATTATAGATTTTGAAAAAATATATTTGTGATGTGGATGGAAAAAATAAGAAAGTCGGTATTATAGGCGCTGGAATACAAGGGGTTTGTAATGCTTTGTTTCTACAAAAAAAAGGTTTTCAAGTAACTCTCTTTGACAGAGAGGAACCGGGTAGCGCAGCATCTTATGGTAATGCTGGACATTTTTCCCCATACGCTTCAGTTCCGCTAAATAGACCAGATGTAATAGCAGATGTACCTTCGATGCTAATTAGCTCAAGAGGTCCACTAGCTTTAAAATGGAACTATGTACCTAAAATGATTCCTTGGTTTGCAAAATTCGTATTAAACTGTACAGAACAAAAAATGATGCATACAGCAAAAAATATGCATCAAATATTAGATCATTCATTACCAGCTTTCGATGAATTATTTGATGAAATAGATTTAGAAGATTTAGTTGAGAATAATGGAATACTTTATGTTTGGACAGATAAAAACATAAAGAGCAGAGAATTAGAAATTAAAATTAGAGATCAATTAGGTGTTAAACAACAATTGGTAAATAAAAAAGAGATTCATGATCTAGAACCGAATCTTAAGCCGTTTTACCATAGTGGAGTTTTCTATGATTATGCAAGACATGCAAGGAACCCACGAAAAATTTTAATCAAATTATTTGAAAATTTTGTAAACAAAGGTGGTAAATTTTTAAAATTAAACATTAATAATATTGATTTTGATGAAGATAGACCTGTTCTTCGAACAGAAACTCAAAGATTTATTTTTGATAAATTGGTCATAGCATGTGGAGCATTCTCCAAGAGATTAACAGATAAACTGCATGAAAAAATTCCTCTAGATACAGAAAGAGGGTATCATGTTCATTTCAAAGATTATGATCATTTAATTTCTAGACCAATAGTATATGCTAACAGAGGTTTTGGTATGACTCCTATGGAACAAGGTTTAAGAGTTGTAGGAACTGTAGAGTTTGGAGGATTAGAAAATTCTCCTTCTAAATCTAGAATAAAAAATTTAATTTTGAATGCGAAAGACATGTTAGACGGCTTACCAGATCACAAAGATGAGTGGTTAGGTTTTAGACCAACATTGCCAGATTTCCTTCCTGTATTAGGACCATCAAAAAATTATAAAAATGTATTTTACTCTTTTGGCCATCATCATCTTGGTTGGACTTTGGGAGCAATTTCTGGAAAAATTATATCTAATATGATAGCAGGAGAAAAAACCAACCTTGATCTGCAACCTTATAGTTCAAATAGGTTTAGTTAAAAACTTTCTTTTATAGTATCCTTTATTTTATAATGGATAATAAAAGTAATATTTTAATTGCATCAATATTATTATTTTTGGCAACTTTGTTTTGGTCTGGAAATTTCATAGTTGGTAAAATTGCAGGGCTAAATAATATACCTCCAATTTCTTTAAATATTTTGAGATGGTCTTTAGCTTTCATTATTTTACTCCCGTTTACATACAAAGAAATTTTACAAAAAAAAAAAATTATATTTAAAAATTTTTATTTGTTGTGCTTTTTAGGAATTACCGCAGTAAGTATTTTTAATTCTGCACTTTTTTATTCTTTAAAAACTACACAAGTTATTACAGGTGTACTTATGATCTCGACTGTTCCAGTTATGATCATTCTATTTTCTATAATTTTAAAAATAGAAAAAACAAATACCTTTCAAGTTTTAGGGGTTATATTTTCTTTGTTAGGTGTATTATTTATAATTTCAAAAGCAGACTTTGAAGTCTTTAAAAATTTAGCTTTTGAAAAAGGAGATTTATTTGCACTATTTGCGATGATATCCTGGTCACTTTATTCAGCACTTTTAAAGAAAAAAAATTATGGATTATCTCCGATAACTTTACTTCAAGTTGTTATTGGTCTTGGAGTAATATTTCTCATTCCATTGTATGCAATAGATTATATTTACATTGGCAATCGAATTATAATTAATATGAATTTCATTCTTGTTTTATCTTATGTTGTTTTGCTGCCTGGAATCATTTCTTTTTTTTTCTGGATAAAGGGTGTTGCTTTAATAGGCCCAAATAGGGCAGGAATTTATTTACATTTAATGCCTATTCTTGCAGCAATTCTTGCAATGATAATATTTGATGAAGTATTACTATTTTATCATTATATCGGTGGAATATTTATTATTTCAGGGATATTACTTTCAAACAAAAAAAATGCTTAAAGTAGCTATACTCGACGATTACCAAAATATTGCAAAAGATTTTATTGATTTAAAAAAATTATCTTCAAAATATGAATTTCAAGTATTTAATGAGCCATTTGAAAATGAGGATGATGCAATTGAAAAATTAAAAGAATTTGAAGTACTTTTTATAATGAGAGAAAGAACAAAAATAACAAAAAAACTTATAGAGAGTCTAAAAAAATTAAAATTAATTGCCACTAGTGGAATGAGAAATAAATCGATAAATTTAGATGCAGCTAAAAAAAATAAAGTTGTAGTCACTGGTACTGAAATCAATAGTAACCCAACACCTGAGTTAACTTGGGCACTAATTTTAGGACTTGCTAGAAATTTTAAAACAGAAATAGATAATATGTACCAAGGCTACTGGCAAAGTACTATTGGAGTAGAGCTTAAAGGTAAGATATTAGGTTTACTTGGATTAGGTAGGGTAGGCTCTCAAGTTGCTAAAATTGGTAAAGCTTTTGGTATGCAAATTATGGCTTGGAGTGAAAATTTAAACTTAGATAAATGCAAAGAACTTGATGTTTTGCCGTGCAGCAAGGATGACTTAATCCAAAATTCAGATTTTCTGTCAATTCATGTTCAAGGAGGAGATAGATATAGAGATTGTATTACTATTAAAGAATTTGAGAAAATGAAAAAAACCTCATATTTAGTAAATACATCAAGAGGCGAAATAGTTAATGAAGATGATTTAATTATAGCATTATCAACAAATATTATTGCTGGAGCAGGTTTGGATGTTTATGAAAAAGAACCTTTACCGGAAAGTCACAAACTCAGATTTGTACAAAACGCTCTTTTGCTTCCTCACATTGGTTACGTAACTGCCGAAAATTATCTAACCTTCTATAATCAAATGATAGAGAATCTTGATAGTTTTGTATCTGGTAAACCAAAAAGGGTCATTGAGTAAATTAAATTAAGACAATTTTTACGGATCTAAATTTTAATTTTTTGTGTATAATTATTTAAATGAGCAAAGAATTCAAAGCTAACCAAAACCAAAAATTAGACAATCAAGAATTAAATGATTGGTTAGATTCTCTAGATGCAGTTGTTGAAAATCATGGTAGGGAGGGTGCCAAACTAATTTTAGAAAAACTTGAAAAAAGAGCAAAAGATTTAAGAGTTTTATATTCACCAGTCCCTTATTCACCTTATAGAAATACCATCTCTCAATATGATCAAGGAATTTATCCTGGAGATTTAGCGATTGAAGAAAAAATAACAGCAATTTTAAGATGGAATGCTTTAACTATGGTTATGAAAGCAAATAAAAATTATGGTGGACTTGGAGGGCACATAGCAAGTTATGCATCTTTTGCTGAAGTATTTGAAACGGGATTTAATCATTTTTTTAAAGGTGGTGATGAAGCAGATTTAATTTTTTATCAATCCCAGTGTACAACTGGAATATATGCAAGATCTTTTTTAGAGGGAAGATTAACAAAAAATCATCTAGAACATTATAGACAAGAATTAAATGAACAAGGACTGTCTTCATACTGTCACCCATATTTGATGAGAGATTATTGGACATTTACCACATCATCGATGGGAATAGGTTTAGTTAATGCAATTTACCAAGCTCGTTTCATGAAATATTTAGAAAATAGAAACTTATTAAAAACAAATAAAAGAGTTTGGGGTTTATTTGGAGATGGTGAAATGGATGAACCCGAAAGTTTGGCTGGATTATCTATCGCATCAAGAGAAAAGCTAGATAATTTAACTTTTATTATAAATTGTAATCTTCAAAGATTAGATGGACCCGTAAGAGGTAATGGACAAATAATTCAAGAACTGGAGACAATCTTTAAAGCTAATGGATGGAATGTAATTAAAGTTCTATGGGGATCTGAATGGGATAAAATTTTTCAACAAGATAAAGATCACTTGTTATTAAAACGTTTTGCTAAAACTGTAGATGGAAAATACCAAACTTTAGGGGCAAGAGATGGTGAGTATAACCTTAAAAACTTTTTTGCAGAAGATCCAGAAGTCTTAAAATTGGTTTCTTCACTTAGTAAAGATGAAATTGATAAATTAAAAAGAGGTGGTCATGATTTTAAAAAACTTTATGCTGCCTTTAATGCTGCTGTTAAAACTAAGGGTAAACCTACGGTCATTTTAGCTAAAACAAAAAAAGGGTATGGAATGGGTAAAGCTGGCGAGTCAAAAATGACTAACCACCAACAAAAGGAATTAAATCTTGATGCATTAAAAGAGTTTAGAGATCGTTTTCAATTAGATATTCCAGATAACAAACTAGAAAATATGGAGTTTTATAAACCAGATGAAAATTCTGAGGAAATAAAATATTTAAAAAAAAGAAGGGAAGCTTTAGGAGGATCTTTACCTAAAAGAAGCTTTAAAGAAGTTGAATTATTAACTCCAAAAATTGAAAAACATTCAAACTTTTTATTCGAAGAAAGTGACAGAGAATATTCAACGACGACTGGACTGGTAAGATCTTTAGGAAACATAATGAGAGATAAAGAGTTTGGAAAAAGAGTCGTTCCAATAGTCGCTGATGAAGCTAGGACTTTTGGAATGGCTAATTTATTTTCGCAAATTGGAATATATTCACCAGAAGGTCAGTTATATGAACCTGAAGATGCGACTTCCATTTTGAAATATCAAGAATCGAAAACAGGACAATTATTAGAGGAAGGAATTAATGAGGCCGGTGCAATTTCTTCATGGTTAGCTGCAGCAACTTCTTATAGTAATCATAATTTTCCAATGATGCCTTTTTATATTTTTTATTCTATGTTTGGTTTTCAAAGAATAGGAGATTTGATTTGGGCCGCTGCCGATCAAATGCCAAGAGGATTTTTAATTGGTGCAACAGCTGGTCGAACTACGTTAGCTGGAGAAGGATTGCAGCACCAAGATGGACAAAGTCATATAATTGCTTCAACTTTTCCAAATTTAAAATCTTACGATCCTTGTTTTGCAAGTGAACTAGCTTTTATATTTGATGAAGGAATGAAAAGAATGATGACAGAATGCAAAGATGAATTTTATTATATTACTGTAAATAACGAAAAATACTCACATCCTAAAATTGATATAAAAAATAAAGATGGAATAATAAAAGGTGGCTACCTTTTCAAAGATCAATCAAATGAAAAAATAAACATTAATCTATTAGGATCTGGACCAATTTTTAGAGAATGTATTGAAGCTTCTAATATACTTAAAAATGAATATGGAATTGGTTCAAGATTGTACAGCATAACAAGCTATTCAGAGTTAGAAAAAAATGCTAAATCAGTTTTAAGACAAAACACATTGTCTCCTGCAAATAAAAAACAAAATTATTTGCAGCAGCTAATTTCTAATGACGACCCTATAATTGCTACGTCAGATTATGTAAGAGCATATTCACAATTAATCTCTAGCCACATAAATAATAAGTTTTTAGCCATGGGTACAGATGGATTTGGAAGAAGTGATACACGAAAAAATTTAAGAGATTTTTTTGAGGTAGATAGCAAACATATAGTCGTCAGTTCTTTGTATACACTTTATGAAGATAATAAAATCCCATTACAAACACTAGAAAAAGCGATTAGTAAATATAATCTCAACAATAACAAGAATAATCCTTGGGAAATATAGTCCCTACTAGTTTTTTATGGAATTACCTGTCGTTAATCATAAAGATTATGAAGCTCAATTAAATGATGACAATAAATTTCCTATAAAAAAATTTGGAGAATTAGCTAAAGCGTTAATTAAAAATAAAATAGTTAAAAATTTCTATATTCCAGAACCATGCTCAGTAGAAACTTTAAAAGAGGCACATACAGAAGATTATATAAATAAAATAAAAAATAAAACTTTAGATAAAAACGAGATTAGAAAAATTGGTTTTCCTTTAGTTGACAGCGTAGTTAAAAGGTCTTTTATTGCAACTGGAGGCACAGTGCTTGCTACAAAGCTAGCTTTAAGTTATGGCATAGCATGTAATACTGCAGGAGGTAGTCATCATGCAACGTCTAATGAAGGAGCTGGATTTTGTGTTTTTAATGATGTTGCGGTAGCAGCCAAATATTTAACCTCAAGAGGATTAGCAAATAAAATTTTAATTATTGATTTAGATGTTCACCAAGGTAATGGCAACTCAGAAATATTTAAAAATGATAATCAAGTCTTTACATTCAGTATGCATTCGAAAATTAATTATCCGGCAAAAAAATCAGTAAGTGATCTTGATATTGAATTAGAGGAAAATTTAGAAGATAGAGAATATATTGATATTTTAAAAAATAATCTAAAATATTTAAATGAAGTAGAGTTTGATTTTGTTTTCTATATCGCTGGAGTTGATATTCACTATAATGACAGGTTGGGTAAACTAAAAATTTCTGATAATGGTATATTTGAAAGAGATGAGTTAGTTATTGATAATTTCTTCTCAAATAAAATTCCTATATGTGGAGTATTAGGAGGTGGATACAACAAAGATTTTAACAAACTAGTAGAATTACATTCTAGTTTACATAAAACATGTGCTAAATTTTTATAATGAAAAAAAATTCAAATTTAACTCCAGAACAAGAAAATATTTTATTCAATGAGGCAACCGAGACTCCTGGTTCAAGTGAATTAAACAATGAAAAAAGAGAGGGCACATATCACTGCGCTAACTGTGATACTGAATTATTTAAATCATCAACAAAATATGAAAGTGGATCAGGATGGCCATCTTTTTATAAATCTCTTCCAGATGTTTTTGAAACTAAAACTGACCACTATATTGGTTATGCTAGAACTGAGTACCATTGTAAGAAATGTGGAGGACATCATGGTCATATTTTTGATGACGGCCCAGATCCTACAGGAAAAAGATACTGTAACAATGGAGCTTGTTTAGTTTTTAAGCCTAAATAAAAACTATTATAGAGCCTCAACCACAGGTGAAGTTGATAAGCTTGATGGTTTAGTTACATTTGCAGATCCAGTTGTTGTTACAGCTGATACCATCACTATAAGCATGACATTTAATGTGGGTGAGGGTATGCACCTTGTTAATGGTGGTGGTAACAAATTATTTATTGGAAGTGGGCCTTTTCAAGCAATAATGAGTGCAAATTAATCAATTAATATCTAAATTAGGATAAATTTAATTTGTATATATCTCAAAACTAATTAAGTTAGTTTTTTATGAAAAGAATCGTTTTAATCTTATCTATTCTTTTGATTTGCTTTAATAGCCAAGCTGAAGATCTTACAAAAAAAATTGCAGAAACCGCTAGTAGTTATATTTCTAACTTAGTTCCAGGTGAAGGCACAACCGAGGTTAGCATAGATGTAAGAGAAAATTATAAACCGGACTTCAGCATCTTAGCAGTTAGAGAATTAGAAAGAAGTGAAGATGGAAATTATTTTACACAATTCTCGTTGTTTAATACCGAAAAAAATAATGATGAAAGATTAGTAGGAAATGTTGGTTTTGGTAAACGATATTTAAGTGATGATAAACTTTCATTCACAGGTGTAAATTTGTTTTTAGATGCTGATGATAATGGAAACAAAAGAGCAAGTATTGGAGCAGAAGCTAAAAATGCGATGCTTGAATTTACAACAAATTACTACATAGGTTTAGATGATGGAACAGATGAAAAAGTCCTAGATGGATATGACTTAAGATTAGCTTCTCAAATTCCATACTTACATTGGGCAAAAGGATTTATAGATACATACTCATGGGATGGTAGAGATCGAAGCGACGTTGAGGGAACTGTTATAGGTTCTGAGTTATTACTATCTCCAAATGTTAATTTTGAGGTAGCTTATGATGATAAAGACAGAGCAGGATTAGATGATGAGTGGTATGCAAAATTAATGTTCTTCCATCCTCCAAAAGAAGGACCAACAGCACAAGATGGAATAGCAGGTACACCTTGGTTTAGTGAAAAAGATATGTCAAATGAATTACTTACAAAAGTAAAAAGAAATAATAAAGTCTTTGTTGAATTTAGTGGTTCTGCAAATATTGTTAGAGCTGATTAACATGAAATATATTAAATTTATATTTTTCTTTATTTTACTTTTATCAATCTCATCAAATGTTTATGCAGCAGTAGGAAAAGCTGCAGTATATAAAGTAACAATGAAAGAAGCTGCACTTTGCACTAGTAAAGGATCAGGAACTACTTGTAACGGTAAGATTGTTATTGGCACTGGTGATAAAGAAGTTGACGTTGCTTCCGTAAATGCCGGTGCAGTTGCTGGTTCATATGGAAATCCTGCATTGCTTCCACTAGGGGAAACATACACTCATATGCAAATCACAATAGATAGAAAATTTACAGTGAAGACATCTGACACATCAGGTGAAATGTTGAAGACGAATAATGGAGATGTCTGTAGAACAGTTGCAAATGCAGATGCGCAATATGGAACTAGTGAAGCTGCTAGAAAGTATACTCACAAGAGAGCTTTTGATGAAGGAACAGGTTCAGCATCCGCTGAGACAAGAGTTTATTTAATGAATCATGGTACAAATAATGTAACAACTTGTGCAGCAACCGATTGCTCTTCAACTGGAACTACAACTTCAGGAAGTACTTGTACATATTGTGCTGCAATGAAATCAGATTTAGATTCAGATGATACTGAACACGTTTTAATTTATGCACTCACAAAACCATATACAGTTACTACAAAACCTCCAAAAGTAACTATGAAATTTGGAACTGCCGAAGCACTATCTTCAAGTGATGTTACGGGTACAGTATGTAATATTTGGGCTGAAGAGCCAGTTTTTACAGCGACTATTGAATAATAAAGTCTTTGTTGAATTTAGTGGTTCCGCAAGTATTGTTAGAGTTGATTAATATGAAAAGTATTAAAATTATATCCTTGGTTATTCTACTCTTATCAATCTCATCAAATGTTTATGCAGCAGTAGGAAAAGCGTCAGTTTATAAAGTAACAATGAAAGAAGCTGCACTTTGCACTAGTAAAGGATCAGGAACTACTTGTAACGGTAAAGTTGTTATTGGCACTGGCGATAAAGAAGTAGATGTTGCATCTGTAGGAGCTGGTGCAGTTGCTGGTGAGTATGGAGATCCTGCCTTGTTACCATTGGGAGTTACCTACACGCACATGCAAGTTACAATAGGAAGACAATTCACAGTAAAAACTTCTGATGAAGCTGGCGAAATGTTAAAGACTAATAATGGAGATGTTTGTAGAACTGTTGCAAATGCTGATAGTCAATATGGAACAACAGAAGCAGCTAGAAAGTATACTCACAAGAGAGCTTTTGATGAAGGAACCGGATCAGCTTCAGCTGAAACAAGAGTATACTTAATGAATCATGGTGATAATCAAGTTATCACGTGTGTAAATTCTACTTGTGGAGGCTTAGTTGGAACCGCTACAGCTGGAAGTGATTGTACATATTGTGCTGCACAAAAATCTGATTTAGATTCTGATGATGACTCAACAGTTTTAATATATGCACTAACTAAACCATATACAGTTACGACAAAACCACCAAAAGTTACCATGAAGTTTGGTACTGCTGAAGCCTTATCAGCAAATGATGTTGTCGGAACAGTTTGTAATATTTGGGCTGAGGAGCCGGTCTTTACTGCAACAATCGAATAAAAAAAATTATTCTAAAGAAGAAAAAAGATTTCCAGATTTTTCTAATTCACGAAGTTCTTGATATCCACCGATGTGCTTTTCATTAAAAAATATTTGAGGAATTGTTCGTCGACCGTTCGATTTTTCAATCATTTCCTCTCTAATGTTTGGTCCTTTAGATATATCTATCTCCTCATATTCCAATTTATTTCTCGATAGCAATCTTTTTGCGGCATCACAAAAATTACACATTGGTCCAGAATATACAGTTATTATTTTCATAAAGCTTATATATGCTTAAATTAAAAAATTACTATAGCATGAAATCATTTTTATTTATCTTTGCTTTTATTAATTTTCTTGAATATTCAAATTTTTTTCTGTGTTTTATACTTTGAGAACTTACACGTTTTCTCCAAAGTCTAAATGAGGATGGTTTTAGAGATCTTCGCATTATCTTTATTACTTCACTTTCAGATTTTCCAGTTTTTTGTTCAATTTCCTCAAAAGTAATTCTATCTGCCCATGCAGCCCATATAACCCATTCTGGACTATTAGATGGTGGTTCTGGATTTTTAACTCTAGTTGTTGGTCTGTGACTTTTTTTCATGAAAAATCAGTAAACTTTAATTATTATTTTAATGCAAATCACAATTCATATGATAATATCATTTTTAGATAGTCCTATCTAGCCATCTTTAGCTCCCGGTTTTTTAGGACTATCCTCAAAATGCTTCCCTTAGATTTTATCCTTTTTTTACAGATTATCATTTTTATGTTCATAACTCCTGGAACACCTAGAATTGTAATTATTTCTTACTCTATGAATTATGGAGTTCAAAAGTGCATTTGGACTGCGTTAGGAGATGTAACTGCAAATATATTTCAGGCAACTTTAGTAATTTTTGTAATCGGATCTTTTTTATCAGACAATCCAACAATTTTAAATACATTAAAATGGTTGGGTATCGCTTATTTAATATATCTTGCATATGATATTTATAAATCGAGACCTAAGGATATAAATACAAAAGATATTTCCGATAAAAGTTTTTTTTCGTTTTACAAAGATGGATTTTTAGTAGCAGGGACAAGTCCTAAAGCATGGATGTTCTTTCCATTTATATTTCCACAATTTATTGATTTTAATTCTAATTATATTATTCAGTTTATTATTTTAATTACGACTTATGTCGTATTAGATTTTCTATCTTTGGTTGGTTATGCAGTTTTAGCTAATAAGTTAATTGTTTGGATAAAAGCCAATCCTAAAATTATAAATACAATTTCTGCTTGTGTAATTATTTTGATTGCAATAATTATTGCATTTACCCAACAATACTAACGTATATTGCGCTACTACTCCCACTTGCAATTAAATAATTTTTGTTATTAATTTTAACTTTAATAATTAATTAATTAAAGGGGAATAAATGAAAATAAAAAACATTTTAATTACATTTGTTTCTGCAATAGCATTATTATTTTCAACTTCAGTTGTATCGTTTGCAAAAGTAGTTGGAGATAAAATTATTTTAGGTGCTGCAATCTCTTTAACTGGAAAATACTCATCTAATGGTGTTCATACTCAAAACGGCTACAACATGGCTGTTGATAGAATTAACAGCATGGGTGGAGTAAAAGTTGGGGGGAAAACTTATAAGTTTGATATTATTTATTACGATGATGAGTCAAACCCAAAAAGAGCAGCTCAGCTTGCAGAAAGATTAATCTCACAAGATAAAGTAGAGTTCATGCTTGGGCCATACAGCTCAGGTTTGACAAAAGCAATTGCACCAGTAACAGAAAAATATGGTGTACCAATGGTTGAGGCTAACGGTGCTTCTAGATCTTTGTTTACAAAAGGTTATAAATATCTATTTGCTGTATTAGCACCAGCAAACTTATATCTTGATGTAGCAATAAGAACAGCTGTTGAATTAAATGGTGGTAAAGGTGTAAGAATTGCACAAGCTTTTGAGCAAGATGCTTTCTCACAAGACGTAAGATTAGGTATTTTAGATGCTGCTAAAGAAACTGGATCTGAAATTATAATCGACGACAAACTTCCAAAAGAGCTTAATGATATGGCTGCTACATTAGTTAAAGTAAAACAAATGAAGCCAGATGTATTGGTTGTTTCAGGTCATACAAAAGGAGCTTTAACAGCAATAAGACAAATTTCAGAAATGAAAGTTGATGTTCCGATGTTGGCAATGACACACTGTGATGCTGCAAAATTATCAAAGCAACATGGTAAAAATTCTCAATATGCATTATGTGCTTCTCAATGGCATAAAACATTAACTTACAAAGATGATTTCTTTAAAGATGGTATGACATATGCGGCAGATTTTGAAAAAGAATTTGGCTATGATCCACCATACCAATCTGCAGAGTCTTCAGCTGCACTGTTAGTATTTAAAGATGCTTTTGAAAGAGCAAATACTTTTGATCAGAAAAAAGTAAGAGATGCTCTTGCTGCAACTAATATGCAAACATTCTATGGAAATATTAAATTTGCACCTGGTGGTCAAAATGTTGACAAACCAATGGTACTTTTCCAAGTAATGTGTGATGATGCTGGTAAGTGTGAAAATAAAGTTGTTGCTCCATTAAAATGGGCTTCAGCTGAGTTAATACACCCAGTACCAAAGTGGTCTGAAAGATAAAAAAAAATAATTAAGCCCCCTAGAAATAGGGGGCTTTTTTTTATAGATATCAAAATTAAACTATGGATTTTTTAGTCTTCCAATATCCAATGATAACCATTCAAGCATGTCTTGATGGACTTTTACTTGGAATACTTTTTGCATTAATCGCTTATGGAATGGCACTGCAATGGGGTGTCATGAATATAATAAACATTGCACAGGGGGACCTTGTAATCTTAGGAGGATACATTGCATACTTTATGTATCTCTACGGCATTCATCCAGCCTGGGGAGTAATTGTTTCTCCTATAATTATGTATTTTGTTGGAATTGCAATTTATAAATTAGTTATAAATAAAGTTGTAGACAGAGATCTCTTTATTTCAATATTAGCAACATTTGGAATTAGTATTCTTTTCATGCAATTAATGAACTTCGCATTTGGAGCAGACGTTGTTTTAGCTAATTCTGGTTATGGAACTACAATGCTATTTGATAATAATGTTGTTTTACCAAACTCTAAAATATTTTCTGCTTTTATAAGTATTGTCTTTGCAATTTGTTTAGTAGTTTATATGAAAAGATCAAAATTAGGACGTGCTATTAGAGCAACAGCTCAAAATGCAAGAGCAGCAAAGATTTTAGGGGTTGATACAGAAAAAGTTTATGCAGCAACATTTGGAATAAATGCTGCATTATGCGGTGTAGCTGGAGCTTTAATTTCAATAACTTTTACAATTCATCCTTATATGGGATTACCATACACTATAAGATCATTTATGATTGTAATTGTTGCAGGATTAGGAAATTTACCTGGAGTAGCTATGTCAGGTATGGGATTAGGAATATTTGAAGAATTTGCAGATTACATTCTTGGTACAGAATTTAGAATTGGTTCAGTATTTTTATTATTAGTTTTAATTTTAGTTTACAGAAGATTTAAACTCTCAAGAAAGAGAGAGTATTTAAAGTGAAAAAAGCTAAAATTAAGGATGATAATGGCAAATTGATAGAAGTGGATATTGTCAAATTTAAAAAACATTTAGATCAATATCATTCAACAGGATCTAGTCTTCATGAAGAAAATGGACATTATTTTACAGTTGATAAAGATTTTAGAGATAAAATAGAGAGTTTGTATGAACAAAAATAGTTGGATCTTGTACATTGGAATTTTAGTATTCGGTTTAGTTGCACCATTTATTTTTCCAGCTTTTAAAGTTCAATTATCAATTCTGTGTGTATTAATTGTCCTTGCAACTACATGGAATATCCAAGGTGGAGAAATGGGCTACAATACATTTGGAAATATTCTTTTTTATGGTTTGGGAATGTATCTTTGTGCATCTGTTCAAGTTGGTATGTTCTTTCCATTAGCTGAGTGGACTGAAAGTGGTGGTGAAAAAACTTTCGTTCATACACCTTCGCAATTTTTCCAAGGCATGGCAGCGGGTCTTGTAGTTGCTGCGGTAGTTCCTACAATAGTTGCAGGATTAATTGGTTATGCAATTTTAGGATTAAGAGGTCATTATTTTGCAATTTGTACATTGGGTTTAGGAGTTGCGGCAGGAGAAATTTCTGGAGGTATTGAAATTATCGGCGCTGGACAGGGCTTTACTACTCCTCCTTTTCCAAACATAGGAGGTCTTGAGGCAAGAGGTGAATTTTTTTACTTTTTAAGTTTTGGAGCACTCGTACTTACTTTCATTGCTGTACGAGCAATTTACACAACAAGGTTTAGATTAATTCTGAATGCAATCAGAGATAATGAAGATAAAGCTGAAGCAATGGGAATTGAGACTATGAAATACAAAATAACTGGATGGATGATCTCAGCTTTCTTTTGTGGTCTTGCTGGTGGAATAATGGGAGGTTTAGTTGGTTATATAGACTCAACTGATGTTGCATTTGATGGAAGAGAAATGGGTGTATTTATGGTTTTAATGGCAATCCTAGGAGGCAAAGGAACTTTATGGGGACCAATTATCGGTGCAACTTTATTTCATTTTTTTAAAGAGGGTTTTTGGACATTCTTCCTTGGCTGGCAGTATGTTGCATTAGGAGTTTTAATTGTAGTTATAGTAATTTATTTCCCAGAGGGATTAATGGGATGGTTAAGAGAAAAATATCCAGAAAGATTTGGTGAAGTTGTCGATGAAGCTGATCGAAAAGCACAGGTAGAGTTAAAATGAGTATTCTAGAAGTTAACAATGTAAGTAAATCATTTGGTGGTGTTAAAGCTAATGTTGATATTTCTATGTCAGTTGAAAAAGGAAAAATAGTAGGACTTATAGGACCTAATGGATCAGGAAAAACTACTTTATTTAATTCAATTGTCGGCACTTATCCAATAGATAATGGTTCAATAAAGTTTAATGGAAAAGAAGTCTCAGAATTACCGGTACCAGTAATTGCAAAACTGGGATTATTAAGAACATTTCAACAAACTAGAATTTATGGAAAATTAAACTGTGTAGATAATATGCTAATCAGTCACAAAGGAAGTGATGAAAGCTTGTTTAAAATTTTTTCAAAAATTCCAAAAGAACTTACAGAAAAGGCAGAAAATTTACTTAATTTTGTAGGTTTATATCAAAAAAGAAAACTTAGAGCAGGGGACTTATCTTTTGGTCAGCAAAAGTTATTAGAACTTGCAATGGCATTAATGAATGAACCAGAAATGCTATTATTAGATGAGCCCACAGCAGGTATAAATCCAACTTTAATTAATGGAATTATTGATAGACTAATCAAGGTTAATCAAGATTTTGGAATAACATTGCTTGTTATTGAGCACAATATGAGAGTAATTATGCAATTAGCCGAAGACATATTTTGTCTTGCTCACGGCAAAATGCTTGCAAATGGCACTCCAGAAGAGATTAAAAATGACAAAAGAGTAGTTGATGCATATTTGGGGGCTCAATAATGTCTAATCAATATGAAGTTTTAGGAAAAGCACCTGGTGCAGAAGATTTAAAAAACTTATCTTCTGAAGATATTCATTTAACAATAAAAAATTTGAATGCTGGATATGGTAAAATGGAGATTTTACATAATTTTGATTTATTTGTAAGCAAAGCACAATCATTATGTTTAATTGGTCCTAATGGAGCAGGTAAATCAACAATACTTCATTCTATATATGGATTTACAAATATTTTTTCTGGTAAAATAGAAATTGATGGAAAAGAAATAACAAATTTAACTCCAGCTGAAAAATTAAAGTCAGTTGGTATAGCTTATATTCTGCAAGATAATTCAGTTTTTCCAGATATGACTGTTGAGGAAAATTTATTAATGGGTGGTTTTATTAAAGATAAAACTGAAGAGTCATATCAAGAAGCAGAAAAGATTTTAGATAAATATGAAAGATTAAGGAATAGAAGAAATCAGCCAGCAAAAGTATTATCAGGTGGAGAAAGAAGATTATTAGAAATATCTAGAGCTTTAGTAATGAAGCCTTCTGTACTTTTAGTTGATGAACCTTCTATTGGATTGGAGCCAAGATATATTGATATGGTATTTGAAATTTTGGGAGACTTACAAAAAAATGAAAAGAAAACAATTATTCTAGTTGAGCAAAATGCCAAAAAAGGTCTAGAGTTTTCAGATATTGGATATGTATTAGTATCTGGACAAACGGCAATAGCCGGCAGAGGTGATGATTTACTTAAAAATGATGATGTTGGACGTCTATTCCTAGGCGGATGATTAATTCAAAATATTTTTTTAAAGGAATTCTTTGTGCAAAAGAATTCGATAGCCCTGCGATTGCTCTTGGTTTAAGTTTTTTAGCAATTGGTGCTTTATTAAAAAATTTAGGTTTTACAATTCAAGAAAGCATTTTTTCTACCTTTTTAACTTATGCTTTACCTGGTTCACTTGTGATGGCAGAATCGATTTTGATTGGAGTTTCGTTACTTAATTTATTTTTTGCAGTTTGGTTAGTGAATGCAAGATTGTATCCGATGACTGTATCTTTAATGCCATTATTAAAACATCAAAGCCAACCGAGATGGAAGTATTATCTTTCATGTCATTTTGTTGCAGTATCTTCGTGGTTAATTCTGAAAAATAATTATAAAGAAATTGAAAAAAAATATAGAATCGATTTTTGGATAGGAATTGGAACTGCAACTTGGTTGATAGCAATTTTTTCAACTATTTTAGGTTATTATTCTGCTGATTTCTTAAATAGAGAAATGATGATTGGACTAGCTATTATTAATCCAATTTATTTTACTTGTACAATGATAGGGGTGATGAAGTCTATACAGTTAAATGTTTCAATAATTTTAGGAGCTATCTTAGGACCTTTATTTTATCTTATTAGTCCTGATTGGTGTGTTTTGATTGGTGGATTTGTAGCTGGAACTGTTGCTTTTGTAATAGGAGAGAAAAATGTCAGCTAATATTGTTTTAATAATTGTTATTACATCTTTAGCAACTTATATCTCAAGGTTTTTAGGAGCTTTTACTTCTGAAATAATAGATGAAAATACTAAAATATATAGGTGGTTTAATTATTTAGCCTATTCGACATTGGCGGCATTAATTTCTAGAATGATAATATTTCCAGCTGGTGCACTTTCTGAAAGTAATTACTTGTCCAGATTAATTGTTGTGCTTTTAGCAATAATAATTTTTAAATTAACTAGAAATAATTTAGTTTACCCAACTTTATTCTCTGCTATCATTATGTTTTTATTAAGTAGCTTTACGATATAAATGAAAAAAATTATTTTACTATTGTTCTTGATTTTAATACCAGGTATTTCACAAGCTGCATGTGATGATCCTTTAACTGATGGAGTTGATTATACTAACTGTAGATTTTCAGATGGACAAGATTTGCAAGGTAGTTATTTGCCTAACTCAAACTTGTCATTTGCAAGTTTTATACAAGTAAATTTTGATAAAAGTATTATGATGACTTCTAACTTGTCATTTGGAACTTTTCCAGAGTCAACATTTGTTAGAGCTAACTTATATGAGTCAACTCTAGTTGGTGGAAATTTTGAAAAAGCTAATTTTACTGGAGCCAATATGACAAGAGTTGATTTTATGGGTTCAACATTAATTGAAGCAAATTTTCAAAATGCAAATTTAATGGAAGCTAATTTTACTTCATCAAATATGACCAATGCTAATTTTGATGGAGCAAATTTAATTGGAGCAACTTGGACTAATGGTGAAACATGTGGACCAAATTCAATTGGAGTTTGTAACAAATAATTATAATGGATAGCTTAGATACTATTCAAGGGTTTGATATTTCATTTAGTGATTATTCCAAAAGAATAATCAATATTAAAATTGAAGATGAAATTATAGATAAACTAATATTTCCTTTTAAAAAATTTGATATTACAGCTCTTGAATATAAACCTTTTACTAGATTTACACTTGCAAAATCTTTAGATGATTCAACAGGTGGAAGGCTAGGAAAATTTATAAACTCTGTATTAAGGGATAGAGACACAGGTTGTTTTATTATAGGACCTAAAAATAAATCTAAAAAAATCGATAATAATTTTCTTATTAAATTATCAACAGCTGTAACACACTTACTTGGTAATCCAAATTTTGACTCAATGGCTGGAAAATATTATGCAAGATTTCATGTTAAACATGAGGACAATAGCGATTCATATCTTAGAAAAGCATATACAAATATGGATCTTCATACTGATGGTACTTATGTTAAAGAAAAAACTGATTGGTTATTAATGTTAAAAATGGAGGAAGAAAATGTACAAGGTGGAGAAACTGCTATGTTGCACCTTGATGATTGGGAACATTTAGATAGTTTAACTAATGATAATGTTGGAAAACAAAACTTCTTATGGAGCTCTCCAAAAAGTAAAAATGTTGACTATAAAGTAGAACATCCTGTTTTTTCAGAGGATGAAAATGGAAAACCACAAATTTCTTATATTGACCAATTTCCTGAGCCTAAAAATATGGAACAGGGATTATTTCTACAAAAATTATCAGACTCTTTAGAGGGAAGTCAAAACAAGATCGTAATGCCTTTACCAGTCGGTTTTTCTGTAGTTGCAAACAATTATTTCTGGCTTCATGGTAGAAAACCATTTGTAGAAAATAAAAAATTATCAAGAGAATTACTAAGAATTAGAGGTTCTTTTTTTACTAATTAATTAATTTTAGTGATAATAATCACTTAGTTTATCATGAGAATCGGATTTATTGGTACAGGACATATCGCAAAATCAGTAATCAATGGAATACTGGGATCAAAATTAAAAATTAATCGAATAATTGTTTCAAAGAGAAATTCAAAAATTTCAAGAGAACTGAAAAGAAAAAGTAAAAAGATAAAAATATCTACTGATAATCAGGATATTATAAATCAATCAAATTGGGTTTTTTTAGCAGTAACACCAACGATTGGAAAAATTATTCTTCCAAAACTAAAATTTAAAAAAGGTCAAACGATAATAAGTTTTATATCAACTATAAAAATGACTGAATTAAAAAAGTATATTAAAGTTAAAACTAAGATTATTAGAGCAATTCCTTTACCTCCAATTTCTCTTAGAAAAGGACCAGTACCAATTTTCCCACCAGATAAACAAGTTAGAAATTTTTTTAATAAGCTTGGCACAGCTGTTGAAATAAAAAATGAAAACCTATCACTAAATTTTTGGTCAACATCATCAATGATGGCACCATTTTATGAATTACTAAAAACTCTAAGTGAATGGTTAGTAAAAAAAGGAATTAATAGGAGTGACTCTCAAAAGTATATTACCTCATTATTTATTGCTTTATCTGAGGATGCAAAAATTAATTCAAATAAAGATTTAAAAGTACTTGTTAAAAATTCACAAACTCCAAAAGGTTTAAATGAACAAGCTGTTAAAGAATTAAGAAAACTTGGATTTTATAAATCTCTCAATAAAACAGCAGATAGCGTCTTGAATAGATTAAAAAAAAGCAAGTAAAATGTCAGACAATATATTACAGGTAAATAATCTTACAAAATTATTTGGAGGACTAGCAGCAGTATCCAATTGCTCATTAAATATTAGATCAGGTTCAATCACTGGAATAATTGGCCCAAACGGTTCAGGAAAAACTACATTATTTAATTTAATAGCCGGAAATTTAAAATCTAATGATGGAGATGTAATATTTAATGATGAAAATATTACCGATGTACCATCACATGAGTTGTTTGGCAGAGGATTATTAAGAACTTTTCAGATTGCACATGAATTTTCAAACTTAACAGTTTTAGAAAACTTAATGATGGTGCCATCAAATCAAAGTGGAGAAAATTTATTAAATGCGCTTATTAAACCTGGACTAGTTAAAAAAGAGGAAAAAGTTATTAGAGAAAAAGCCTATGAGGTTGTAGATTTTCTTAATTTAACACATTTAGCTAATGAAAGGGCAGGAAATCTTTCAGGAGGTCAAAAAAAATTATTAGAATTAGGAAGAACTATGATGGTTGATGCAAAATTGGTTTTACTTGATGAAGTGGGAGCGGGAGTAAATCGAACACTTTTAAAAGATCTAGGAACTGCAATATTAAAATTGAATAAAGAAAAAAATTACACTTTTTGTATGATAGAGCATGATATGGATTTTATAAGCAGAATGTGTGATCCAGTAATAGTAATGGCAGATGGTTCAGTTTTATTTGAAGGAACATCTGAAGAAGTAAAAAAAAATGAAAAAGTAATTGAGAGCTATCTTGGAAAGTCAAACTTAACAAAAAAAGAAAATTAATGGCATACTTTGAAGGAGTAAAAATGACAGCAGGTTATGGGGATGGACCTGATATTATTAGTTCATGTTCCATAACTGCAAATAGGGGGGAGATAGTAGCTATTCTAGGTCCCAATGGCGCTGGCAAATCAACAGCCATGAAAGCGATGCTCGGATTATTAAAATTAAAATCAGGCTCTGTAACTTTGAATGGTGAAGATATTTCAAAAATTAATCCTCAAGATCGAGTAAAAAAAGGAATTTCATTTGTTCCACAAACAAGAAATGTATTTGCAGAATTAACTGTTAGAGAAAATTTAGAGATCGGTGGCTTTTTGACAGAAGGGAGTTTAGAAAATAAAATTGAGAGTATTTATAGTTTATTTCCAATTTTAAATGAAAAAAAATCCCAAGTCGTCGGACAATTATCTGGTGGACAACGTCAGCAAGTTGCGCTTGGAAGAGCTTTAATGAGTGATCCATCAGTTCTTATGTTAGACGAGCCCACAGCTGGAGTTTCTCCAATTGTAATGGATGAATTGTTTGAACATATAATCAAAGTTAAAAAAACAAATGTTGCCGTTATTATGGTCGAGCAAAACGCAAAACAAGCATTAAGTATTTCAGATCGAGGCTATGTATTGGTAACTGGTCAAAATAAATTTGAGGGATCCGGTAATGATTTACTTGAGGATCCCGAGGTTCGTAGATCATTTTTGGGAGCATAATGGATTTCTTAAATGCAATAATTGTACTTTTTAATTTCACAGTAATACCAGCGTTAGCTTATGGTTCACAATTAGCTTTAGGTGCTATTTTTGTTACTTTAATTTATGCAGTTTTAAGATTTGCTAATTTTGCAACTGGAGACATGATGTCTTTTGGAACAATGTTTGCAGTTATTCTGACATATTATTTTCAGTCTTTAGGTTTTGGATTAGGTGTTTTACCAACAGCACTTTTAACAATTCCTTTCGCCATCCTAATGATGATTTTATATATGTTAATCATAGATAAATTTGTTTTCAGTTATTACAGGATAAAAAAAAGTCCTCCAGTTCAGTTTGCAATGGTTAGTGTAGGGGTAATGTTTGTCACTCAAGCCTTAATTAGAATAATCATTGGACCATCTGACAGAAGATTTTTAGATGGTGAAAAATTTATAATTAAAGCAACAGAATTTAAAGAAATGACTGGTCTTGCAGAAGGTATAACTTTAAAATCAACACAAGCAATAACAATAATCGTAACTTTAATTGTTGTTTCAATAATGTTTTGGTTTTTAAATAGAACTAAAACTGGAACAAGTATGAGAGCTTATTCGGACAATGAAGATTTAGCATTATTGTCTGGTATAGATCCTAAGAGAGTTGTTTTGATAACATGGGTCATCGCAGGAATTTTGGCTACTATTGGTGGAGTATTATACGGTTTAGATAAAAGTTATAGACCTTTTGTTTATTTTAATAATATGCTTCCAATATTCGCCGCAGCAATTGTTGGGGGAATCGGAAATCCATTTGGAGCCTTCCTAGGTGGATACGTTATAGCTTTTGCAGAAATATTTGTAACTTACGCATACAAAAGATTTATTTCATATCTATTACCTGAACATCTTGAGCCAGACTCTTTACTCCAGTTATTATCGACAGATTACAAGTTTGCAGTTTCATTCTCAATTTTAGTAATTGTTTTATTAATAAGGCCGTCAGGTATCTTTAAAGGAAAAGTAATATGAGGAATTATAAAAATGTCATCGCCGCATATTCAATCATGATATTTTTAATAATTTTGGTTGGGATATTTCAATCCTGGTCTATAGCATTAACTATTTTAAATTATTGTTTAATTTCTGCAGTTATGACAATTGGGGCAAATATACAATGGGGCTATGCTGGATTAATTAATTTTGGGATAATGGGATATACAGCATTAGGAGGATTAGCTGTAGTCTTAGTTTCGGTTGAACCAGTCAAAAAAGCTTGGCAAGTTGGAGGTTTAAATATTTTAGCTTGTATATGGATAATTGTTGCAATTATCTTTGTAGTTAAATTTATACTTAATAGATTTGATAAGTCTAAATTAAGAAATTACTCAGTAGCCTCTGTAATTTTAGGTGGAATAATTTTACTAAGAATAACTGCTGCACCAGGAATAGAGGCAATTGAGTCAGTTGATCCAGCAAAGACAGGATTTCTCGGTGGCATGGGATTACCCGTTTTATTTTCTTGGATTATCGGCGCGCTTTTGGCTGGCAGTTTAGCATTTGTCATAGGAAAGATCGCATTAGGTCTTCGTGCAGATTATTTAGCTATTGCAACATTATTAATAGCAGAAATTATCGTTTCAATTATTAAACATGAGGAATGGTTGGCAAGAGGTGTAAAAAATGTAATAGGATTAAAAAGACCAGCACCATACGAAATAGATCTACAAACTTCAGAATGGTTTATAAATTTAGTTACAAAATTTAATTCATCAAAATTAAATTTAATTAATTCAATTTCTGATAAGCAAGAAGCTCTAAATCAAATGGTTATTGATGCTTCATCGGTTTATGTAAAATTATGTTTTACAGGTTTATTTCTTACTGTTGTTATTATCTTGTTAATTGTGACTCAGAAAGCCCTTTATTCACCATGGGGAAGAAAAATGAGAGCTATAAGAGATAATGAAGAGGCGGCAAGTGCAATGGGTAAAAATATTGTTAAAGAGCATCTCCTTATTTTTATTTTGGGATCTGCAATTGTTGGCTTAGCTGGCGCTATGATGGTTACAAATGACGGTTTGTTTACACCAGGTAGCTACAGACCTATGAGATATACCTTTGTAATTTGGGTCATGGTTATAGTAGGTGGAACAGGAAATAATTTTGGAGCAATATTGGGGGGATTTGTAGTTTGGTTTTTATGGGTCGAAGCTGCTCCAATTGCATTATTTTTAATTAATTTGTTTACTTCTCATCTACCAGAAACCAATGCAGTTAGAGTTCACTTAATTGAAAGTGCTCCATATTTTAGATTCTTAGTTATTGGAATTGGTTTACTTTTAATAATGCGTTATAGACCACAAGGAATTATTCCGGAAAAAATTATTAAACAATAATGTATTATATTTTATTAGGTATTGTTTTAGGATTAATATTTTATTTATCTGACAAATACTTATTTTAAAACCCCAGTTAAGAAACTGGGGTTTTAATTTCTAATTATCTTTGCTTTTTGTCTTTAAATTTTCCACCTTTTATTTCTTTTTCAATAAAAGATCCAAAAGCTTCACCAACATTTGTAAATTCAACAGCTGTAGCACCTTCATAGTTTACCGCTTTACCTTTAGCTAATAAATCAAGTGCTTTCTTTAATTCACCTGGATAAATTTTTGTTCCAGGAGCATTGGCTACTGACATTACATTTTTTTGAACAGTCATTCTGTCAGCTTTTCCACCAGCTTGCATTGCAAGAGTGATCAAGGCTGCTGCATCATAACTTTCACCTGTGTAAGGACCTGATGAATCAATACCACCAGCACTAGCAACTTCTTTAAATATACCAGCACCTTTACCCATTGATCCAGGTAAAGACCCAAATGATTTATTTAAATCTTTTCCAAATCTGTCAGTAAGAGAGTCACCAATCATTCCATCTGAAAGAACAAAAGTATCAAATGATCCAGAGTCCAATGATCCTTGAATTATACTACCACCAGCTTGATCTAAGTAACCTAAAACAGCAAGAGCATCTCCACCTGCTGCTGCAAGTGTCGCTACTTCTGCACCATAGTCACCTTTACCTTCTTCGTGTGCTGTAACAGCTGTTACTTTAATACCATGAGCTTTAACTGCAGCTACATAAACATCAGCTAAACCTTTTCCGTAGTCATTGTTAGTATGAGTTACAGCTAATGATTTAACTTTTCTGTCTTTTGTAATATCTGCAAGAACTTGTCCTCCTCTAGCATCTGATGGAGCAGTTCTAAAGAAATAACCATTATCATTAAGATCAGTTAATCCTGGTGATGTAGCTGATGGTGAAATCATAACAACACCATTTGGTACGGCAACATTAGTTGCTATTGCACCTGTAACACCAGAACAATCAGCGCCCATAATAGCAACAACACCACCAGAAACTAAACCTTCAGCAGCAGTTGTAGCAGCAGCAGAGTCAACACAAGTTGAGTCGGCTCTTTCTACAGATATTTTTTTTCCACCAAGTAATGAGCCAGAATCTGAAGCTTCTTTAAAAGCTAGTTCAGCAGAAGCTGCCATTGCAGGTGTTAGGGTTTCAATTGGACCAGTAAATCCTAAAATAATACCCATTTTAATTCCAT
>CACKOU010000008.1 GCA_902601895.1 uncultured Pelagibacteraceae bacterium | reverse complement strand
AATGGAGACATCTACTTACAACTGGTAATAGGGTTACTTTTACTGAATATAAACAGTTTATCGAAAGGGTAAAAAATTATCCGAGAATAGAAAGAGTTCGTTACTTGGCAGAGCATAAAATAAATTCTAAAAATCATACTAAAAATGAAATTATACAGTGGTTCGATAAATACCCTCCTTTAAGTGGATTTGGAAAAATTATGCTAGGTGATGCTTTATTAGCAAAAAATAAAGAGGCAGCTATAAATTTAATAAAAGAAGGATTTATAACAGCTGATTTAAATAAAAATGATCTTATTTTTTTTAGAAAGAAATTTAAAAAATATTTGAACAGTAGTGATTATATTAAAAGAGCTGATTATTTAGCTTGGGAGAATAAATATTGGGACCTTAAAAGAGTGTTAAGATATCTACCAAAAGATTACCAACTTTTATACACAGCAAGACAATTGTTAATGAGCAGATCTTATGGTGTTGATAGCGCTATCTCGAATGTGCCTGCAAGTTTAAAAAAAGATGCAGGTTTAAATTATGATAGACTCAAATGGAGAAGGAAAAGAGGAAGAGTTGATAGTTCTTTAGAAATTTTACTAAGTATCAAAAATAATAAAGACTATATGGTTCGCCCAGATAAATGGTGGGTTGAAAGATCAATAATTGCGAGATCACTTATTTATAAGAAAAGATATGAGCAAGCTTATAAAATTACAAGTAAACATGGACTATCAGAGGGTGCTGAATTAGCTGAGGCTGAATGGATGAGTGGATGGATTGCTTTGAGTTTTTTAAAAGACCCAATTTTAGCAAAAAGTCATTTTACTAAATTTTATAATAATGTTGGATATCCAATTAGTTTATCAAGAGGTGCTTATTGGCTTGGAAAAGCGAATTTAGCACTAAATAATAAGGAAGAAGCAGATAAATGGTTTAAAGAAGGATCGAAATATCTAACAACCTATTATGGTCAATTATCTCATATGAAAATATATCCAAATAAAACTTTTGAACTTAAAGAAAGTACTCAAATTGATAAAAATTATGCTGAAAGTTTTTACAAAAATAAATTAGTCGCAATAGTACATTTATTAGATGAAGTAAAAAAAGATAAATATACTAAACATATTTTAAGGTTTCTAGCAAATGATAATGTTTCGGCAGGGAGTGAAATATTGGCGGCAAAACTAGCAACTGATATCTCTAGATTTGATTTTGCTATTCAGGTTTCTAAAATAGCATCTTATCAAAAAAGATTTCATAACAAATATAATTATCCAGTAATAAGCACTCCGAATAAAGTTGGATCAAGAAAAATCCCAGAACAAGCTTTAATATTATCTATTATAAGACAAGAAAGTGAGTTTGATATATCTGCAAGGAGTAGAGTTGGAGCACAAGGCTTAATGCAATTAATGCCTTATACTGCAAAGACAGTTGCTAAGCAGGCAAAAGTTTCTTATTCAAAATCTCGTTTAACAACAAGTCCTGAGTATAATATAAATTTAGGATCTTTTTATATTGCAGGTTTAATTCTTGATTATGATGGATCTTACCCTTTCGCTGTAGCTGCATATAATGCGGGACCAAAAAGAGTAAAGTATTGGAAAAAAATTAATAAAGATCCTCAAAAGAAACAAATCGATTATGTCGATTGGGTTGAACTTATTAAGTTTAAAGAGACAAGAAACTATGTTCAGAGGGTTATGGAGAACTATAATGTTTATAGATACATTTTGTCTCAAAAACCGATATTTTTAAAAGATTTTTTTAGAAATAATCCACTTTACTAATGGCGGAAGGAGAGGGATTCGAACCCTCGGTACACCTTTTCAAGCGTACGGCGGTTTAGCAAACCGCTGGTTTAAACCAGCTCACCCATCCTTCCACGATAATATGTGTAACTTGAAATCATTGAATATTCAATCATATTCAAGTAATTTCTCAAAATATGAAAAACAAATATTCGATATTCTCTCTAATAAAAAATGCTTTATCACAGCATGAGAATTGGCAACAAGCTTGGGGAAATCCAGAGCCAAAAAAAGAATACGAAGCTATTATTGTAGGCGGCGGCGGTCACGGTTTAGCTACTGCTTATTATTTAGCAAAGAAACATAATTTAAAAAATATTGCAGTCTTAGAAAAAGGTTGGATTGGTGGTGGAAATACAGGGCGTAACACTACAATCATTAGATCAAATTATTTATGGGATGCAAGTGCCGGTTTATATGATCATGCGCTTAAACTATGGGAAAGTTTATCTCAAGAATTAAACTACAATGTGATGTTCAGTCAAAGAGGTGTAATGAATTTAGCTCATAATCTTCAAGATGTAAGAGATTTAAAAAGAAGAACACATGCTAATAGACTAAACGGAATTGATGCTGTTTGGTTAAATACTGAGGAAGTTAAAAAATTTTGCCCAATTATAAATACATCACCTGATATCAGATACCCAGTTTTGGGTGGAACGTTACAAAGAAGAGCAGGAACAGCAAGACATGATGCTGTTGCCTGGGGTTATGCAAGAGGCGCAAGCGATATGGGTGTTGATATAATTCAAAACTGTGAAGTTAAAGGAATAAAAAGAAATGGTGATAAAGTTGAAGGATTAGAAACAACTAAAGGATTTATAAAAACCAATAAAATCGGAGTTGTTGCTGCAGGCCATTCAAGTGTAATTGCAAATATGGCAGGATTAAAACTGCCTCTTGAAAGTAAACCATTACAAGCGTTAGTTTCAGAGCCAGTAAAACCAATTATTGATACTGTTGTAATGTCAAATGCAGTTCATGCTTATGTAAGTCAATCGGATAAAGGCGAATTAGTTATAGGTGCGGGAACAGATTCATATGTTTCATATACTCAAAGAGGTAGTCATAATATTGTTGAAGAAACTTTAAAGGCTATTTTAGAACTCTATCCTATTTTTAGTAGGATGAAGATGTTAAGACAATGGGGAGGAATTGTTGATATATGTCCAGACGCAAGCCCTATTATAAGTAAAACTAATATAAAAGGTTTATATTTTAATTGTGGTTGGGGTACCGGTGGTTTTAAAGCTACTCCAGGATCGGGAGATTTATTTGCTCATACAATTGCAAATGATGAGCCACATAAATTAAATGCAGCATTTAATTTAAATAGATTTGTTAGCGGTGATCTTGTTGACGAACATGGTGCTGCAGCAGTTGCACATTAATAATGTTTTTAATAAATTGTCCATTTTGTGGAGAAAGAGATCAAAGTGAATTTTCCTCAGGTGGTGAAGCTCATATAGTTAGACCAAAACAACCAACAGAACTTAGCGACGATGAATGGGCGGAATATCTATTTATGAGAAAAAATATAAAAGGTATTCAGTTTGAAAGATGGAATCATGCTCACGGGTGCAGAAAATGGTTCAACGTCGTTAGAGACACATCGAATGATAAAATATTATCTGTTTATAAAATGGGTGAAAAACCTCCTGTAAATTATAAGTAATGCCCAATTATAGAATTCACAAAACCGAATATATTGATGAAACTAAACGAGTCTCATTCAAATATGATGGTAAGACTTACTTTGGATGTGAGGGTGATACCTTAGCATCTGCACTTTTGGCAAATGGTATACATCTAGTCGGTAGAAGTTTTAAATATCACAGACCAAGAGGTATAGTTTCTTGTGGAGCAGAAGAACCTAATGCAATTTGTCAAATTGGTAATAAAAAAGACTTAACTGAACCCAATGTAAGAGCAACCGAGTTAGAATTGTATGAAGGATTAGAGGCAAGCTCTCAAAATTGCTGGCCTAACGTAAAATTTGATATTGGGGGTATTAATAATTTTATATCACCGTTAATACCTGCAGGCTTTTATTATAAAACATTTATGTGGCCAAAGAGTTTTTGGAAAAAAGTATATGAGCCATTAATACGATTATCTGCAGGGTTAGGAAAATCTCCTACAGAACCAGATCCTGATATCTATGATCACAAACATGTTCACTACGATGTATTGGTAATTGGTGGTGGAATTTCAGGTATTATTGCTGCAAAAATGGCAGCAAAAAATAACTTAAAAACTTTATTAGTAGATGACAAAAAAATACTAGGTGGTTCTACAATTTATCAAAATAATGAAGCAATTAAAATTGATAATAAGTTATCAAATGAATGGTTAAAAAATGAAATCCAGGAAATTAAAAAATTAAGTAATTTAACAATTAAGACAAGAACAAGTATTGCAGCCTATCATGGATACAATTTTCTTTTAGCTAAAGAAAACTTAACTGATCATTTACCTGAAGAAAAAAAGAAAAATAAAATTAGACAAAGATTATGGAAAATAAGAGCAAAAAAAGTTATAATTGCAACTGGATCAATTGAAAGACCACTTGTATTTAATAATAATGATAGACCAGGAATATTATTATCTAATTCAATAAACAAATATTTGGATTATTATGGTGTTAGCTGTGGAGAAAACATAATATTATTTACGAATAATGATAGTGCATACGAAACTTCAATTTCACTTCATAAAAAAGGTATAAAAAATTTAATTGTTGATTTAAGAAAATCTGCTAGGTCTGAACTAATCAAACAAGCAGAAAGTCTAGGAATAAAGATCTACTTTAATTATGTTGTAACAAATACTTTTGGATACAGAAAAATAAATTCATTAGAAATAATGAAACTATCAGAAGATGGAAATACAACTGTAGGTAATAAGATTAAATTAAGTTGTGACTGTTTAGGTATGAGTGGTGGATGGACACCAATGGTGCATATGCATACTCAATCTGGAGGTAAATTAAATTTTAGAGATGATGACCAGGTATTCTTACCAAAGGAAAATAGTGAAGATCAAATTTCTGTTGGTTCATGCAATGGAGATTTTGATTTAGAAAATATTATAGATAAAACAGTTAATAAAATTAACAAATTCTTAGATATAGATAATCAAGATTACCAGGATACAAATATTATTTGCTCAAAAGAAAACGACAAAAGAAATATATGGCTATTACCAAACAAAATACCTTTAGGTAAAACAAAATGCTTTATAGATTTTCAAAATGACTCAACTGCAAAAGATATTAAATTAGCCTTAAAAGAAGGCTTTAGATCAATTGAACATGTAAAAAGATATACAACGACTGGTATGGCAACAGATCAAGGAAAATTATCTAATATGCACGCACTCGGGATTATAGCTGATACTGCTGGTGTAAAAATGGGTACATTAGGAACAACTACATTTAGGCCTCCATTCACACCATTAACTTTCGGAACACTAGTTGGAAGAAATGTTGGAAAATTTTTTGAAGTAGTAAGAAAGACATCTATGCATGAATGGCATGTGGAAAATAATGCAGAATTTGAAAATGTTGGTCAGTGGAAAAGACCCTGGTACTATCCAAAAAACGGGGAAAATATGCATGATGCTGTTCAAAGAGAAAGCAAAGCCGCACGTGACAGCGCGGGTATCTTAGATGCATCAACTCTCGGAAAAATTGATATCCAAGGAACAGATGCATCGGAATTTTTAAATCGAGTTTACACAAATGCTTGGTCAAAACTTGAGGTCGGAAAATGTAGATACGGACTTATGCTAAACGAGGATGGTATGGTTTATGACGACGGTGTTACTACAAGAATATCTGAAAATCATTACCTAATGACAACCACCACTGGGGGAGCTGCAAATGTATTAAGCAAACTTGAGGATTATTTACAAACGGAGTGGCCAGAGTTAGATGTTTATTTAACATCAGTGACAGATCATTATTCTACAGCAAGTATTTGCGGTCCAAATTCAAAAAAAATTCTTAACAAACTTTTCCCAAATTTAGATTTAAGTGATGAAAACTTTCCTCATATGTCATTTAAAGAAGATAAACTTGAAAATATAAATTGTAGAATTATGAGAATAAGTTTTACGGGTGAACAGAGCTATGAAATTAACATAGAGTCAAAATATGGACATTCATTATGGAAAATGTGTATAGAAGCTGGGAAAGAGTTTAATTTGACACATTATGGTACCGAAACAATGCACCTACTCAGAGCTGAAAAAGGTTTCATTATTGTTGGACAAGACACAGATGGCACAATGACTCCCTCAGACCTACAGATGGATTGGATTGTAAGTAAAAAGAAATTTGATTTTATTGGTAAAAGATCATTATATAGAAGTGATACTATTAGAGAAGATAGAAAGCAATTAGTAGGACTACTAACAGATGATCCAAAAGAAATTTTGGAAGAAGGTGCTCAAATAGTTTCGGACGTTAAATCAAAGCCTATAGATATGCTAGGACATGTAACTTCCAGCTATTTTAGTCCAAACCTAAATAAATCAATTGCCTTGGCTGTAGTTAGGAGTGGAAAAACAATGAAAGGTCAAAAGTTAATTATTCCAATGGAAAACAAAAATATTAATGTGACCGTTTCTGACACAATTTTTTTAGATAAGGAGAATAAAAGACTAAATGCTTAAAATCTTACATCCTAAAATTTCGAATATTAATAAAAACAACATCGATATTAATTTATCTGAAGAAAAAATTAAAATTAATATCAGAGGAAAAAATAAAGAATTTTTTACTAAAATAGGTAAAATTCTCTCAATTATTTTACCTTCAGAGTCAAATACAAGTTCATCAAATGAAAACTACAATGTTTTGTGGCTAAGTCCAGATGAATGGATGATATATTTTGATGAAAATAAAAATACAAATATTTTTAATCAACTTTATAAAGATATTTCATCTTTAAATTTTGGATCAATTACTGATATCTCTTCACAATTAGTTTGCATAAATATAAAAGGAGAAAATATATTTGAATTATTATCATCTGGATCACCTTTTAATTTCACAAAATTTAGAAATAATGTCGGTTCATCAACACAAACATTAGTAAATCATATAGACGTAATTCTTCACCATAAGTCAAAGAATGATGTTAATTTATTTGTAAGAAGATCGTTTTCAGAACACCTTTATGAATGGTTAGTTGATAGCTCTAATTTTATCTAATTTATATCTTAAATAAAAATAAGTATAGCCAAGATACATCAAAGAGAAAATCCAATTGAATATTACCCATAACCAAAAAAATTCAGAAAAGTCAGAATTAAAATAAATAGCAATATAAAATACGACAAATGGAAAAATTCCATTCCTGCAAATATTAGCAATTAATGCGTTTTCAGCTTTTTTTAAAGCCATAAAAAAACCATTTGATAAAAAAAATATTGGATAAGCTGGCAGAACAAAGGCTGAAATCTCTAAATATAATTTTCCAAATTCAACAACCTCTAAATCTTTTGAAAATAATTTTGTTATTATTTCAGCGCCAAAGTAAATAATAAAAGATGAAATAATCATTATAATGAAAGCATATTTTATGGCTTGGAAGTATGTTTCTTTAATTCTTAAAATATTTCGTGCACCAAAATTTTGAGCAATTATTGTGATAATTGCTGTATTTATTCCCAAGATTGGTAATAAAACCACTTGTTCTATTTTGGTACCGGCCCCATAACCAGCTGCTGCATATTCACCTGATAAACCTGCATATTTGAATACAATAGCAGAAGCAATTGAATAACCGCAAATTGAAATTATTATTGGCATAGATTGAAAAAAAATATTTTTTAAAAAAAAAAATTTAGGAATAAAATAAGAAATAATTATGTTTTTAAATAAATTACTTTTTAAAACTTTTATAAATATAATTAAAAAAGCAACTGTTTGAGCAATTAGAGTTGCTATTGCAATACCCTTCATACCTAAAGCCGGTATGAAATAAAAGCCAAATATTAAAATTGGATTTAACAATATGTTTAAAAAAAAAGATAATATTAAGGCATTTCTATAAGTTTTCGTATCGCCTTCTGCATGAAGTAATGAATTTAATGCAACAACTAAAATAAAAATAAACGAACCAAGGAAAATGATATCTGTATATTGTAAGCCAAGACTTATTACCTCTCTAGTTGAGCCCATAATTGAAAAGACATCTGATGCATAATTTAAACCAATAAAAGTAATCAATAAAATAATCAAAAAAGAAAAGAAAATTAATTGGGAAAAATAAATTGAAGCATTTTTACTATTTTTTTCTCCAATACTATTACCTATCAGTGATGTTCCTGCAACTGTAATACCAATAGATGAAGCAATAATAATAAAATAAATTGGAAAAGATTTTGTTAAAGCTGACAAAGCTTCAGGTGATATTTTTCCTGCAAAATATGTATCAGCAATATTATATAACGTTTGAAATAGCGTTCCTACCGATGCAGGTATTGCTAATTTTTTAATTAATTCTTTGATGTTATCACTTAATATATTCATGATATTATTTTTTTGAATTTATCATTTGATTGTGTCTCATTGTGAAACGTTTTATTTGATCATTTGTCAATTTATCAAAACAATTTGGACATGATAGGCCTACTTTATACTTTTTTGATTTAGTTAGTTTTTTATGCAATGGCATTCTACAGCCACCACAAACTGTGTAATTTCCAATTTCTAGATTTTTTTTAATTGTAACTCGTTTATCAAAAACAAAACATTCACCATTCCACTTACTTTTTTTTGGATCAGTTTTATTAAGATAATTTAAGATTCCACCCTTAAGCATATAAACATTTTTAAAACCTTTATTATTAAGATAATTAGACGCTTTTTCACACCGGATACCACCAGTACAGAACATTCCTATTGATTGATCTTTATTAAATTTTGATAAATAATTTTTAAAATCTCTAAAATTTTTAGTTTCTGGATTAAGAGCATTTTTAAATGTACCAATCTTATATTCAAAAGGTTTTCTGGCATCGATCAGTTTAATATTTTTTTTAGATATAAATTTGTCCCATTTTTTAGGTGATAAATATTTTTTATTAAAAAAATTTTTAAAATTAATTTTTTCATTAATTGGAACCACTTCATCTTTTATTTTAACTTTATTTTTTGAGTATGGTAATATTTTTGAATTAATTTTATTTTGAATATCAAACCTATCAATTGATAAGATATTTTTTATTTTTGTAGTTGTAAGTTTAATTTTTTTATGACTACCTGATATTGTGCCATTAATTCCTTCAGGAGATAATATTATAAGACCTTTAATATCAAGTTTGTTAGTTTCTTTTAAAATATTTTTTTTTATAATTTTTAATTTATTAAGTTTTGATATTTTATAAAAAGATAAGATTTCAAACATAATTACCAACAGACTGTAAAACCATCACCAATTGGTAAAATATACTTATTAATAGATGATTTTTTTATGTATTTATTAAATTCTCGTAATTTTATAGTTAATTTGTCTTTTATCTTTGGATTTGCAACATCTCCTTTCCAAAGTGTATTATCAATTAAAATTATACCCTTTTTGCTTTTTAATTTAAGAGACTGTTTAAAATAATTTATATAATTTTCTTTATCTGCATCAATTAATATCACATCATATTTTTCCTTTTTCTTAATCAAATTTTCAAGAGCAATTTTTCCAATGTTACAAATAAGATTTATTTTTTTATCTTGCTTTGCTTCTTTAAAAAACTTAATTGCCTCATTGTTAGTTTTTAAATTTTTATCTATGCCAATTAATTTGCAATTCTTAGGTAAAGCAAGTGCAGCAGATAAAATGCTGTAACCTGTAAATGTACCAATTTCTAAATATGATTTATAGTTATTAATTTTTATGATAAATTGTATGAAGTTAGCTTGTAGAATTGAAATTTGTAATTTTTTAATATGACCGAGTTTTTCGTTATATTTTAATAATTTTTTTTGTACTTTATGAAGATTATTTGTATGTGAAAAAATATAATTGATCATATTTTGATCAATTATTAAATTTTTATCCATTCAACTTTTCTTTTAATATTTTGTTTATTAATTGAGGATTGCCTTTTCCTTTACTTTCTTTCATGGCTTGACCAACAAAAAAACCAAATAATTTATCTTTACCAGATTTATATTCAGCGACCTTATCTGAATTATTTTCAATAACTTTATTTATCAATTCCTCTATCGCTTTTGGATCGCTTTCTTGTTTTAAACCTTTTTCTTTTACTATTATTAATGGATCTTGATCTCCATCTATCATTTGTTCAAAAACCGTTTTAGCTATTTTTCCTGATATGGTTCCATCTTTTATAAGGTTAATAAGTTTTGATAGATTTTTAGCACTAACTGGGCTTTGAGATATTTCCAAATTTTTTTCATTTAAAACTGCAAATAATTCTCCTGTAATCCAGTTTGTTGCTAATTTAACATCTGAATTTTTTATAACTTCTTCAAAGAAATTTGATGTTTCAATGTCAGATACCAAAATTGTTGCTTCATATGGTGAAAGATTAAATTTATCTATAAATCTTTTTTTCTTTTCATCTGGTAATTCAGGTATATCTGATTTTATTTTTTCAATTAACTCTTGGCTTATTTCAAGAGGTAATAGATCTGGGTCAGGAAAATATCTGTAATCATGCGCGTCTTCTTTTGATCTCATAGATCTTGTCTCATTTCTTTTAGTGTCAAAAAGTCTTGTCTCTTGATCTATTTCTTTTCCCTCCTCTAACAAATCTATTTGTCTATTTGCTTCGGATATTATTGCCATTTGCATAAATTTTATTGAATTAACATTTTTAATTTCACACCTGGTGCCGAATTCAGTCTCCCCTTTTAATCTTACTGATACATTAACATCTGCCCTCAGAGAGCCTTCTTGCATATTGCCATCACATGTTCCTAAATATCTCATTATCGATCTTAATTTTTTTATATAAACATTGACTTCATCTGGAGATCTCAAATCAGGCTTGCTTACTATTTCCATTAAAGCCACTCCAGATCTATTTAAATCGACTAATGTATTATTTGGATCAATATCATGAATACTTTTACCTGCATCTTGCTCTAAGTGTAATCTTTCAATTCCAATTTCTTTTTGACCATTCGGCATATCCAAAATTACTTTTCCTTCACCGACAATTGGATATTTGTATTGAGAGATTTGATATCCTTGGGGTAAATCTGCATAAAAATAATTTTTTCTATCAAAGACAGATTTTTTATTTATTTTGGCTTTAAGTCCTATTCCAGTTTTAATTGCTTGTTCAATACAAAATTCATTTATAACTGGTAACATCCCTGGAAATGCTGCATCTACGAGACTAACTTGTGTGTTTGGTTCTGCACCAAATTTTGTTGATGATTGAGAGAAAAGTTTTGACTCTGAAGTGACTTGAGCGTGCACTTCTAAACCAATTATCACTTCATATTGTTTATTTTCTCTTTCAATAAGATATTCACTATTTTTACTCACTTAACCACCAGTCTGAAATATCATTTTTAAAATTAATCTTATCTTCTAATGCATAAGAAATATTAAGTATATTTTGCTCATCAAAAGGTTTTCCAATTACTTGAAGGCCTAAAGGATAATTATTTTTATCTTTACCAGCTGGTATAGAAATACCTGGTAAGCCTGCTAGATTTATTGGAACTGTAAATATATCATTTAAATACATTGATACTGGATCATTTGTTTTTTCACCAATTTTAAATGCCGAGCTTGGAGTAGATGGAGTTAAAATTGCATCAACTTTAGAAAAGGCATCATCAAAATCTTTTTTTATTAATTGTCTCACTTTCTGCGCTTTTAGATAATAGGCATCATAGTAACCAGAAGATAAAACATAAGTACCAATCATAATTCGTCTTTTAACTTCATCACCAAAACCTTCAGATCTAGTTTTTTCATACATTTCTATTAAATTTTGACCAGGAGATCTAAATCCATATTTAACACCATCATATCTAGCTAGATTTGAAGATGCTTCAGCTGGTGCAACAATATAATAAGTTGGTAATGCGTAATTGGTATGTGGAAGCGAAATATCGATAATCTCTGCTCCACAATCTTTTGCATATGAAATACCATTTTTCCATAGCTGTTCAATTTCGTCAGGCATATTGTCAACTCTATATTCTTTAGGAATACCAATTTTCTTTCCTTTAATATCTTTTGATAATTCTTTTGAATAATAATTTCTTTTGTAATCAATTGAAGTTGAATCTTTTTGATCAAATGAAGAGATCACTTCTAAAAGCATAGAACAGTCTCTTACATTTTTCGTCATAGGTCCTGCTTGGTCTAAAGATGAAGCAAATGCTACAATTCCATAACGAGAACAACTTCCATATGTAGGTTTAAGTCCAACAGTTCCTGTAAATGATGCTGGTTGACGAATAGATCCACCTGTATCTGTTCCAATGGTAACTGGAGTTAAATTTGCAGCAACAGCTGCAGAGGAACCTCCTGAAGATCCACCAGGGACTAAATTTTCTCCTACTGGATTTTGAACATTTCCAAAAAAACTAGTTTCATTTGAAGAGCCCATAGCAAATTCATCACAATTAAGTTTACCAAGAAGAATTGCTCCTTGACTCCACAAATTTTGAGTAACTGTAGACTCATATGCGGGAACAAAGTTATTTAATATTTTGCTACCTGCTGTTGTTCTAACTCCATTTGTACAAAATAAATCTTTAACAGCAATAGGAATACCTGGTAGTTTAAAATCTAAAATAGGATTAGAATCAAATTTTTTTGATTGATCTATTGCTTTTTCAAAATTATCTGTAACATAAACATTTAATTTTTTCGATTTTTCAGCGCGGTTTATAAATGCTTTCGTAATTTCCTCTGAAGATAGTTTTTTTTCTTTTATATTGGAAGTTAGTTCGAATAAACTTTGACTTGTTATATCTGACATTATTCAACAACCTTTGGTACAACAAAAAAATCTTTATTTTCTTCAGGTGAATTTTTTAAAATTTTTTCTCTGATATTTTCTGATTTAATTTCATCTTTTCTAAATTTTAGGGTGGTCTCAGCAATTGATGTTAAAGCTTGAACATTATCAGTATTTAATTCATTTAATTTTTCTATAAATTCAAATATATTATTTAGGTCGCCCTTTAATTTGCTAGCTTTTTCATCATCAATGGAAATTCTTGCTAATTTCGAAATGTGCTTTACTGTTTTAAGATCTATACTCATATGGTAAAAATATTGCCGCAAACTATCACTTAAGTAAATAATATACAATATGATCACAATTGAGGAATTTAAAAAGAAACAGCTAAATACATCTAGATTAATTGGTCTTGATTTAGGTTCAAAGAGAGTTGGTGTAGCTATATGTGATGAAAATCAAAAGATTGCCACACCGCTTAAAACAATAAACAAATCCAAATTTGAGGATCTTATCAATGAATTGGAGGATATTATTAAAGAAAATAATATTAAGGGAATAATTATTGGTAATCCAATAAATATGGACGGAACCTTTGGTAAATCTTCTCAATCAGTCAATGATGTGTCAAAAGCAATATCAAAAGAAATTGATCTTCCAATAAGTCTTTGGGATGAAAGATTATCAACAATTGGGGCGTTTAAATTAACTAAAAATTTAGGTATTAACGTAACTAAAAGAGAAAAAAATATAGATAAAAATGCTGCTGCATTTATCTTACAGGGTGCCATAGATTTTATTAATAATTAATACTTGCATTAATCAACCTTTGTGGCTATAGAGTTGGTTTTAATGGCAACTAAACCCAAAGCTATTAAAATTTCTCAAAAACATCTCCTAGGTATTCAAGATTTATCAATAAATGATGTTAATTTAATCTTAAAAGAAGCTGAAAAATTTATTGAATTAAACAAAAGTAAAAATAAAAAATTAGATTTACTTAAGGGAAAAACACAAATTAACCTTTTTTTTGAACCATCAACAAGAACACAAAGCTCATTTGAGCTAGCAGGAAAAAGATTAGGTGCAGATGTTATGTCAATGAATATAACAAACTCAGCAATTAAAAAAGGTGAAACGCTAATAGACACTGCAATGACATTAAATGCAATGCATCCTGATATAATAGTTATTAGACATCAAGACTCAGGTGCTTGTAATCTTTTATCTCAAAAAGTTAATTGCTCTGTTTTAAATGCTGGTGATGGAAGAAGAGAACACCCCACCCAAGCATTACTTGATGCATTAACCATATTGAATAGAAAAAAAAAAATTCAAGGATTAAAGGTTGCAATTTGTGGAGATATTCTACATTCAAGAGTAGCAAGATCTAATATTTACCTACTAAACATGTTGGGCGCCGAAGTTAATATTGTGGCTCCATCAAACCTTTTACCAAAAGATATAGAAAAATTTGGAGTTAATATTTTTTCAAATATGAAAAAAGGTGTAAAAGATTGCGACATAGTAATGATGCTTAGACTACAAAATGAAAGAATGAGTAGTTCATTCTTGTCATCTAATAGAGAGTATTATGAGTACTATGGTCTAACACAGGATAAATTAGAATATGCAAAATCAGATTCGATTATTATGCATCCTGGCCCAATGAACCGCGGTATTGAAATTGATACAAAACTAGCTGATGACACCAATATGAGTGTTGTAAAAGAACAAGTTGAACTAGGTGTTGCAATAAGAATGGCATGTTTAAAAATTTTTTGTGAATGATGAAAAAAAAATACTTTATTAACGCAAATATAATTGATCCTCATAACAACATAAGTGAAATAGGAGGTTTAATAATAGGTGAAGATGGAAAAATTGAAGGTGTTGGAAAAAAGGTGAACAAAAACAACATTCCTAGTAGAGAAAAAGTTATTGATTTAAAAGAGAATTATATTTTCCCAGGTATAGTTGATATGAGAGTATTTGTCGGCGAGCCAGGTTATGAATATAAAGAAAATTTTAGAACTTTGAGCAATGCTGCATTATCCGGGGGAGTAACCTCAGTTGTAACAATGCCTAATACTGATCCAATAATCGACAACGTTTCAATAGTAGATTTTTTAAAAAGACGAGGTAGAGATAAATCAAAAATAAACATATTTCCCACAGCATCTCTAACAAAGGGTACTGAAGGCACAAATATGACAGAGTTTGGTCTTCTGCAAAGTAAAGGGATAATAGCATTTACAGATGGAATTAAAACAATTCAGAATACAAGAGTTATGTCCAGAATAATGAATTCAGCAAAAGATTTGGGATCTTTAATAATGCAACATGCGGAAGATCAAGAATTAGCTGAGAATGGTATGATAAATGATGGAATAATTTCGACAAAACTTGGTTTGCAAGGTATCCCAGAAATAGCAGAACTAATAATTATAGAGAGAGATTTAACATTATTAGAAGAATATAATTGCCGTTATCACATTTCTCAGATTTCATCAGGAAAAGCAGTTGAAATTATTAAAGATAGAAAAGACAAAGTAAGATTTTCCTGTGGGGTATCAATAAATAATTTATCTTTAAATGAAAATGATATTGGTGACTTTAGAACTTTTTTAAAATTGTCACCGCCACTTAGAACTGAAGATGATAGATTAAGTTTAGTGCAAGGATTAAATGACGGTACAATCGATGTAATAGTTTCAGATCACAAACCTGAAGATGAAGAGCAAAAAAGATTAACATTTGCTCAAGCTGCAACTGGAGCAACAGGTATTGAAACGTTATTATCCTTGTCATTAGAATTATATCACAATGGATCTGTAAAACTTGAAAAAATTATTGCTGCCTTAACCGCAAATCCAGCAAAAATTTTGAAAATTAATAAAGGTAATTTATCCGTAGGTAATGATGCAGATTTCTGTATTGTGGATATAAATAAACCTTGGATAGTAAAGCAAGAAAATTTGGTTTCTAAATCTAAAAATACGTCAATTGAAAATAAAAGATTACAAGGAAAAGTAACCAATACATACGTAAAAGGACAAGAGCTTTACAATATTTAAATGGAAATTTTTATTTTATCAATTTTATCATATTTATTAGGTTCTATTCCTTTTGGTTTTTTATTAACAAAAATTTTTTTAAAAAAAGACATAAGAGAAACAGGATCGGGTAATATAGGCGCCACCAATGTTTTAAGAACTGGTAATAAATTTTTAGGTTACTCAACTTTATTACTAGACATTTTAAAAGCGGTTTTGCCAATAATTTATGTTCAATTAAATTATCCAGAATTTATTTACATTTGTTCATTATCTGTTTTTTTAGGACATGTTTTTCCAATATGGTTAAAATTTAAAGGTGGTAAGGGTGTTGCAACATATGTTGGAATGTTGATTATTTTAAATTATTTTTTGGGTATTGTTTTTGGTATTGTTTGGGTAATTACATATTTAATATCTAAATACTCTTCATTAGGATCAATTCTTGGATCATTAAGTGTTCCTATTTTTATATTTTTTTATAGCAATGATAACATTATGTTTTACTTCATAATGTTTATTTTAATTTTTTACACACATAGAGAAAACGTTAAACGCTTGATAAATAAAGAAGAAACTAAGACAAAAATTTAATAATTTGACAGTTTAACTGTTTTAAGTACGTTCTCTAAATATGAATCTAGTAATTGTTGAAAGTCCAGCAAAAGCAAAAACAATTAATAAATATTTAGGATCAGATTATACAGTTCTTGCAAGCTATGGGCATATAAGAGATCTGCCTTCGAAAAATGGTTCTGTTGATCCTGAAAATGATTTTAAAATGATTTGGGAAGTAGATAGTTTTTCAAAAAAATATTTAAAAGAAATTACAGATAGTGCTAAAGATTCAAAAAAAATTATTCTAGCTACTGACCCTGACAGAGAAGGTGAAGCAATAGCTTGGCATGTAAAAGAGTTTCTTGAAGAAAAAAAATTATTAAAAGATAAGGAAGTTGAAAGAGTTGTTTTCAACGAAATAACAAAAAAAGCAGTTACAAATGGAATAGATAATCCAAGAAAAATAGAGCCACATTTAGTTGATGCTTATATGGCAAGAAGAGCTCTAGATTATCTAGTAGGTTTTAATATCTCCCCCATTCTATGGACAAAATTACCAGGTTCTAAATCTGCTGGTCGAGTTCAATCTGTAGCTCTAAGACTTTTAACCGAAAGAGAACAGGAAATAGAAGTTTTCCAACCAAAAGAATTTTGGACTTTAAATATAATTTTTAAAAATAACAAAAATGAAAAAATAAATACAACTATTTCACAATTAGATGGAAATAAGGTTGAGAAATTTTCATTTAAAAACAAACAAGATATTAATGACGCTTTATCTAAAATAAAAAATAAAAAATACAATATAACAGATATAAGCTCAAAAAATTATAACAGAAATCCATCAGGACCTTTTACTACATCAACATTACAACAAACAGCATCGAGTAAACTTGGTTTTGGAGCATCAAGAACAATGCAAATTGCTCAAAGACTATATCAAGGGATTGATATTGAAGGTGAAACCGTAGGATTAATTACTTATATGAGAACAGATGGAACTAATATTTCAAAAGATGCGATAACATCTTTCAGAGATTTTATAACGCGGAATTATGGTGATAAATATTTACCAGAACATCCTTTAAATTATAGTGGTAAAAAAGCAAAGAATGCACAAGAAGCTCACGAAGCTATACGTCCAACAGAAATAATTAGAAAACCGGAAGATATGAAAAAATACTTAAGTACTGATCAATTTAAACTTTATAATTTAATTTGGTCTAGATCTTTATCATCACAAATGCAGTCAGCAAAATTTGATAGAAAAACTATTACAATCAATTCTAATGACGATAAAAATATATTCAAAGCTAGTGGTTCAACATTAAAATTTGATGGTTTCCTAAAACTTTATAAGATCGATGAAAATGATGATGACAATGAAAATACTTTGCCTGATGTAGAAAAAGGTGAAGTAATGTTTGAAGATCATATTGATGAACAGCACTATACACAACCACCACCTAGATATTCTGAGGCAAGTCTAGTTAAAAAATTAGAAGAGCTAGGAATTGGAAGACCATCTACTTATGCAAGTATTATTTCGGTAATAGCTAATAGAGGTTATGCTGATATAAATAATAAAAGATTTTTTCCAACTGATAGAGGAAAATTACTTTCTGCTTTTTTAGAAAAATTATTTACAAAATATGTTGATTATGATTTTACTGCGAAATTAGAAGATCAATTAGATGACATAACATCAGGTAAAGAAAATTGGATAAAAGTTTTAGAGAACTTTTGGAAAGACTTTAATTCTAATGTTTCAGGTGTGAAAGAAAAAAGAACCAGAGAAGTATTAGACCTATTAAATGAAAGTCTTGGATCACTTATATTTGAGGTTGATAAGGATGGAAAAATTGATAGAAAATGCAAAGTTTGTGAGTCTGGGCAATTAAGTTTAAAAAATAGTTTTAGAGGTGGTGCTTTTATTGGGTGTTCAAATTATCCAGAATGCAAATTTACAAGACCACTATCAAAATCTAAAGCAGCACAGCAATTGACACTAGCAGAACCTAAATTCATTGGAAAAAATGATAAAGGTAAAGATATTTATCTTAAAAATGGAAGATTTGGACCATATTTGCAATTTGAAAAAGAAACCATAGAAGAAAATGAAAAAACTAAAAAGAAAAAAAGAAAATTAAAGAAAGAAGAAAATAATTTAAAAAATGTTTCTATTCCTAAAGGAATTGATATTGAAAATATTGATTTAGAAAAAGCTAAATATTTATGTTCGTTACCATTAAGTTTAGGTAAAAATCCTGAAAATGATAAAGATATAACTGTTAACGTCGGAAGATTTGGTCCTTACCTTAAATGTGAAAATAAATCCGCTAGACTAGAAAATGTTGATGAATTATTTACTATTGGATTAAATAGAGCTGTCACATTAATAGCAGAGGCAAAACCTGGAAGAATATCATCTTCAATGATAAAGGATTTAGGGGAACACCCTGAAGATAAAAAGCCAGTTAGAATTATGAAAGGTCAATACGGTCCTTATATTAAATACAAATCATTAAATGCAACTATTCCTGAAGAAAAGGATCCTGCTGAATTAACTATGGAAGAAGCATTAATTTTAATTGAGAAAAGAAAAGAATACGATAAAAGTAAAAAAAAGAAAAAATGAAAAAAATATTATTTAATATAATTATTTATATAAATCTTTTATCAGTTAGTGCAATTGCTAATAATGTAGATTGTAAATCCATAGAAAATAAATTGTCTAAAGAATATACTGTTTGTTTAAAGAATAAGGCAATTTCTGAAGGAAAAGACATAAAAACAAAAATAGTAAATGAAGACAATAAAGAAAAAGTAAAAAAATTTACATCAAGTTTTAAAGAAAAATTAAAAAAATTCAAAAACAGCTCTTCACACAATGAATTTATTAAAAAATGAGTCCTGAGGATAAAATAAATTCACTTAAACTAGAAATTCCTGAAGCAAAAGATCCAATTGGGTCATATTCTGCAACAAGAATTTCAGGTAATTTATTATATATATCAGGTCAAATTTCAATTGATGCAAATGGAAATTTAATAAAGGGAAAACTTGGAAAGGATTATAATACAGAACAAGGATATGAAGCAGCAAAACGATGTGCATTAAGTATAATTTCCCAAGCAAAGAAAGCTTGCAGTGGTGACTTGTCTAAAATCAAATCATGTTTGAAACTTAATGGATATGTTAACTCTACTAACGATTTTACAGAACAACCGAAAGTCATAAATGGAGCCTCAGATCTAATAAAAAGTGTATTTGATGAAGCTGGCTCGCATGCAAGAGCCGCTGTTAGCACTAATAGCCTTCCATTGGGTGTTGCAGTTGAAGTTGATGCAATATTTGATCTTAATTAATTATCTACCAATACTAAAATAATTTATTTTATTTTTTTTCATTTCAGAAGATGAGTAAAGATTTCTCAAATCAAAAACTTTAAAATTTCTTTTTTTTGTAATTTTTTTAAAGTTAAGTTGCTTAAATTCATTCCACTCTGTGTGAATAATTATTAGATCTGCAATTTTGCAGGCATCTTTTATATTTTCAAAAAAATTTATATTTTTAGATTTAAATTCCTTTTTCTTGCCAGTTGGTTCGTAATAATTTATATGTGCACCCTTCCTTATTAAAGCTGGTATCATTTTTAATGAAGAGGACTCTCTCATGTCATCAGTACCCGGTTTAAAAGTAACACCCAAAAATGTAATATTTTTATTTTTAATTTTGTTATTCATTATTTTGCTAATTTTATTTAATAATAAATTAGTTCTTTTATCATTTGAATTAATTACTGATTTTACAACTGAAAGATTTGTATTAAACATTCTAGCAGTTGAGACAAGTGCTCTTGTATCCTTTGGAAAACATGATCCACCATAGGCTGGGCCAGCACGTAGAAATCTGCTTCCTATCCTTTCATCTAAACCCATGCCAATTGCAACTTCTTTAACGTCTATGTTTGATTTTTCACATAAATTGGCTATTTCATTAATAAATGTAATTTTAGTCGCTAAAAAAGCGTTTGATGCATATTTAATTAGTTCTGCTGATCTTCTAGAGGTATGAAAATATCTTCCACCTTTCTTAATTAAAGGGAGATATAATTTTTTCATAATTTTATTTGCTTTATTGCTGCCAGTACCTACAACAACTCTATCTGGGAATTGAAAATCTCTAATAGCTTCACCCTCTCTTAAAAATTCAGGATTGGATACAACATCAAAGTTATTTTTATTTTTATTTGATTTTAAGATTTTTGTAATTTTATCACCAGTGGTAACTGGGACTGTAGATTTAGTAACTATTATTTTATACCTGTTTAGATTAGATTTTATACTTTTGGCAACATGAAATACATATTTCAAATCAGCTTTATTATTTTTGGTAGGGGTTCCAACACAAATAAATATGATATCTGACTTTTTTATTGAGCTAGAAATATCTGTTGTAAATAAAAGTCTTTTTTTTTTTAAATTTCTTATAACCAATTCTTGAAGTCCAGGTTCATAAATTGGCATTATTCCTTTATTTAATTTATCTATAATTTCTCTATTAATATCAACACATGTAACTGTGTTACCTAAGTCGGAAAAACAAGCTCCACTTACTAAACCAACATAACCAGATCCTATAATGCAAATTTTCATAACTTAGAAATTTCAATTCCAGATTTAATATAACCTTTCAAAGATCCACAATCTAAATAATTACCTCTAAATTTATGTCCTATAAATAAATATTTATCTAACATCATTCGTCTTATTGCATCTGTAATATGTATTTCACCACCTTTACCTTTTTTTTGATTTTTTAGATAATGAAAAATTTTCTTTGATAATATGTATCTACCTATTACTGCGTTATTTGAAGGGGCATCTTTAGTATTAGGTTTTTCAATTACATCTGCAATTTTAAAATTTAATTTGTCAATATTTTTTTTAATTGAATATATTCCCCAACGATCTACATTGTTTTTTTTAACTTTCATACTTGCCATTACAGATCCTTTTAATTTTTTATGAATTTTTATCATATCTTTTGAACAATTATTTTTCATAATTAAATCATCAGGTAACAACATTAAAAAATAATTATTTTTTATAAACTTTTTTGTTTTGAGTACAGCATCACCAGTTCCCATGGGTTTATTTTGATAAACAAATTTAATTTTTTTTCTAAAAAAAAGGATTTTTTTATATTCTTTAATTATTCTGGGATCTTTCTTTTTTTTTATAATTGATCTGTAAAAATTATCATTATTGAAATATTTCTTTATCATCTTTTTTTTATTTGAAATAATAAAAATTATTTCACTTATACCAGCCTCAATACATTCATCTAAAATATACTCAATTCCTGGTTTCCCATTTATTGGAAGCAGTTCTTTGGGAAAAACACTTGTCAAAGGTAGCAAACGTGTGCCCAAACCAGCAAGAGGAATAATAGCTTGTTTAATCATTAAGATGTTTTACTTATAATCATATTTAATAAAAATGAAAATTTTAAAAAATGTTTTTGAACTAAATAAGGCAGTAAAAAATTACAAAAATGTTGGATTTGTGCCTACAATGGGTGGAATTCATAAAGGCCATGTATCTTTAATAAAAACTTCACAAAAAAATAAGAAAGAAACAATAGTAAGTATTTTTGTCAATCCAACCCAATTTAATCAAAAAAAAGATTTTAAGAATTATCCTAGAAATATAAAGAAAGACATTTCAATATTAAAAAAACTAAAAGTTAATTATTTGTTTTTACCAGAGACCAAGGAAATATATAGAAAAAAAATGAAAAGTTTTAAACTTAATAAATCTGATAAGATTTTGTGTGCTAAACATAGAAAAGGACATTTTGAGGGGGTATTAAATGTGATGAATAGATTGCTATATATTGTTAAATCTAAGCATGTTTTTATGGGTGAAAAAGATTATCAGCAATACATGTTAATAAAAAGAATATTAGGTAAAAAATATAAAATAAATATTGTTGGCTGTCCCACCATCAGAGAAAGTAATAAAATTGCTTTATCTACAAGAAATAAATTATTAAAAAAATCATCTATAAAAATAGCTTCAAAAATAGCTGTCAGATTGGATAAATTAAAAAAATTATCAAAAAAGAATAAATTTATAGATTTGTCAAAATATAAATATAAGCTTGAAAATAAATTTAAAATTAAGATTGATTATCTTGAATTTAGAGATGAAAAAAAAATGAAGTTAGATAATTTTAAATCTAAATATAGACTTTTTATTGCCTATCACATTAATGGAGTAAGATTGATTGATAATTTTTGATTATAAAAAATAAGCTCCTACACCTAAGAAAGATACAAATCCAATTACATCTGTTATTGTTGTAACAAATACACTAGAAGAAATTGCAGGATCAATTTTCATTTTATTTAATGTAACTGGCACTAAAATACCAAAAAGGCCAGCAACTATCATAGTTAAAACCATTGAAATTGAAATTATTAAGGAGAGCTGAATATCATTAAACCATAGTTGAACTATTAAAGAACTTATAATTGCAAAAATAACTCCATTTAAAACTCCAATATTAAATTCTTTAATAATATTATTCGTAAAATTATTTTTTGTTAAATCCTGTGTTGCTAAAGATCTTACTGTGACAGCTAATGTTTGCATGCCAGCGTTACCACCCATTGATGCTACTATTGGCATTAAGAAAGCTAGTACTACCATTTGCTCTATAGTAGCACCAAATAAACTAATGCAATAAGTTGCTAGAAAAGCAGTAAACAAGTTTAATAACAACCAATTAAATCTTCTTTTAGTTTTTGTTATTACTCCATCAGTTATTTCTTCATCACCTACTCCAGCTAATCTAAGTACGTCCTCTTCAGCTTCCTCTTTTAATACTGTTAAAACATCATCATAAGCGATCATTCCAACTAGTTTATCAGATTTGTCCACAACGGCTGCTGAACTCAAATTATAATTTTCAAATAAATTACCTACTTCCTCCTTGTCCATATCAACTGGTATTAATGTTTGAGACTCAGCCATTATAGACATCATTTTTGTATCTCTTGGAGTTCTTAATACTCTAGATGATGGAACTGTACCTATAGGTTTAAATTCTTGATCAACAATAAATATTTCAAGAAATTCTTCTGGAAGTTCTTTATTTTCTCTTAAATAATCTATTGTTTGCCCTACGGACCAATTACTTGGTATGGCTGTAAATTCACGCTGCATTAATCTAGCAGCGGAGTCTTCTGGATAACTTAAGCTCTCAAGTAATGCAAATCGGTCTTTTGGAGGCAATGAGCTAAGGATTGTATTTTTATCTTTTTCGTCTACATTTTCTAAAATCTTAATTGCATCATCTGACTCTAAATTTTTTAGTATGTTAACTATTGAATCTGATGATAGATAAGCAATCATCTCTGATTGAATAGACTCATTTAATTCAACAAAAACTTCAGGATCGACTTTGAAACTGTTTAATTTTATTAAATTTTCTCTATCATTTTGGCTTAAATGTTCAATTATGTCAGCAGCATCTGCTGGATGCATAGCATTGAACGAATTTGTAATAAATCCAGCATCATTTGAGGCAATTTTATCTGTGACAACTTTGATGAATTCTTTGTTAAATTCAAAGTTAACTTTTTTATCTTTTATTTTTTTCACTATAGTCATAAAATTTACCTATAATTTAGTTGGCACTATTAATACAAAATAAAAATAATACAAATTTATAATGACAATAGAGATAAAAAAGTCAGTAAAACCAATAAAATATAAATCTGCGATAGATATACTTGAAGATAGATTAGAGCAAATCAAAGTAAATAAAAATAAAGAACTTATTTGGATACTTGAACATGAAGAGATTTATACTGGTGGAACAAGTTTTAATGATAATGAGATTTTAGATAAATCTATAAACTTTATTAAAACGAATAGAGGAGGAAAAATAACATATCATGGTCCTGGTCAATTGGTTTTTTATTTTGTGATTGACTTAAACAAAAGAGGCAAGAATATAAAAAAAATTATAACTGCAATTGAAAAGACAATTATAAATACTCTAAAAAATTACGATATAAAGTGTTTTGCTGATAGAAAAAATATTGGAATTTGGTTTGAGCACAAATCGGGTAAAATAGATAAAATTGCAGCAATAGGCATAAAAGTAAAGAAGTGGATTGCTTATCACGGTTTTGCATTAAATATTTCTAATGATCTTAATGTATATAAAAAGATAGTTCCTTGTGGGATTAGAGATAGAGGGGTTTCAAATTTAAATAATATTAAAAAACAAAATTATAAAAATATTGAGAATGATTTGATAAAAAATTTTTTATCAAATATTAAAAATTAAGTCTTTTTGTTTTTAACATATTTCTAAAATAATCTGGGGGAGTGGCTCTAAAAGTGTATTTTTTATCATTTATTTTAAATTTTATTTCATAAGAATGTAACATTAAATTTTTATTATTTATTTTTGAATTATTTGTTGAATTATATTTTTTATCACCAATAATGGAGTTTCCTAAATTAAATAATTGTTTTCTTAGTTGGTGTTTTCTTCCTGTAATTGGATTTAGCTGAATGAAGGTCGCATTATTATTTTTATCTAAAATTTCATATTTTGTTTCAGCTTTTTCAACAATTTTTTTTTTATTTTCAAACCTTATTAAATCATCTTTTATTACACCTTTATCAATTAAAATTAATTCACCATTACATATTGCTAAATAAGTTTTATAAACCTTTCTTAATCTAAAAAGTGAAGTGAGTAGTTGGGCTGTTTCCCTATTCTTTGCAATTATAAAAACACCAGAAGTATCCTTATCTAGTCTGTGCACAGAGTAAGGCTTCTCATCTCTAAATAAATTACTTTTCGCAAATATATCAATTATATTCTTTTTAGATTTTGTACCACCCTGCACTGAAATTCCTGATTGTTTATTTAGAACAACAAAATTTTCATTATTTTCAATAATTAAATCTTCATTTTCTTTTATAACTTCATTACTAGGATTATATTTTTTTTTATGTTGCTCAATTTTTTCCTCTAAATTTAAATTATAAATATTAAGTTTGTCACCAGTTTTAACTTTTTGAGAACTTTTTACTTTTTTTTGATTTAATTTTAATTTTCCATTTCTTAGATTTTTTTCTATTAGTCCTTGTGGAATTTTTCCTAAATGATTTCGAATGAATCTATCAATACGCATGTCATTAAAAGATTTATCTACGTTAATTGATTTTTTCATTTTTATTTTAATTTATTGCAACTATTGTTTTCCTTGTCTAGTTTAAGGTCTTTGCACTTTTTACCTATAGCTATAGAGTCATAATATACAACTGTATCAGCTCTTTTTGGAGGATTGCCTTTATGCATTATATTAAACCTATTAATATTACTTTTGTATATTCCAAACTTCATATAAGACTGTTTGCTTATATTATTATTAGTCAATCCGGTATAATTAACTACAAGTTCGTTATTAGCCCAAATCTTAATAAAACTCTTATTTGGCCAATCAACAAATTCTATATTAATAACAAAATCATTCCATTTACCTTTTAAATTATTTGCTTCTAAAATTTTATAAGTGTCAAAACCTCCAAAACTATGATTTACAAAATCTGTCCATTGCAAATCTCCATTTGGAGCAACTCTAAACATAAAATTTACTGGACCTGCTTTAGAATGTATTTGCCATATAGTATTACTTATAGGAATAGTAAATTCACTATTTTCAGGAATATAAATACTAAATTTAAACCATGTATTTTTAGACTTTAATCCTAACATGCTCACTTCTGATCTTTCTCTAAAAGTATTGCACTCATCTGACTTTCTTTGTTGGCCACAATCACCATCACCATTTTTAAATTTGAAAGCAAATTTGCCCGATCTAACTATTTTATTTTGAATTAATAATCCGTTTTTAGGAAAGTTATATAAAGGTGATAAATGCATTAAACATTTGGTTTTTTTTCCATGACTCCATTGACAGTCAATATTTGATAAGTCTATTAAATCTTTTTCATTATCTAAATTAAACCAAGGCATATTATCGTCACCTAACGTATAAAATTTTAAACCGTCAATTTTTGCTGGATTTGCATTTAAAATATTAGATGTAAAAAAAAATATTATAATTATTTGAAAAATTATATTTTTCATTTCATTAATATAAAATATTAGATAATTGATTTACAACATCAATTATATAAAATATGAAATAAAGATTAAGCTGTAGCTTGTTTTTTATCTTCTACTTTTGGTGTATCTTTAGTCGGACTCTTTTTCTTTCTATCGACTCTTTTTGCTTCAACATCTCTGTCTACAAATTCAATAACTGCCATTGGTGCATTATCACCATATCTAAATCCAGCCTTTATAATTCTCGTATATCCACCTTTTCTATTTTCGTATCTTTTAGAAAGAGTTTTTTTAACTTTATTTGTTGATTTAATATCTTGCAATTTTGAAATTAGAGTTTTTGTATTAGATAGAGTGTCTTTCTTACCTAGTGTTATGATTTTGTCTGCTTGAGGTTTTAGAACTTTTGCTTTTGGTAAAGTAGTTGTAATTTGCTCATACTTTATTAATGAGTTAAGCATATTCTTAATAAGAGCTTTTCTATGTTCTGAGGTTCTGTTGAGCTTTTTATAGCCCATTTTATGTCTCATTAGATAGCTTCCTCTAATTTTTTAGATAATTCAGCGATATTATCTGGTGGCCAATTTGGTATTTCCATTCCAAGATATAATGACATTCCAGTTAAAACTTCTTTAATCTCATTTAACGATTTTCTACCAAAATTAGGAGTTCTTAACATTTCACCTTCAGATTTTTGAACTAAATCACCAATATAGATAATATTATCATTTTTTAGGCAATTCATAGATCTTACTGAAAGTTCTAATTCGTCAACTTTTCTTAATAAGTTTTTATTAAACTCTGGCTCAGTAGGTTGTTCTCTAACAATAACCTCTTGTGGCTCATCAAAATTCACAAACATGCCTAACTGATCTTGAAAAATTCTAGCAGAGTAAGCAACTGCATCTTCTGCAGATATTGAACCGTTAGTTTCAACTTCCATAATCAATTTATCATAATCTAGGGCCTTCCCTTCTCTTGCGGTACTAACAGAATATGAAACTTTCTTAACTGGGCTAAATAATGAATCAATTGGTATTAAACCTAAAGGCGGCTCTTCTGGTTTATTTAATTCAGCTGAAACATAGCCTTTACCTGTTCCTACAGTCATTTCCATATGAAAATTAGTATTTTCATCAAGATTACATATAACTAAATCAGGATTTAATATTTCTATATCAGGAATATTTGTAATATTGGATGCTTTTATTTCCCCAGGACCTTTTGCATCTAAAATTAATTTTTTTTGTCCTTCAGAACTACTTTTTAAAGCTAGAGACTTAATGTTTAAAACAATATCTGTAACATCTTCTCTTACTCCCTTTATAGATGTAAATTCATGCAAAACACCATCAATCTGCACAGCTGTAACTGCAGCTCCTCTTATAGACGATAACAAAATTCTTCTCAGTGAGTTTCCTAAAGTAAGACCATAACCTTTTTCTAATGGCTCAGCTATAATTTTTGCATATGATTTATCATCGCTTAATTTAACATCTAATTTTGTTGGCTTAATTAATGATTTCCAATTCTTTGTATTTACTTCTGTTTGCTCCATTTAAACTCTCCTTTTTTTTGGTGGTCTCGTACCATTATGAGGCATTGGTGTTGTATCCTTTATAGAAATAATTTTAAATCCTCTTGCTTGAAGTGCTCTTAAAGCAGTCTCTCTTCCAGATCCTGGGCCTTTTACTTCAACTGATAAAACTTTCATTCCAGTTTCTAGTGCTTTAGCAGCAGCTGCGTCTGCAGCAACTTGTGCAGCATAAGGTGTTGATTTTCTAGATCCTTTAAATCCTTTTTGGCCTGCAGATGCCCAAGACACAACATTTCCACTAGTATCAGCTATAGAAACTATAGTGTTATTAAATGTTGATTGAACATAAGCTATTCCATTAAGTATATTTTTCTTTCCCTTTTTTTTTTTTGAATAGGAACTTTTTTTTGAATTCTTTTCTGCAGTTTTAACCTGATCTTTGTTATCCGAAACGTCTTTTTTCATAAATTTTTATTTTTTCAAAGGTGTTAATTTTTTACCCGCTATTGCGATTGCTTTACCTTTTCTAGTTCTAGCGTTACATCTTGTTCTTTGTCCTCGTACAGGTAGTTTTTTTCTATGTCGTGAACCTCTATAAGTTGCTAAATCTATTAAGCGTTTTATACTTAATGAATTTTCTCTTCTTAAATCTCCTTCAACAGAATATTTTTGATCAATGAATTCTCTAATCTTTAAAATTTGATCATCAGTTAGTTCATTAACTCTTTTTGAATTTGGTATATCAAGTGATTTGCATATTTCTTGAGAAAATTTGCTTCCAATGCCATATATATATCTTAGTCCAATATGGACTAATTTATTTTGTGGAATGTTAACACCTGCAATACGAGCCATAATTTTGTGATAAATTGTGCCTTTTATATAAGAAGATAAATCAAAGTCAACGCCTTAAACATTCATAAAAGTGTCTATTTTCCTTGAAATTTCGCTAATTTCTTGTCCACCATCAATTTCAAAAAAATTTGCATTTTTAGAATAGAAATCAAGAACAGGCTTTGTGGTTTCCATATATTTATCATATCTTTTTAATATTGTATCAAGGTCATCATCAGTTCTATTTTCTAAATTTTTTCTTTTTGCTATTCTTTTAATTATTGTTTCTTTATTGACATTTAGAAAAAAGATAAAATTTATTTTCTGGTTTGATTTATTTAAAAGTAAAGTTAAATTTTCAGCTTGCATTAATGATCTTGGGTAGCCATCAAAGATTAATTTATTTTTTTTTGAGGGATTAGAAACTATATTTTCAATCAGTTTATTAACAATTTCATCATCAATAAACTTTCCTTCATTCATATTACTTATTATTTTTTTTCCTATATATGTATTATTTTTTATTTCATCCCTTAGTATATCTCCGGTTGAAACTTGAAATGCAGATAATTTTTTTACTAAATATTTAGCCTGAGTACCCTTTCCAGCACCTGGAGGACCAAATAAAATAATATTCACTTATCTTCCAAATTTTGTTTTTTTTATAAGTTGTTCGTACTGGGAACTCATCATTCTGGTTTGTACTTGTGTAACAGTGTCAATTGCAACAACAACTACGATTAATACTGATGCACCACCTAAATAAAAAGGAATAGGATAATTAGCTATTAAAAATTCAGGCATCAAACAAACTAATGTTAAATACAAAGCACCTATTGTAGTTAGTCTAGTAAGAATTGTATCTATATATATTGCTGTACTTTCACCAGGTCTAATTCCTGGAATGAAACCTCCATACTTTCTTAAATTTTCAGCAGTTTCAGTAGGATTGAAGGTTATAGATGTATAAAAAAATGTAAAAAATATAATACCAGATGCATACAACAACATATAAAGAGGTTGTCCTTGAGAAAAATAGGAAGAAATATTTAAAAATGTTTCATTTTGTGAAACATTAAAATTTGAGAATGTTACTGGCAATAATAATAACGCAGAAGCAAAAATTGCTGGGATTACTCCCGCTGAATTTATTTTTAATGGTAAATGTGATGTGTCTCCTCCATACATTTTATTCCCCATTTGTCTTTTAGGATAATTAATTAAAATTTTTCTAAGAGCTCTTTCCATGAAAACAATAAACATAATTGTTGCCACTAATAAAAGAAATATAAAAATAATCATTACAGTTGATATAGCTCCTGTTCTTCCTAATTCGAATGTTGTGACTAGAGCCCTTGGTATTTCTGCAACTATTCCTGAAAAAATAATTAATGAAATACCATTACCTATACCTCTTTGAGTAATTTGTTCTCCAAGCCACATTAAAAAAATTGTACCAGCTACAATTGTACTAACGGTTGAAACTTTAAAAAATATACCAGGATTTATAACTAAATCGGCAGATGATTCTAATCCCACAGCTAAGCCATATCCTTGGACTGTTGCTAATAAAACTGTTCCATATCTAGTTATTTGAGTTATCTTTTGTCTTCCAATTTCTCCTTGGGCTTTTAAATTTTTAAAATAATCTGAAACTCCTGTTAATAACTGCACAATAATAGATGAAGATATATATGGCATTATACCTAAAGCAAATATTGCCATTCTACTTACTGCACCTCCTGCAAAAACATTAAACATTCCTAAAAGTCCCTTTTGATTGCTTTGCATCATTATTTGCAGTTGCTCTGGGTCAATTCCAGGAAGAGGTATAAAAGTACCTAATCTATAGACTGAGAGGATTAAAATTGTGAAAATTATTCTATTTCGCAAATCATTTGTTTGAGAAGATCCACTCATTAATAATTTTATTTATTTAATGTTAGTTTGCCACCAATTTTCTCAATTTTTAATTTAGCAGTATTGGATATATATGTGGCAGAAATATCGATTTTAGATTTAATTTCACCATTTCCAAGAATCTTAAATTTTTTAATTGAATTATTAAATACTTTGGCTTTTTTTAAGACTTCAAGATTTATAGTACTATCAGTTTTAATTTTATTGTTATCAATAAGTTTTTGAATAACCTCTAAGTTAATTATACCAATCTCAATTTTTTTAATTGGATTAAAACCTCTTTTAGGTAATCTTCTAAATAAAGGCATTTGCCCACCTTCAAAGCTCTTAATAGCAACACCAGATCTAGATTTTTGACCTTTTACACCTCGTCCAGATGTTTTTCCTTTTCCAGATCCAATACCTCTTCCAACTCTTAGTTTTTTTCTTTTTAATGAAATAAGATTATTCAATTTCATACTTAGCCTCTTTTCTCAATTATTTCAGATATTTTTTTATTTCTAATAGTAGAAATGTTTTTTGGAGAATTTTGTTTTGAAAGTGCTTTCATGCACGCTCTTATAACATTGTGAGGATTTGCTGTTCCTAAAGATTTAGCTACTATATCTTTTATACCTAAAACTTCACAAACAGCTCTAACTGGCCCTCCAGCAATAATTCCAGTTCCTTTTGGAGCAGCTCTTAGCTTAATTTTTCCAGCTCCATCTTTGCCATAAATATCATGGTGTATAGTTCTACCTTCTCTTAAAGGAACATGTATCAAATTTCTTTTTGCAAGTTCGTTTGCTTTTTTAATAGCATCAGGAACTTGTTTTGCTTTAGCATGTGCAACACCTATCTTTCCATTTTGATTTCCAACAACTACAAGAGCAGAAAAACCAAATCTTCTTCCACCCTTAACAACTTTAGTTATTCTATTAATATGCACTAATTTTTCAATATAATCTGTATTTTTTTCCATTAGAATTCCATCCCTTTAGTTCTTAAAGTTTCAGCGAGAATTTTAATTCTACCATGATATTTATATGTGCCTCTGTCAAAGTAAATTTTCTTGATGTTCATGCCTTGTGCTTTTTTTGCCAATAATTCAGCCACAAGCGCAGATAATTCTGATTTATTTCTTTTTTCAATTTTAAGTTCCTTGCTCATTGATGACACAGATACTAATGTTATTTTTTTTACATCATCTATAATTTGTGCACTAATATTTTTTGAAGATCTAAAAACACTTAATCTATATCTATCAATTTGTGCATTTTTTTTAAGTTTATTTCTAACTCTATACTTTTTTTTTAAATTAGATTTTAATTTCATTATTTCTTTTTTCCTTCTTTCCTCAAAATATATTGTCCTTGTTCTTTAATACCTTTTCCTTTGTAAGGTTCTGGTGGCCTTATGCTTTTAATTTGTGAAGCAACCATACCAACTTGCTGCTTATCAGATCCAGATATTTTTATAATTGTTTGTTTATCAACTGAAATTTTTATGCCCTCTGGGATATCGAAATTAACGTCATGACTGAAACCTAGTTGTAAACTCAATTGCTTACCTTTTATAGACGATCTGAAACCAACTCCAGATAGTTCTAGTATTTTTTCATACCCTTTGCTAGTTCCTATAATTGCATTGTTAAGTAAACTTCTATTCATGCCCCACAATCTTTTAGTTTCTTGGTCGATTTTTTTTGGTTTAATTAATAAATCTTTTCCTTCATTAATTTTTATATCAAACATATTTAAATCAAGAGTTATCGATTTTTTTCCTAGTGGACCCTCTATATTTACACTGTTACCTGCTAATAGGACTTTAACTTTTTCTGGTATCGATATATTTATTTTTCCAATTTTTGACATTAAAATACCTTACAAATAATTTCTCCACCGATTTTTTGTTTTCTTGCATCGATGTCTGTCATTACACCCTTAGGAGTAGATACTATAGCTATGCCCAAACCATTATTTATTCTATTTAAGCTTTCTGCACTTGAGAATATCCTTCTTCCTGGCTTAGATACACGCTCTATAGTGCTTATAACTGGATTTCCTGAATTATATTTAAGATTAATTACTAAGATTGGTTTTAAATCATTTTGCACCTTATAATCTATTATATATCCTTCATTTTTAAGTACTTCTGCAATTTTGGTTTTAAACTTAGAGGATGGCAATTCGACTTTTTTATGATTTCTCATTTGAGAATTCTTAATTCTTGCTAACATATCTCCTATAGGATCACTCAGACTCATATTTTCCTTTCTACCAACTTGATTTTACCATACCCGGAATTTTTCCTTCAAGACCAAGTTGTCTTAAAGCAATTCTTGATATTTTTAGTTTTCTATAAACACCATGCGGTCTTCCAGTAATTTGGCATCGGTTCATAATTCTATTTTTTGCGGAGTTTCTAGGTAATTTTGACAACTTTTGTTGCGCTTTAAATCTTTCATCAAGAGATAGTTTTTTATTCATAATTATTTTTTTTAATTTACTTCTTTTATCTCTAAATTTTTCAGATAATTTAATCCTTCTATTGTTTTTGTTTATTGCACTTACTTTTGCCATTAATAACTCCTTTTTTCTATGAATGGAAAATTTAATTGTTTTAAAAGTTCATAACTATGTTCAATATTTTGTGATTTAATTGAAATTGTGATATCTAAGCCTCTTATTTTATCTACTTTATCAAAATTAACCTCTGGAAAAATAATATGTTCTTTAATGCCAAATGAGTAATTTCCAAATTTGTCAAAACCTTTTTTATTTAATCCTCTAAAATCTTTAATTCTTGGTAGAGCAATATTTATTAGCCTGTCTATAAATTCATACATCCTGTTTTTTCTAAGTGTTACTTTAATACCAGCGGTAGTATTTTTTCTTGTTTTAAAATTTGCTATAGATTTTTTAAATTTAGTAATAACTGGTTTTTGCCCAGCTATATTCGACATATCGTCAACACATGATTTTAGTATTTTATCATTGTTACCATCTATTCCAAGACCCATATTTATCGTAATTTTATATATTTGAGGGACCATATATAAATTTTTATATCCAAATTTCTGTTTTAAATTTGGTTGTATTTCCTTTTTAATTATTTCTTTTAATCTAGGTTGCATTATTTTTTAATCTCATTTTTATTTTGTGATATTGACTTTAAATTTGAAATATGCACAAAATTTTCTTTTGTAACTATCCCACCTTTTTTTTCTTTAGTTGTTTTAATATGTTTTTTTATCATATTAATACCTTTAACTTTTGCTCTGTTGTTTTTACGGTCTAACTCAATAATATCTCCTTCTTTATTTTTGTCTTTTCCTGTAAGAACCTTTACTTTTAAACCTTTTTTAATCATTTAAATTACCTCTGGGGCTAAGGAGATTATTTTCATTTGGCCTCTTGATCTTAATTCTCTAGTTACAGGGCCAAAAATCCTCGTACCAATTGGCTCTCCCTTATCATCTGTTAGCACAGCTGCATTGTTATCAAATCTTACTTTTGAACCATCATTTCTGTGAATTCCTTTCTTTACTCTAACTACTACTGCTTTGTGGACAGAGCCTTTTTTAACTTTTCCTCTAGGAATTGCCTCTTTGACGGCTACAACAATAATATCTCCTATGCTTGCGTATCTTCTTTTTGATCCACCAAGAACTTTGATACACTCAATTTTTTTTGCTCCAGTATTGTCTGCTACGAACAGTTCAGTTTGTACTTGTATCATTTGACATCTCCAATAACTTCAAATTTTTTTGATTTTGAATAAGGTCTACATTCTTTAATAATAACCTTATCTCCTGTTTTATATTTATTTTCTTCATCATGAACGCTATATTTTTTTCTGGCTTTTATGATTTTTTTCAAAACAGGGTGTTGATACTTTCTCTCGACTAAAACTGTTATTGTTTTATTAGGCTTATCGCTCACTACTGTTCCATTTAACAATTTTTTAGGCATTATTTTCCTTTAAAACAGTTTTTAATCTTGCAATGTTTTTTCTAGTTTGGCTTACTTGTGATGTACTTTTTATTTGTCCATTAATCTTTTGGAATCTAAAATTAAACAAATCTTTTTTTAACTTATCTAAATTTTTTATTACTTCGTCCTTAGTCATTTTTTTTATATCTTTTTTTTTCACCTTATATCCTTTTAATAAATTTACATTTTATGGGCAATTTTGCTGATGCTTTATATAAGGCTTCTCTAGCAATTTGCTCTGAAACTCCGTCAACTTCAAACAAAATTCTTCCTGGTTTCACTCTACATGCCCAAAACTCAGGCGAACCTTTACCTTTTCCCATACGTACTTCGGTTGGTTTTTTTGAAACAGGTATGTTTGGGAACATTCTGGTCCATACTCTTCCTTGTCTTTTCATATGCCTTGTAAGAGCAACTCTAGCTGCCTCTATTTGTCTTGATATAACTCTTTCTGGTTCTATAGCTTTAAGTCCAAAAGATCCATAATTCATTAAATTACATCTTGATGCATTACCATGTATACGTCCTTTATGAGCCTTTCTAAATTTTGTTCTTGTTGGTTGTAGCATTTCTATTTCTTATTCCTCTCTTGACTAAATTCCTTGGTAAATATCTCACCTTTATAAATCCAAACTTTAATACCTATAATACCATAAGTAGTTAGAGCTTCTGCCTCAGCATAATCTATATCTGCTCTAAGTGTATGAGATGGAATACTGCCATCTCTTAGCCATTCTGTTCGTGCTATTTCGTTTCCTCCTAATCTGCCGCTGCATGAAACTTTTATACCTTTTGCACCAAGTCTTAGTGCTGATTGCATTGATCTTTTCATTGCACGTCTATATGAAACTCTTTTAACTAGTTGTTGTGCAATATTTTCTGCTACCAAATATGAATTTGTCTCTGGTTTTTTTACTTCCTTAATATTCAATACAACTTCATTTGTAGTCAATCGAGAAATCTTATTCTTGATTTTTTCAATATCTGAACCTTTTTTTCCAATTACAAAACCCGGTCTAGAAGTATAAATTGTTACAAAACATTTTTTTGAGGTTCTTTCAATCATTACTTTTGAAACACCTGAATTAATTACATTTTTTTTTATAAATTCTCTAATTCTATGATCCTCTATAAGATAATTTCCAAAATCTTTCTTTTTAGCATACCAAACAGAGTCCCACCCTCTGTTAATACCTAATCTTAATCCAACGGGATTAACTTTTTGGCCCATGTTTTGTTTCCTCTTTAGTTTTCTCTTTCAAAATTATAGTAATATTTGAATATGGTTTCATAATTTCCGCAGCTCTTCCTTTTGCTCTTGCTCTGAATCTTTTCATTATAACTTGCTTTCCGCAAAATGCTTCTTTTATGAACAGATTATCAATGTCATATTGAAAATTATTTTCTGCATTAGAAATAGCTGATGAAATTGTTTTCTTAACATCTTTTGAAATTCTTTTTTCTGAAAATGACAAGTCTCTTATTACAGTTTCTACTTTTTTTCCTACAATAGATTTGAGAATTGGTTTTAGTTTTCTTACGCTAGATCTTACATTTTTATTTACTGATCTTACTTGTTTTAAATCTAAATCTTTTTTTTTACTCATTATTATTTTTTGTCAGCTCCTTTTGCTCCACCTTCAACTTTTGCTTTTTTATCTGCTGGTGTATGACCAAAAAACTGTCTTGTTGGTGCAAATTCTCCAAATTTGTGACCAACCATATCTTCAGATACAGTTATTGGTATAAATTTTTTACCGTTATAAATTAAAAAACTAAATCCTACAAAATCAGGTATTATAGTTGACTTTCTTGACCAGGTTTTAATTGGTTTTTTGTTAGTATCGTTTTTAATCTTTTCAACTTTTTTAATTAAACTTTCTTCAACAAATGGTCCTTTCCAAACAGATCTTGCCATATATTACGCTCTCTTCTTCTTTCTTCTTCTTATTATAAATTTATCAGTTCTTTTATTATCTCTTGTTTTCAAACCTTTTGCAGATTGACCAGTAGGTGATACAGGATGTCTTCCACCTGCAGATTTTCCTTCACCACCACCATGAGGGTGATCTACAGGATTTTTAACAACACCTCTAGTATGTGGTCTTCTTCCAAGCCATCTAGATCTACCAGCTTTACCAATTTTAATATTTTTTTGATCTGGATTAGATAAAACTCCGATTGTTGCTAATGCTCTTGAGTCAATTTTTCTTACTTCACCTGAACTCATTTTTATTATTGAGTAATTTCCATCTATACCTGTAATTGTAACGGATGAACCTGCTGCTCTTGATATTTTCCCACCTGCTCCAGGTTGGATTTCAACATTATGAATCTCAATACCAACAGGTATGTCTTTTAGTGGTAAACAGTTTCCAATTCTAATTTCTGAAGATGACCCATTTTGTATATAGTCTCCAACTTTAATTTTTTGTGGAGCTAAATAATAAAATTTTTGATTATCTTCAAATTTCACTAACATAATATGACAAGATCTATTAGGATCGTATTCAATTCTTTCAACAATAGCTTTCATATCATTTTTTTTTCTATAAAAATCTATTTGCCTATATTTATGTTTATGACCCCCGCCATGATTTCTTGATGTAATTCTTCCATAGTTATTTCTACCTTTTGATGAATAATTTGCACTTGTAAGTGGCTTAAAAGGTTTACCTTTCCACAGACCCTCTCTGCTTGAAAGTATAGTTCCTCTTGTTGATTTTGTGTAAGGTTTAAATGTTTTTAATGCCATTTTTTATATTCCACTAGTTAAGTCAATATTTTGACCTTTTTTTAAAGTTACAATTGCTTTTTTAAATCCTTTTTTTTTAACTTTTTTTCCTCTTGTTGATTTTATTAATGTTTTTTTATTAATAATATTAATTTTTGTTACATTTACCTTAAAAATTTTTTCAATTGATCCTTTTAATGTTTTTTTATTAGCGCTTTGGGGTACTTTAAATATTATTTTATTTAGCTCTGATAGATTTGTAGATTTTTCAGTTATTACAGGAAATAAAATTTTATCATATAAACTTATTTTATCCATTATTGATACCTTTTTTCCAATTCTTTAACTGAACTCTCAGTAAAAATGATTTTTTTGTATTTAACTAAATCAAATGCACTAAAATGATTTGCGTCTGTTAATTTGACATTAGGAATATTTTTAGTTGATTTTAAAATATTATCTTTTGATTTAGTATCTACTATTAATAATGAATTATTTGCATCAAACTTCTTTAAAAGTTCAAACATTTCTTTTGTTTTTTCAATTTTTTTTCCAAAATCATCAAAAATAATTAAGTTATTAGATTTATTCTTTTCAGTGATAAGTGAGGCAATACTCATTTTTTTTTCACTCTTATTTAATTTTCTAATTTTGTAGTTATCCTGACCTTTTGGTCCATGAGCTATCCCTCCACCTACAAATATAGGTGCTTTTTTACTAGAATGTCTTGCATTACCAGTACCTTTTTGCGAATAAATTTTAGAAGTTGAGCCTGTAATTTCATTTCTTTGCTTAGTCTTTGCTTTTCTACCTTTAAAATTTGCGTTCAATTTGTAAATGACACCGCTGACTAATTGATTATTAATTTTGGCACTGAAGATTTTATCTAGAACTTCAATGCTCTGTTTTTTTCCATCAATACTTAATTTATTTATTTTCATCTACTTTTTCTTTTTATCAACTGATTTTTTTTGTTTTTCAATTTGTTCAATTTTTTCACCTATTGACATCCGAGTAATATTCTTGACTGATTTTTTAATTAAAACTTCGGTATTTTTTGATCCAGGAATAGAACCTTTTAAGTATAGCAAATTGTTTTTTTTGTCAGTTTTTACAACCTCGATATTTTGAATAGTTCTTATTTTATCTCCCATATGACCAGCCATTTTTTTTCCTTTAAAAACTTTACCTGGGTCTTGTCTTTGTCCTGTAGAACCATGTGATCTGTGAGAAATAGAAACTCCGTGAGTAGCCCTTAATCCACCAAAGTTGTGTCTTTTCATAACTCCGGCAAATCCTTTACCAATTGTCTTAGACTTAACATCAACAAATTTTACATTTTCGAATATTTCTAATCCAATTTCATTTCCTTCTTTAAAATTCTCAGTATTATCTAACCTAAACTCTTTAAGAGTTTTTTTTGGCTCTGTGTTTTTTTTTGCAAAATAACCTTTCATAGCTTTGGTTAATTTTGAGTTTTTTATTTTTCCAAATCCTATTTGGACTGCGCTATATCCTCTATTTTCTTTGTTTATAATGTTTATAACTCTTCCAGTCTCCATTTTTAACACAGTAACTGGAACTGATTGGCCGGTTTTAAAAAACTCTCTAGACATTCCTATTTTTTTTCCAATTAAGGCTAAATTATCCATTATATTTTAATCTCCACATCTACTCCCGATGCTAAATCAAGTTTCATTAGCGCTTCAACTGTTGCGGGTGTAGGTTCAATAATATCAATTAATCTTTTATGAGTTCTTGTTTCGAATTGTTCTCTACTTTTTTTATCAATATGTGGTGATCTTAAAACAGTGTATCTCTCTATTTTTGTAGGTAGAGGAATTGGACCTTTAATATTAGCTCCTGTCCTTTTAACAGTATTTACGATCTCCTCAGTAGACTGATCCAAAACCTTGTTATCGTAAGCTCTTAATTTTATTCTAATATTTTGTTTATCCATAATTAACCTGTTTTCTTCGTTACCTCATCTTGAACATTTTGTGGAACCTTGTCGTAATGATCAAAAAACATTGAGTATTGAGCTCTTCCTTGTGACATAGATCTTAAGCTATTTATATAACCAAACATATTTGCTAATGGCACCATTGCGGTTATTACTGTTGCATTCCCTCTTTGCTCTTGTGTACTTATTTGACCTCTTCTACTATTCAAATCACCTATTACATCTCCCATATAATCTTCTGGAGTGACTACTTCTACTCTCATTACTGGTTCTAAAAGTTTTAGAGTTCCTCTGGCACATGCCTCTTTAAAACATTGTCTTGAAGCAAGCTCAAAGGCTAATACACTTGAGTCAACATCATGGTGTAAACCATCTAAGATTGTAACTTTATAATCAATCAAAGGGAATCCGGCTAAAATTCCGCCATCAGCTATTGTCTCTACACCTTTTTCGACCCCTGGTATAAATTCTTTTGGAATTGCTCCTCCTTTGATTTTACTTTCAATTTCTCTACCTTTGCCTGGTTCTAGTGGTTCAACAGATAATTTTACTCTAGCAAACTGTCCTGCACCACCACTCTGTTTTTTGTGTGTATAATCAAACTCAGCAGCATTTAAAATTGTTTCTCTGTATGCAACTTGAGGTGCTCCTACATTTGCTTCAACTTTAAATTCTCTTTTCATTCTATCAACAATAATATCTAAATGTAACTCACCCATTCCTTTAATTATTGTTTGACCTGACTCTTCGTCTGATGACACTCTAAATGAGGGATCTTCTTTAGCTAATCTTCCCAATGCTTCACCCATTTTTTCTTGATCAGCTTTTGATTTTGGTTCAACTGCAATTTCAATAACTGGATCTGGAAATTCCATAGGCTCAAGTAATACTGGTGCATCTTTATTTGCTAATGTATGACCTGTTATTGTATTTTTTAATCCAGCGAGCGCAACAATATCACCTGCGCTTGCTTCTTTGATATCTTCTCTTGAATTAGCATGCATTAGAAGCATTCTACCAACTCTTTCTTCTTTATCTGAAGAAGTATTATAAACTCCAGTTCCTGATTTCACTGTACCTGAATAAATTCTAATAAATGTAAGACTTCCTACAAATGGATCTGTTGCTACTTTAAAAGCTAATGCCGAAAAAGGAGCACTATCCTCAAACTTCATTTCAATTTCTTCGTTTGATCCAGGTTTTGTACCCATAATAGATCCTAGATCCTCAGGACTTGGTAAGTAATCTACAACAGCGTCTAATAATGGTTGAACACCTTTATTTTTAAAAGCAGAACCTGTTAAAACTGGTACAAATTCGAAATTTAAACATCCTTTTCTTACACATTTAATCAAATCTTCTTTTTTAATTTCATCACCGCCTAAATAGGCTTCCATTAATTTTTCATCTTGCTCAACAGCTGTCTCAACTAATTCTTGTCTGTATTTATCACAAATATCTTTTAGGTCATCTGGAATATCTTTTTCTTCCCATTCAGCACCAAGGTCTTCATTTTTCCAAACAATAGCTTTCATTTTAACTAAATCAACAACACCTTGTAATGAAGCTTCTATTCCAATTGGAATCTGCATAACTAAAGGTTTGGCTCCGAGTCTATCTTTAATCATATCCACACATCTAAAGAAATCTGCACCAGTCCTATCAAGTTTATTAACAAAACAAATTCTAGGAACTTTATATTTATCAGCTTGCCTCCAAACTGTTTCAGATTGTGGTTCAACACCGGCAACACCATCAAATACTGCAACAGCACCATCTAAAACCTTCAAAGATCTCTCTACCTCGATTGTAAAATCTACGTGACCTGGGGTATCAATTATATTAATTCTATGCTCTCTCCAAAAACAAGTTGTTGCAGCAGAAGTTATTGTAATTCCACGTTCTTGCTCCTGTTCCATCCAATCCATTGTTGCTGCACCATCGTGCACTTCTCCAATTTTATGACTTTTTCCTGTATAATATAATATTCTTTCAGTAGTTGTAGTCTTACCAGCATCAATGTGTGCCATAATCCCAATATTTCTATACTTGTCTAATGTATGTGTTTTAGCCATGTAACTTACCATCTAAAATGCGCAAAAGCTTTATTTGACTCTGCCATTTTATGTGTATCTTCTTTCTTTTTTATTGCGGAACCTTTATTTTGATAAGCATCATAAATTTCATTAAATAACTTATCGGACATTTTTTTATCTTTTCTTTTTCTAGAAGCATCAATAATCCATCTTAAAGCTAAAGCTTGAGAACGTTTTGATTTAACCTCAACTGGCACTTGGTAAGTAGCACCACCTACTCTTCTTGAGCGTACCTCTACCGTTGGTCTAACATTATTTATAGCATCATTAAATATTGTTATAGGCTCATCCTTAGACTTTGATTTAATCTTATCTAGTGCATCATAAACTATTTTTTCTGCAGTTGTTTTTTTACCGTCATACATTATAGAATTTATTAATTTTGGAATTATTACTGATTTGTATTTAGGATCTACAATTGGTATTTTTTTTGGAGCTCTTCTTTTTCTAGACATAAAAATTACTTCCCTTTTTTGGTTCCATAAAGAGATCTTCTTTGTTTTCTATTTGCAACTCCTTGGGTATCTAGGTTGCCTCTTAAAATATGATATCGAACACCTGGTAAATCTTTTACTCTTCCTCCTCTTATCATAACTACAGAGTGCTCTTGTAAATTATGACCCTCACCAGGAATATAAGCTGTAACCTCAAATCCGTTGGATAATCTAACTCTTGCAACCTTTCTTAAAGCAGAGTTAGGTTTCTTTGGGGTAGTAGTATAAACTTTTACACAAACTCCTCTCTTTAAAGGTTGTTTTTGCAACGCTGGAACTTTATTTCTAGTAAGAGGCCTTACTCTTTTTTTTCTTAGCAATTGATTAATTGTTGGCATAATATTTTTTAAGTATTTTTTTGGGGAAATAACTGACAGGTTATTTGTGGCAGCGTTTAGTACACAAGGCACTACATTCCAACCAAAAATCACGCACAAAATACTATAGAAAATTCATTTGTCAAATTAAAAGAGAGCTAAATATGTTAAATTTCTATTGATTTATTGGGTTTTCTGCTTGTTCTATTTTTTCATTTTCAGATATGAATTTTTCATCATCTAATCGAGCTTTTTTGTTCCATAAGTTTTTAACAGATCCAGTTCCTGCAGGAACTAATCTACCAACGATTACATTTTCTTTTAGTCCAGAGAGCTTATCTACCTTACCTTTGATAGCAGCATCTGTTAAAACTCTTGTAGTTTCTTGGAAGGAAGCAGCAGAAATAAAAGATTCAGTTTGTAATGATGCTTTAGTTATTCCCATCAATACTCTTTCTCCACCAGCAGGATTTTTTCCATCTTTAACAAGTTTTTCATTGGTACTTTCAAATTTAATCCTATCAACTATTTCACCTGGTAAGTAAGAGCTATCACCTTGGGTTTTAACCTCAACTTTCTTCAACATCTGTCTTAATATAACTTCGATATGCTTATCGTTGATTATTACACCCTGAAGTCTATAAACATCTTGAACTTGGTTTACAAAATACTCTGTTAATTCCTCAATACCTAAAATTCTTAAAATATCATGTGGCAATGGTTGACCATCTAACAAGTATTCACCTTTTTTTATTTTTTCACCTTGGTTGAAATTAATATGCTTTCCTTTAGGAATTAAATAGCTTGAACTATCACCATTCTCAGACTCTATTGTCACTCTCTGCTTTCCTCTGACCTCTTTACCAAATATTACTTTGCCATCATTCTCAGCAATTATTGCGCTATCTTTTGCTTTTCTTGCTTCAAATAATTCAGCAACTCTTGGTAATCCACCAGTTATATCTTTAGTTTTTGTTGTCTCTTTTGGTAGTCTTGCAATAACGTCACCAGCTGAAATTTTTTGTCCATCTTTTACTGATAATATAGAGTCTGGAACTAAATAGTATCTTGCTTCATTGTCATCAGCTTTTTTAATTACATTTCCTTTAGCATCTCTCAAAGTAATTCTTGGTTTTAAATCTGTATTTTTAGATTGTGTTTTCCAATCGACCACTGCTTTAGTAGATATACCAGTGGCATCATCAGTTGTTTCAGCAATTGATACCCCGTCAATTAAATCTACATAATTGGCTATTCCATCTTTTTCAGCTATAACTGGTGTAGTATAAGGATCCCATTCACAGACTTTATTTCCTTTTTTTACTCTATCTCCATTTTGGAAAAATAGTTTTGAACCATATGGCACTTTATATGAAGCAACCTGTAAACCTTTATCATCTTCAATTGACAGTTCCGTATTTCTTCCCATAACTATTAAGTTCTTTTTTGAGTCTTCTAGTAAATTTGTATTAACAATTTTCAATACACCATCGTTATTTGAAACTATTTGAGAATCTTGTTTTACTGATGCCGTTCCTCCAACGTGAAATGTTCTCATTGTAAGCTGTGTACCTGGTTCACCAATCGACTGTGCAGATATCATTCCAACTGCCTCACCTACATGCACCATTTTACCTCTAGATAAATCTCGCCCATAACAAGTGGCACATACACCTTCTTTTAGGCTGCAAGTCATAACTGAATATACGTTTAAGTTTTTAACACCAGCTGAATCTATCTTTTCACAAGCTGCCTCATCAATCATACTATTCTTTTTAATTAATATATCTCCAGTTAAAGGGTTTTTTACGTCTTTTGCGGTTACTCTTCCCAGTGATCTTTCAGACAAGCTTACCATTATATTTCCACCCTCTAAAACCTCTGTTAATTTAATAAAACTTGGATTGTCACATTTGAGTTGAGTGATAGTTAAATCTTGAGCTACATCACAGAGTCTTCTTGTTAAATAACCAGAACTAGCGGTTTTAAGCGCAGTGTCTGCGAGTCCTTTTCTTGCACCGTGAGTGGAATTAAAATATTCTAATGCTGTCAAACCTTCTTTAAAGTTTGACGTAATTGGAGACTCTATAATTTCACCAGATGGTTTAGCTATTAAGCCTCTCATACCAGCTAATTGTTTCATTTGAGCAGCAGAACCTCTGGCACCGCTATCTGCCATCATGAATACAGAATTAATCTTCAGGCCATCTTGAGTCATTTCGGTTGCCGAAATTCTCTTCATCATTTCAGATGCAACTTTATCTGTACATTTTGACCATGCATCGATAACTTTGTTATATTTTTCACCTCTAGTAATTAAGCCCTCAGCATATTGATTTTCATAATCAGAAATTAATTTTTTTGTCTCATCAATTAATTGCTGCTTATTATCAGGTATTACAAGATCGTCTTTACCAAATGATATTCCTGCTTTAAATGCATGTTTAAAACCGAGATCTTTTAATTTATCACAAAATATAACTGTATTTTTTTGGCCGGCAAATCTGAATACATGATCGATAACCTCTGAAACAATTTTTTTAGGCAATAGTCTATCAACAAGTGAAAACTTATTATTTATATTTTTTGGAATTAAATTAGCTAATAAAAACCTACCTGCAGTACTTATATGTTTTTCAAATTTTATATTTCCTTTTTCATCAATTGTTTCAAATCTTGATACAATTCTTGAATGAACTTTTATTTGACCTATCTCTAAAGCGTGTTCAATCTCTGAGACATTTACAAAATATCCTTCTACTTTGTCGTTTTGATAAGGAGGCTGAGAAAGATAATAAATTCCTAAAATCATATCTTGGCTAGGCACAATTATAGGTTTACCGTTAGATGGACTTAAAATATTATTTGTAGACATCATTAAAACTCTAGCTTCAAGTTGAGCCTCTAAACTTAAAGGTACGTGGACTGCCATTTGATCGCCATCAAAATCTGCATTAAATGCAGCACAAGTTAACGGATGTAATTCAATAGCATTACCCTCAATTAATTTTGGTTCAAATGCTTGTACGCCCAATCTATGCAAAGTTGGAGCTCTATTTAAAATAACTGGATGTTCTCTAACAATTAGTTCTAAAGCGTCCCAAACTTCTGTTCTCTCTCTTTCAACAAGTTTTTTTGCTTGTTTTATTGTTGAGGCTAATCCAAGTTTGTTTAATCTTGCATAAAGAAAAGGTTTAAATAATTCTAGAGCCATTTTTTTTGGTAAGCCACATTCATGCAATTTCAAGTCTGGTCCAACAACAATTACAGATCTTCCAGAGTAATCTACTCTCTTGCCTAATAAATTTTGTCTAAATCTTCCTTGTTTACCTTTTAGCATTTCTGCTAAAGATTTAAGAGGTCTTTTTCCAGTTCCAGTAATTACTCTTCCTCTACGTCCATTATCAAATAACGCATCTACAGATTCCTGAAGCATTCTTTTTTCATTTCTTACAATTATGTCAGGAGCTTTAAGATCCATTAATCTTTTTAGACGATTATTTCTATTGATAACCCTTCGATATAGATCATTTAAATCTGAAGTAGCAAATCGCCCTCCATCTAATGGTACAAGTGGTCTTAACTCTGGAGGAATTACAGGGATTGTTGTTAAAATCATCCATTCAGGTTTGTTTCCAGTTTCTAAAAATGATTCTATTAATTTTAATCTTTTAATTGATCTTTCCTCTGATACTTTAGACTTTGTCTCCTTAATTGACTTAATTAATGATATTTTTTCTTGCTCCAAATCTATTGATTTGAGTATTTCTAATATTGCTTCAGCTCCAATACCAGCTGTGAATGACTCCTCACCATATTCGTCTTGGTATTTTATAAGCTCTTCCTCTCCTAAGAGCTGATTTTTTTTAAGGCCTGTTAATCCAGGTTCTATTACGATAAAATTCTCAAAATATAATACTCTTTCTACCTCTTTAAGTTTCATGTCTATTGCTAGGGATATTCTGCTTGGCAAAGATTTTAGAAACCATATATGAGCAACTGGTGTTGCTAAATTAATATGTCCCATTCTTTCTCTTCTTACATTGGATTTTGTTACTTCAACTCCACATTTTTCACAAATAATCCCCCTAAATTTCATTCTTTTGTATTTACCACAAAGACATTCATAATCTTTTATTGGTCCAAATATTCTTGCACAAAACAATCCGTCTTTTTCAGGTCTAAATGTTCTATAATTTATGGTTTCAGGTTTTTTTATCTCACCGTAAGTCCATGATTTGATTTTTTCAGGGCTAGCAAGTGTTATTTTGATACTATTAAAATTTTGAGCTTCAGAGATATCTGATGATTTAAACAGGTCTGTTAATTGTTTATTCATTTTAATTTAATTCCACATTTAATGCGAGAGATTTAATTTCTTTCACTAAAACGTTAAAAGATTCTGGAATTCCAGACTCAAAGTTTTCTTCACCTTTAACTATTGTTTCATATACTTTTACTCTTCCAGCAACATCATCAGATTTAACAGTAAGAATTTCTTGAAGCGTGTATGAGGCACCGTATGCTTCAAGTGCCCAAACCTCCATCTCACCAAATCTTTGTCCTCCTAGTTGAGCTTTGCCTCCCAACGGTTGTTGTGTAACAAGACTGTACGGACCCGTAGATCTTGCATGGATTTTATCCTCAACTAAATGATGAAGTTTTAACATATAAATTGTTCCTACTGTAACTGGTCTATCAAATTTTTCTCCAGTTCGTCCATCCCATAAAGTTGTTTGACCTGAATTTGGCAGATCAGCTAATTCTAACATTTTTGTTACATCTTTTTCTTTAGCACCGTCAAACACCGGAGTTGCAATTGGAACTCCATATCTTATGTTAGAGCACAAATCCTCAAACTCAGACATGTTTAATTTTTCAATATTTTCGTCATATATTTCTTTCCCATAAACATTTTTTAAAAATGATTTAATTTTCTCAGTTTTTTCAATTTTCTTTTGGTTTTCATTAACTAATTGATTTAGTTTTTCTCCTAGCTCCGTACAAGACCAACCAAGATGGGTTTCTAGTATTTGTCCAACATTCATTCTACTAGGAACACCTAATGGGTTAAGGACTATATCTACAGGCTTACCATTCTCTCTATATGGCATATCCTCAACAGGAACTATTTTACTTACTACACCTTTATTACCATGTCTTCCTGACATTTTATCACCTGGTCTTAATCTTCTTTTTATTGCTACAAATACTTTTACCATCTTCATCACGCTTGGTAATAAATCATCTCCTTGCCTTATTTTTAAAACTTTGTCTTCGAACCTGTCTTGAATGTCTTGTTTTGCACTATTATACTGATCTTTAATTTGAGATAATGAAGACTGCTTGCTTTCATCATCAACTGAAATTTTAAATAAGTCTGAAACTGGAAGATTTACAATTACTTCTTCTGATATAATAGTATTTGCTTCAACATCTTTAATTTTTTTATTTATATTTGTGCCACTCAAAATTGAAGAAAGTCTTTGTTTAATACTTCTTTCTAATATCTCTTCTTCAACTATTTTATCTTCTTGAACACTTTCGATTTCAGCTCTCTCGATCGTAATTGATCTTTCATCTTTATCAATTCCATGCCTATTAAATACTCTAACATCTACGACTGTTCCTCCACTTCCGCTTGGCATCTTTAATGATGTGTCGGTTACATCAATGGCTTTTTCACCAAATATTGATCTAAGTAATTTTTCCTCAGGACCTGAGGCGCTATCTCCTTTTGGTGTAACTTTTCCTACAAGAATATCTCCAGGTTTAACTTCAGCTCCAATGTAAACAATTCCTGACTCATCTAAGTTTTTGAGAGACTCTTCATTAACATTTGGAATGTCTCTAGTTATATCCTCTTCACCTAATTTAGTATCTCTAGCCATAACTTCATATTCCTCAATATGTATCGATGTAAATACATCATCAGTAACACATCTTTCAGATATAAGAATTGAATCTTCAAAATTGTACCCTTGCCAAGGCATAAACGCGACAGTTACATTCTTTCCTAAAGCCAACTCTCCAATTTTAGTCGATGGACCATCTGCAATAATGTCTCCTTGTTTAACTTTGTCTCCAACCCTCACTAATGGCTTTTGATTTATGCAAGTATTTTGATTTGATCTTTTGAATTTTAGTAGATTGTAGATATCTACACCAGATTTTGAGTAATCTTTTTCGTTGGAGGCTTTAATTACAATTCTTTTTCCATCAATTTTATCAACAACTCCATCTCTTCGTGCAACAATAGTTACTCCTGAATCTAAAGCAACATCACTTTCAATACCAGTACCAACTAATGGTGCTTCTGGTTTTAATAATGGGACTGCTTGCCTCATCATATTTGAGCCCATTAAAGCTCTATTAGCATCATCATTCTCTAAAAATGGAATTAATGATGCTGCTACCGAAACTAATTGTTTAGGCGAAACATCAATATAATCGATATTTTCAGGTTTAGCTAAAATAAAATTCAAATTTTCTCTGCAAGAAACTAACTGCTCTAAAAATTTACCATCTTTGTTTATAAGAGAATTTGCTTGGGCTATTGTAAATCTAGTTTCTTCCATTGCTGATAAATATTCAATTTTATCTTGAACAATGCCTTTCTCGACTTTTTTGTAAGGACTTTCTATGAAACCATATTTATTAATCTTTGAATAAGTAGAAAGACTGTTGATAAGACCAATATTCGGACCCTCTGGAGTCTCAATTGGACAAATTCTTCCATAATGAGTTGGATGAACATCTCTTACTTCAAAACCTGCTCTTTCTCTTGTTAATCCACCTGGTCCAAGAGCAGAAACTCTTCTTTTATGTGTTATCTCAGACAAAGGATTTGTTTGATCCATAAATTGAGAAAGTTGTGAAGTTGCAAAAAAATCTTTCAGTGAAATAGTTAACGGTTTAGCATTAATTAAATCTTGGGGCATTGCTGACTCGACATCTAGAGTTGTCATTTTTTCTTTAATAGCTCTTTCCATTCTGTAAACACCAATCCTCGCCTGATTTTCGACTAATTCTCCTACTGACCTAACCCTTCTATTTCCAAGATGATCAATGTCGTCTACATCATCTTTTCCATCTCTTAAATCAAGCATTTTTTGTATAATCGCAAATATATCGTCATTTCTTAAAATAGTTATTTTATCAGAGCAGTTTAAATCAAGTCTGGAGTTCATTTTAACTCTGCCAACGTCAGACAAATCATATCTGTCAGAACTAAAAAATAAATTGTTAAAAATTTGAGCTGCAATTTCTATTGTTGGAGGTTCCCCAGGTCTCAACACTTTATATATTTCAGTAATAGCTTCATTTTTATTTTCATTTTTGTCATTAAATATTGTTTGAAGAAGGTATGGACCTTTTGTAATAGGATTTGTTTTTGATATTTCTATTGT
>CACKOU010000007.1 GCA_902601895.1 uncultured Pelagibacteraceae bacterium | reverse complement strand
TTTTTTCTTTTTTTTGCGGGCTCTAGATAATATTTAGAAGCGCTAGCCCTTTGACCTTTATGAATTGTAATATCATACATTCCAAATCCCTCTTGATCTTCTCCGTTCATGTCATTATTTTTTTTATACCCTGCTTCAACAGAAGCGTTAATAAAAGCGCTAAACAATGGATTTTGGTTTTTGGATTGATTTACTGGTAAAATTCCTTTTCCACCTCTAAATTCATTCTCTCCTTCAGACCATGTCTCAATTTTTTTAAAAAATGGTAAAACATTTTCATAAGACCATGATTTTAAGCCAAATGAGGCCCATCTCTCATAGTCGTTTTTGTTTCCTCGAACATAAACCATCCCATTATGTGCGGAACATCCACCTACCATTTTACCTCTAGGACAAAATAATCTTCTGTTATTTAAATTAGGTTCTGGTTCTGAATAATATTTATAATTATATTTAGAATCGTGCATTGCATATAGAATTGCCAAAGGCATATTAACCTTCCAAATATCACTAGATCCACCCGCTTCAAATAAAGCAACATTAAACTTACCATTTTCACTTAGTCTATTTGCAAGAACACAACCTGCTGTGCCAGCACCGATTATTATATAATCAAAATTCATTTTAATTTTAATTTTAATTTTAATTTTATTAAATTTTTATATTGATTGATATTTTTCATTTTAATACCAACTTTTTTTGAAGCTTCATCAAATTTTCTGAGAAGTATGGAACTTTTGAAATAATCTTTATTTTCAAAATCTTCACACTCTTTATCATTCAAAATTCCCCCTTGAAGTTTTAGACTAATCTTTGATGCTTTAGATAATGTGTTATAATATTTTTCGTCTCTTGCCAAATAACGCTTGGCTAAAACATGATATTTAATTGGGTTCACAACTTTATTGCTAAAATATTTTTTTAGAAATTTGTATCCAATTATCTCATGTTCACCATCTTTATTATTTTCTACTAGTTTATCAGGATCATCTATAACAAAATGTCCATAATCATGAAGCAAGCAAGAACATATTAAATCATCATCACATTTTGCCTTTTCTGCAAGCATTGCAGATTGAATCATATGATCTGCTATTGTTATATTTTCACCTATATATAAGGATTTATTATTTTCAAAATTATAAATTATTTCTTCTACAATTTGCATTTATTTTTTTAATTTACCTGCAAATACAAGATTATCAGTTTTAAAATTGTTTTTATTCTCATTAATAAAATCATCCATAATTTTTATTTTATCTTCTTCAAATTCTGTAACTTTTCGTTTTTCTAGATCAATATAAAGAGAGAGACTTTCTGTTGTTGCAGCAAGTTTTTTTGTTTTTTTTTCAATCATTTCACATTTTAAATGTAATCTTTTTTTATCATGATCAAAGAAAGTGCAATAAACATCTACTTCTTCATTCTCTTTAACCTCGTTGTTATAAGTTGTTCTTGTTTCAACCACCATTGTGCTTCTTTTATTAATTTGTGCTTTAGCTCCACCCATTTCAAATTTGTTAAGCATCGTCTCCCAAGCTTCATCAAAAATTAAAACATAATAAGCCATGTTCATATGCTCATTATAATCTGTCCAATCTTTTATTATTTTTCTCGAAGCCAAATGAAATGACATTTTATCAGCTTTTATTTATTTTATTTGCTACTAATAATTTTCTTTGCATCTCTCGTAAAACTGGTCTTTCTATTAATTTGCCATCAATTACAACCAAACCTGTATTTGCTTTTTTAAATTGATCCATTATTCTTTTAGCTTTACTTATTTCTTCTTCTGATGGAGTAAAAATTTCATTTAAAATGTTAATTTGTTTTGGATGAATAGATCCTTTTCCAGTGAAACCTAAGTTTTTAACAAACTGTGCTTCTTTTTTCATCCCTTCCATATTTTCTAGATTTAAATACGGAACATCAATAACATCAACTCCTTTACTTGCACCAGCATGAACTAATCTTGATCTAGCATAAACTAAATTCTCTAATTTGTTTTCCACTCTCAATTCTGCTGCCATATCTTCTCCTCCGAAATAAAGAGCAACTATTCTATCGCTAGAATGCGCAATATCATAAATACTTTCAAGAGCTTGATTAGTTTCCATTATAACATGAAGATCAGTATCTAAACCACAATCAGTAAGCATGTCATCAATAAATGTAATTTCGTCAGGTGTTTTAACTTTAGGTAACATTATAGCTTTAACTTTTAGTTTATTTGAAGCAATAGCTTCTAAGTCTAGAAGTCCATGTTTGGTTCTTTGACAATTTAATCTAACAACTAATTCAACATCATTTTTTACTTCTAGTGACTTTAATGCATCAATAGTATTTTTTCTTGCTTCATCTTTATCTTTCATGGCTATTCCATCTTCTAATTCAATACAAACCATATCAGCACCTGAAGCTAAGGCTTTTGGAAACATTTCTGGTTGAAGACCTGGGGTAAATATAAAACTACGTCTTACTCTTAGTTTATTTAAGTCCATTTAATTTTATTTCCTATAATTATAAATGATATGATATTATATTTTTCTATAAATAAAAATGAACAATAAAGTCTTCATCTCATGCGCAGTTACAGGATCTGGTGATACAGCAAGCAAACATCCTGATTTGCCCAAAACTCCAGAGCAAATTGCAAAAGCAGCAATAGAGTCTGCGAAAGCTGGTGCTGCAATTGCTCATATTCATGTTAGAGAAGAAGATGGAACTCCAAGTAGAAGACTCGAGCTTTATAAAGAAGTAGTTGATAGAGTAAGATCATCTGAAACTGATGTAATTCTTAATCTTACAACAGGAATGGGTGGTGATTTAGATATAGGCCAAGGCAAAAACCCCTTAGAATTTGGTCCAATGACAGACATGGCAAATGTAATGGAGAGAATAGCCAATGCTGAACAATTTCTTCCAGAAATATGTACACTTGATTGTGGTACATTAAATTTTGGAGACAGTTCTGTTATTACAGTTAATACACCTAACGATTTAAGAAAAGCTGCTAAAAAGCTTCAGGAAATAAAAGTTAAACCCGAAATAGAAGCTTTTGATTTGGGAAATATGTGGTTTGGAGCTCAGTTATATAAAGAGGGATTATTAAGTGATCCACCTCTTTTTCAAATGTGTTTAGGAATTCCGTGGGGTGCACCCGCAACACCATTAGCTATGCAAGCAATGAAAGATATAATGCCTAAAGAAGGTATATGGTCAGGTTTTGCAATATCTAAAAATGAAATGCCATATGTTGCTCAAACTGTAGTAATGGGAGGCAACCCAAGAGTTGGATTAGAGGATAATTTATATTTATCTAAAGGTAAATTAGCAACAAATCCTCAATTAGTTGAGAAAGCTATAAGAATAGTTACAGATCTTGGTGTAGAGATTATGTCACCTTCAGAAACAAGAGAAAAATTAAAACTTGTAAAACACAAGTAATGTCAAAAATTAAAACTGTGGGAATTGTTGGAACAGGCGTCATAGGGACTGGATGGATAATAAGAAATTTAGCACACAATAAAATCGTTCATGCATATGATCAAAATAAAAATCTTAAAAGCTATGTTTTAAAAGAGATAAAAAGAACTTCAAAAAGTATAAAAAAACTTTTTGGAAAAAAGATTTTAATTAAAAATTTAAAATTTTTTAATTCACTTGAAAAAGCTCTTGTAAATGTCGATTTTGTTCAAGAAAGTGTATTAGAAAATTATAAAGTTAAAACCGATTTGATACACAAAATCTCAAAATATGTTAAATCAAATGTAATTATTTCCTCAAGCTCTTCAGGACTTTTACCCTCTAAAATTTTTTCTAAGAGTAAAAATCCACAAAGAGGCATAATTGGCCATCCATTTAACCCAGCATATTTGTTGCCAGCAGTTGAAATAGTTCCTGGAAAAAAAACCAAAAAAAAGTTTCTTTTGGACGCAAACAAATATTACAAATCAATCTCAATGAAACCAATTATGCTTAAAAAAGAACTACCAGGTTATTTATCAGATAGACTTCAAGAAGCACTGTGGAGAGAAGGTTTGCATATAATTAACGAAAATTATGCAACAACTCAGGAATTAGATCGTGCAATAGAAGATGGACCAGGTCTTAGATACTCAATAATGGGTACTTTTTTAACATTTCATCTTGCAGGAGGTAATGAAGGAATGAAACATATGTTAAAGCAATTTGGTCCAGCTTTAAAATTACCTTGGACAAAATTAAAAGCTCCAAAATTAACAAATAAATTATCTAATAAACTTATATCAGGCACAAAAAAACAAGCTAAAGGTAAATCAATTAATATGCTTTCAAATATTAGAGACCAATATTTAGTTGATGTCTTAAAAATTAGAAAAAAATACGAGAATAAAATTAGAAATTGATGAAAGAAAAAATTTTTATAAATAAAACTGGCGGATGCATCTGTGGAGATATAACTTTTAACGTTAAGCTTGATGAAGTCCCTTTAGTTTTTAATTGTCATTGCATTGATTGTAGAAAAAAAATAGGGGGAATGATGACAATAATACTGCTTAGAGACGGAGCAATAGATTTAGATAAATCAAAATTGAAAATTTATGAACACAAAGGAGGTAGTGGTAATAAAATAAAAAAACATTTTTGTGAAAAGTGCGCAGCACCAATTTTGACTTATGTGGAAAAGTACAAGAAATACTATTTATATGCAGGTTTACTGGATGATATCAGTTTTTTAAAAAAAGCAGAAAATATACATTTTAAAGAGTCTCATTTCCCATTTATGGAAATAAATGAAAAAAATATTAAAGTTTAGTTGTTAGTGCATTCTCAAAGTATTGCCATCTACGGCAATTACTTGCCCAGATATTCTTGGAGCATCATTAGAAATTAGAAAGCTACAAATTTTTCCAATGTCTTCTTCGTATACCCAAGTATTCATTGATGTCATTGAAACAAATTCTTTTTCTATTAATTTTTTTGAAACATTTAAAAATTTAGATTTATCTCTTATCACTCTTCCCATTCTATTTCCCTTAATTGTTCCTGGACAAATAGCATTTACTCTAATTTTAAATTTTCCTAGTTCCATTGCCAATGTTTTGGTTATACCAACAACTGCCCACTTACTTGCACAGTAAGGAGATCTTAATGGAAATCCAAATATACCTGCGGTTGATGATAAATTTATTATTGCTCCACCTTTATTTTTTTTAAGCATTGGAATTGAATACTTTGAAAAATAAAAATGGCTTATAACATTCACCTTTAAAGTATTTTCCCAATCCTTACCTTTTAATTTTTCAAGTGTTCCAGTCGGCCCGGCAATTCCAACATTATTAATAAGAGCATCAATTTTTTTTGTTTTTTTTAATACTTTGGTAAAAAAATTCTTTACTTGGTTCTCGTCTGAGGCATCACATTGAAAAACAAATAATTTTTTATTATTTAGTTTATGCTTTTTGCATTTGTTAAGAAAAGTGGCATTGATATCACAAAGATATACTGTTGCACCTTTCTCTAAAAATATTTTTGCTGAACTCCAACCTATCCCTGAACCACCAGCGGAAATAACTATTCTTTTGTTTTTTAAATCTATACTCATAATTTAAGATTTACTCAAAGAGTGTTGTAGCTCTTTATTAGTGATATATCCTTTAACATTTCCTTGTTTATCAACTACCTCACAATTGGCATTATTACAAACAACTTGTGGCAAAAACTCCTCAATAAACTGGTCTTCATGTATTTTAATAAGATTATTTTTTTCCTCATTAGTAGTTTCATTTATAGATTTCATTATAATTTTAGCTTTAATCACTTTTGCTCTATTTACATCTTTCACAAAAGCTTCAACATAATCATCAGCTGGATTCATAATAATATCCACAGGAGTTCCAACTTGAACTAGTTTGCCAGCATTAAGAATGCCAATGTGATCACCAAGCTTTAAAGACTCATCCAAGTCATGAGTGATAAACACAATAGTTTTTTTAAGTTCTGATTGAAGTGCTAGCAACTGTTTTTGCATATCACTTCTAATTAAAGGATCTAAAGCAGAAAAAGCTTCATCCATTAACATTATATCTGTATCAGTTGCCAAAGCTCTTGCTAGTCCAACTCGTTGTTGCATACCTCCAGATAATTGATTTGGAAATTGGTTTTCAAAACCTGTTAATCCAACAGATTCAATTTTTTCCATAGAAACATTGTTTCTCTTTTCAAGTTCTACACCTTGCATTTCAAGTCCATATCCAACATTTTGTAATACTGTTTTGTGAGGAAACAAACCGAACCTTTGAAAAACCATACTCATTTTATGTCGTCTAAAATCAATTAGCTCTTCTTTTTTAAGGCTCATTACATTAGTTCCTTCAATTAGTATTTCTCCATCAGTTGGGTCTATTAATCTATTTAAATGTCTTATGAGAGTTGATTTGCCTGAACCCGATAAACCCATACAAACAAATGTTTCACCCTCATTAATTTTTAGAGTTACATTGTCTAACCCAACTGTATGACCTGTTTTTTCTAAAATTTCTTCTTTACTTGAACCATCTTTAACCATCTGCAAAACACTGGATGGTTTTGGACCAAATATTTTAAATACATTATTTATTTCAATTTTAGACATTCGAACAAACTTAGTAGTTATTTTATCAAATAACTTAACGCTAATAAATCTCTCAAAAAATATTAAGTCAACTATTAATTGAATTGAAATGTGAATTATTTTATATAATCATTATTTATGCACTCAATTTCAAAAATCTCAAAAAATGGGACTTATCTCCAAGTAATTTGGAGTGACGGGAAAGAAAGTAAATTTAATTATATGTGGCTGAGAGATAATTGTCCAACAGCACATGATAAAGATTCTAGGCATCGAATGTTTAATATTTTAGATGTGTCAGAAAATATAAACCCAAAAAAATATAATCTTAATAAAGATGGTAAATTAGAAATAGAGTGGAGTGAAGGAAATCATGTAAGCCATTATGATATTAATTGGCTTAGAGAAAATTGCTACACAATAAAAAATAACGAAGAATACAAATCACCTTATCAATTGTGGGATGGCAGTTTAGAAAAAAATATTGATAGTATATATATAGATCACAATGAAATTATATCTTCTGAAGAGGGATTAGTTAGATGGTTAGAGCTTCTTCATTATAAAGGAATAGCAATAGTTTATAATGCTCCAGTAGAAAAAAATTCAGCATTCCCTGTTTTAAATAGAATTAGTCACACAAGAGAGACATTTTTTAAAACTCCTTTTGAAGTTATAAATATACCAAAACCGAATAACTCAGCTTATACAGCTCATGCACTTCAAAATCATATGGATTTACCATGGTTTGAAAATCCTCCTGGGTATCAATTTTTACATTGTTTAGTTAATTCAGCAAAAGGAGGTGACTCATCAGCAGTGGATGCATTCGCTGTTGCAGAATATTTAAAGAATAACGACAGAGATACTTTTGATACGCTAACAAAAATTCCTTTAAAGTTTAGAGACAAAGATTATACACAAGAAGCTCATAGAAGCTTTTATGGCACTGCAATAAGTCTAACAAAGGATGGTGATTATAATGATGTTAGATTTAGTACTGCAACTATGGATGCTTTAGATTGTCACCCAGATCAAATGGATAAAGTTTATAAATCTCATCATAAATTTGGAAAACTTTTACACGATGACAAATTTCAAATAAAATTTAGGCTAAGACCAGGAGATATATATACATTCAATAATAGAAGAGTGCTTCATGGAAGAACTGAATTTGATCCAAATTCTGGACACAGACACCTACAAGGTTATTACATGGATAGAGATGAAATTGTGGGTAGATTAAATTATCTTAAGAAATAAAAAAAAAGGGCTTTGAAAATCAAAGCCCTTTTTATCTAATTTATTTTAAAGTTATTATGGAAGCCAACTTTTCCATTTATCTGGATTATTGTCTAACCACTCATTAACAACTTCTTTTACATCTCTTTTCTTAATATCAACTTCAACTAACATTTTAGCTTGGTCAATATTTTGTAAAGACATTTTTTCAAAGAACTTCTTAGCATCAGCATGTTCTGCACTAGCAAACGTAGCTGGATTTCCGTAGTTCATCGTGTAATCTTTAGCCCAACCAGTTGCTGGCCATCCTTTTGTTCCACAATCTTTCCAGTTTCCTGCTTCTGTGAACGTATCTGGATCACAAACTTTATGTTCAGGTAGTTGTACTCCAACCATATCAAACTCTCCAAAGAACCAATGTGGAGACCATAGATAAAGTAGGAATGGCTCTTTTCGCATGTAAGCAGCTTTTGCTTCTGCGATAGCAGCAGCTTCTGTTCCAAGTTCGTCAGCTTGGAAGTCTATTCCTAAGAGATCAAGTCTTTTTTGGTCGTGACAGTTCCAACCTGCAACTGGACATCCAATTAGTCTACCTCTCTTACCACTTTCAATAGTTGCAAATTTTGCTTTATGTTTATTTAAGTCTTTCCAAGTTTTAATACCAAGCTCCTCTGCTGCATATCTAGGTATCCAATAATCAGATAAACCAATTATTCCAGATGTCCCTAAAAGATCTACACTTCCATCACCATTGTATGTTCCAACGACTTTACCTTCGTATATTAAGTCTTCTTTTAACATTACAGAATCAGCTTCAGCATAACTTGGCCAACTTTCACATGCAAAATCTAATTCTCCAGCAGCAATAGCTTCCCATAATCCAGTTCCAGATGGGAATACTGTTTGCTTAATTTTATATCCCATTTCTCTTTCAAGGATTGCAACTGCAACTTCACATGTAATTATCCCACCAGTCCAATCTGCTATAGCCGCATGAAGTCTTTTGGCAGCATTGGCATGACCGAAAGATCCAATTAGCAACACTGCAGAAAGAATAAGTGTTGATATTTTCTTTGATAACTTCATTTATTTCCTCTCATTTTAATTAATTAAAGTCCTATTTTAGAACAAATTATAACTGTCTGTAAACCTTGCAAATAACCACTATTTTATTGGTTTATAAACCTAAGGCTTCTCTTTGTTTCTTTGTATACGCAAGTGTAATTCTATCGATGATTATAGCTAACAATACAATTCCAATCCCTGCCGCTAGACCTCTACCAGTATCGGACCTTGCTAGACCATTAAATACCTCTAAACCCAAGCCCTTACCACCAATAAGTGGTGTAACTATTTGCATAGCAAAAGCCATAATTACAGTCTGATTAAATCCAATAACTAAACTTGGAACAGCTAATGGGAATTTAACTTTATTTAATGTTTGAATAAGTGTTCCACCAAATGATCTTGATACCTCAGAGTAAGTACCAGAAACCTGGGTTAAACCTAGTGATGTTAATCTAATTATTGGTGGTATTGAATATATTACAGTTGCAAGAACAGCTGAAACTGTTCCACCTCCAAAAAACATTAGAACAGGAATTAAATAACAGAAATAAGGAAGTGTTTGCATTGCATCTAACACAACGTTTTGAATATTTCTAAATCTTTCATTATAAGATGCAATTATTCCAAGAGGAACTCCTATAACAAAACATAGCACAACAGACACAAGTACTGACGATAAAGTTATCATTGATTGAGTCCATATTCCACATGCACCAATAAATAGAAGAAGGACTGCAGTAATTATTGCAAATCTTATTCCAACAGTTATATAACCTAAAGACGCAAACACTGCTAATGTATACCACCAAGGTATTTGAGTTAGAAAAACATCTAAAGGTCTTAACAAATTTAGATAAACAAAAGCTCTTAAACCTTTTGCAAAAGAAATAAATCCTGGATTTACAGTCAGACTTTCCACTGCATTAGTAATTGGTTGTCTTATTGATAATTTCCATTCTTTTGGAAATGTTCCAATTTCTAAAAAGTAATGATCTATAAATGAAATTAGAAATAAAATTAGAAAATAAGGAATTACATAATATCTTTTACTTATAAATTCACCAATGTTTTCTGCTGTAGATTTATTAAAAACCGAAATTAAGATTCTAAATACTGCTGCTATAGCAGATGTAACTTTTTGACATATAATTTTTAAAAACTTATTTCCGAAACTTAACGGCATTTCTAAAATTTTTGCGATTTGATATTTTTCCCAACTTTGAGGAAGTAAATAAAATCTTTGAACATCTAAAGGAAGTCTTTCTTTATTCTTACTAAATGCTAAACTAAATCTATCAAACATTATCGCCATAAATAAAATACATAGCCCACCTTCCATTGCCCAGCCAACATCCAATCTTCTTATTGCTTGCCAAACTTGACCACCAATTCCTTCGGCACCTATAAAACATGCAAGAACCACTAACGCTAATGCCATCATTATTACTTGGTTAATACCCATCATTATACTTGGTAAAGATAATGGAATTTTAATTTTAAATAACAATTGAAGTTTACTTGAACCAAAGGAAGTTGCAGATTCAATAGTTTGAGCTGGCACTTGTCTTATACCAGTGTTTGTCAATCTTATTATTGGAGGCATTGCATATATCATTGTAGCTAATATTGCTGGCGCACCTCCTATCCCAAAAAAAAATAATGCTGGGAACAAATACACAAATGCTGGCATTACTTGCATAGTATCCAATACTGGCTTCATGAAATTTTCAAATCTGTTACTTTGTGAACACAAGACACCAAGTATAAATCCAAAAAATACACATAATAAAACTGACAGACCCATCAATGCCACTGTTTGTAAGGATGGTTCCCACATTCCTGTTGCTCCCCAAAAATAAACTACAAAAGAAGAGTAAATTCCCAATCGCAAACCACCTGCAATTATGCAGGGTATAACAATTATTGCTGCTATTAAAATCCAAGGAGACTCTAGCAAAAAGTCTTCTAAAAAATAGTAAGTTTCTTTTATATAGCTTGCTATAATTTTAGTGACCCATCTGTAATTTTTTTTTAAATAATCTTCTCCATCATTCACCCAAGCTGTAAATGTAAATTTATCTGTGACTTCTTTGGGAAATTTTGAAGGCCCTTCACTTTGAGTAGATAGCCAGAGTGCTACCAAAAAAACAACTCCAATAATTACATAAGTTATTATATTTTTTGATTGATTTGATTTATCTATTAAATCAGTTCTAGTAGCCATGTTCGCAAGTTAAAATAAATAATTTTACATTTAAAGTAAAATATTGTCTATTTTTGGGGTAATATTATTTATTAAAAATGGCTGTAAAACAAAAAATCACTTGTACAAATATATGGAAGTTATTTGGACCAGACGAAAAAAGAATTATTAAAAACCTTGATAAAAATTTAAGTATTAAGGAAGTTCAAGAAAAGACAGGACATGTTGTTGCTGTAAAAGATGTAAGTTTCTCAATTCAAAAAGGTGAAACATTCGTAGTAATGGGATTATCTGGTAGCGGAAAATCAACACTAGTGAGATGTATTTCGAGATTGATTGAACCAACAGCTGGCATAGTGAAAATGGATGATGTTGAAGTTACAAAAATGAGTGCAAGTGAACTATTAGAATTAAGAAGAAATAAAATGAGCATGGTTTTCCAACATTTTGGTTTATTTCCTCATAGAACAGTCCTAGAAAATATTGGTTATGGATTAGAAGTAAGGGGAACAAAAAAAGATATAAGAACAGAAAAGTCAATGGAAGTTTTAAAAATGGTTGGCTTAGATGGTTGGCATAATAATTATCCAAGAGAATTATCTGGAGGTATGCAGCAAAGGGTAGGACTTGCACGAGCGCTAGCTGTAGATCCTGAAATATTAATTTTTGATGAACCTTTTTCAGCTTTGGATCCTTTGATTAGAAGAGAAATGCAAGATGAGCTTTTAAAAATCCAAGAGAAACTTCAAAAAACTATGGTATTTATAACTCACGACTTTTTAGAGGCAATTAAAATGGGAGACCACATTGCAATCATGAAAGATGGAGAAGTTTCCCAAGTTGGTACACCTGAAGAAATTGTATCTAATCCAAAAGATCAATATGTTAAAGATTTTTGCGAAGATGTTCCTAAATATAAAGTATTAAGTGCAGGCAAAGTTATGAGAACAGAGTGCTGCAATGAAACAAAAAATTTATTTGAGAATGGAAAAGATAATATTTTAGATAATTCTAAAATTGAAAATTTAATAGATAGGCTAATTGATAATGATAAAACTTATCCAGTAGTTTGCAATGAAAGTGGAAAGCTATTAGGTGAAATAGATAGAGTAATAGTCATGAAATCTATGAGATCAAATCAATAAATTTGCTTATTACCTTCTATTGATTTTTTTTTAATATTATCTCTCCATATAATAATCATACCAGCAAAAATAATTACTATTACTCCAGGAAATAGTTGGCTCCATGGAGCTTCATTAAAGAAAATCCAACCAAGAATAAAAGATGACGGTATACCAAGATACTCAAATGAAGCTATTTTACTTGCTGAAATTAAACGGTAAGAATAAATAAATAATATTGCTGCTGTACCACCCAAAACTCCAGTCATTATCATCAAAATAAAATCTTTAAAATTTTTAATTTCAACATGTCCTGTAGTTACAAAAAATAAAAGCAAACCACCAATGACATTAAATATTAGTGTGTATAACTGAATTTTTGCAGTTGAATGATTGCCTTGAATAAATTTTAAAATTATGACAGTGAAAGCCCATGCTATAGCCGTTAGAATTGGAAAAATTGAGTACAAACTAAATATTTCACTTGTTGGTTTCATTATCATAACTACACCAACAAAACCAATTATAACTGCTGACCATCTATAAATACCAATTTTTTCACTCAATAAAATTATTGATAGTATTACTATGAAGAAAGGCGATGAGAAGGTTAATGTCATAGCTGTTGCAAATTCCAGATTTACTACTGAGATAAAAATGAATACATTCATAGAAAGAAAACATATTCCTCTCAAGCAACTCAATATCAAAAACTTATTTCCTAAGTTTTTAAATATTGTTGAAAATTCATTTGTGAATAAGATCAATAATAACAAAGGTATAATTGCTGCTACATTTCTAAATAAAGTTAATTGTATTATTGAGTATTCATCACCTAAAAATTTAATAATAACCATGTAAAGATCTATACACAAAATTGCTAAGAGCATTGTAGCAATTGCTAAATATGTTTTTTTTAGATCTGTTTTTTCAGATGAAATTTTCATTTAATAATATTGAAATTAGTATAAGTTTTTAAAATATTATGCAAAATTATAAGCTTAATGAAGAATTTTTATTAAATAATCAGGATTGGACATTCCCAACATTTACAGCTTATGGACCTGGAAGATTTAAAGAAATTGGAAAGTTTTGCAAAAATTTTAAAATAAATAATGCATTAATTGTTACTGATAGTGGTAGTGTAAATTTACCATTTATAAGTGACTTACAAAATTTACTTAATGATTCAAAAATCAAATCAGATATTTATTCAAATATATCACCAAACCCTAGAGATGATGAAATAGATTCTGGATGTAAAAAATTTCGTGAAGGTAATCATGATGCAATAATTGCAATAGGCGGTGGAAGTGCAATGGATGGAGGAAAAGCAATTTCTCTTACAGTTGATAGCGGTGTACCGTTATGGGATTTTGAATTTGAAAAAGAGCCGCCAAAATTAACTATGGAAAATCCTTTTCCAAAAATAATTACTATTCCAACTACAGCAGGAACTGGCGCTGAAACAGAAGTTACCGCCATGGTCACTCATCTTGAAAAAGGAATGAAGTTTTGTTTATGGCATCCAGATGCCCGACCATGTTTAGCTTTAGTAGATCCAGAGTTAACTTTAAAATTACCAGCAAATCTTACTGCCTGGACCGGTATAGATGCAATGATACATGCAATTGAAGGTTATAGTGTTCCAATGTTTCATCCACTTTGTGACGGATCTGCATTAGAAAGTTTGAATTTAATTTCAAAATCACTTTACGCAGCTGTCGAAGAACCTGATAATCTCTTAGCTAGAGGAGGCATGATCATAGGATCTTATTTGGGTGGAATAGCTTTCTTAAAAGGCTTAGGTTTAGTTCATGCAATTTCGCACATGGTTGGTGCTGAATATAATACTCATCATGGATTGACTAATGCAATTATACTTCCTGCAGTCATGAAATATAATTTACCTGGATTAGAAGAAAAAGTAAAAAGAATGTCAGAGGCTATGCAGTTTGAAAACCATTCAATTGAAAGTTTTCAAGACAACTTAAATATAATTCTTGATAGATTAAAAATCCCTAAAGGATTAAACGAATTGGGAGTACCAGAAGATTGCCAAGAGAGAATAGCAAAGAAATCAATGTTAGACCAAGCTTATGGACAAAATCCTAAAAAGGCATCATTAGATGAGGTCAAAATTTTAGTTTTAGAGAGCATTAGACAAGCAAGATAGGTTTAATTAAGTGCTTGAGAATTTTTCTGTCCATCAAATAATTTCAAAAATAAAAAAAAGAGAAATTAAAATAGCAGAGGTAGTAAATTTCTATCTAGATAGAATAAAAAAATTCAATCCAAAATTAAATGCTATTATTTCACACATAGATGAAACGAAAATTACTGAAGAAGCAAAATTAAAAGATGAAAATTTTAATAGTAATAATGACAAAGATGATATTTACGGTCTTCCAATTGCTGTTAAAGAACTATTTGATATTAAAAATGAGGTAACATGCTATGGATATAAAGAGTTAATAAAAAATATCCCAAAACAGAACTCTTTATTAGTAGATAATTATAGAAAAAACACAATTTTAATTGGTAAAACAAATCTCTCTGAATTTGCTGTGGGTTGTCACACTACTAACAGAGTTTATGGAGCAACTTCAAATGTTTACGATTATAGTAAGTCAGCGGGAGGGTCTTCTGGTGGTGCAGCAGCAGCTGTTGCAGCAAATTTAATTCCTTTTGCAGATGGTACAGACATGATGGGATCCTGTAGAAATCCAGCAGCATTTGCCAATATTTATGGATTGAGACCAACACCTGGTGCGATTGCAGAAGATAGATTTGAAATTAAAAATTTAAAAGATTTTCCTTTAATGTCTACAACCGGATGTTTTGCTAGAACTCCCAATGACATGGAATTTTTATTTAACTATATAAAAGGGAAGAATGTAAAAGATAAATTATCTTTCGATCTTAAAGATATAAATAATAAAAAACTTTCAGATTTAAAAATTGGATGGTGCATTGATCTAAATGAACAATATGAGTATGAAGATGGAATTATAGACTTATGTGAAAATATTTTAAAAAAATTACAATCAAATAGTTTAAATGTTGAAAATTTAAAAACTGAAATTAACTCAGGAGAATTATGGCATTCTTGGACAACATTAAGAGCAAAAACATTATATGAAAATTTTTTGTTATATAATTTAAAAAATTTAAATGAATTACCTTCCCAAGCATATTGGGAATATGAAAAAGGGAAAAGCATCGAAACAAAAGATGTTTTAAAAGCAATAGAAATAAGAAATAAATGTGTGGATAAAATTCAAAAACTATTTAATCATTATGATTTTTTAGCATTACCTTCGGCTCAATTATTTCCATTTGAAAAGAATCTAAACAATCCAGAATTTATCAATAATAATAAAATTGACACTTATCATAGATATATGGAAGTCTATACATTATCAAGTTTGCTTGGTTTGCCAACTATATCTATTCCAGTAGGTTTTAATAATAAAGGGCTACCGATGGGAATGCAGATTATAGCAAATATTAAAGAAGATAATAAAGTAATTAACTTTGCTAAATCTTATGAAGAAATTTTTAACTTTTCAAAATTTAAACCAGAATTAATGTAATTATAATGACTAGACATCCTCATCATTTTAAAATTTCATTTGCATTAGCTATTGCTGCTGGCTCATGGGGAATTTATTGGTTACCTCAAAGAATACTAGAAGATGGAGGTTTGACTGGTGGCTGGGGAACAATATCCCAAATGGTAGTTGGAATATTAATATTATCACCAGTCGCAATTTGGAGAGTTGTAAAAGGAAAGTCTATTGGATTAGAATTTCCTCTCACTGGTTTTTTTGTTGGAAGTGGATTTGTTTGTTATGCTCTTAGCTTTCTTCTTACTGATGTAGTTAAAGCATTAATCATGTTTTACATGATACCTGTTTGGACAACAATATTTGAAATTATATTTTTAAAAAAGAAATTTGGTTGGAAGAGGGTAATCACATTAGGTTTAGCACTAGGAGGTTTATGGATTGTATTCAGTCAAGAGAATATAATTCCGTTACCTCAAAATGCAGGGGATTGGTTGGCCCTTGCTGGAGGTGCACTATTTGGTGCTGGTTTAATTAGAATGGAAATAATTAAAACTGATGGCGTCTTTCCAATTATATTCACATTCTTTTTTTATGGAGGTTTAGCCAGTATACCTATTGGGTTATTCTTAGTAGATTATTTAGGACCAGTTCCATCAGTGGAGGTTATCATGTCAATGTCCACTTTTTTATTACTTATTTCGATATTTTATTTTATTCCTACAGGGGTAATAATCTTTTGGGCTCCAAGTAAATTAGGAGCCGGGTTATCATCTATTTTATTTTTAGCTGAAATAATTGTTGGTGTTATTAGTGCTAGTATTTTAACAAATGAACCTTTTGGTTGGAGAGAAACCCTAGGAAGTATCCTGATAATTCTCGGTGGTATAATTGAAGTTGTATATGTTCCAAAATCAGAGAAGAAGTTAGCTAATGAATATTAATGAATTATTGAAATCAAAAAAAAAAGTTTTCTTAGATGGTGGAACAGGTTCAGAAATTCAGAGACTTGGTGGAAAAATGGGACCAGCATTTTCTGGCTTAGCAAATGTTTTCTCACCAGAAATAGTAATCAAAGTACATGAAAGTCATATAAATGCCGGATGTGATATGATAACAACCAATACTTTTGGAACTGCAAGACACTGTCTTGAACCTTCAAATTTAGGAGATCAGACTATAAAAATTAACATTGATACAGTTAAGTTAGCAAGACAAGCAGTTATAAATTCTGGAAAAAAAATAAAAATTGCTGGAAGCATGTCAACATATTTAGCTTTGGCTGAAAATGAATTTAGACCTGACACAAAATTTGTACCATCATTTGCAAAAGAAGAAAAAAATTATAAAGAACAAGCGAAGGTATTAAAAGAGGAGGGAGTCGAAGTGCTTATTCTTGAAATGCTTTTAGATATTGATCACGCTAAAATTTTGCTAAATGCAGCTTTGGAAACAGGTCTGCCTGTCTGGGTTGGATTAAGTTGCTGCATAAGTAAATTTGATGAAACCGTAGTAGGTAGAAATTTTAGAGCTGAAAAAGAGAGATCTATTATATATGACCCTTTAAAATATCCTGATGAGCCAAAATTTCTTCCTGAAGATAAAATTATAAATTTTGCTCAAATAATTAATTCACTCAAATCCATTGGTGGAGATGTTTATGGTATAATGCATAGTTGGTTTATTGATGCCACAGAGGGAATAAAAGTTTTAAAATCAAATTGGAATGGGCCAATTATGTTTTATCCAGAAATTCATAAATTTGATACTAGTACAATGAAAGCATTAATAACTGAAAATGAAATTGAATTTGTTGATAAGTGTTCTGAGCTAATAGACGATCAGGTAAAAATTATTGGAGGGTGTTGTGGCGTCACAGATAAACATTTAAAATCCTTAATAACTAAATTTTCTTAATTTAGTAATCTTTACTAATTATTTGGTCTATCATATTCACCATATCTTTTTTATATTTTTCATTTGTTGCAGATTTAGTCTGTAAGACGGAAAAAAACGCAGCAACAACTTTTGTTTTCAAATTTATTCCTAAAAATTGGCCCCCATACCCAGAGTGACCAATCCAGTTACCGCATTTCATTAAAGAATTAACATAACAGACAAATTTATCTTTAGATAATTGAATGTATTTGGGTCCCTCACTATTAATAGTTTTACTCAAAAAAGTTTTAGAACCAATATTTTTTCCATTTATACCTTTTCCAAGCCTAGAAAAAAGTAAACCCATTCTTAAAAAATCTCTTGTAATTAAACTTCCACCTCCAGACATCCACGGTGTTCCAAATCTATCAGTGCCTATATACAATCCTTCTTCAAATCCTGTTGCTTCAACTGTTTCCAACAGCCATTGTCTTAAACTTTTTTTACTTACCTTTTCTACAATTAACCCAATAACATCGGTATTAGCTGATTTATAATGCGCCAGATCAGTGTAATTTTTTAAATCTCTGCTTTTTAAAGATTTAATTGAATTTAAATATTGTTCCTGGCTTTGAATATTTTTGCCTTTAATCGGTAGTCTCCATCCTCCTACAGGCTCATGTAGAAATGAAGACGAATAAGCTTTTGTATAATCTTCGCTATATAGATTTACAATGTTCATGTCTAAAACGTCTTTTACTTTTGCATTTGCATAACCACTGCCAATTTTTGGTAAGTAAAATGAAATTTTCTTATTTAAATTAATTAGTCTTCTGTCTACTAGCTCCCCTACAAATAAATGTATAAACATTTTTGTAATTGACATAATTGTTTGAGGCTGATTTGTAGAAAAGTCTTTTGCGTACTGCTCGAATAAAATATCCTGATCTTTACCAACTATTAGAGAGCAAAAAGCTTTATTTTTAGTTACCTTTTTTACAGAAGGTAATTTACCTATTCTCTTATTAATTTTTTTTTTTAATTTTAGAACAAAATCTGATCTAAGGTATATTCCATATCTATTAATTTTATATAAATTTCTAAAACCCAACCTTCTTTTATTTGGGAGATTCCATTGAGCTTTATTATCTTTTCTTGTAACTAATTCTGGATTTTTTTCTGAAATAATTTTTTTCAAATTAGTATTTTTTATCCAAACTTAAGAGATTTATTTTTCTCGTACTTTTGATGATAGCCTTCTGCCTTACAATAGTTTTTTTCTTTGGAAATCTTTGTAGTAACTTTTCCGTTTAATTTCTCATTCATTTCTTTTAAAATTTTCTCTGCTGTATTTTTTTCATTATCATTATTATAAAATATCTCAGAACGATATTGAATTCCTACATAAGTTCCTTGTCTATTCTTTTGAGTTGAATCATGGAGTTTAAAAAATAATCTGACCATGTCTTCATAGCTTAAAATATTTTCATCATATTGAACTTTAACTACTTCTATGTGACCTGTATCCCCACCACAGACTGCTTTGTAAGTAACATTAGGATCATCACCTCCGCAGTAACCACATTCGGTAGATAATATTCCTTTTATACCATCGTATTTAGTTTCGTCCCAAAAACAACCAATACCACCAATAAAAGTTTTCATAATTTTACAATATATTATTACTTCAAAATTGAAACAGCTTTTATCTCTTCAACTCCTATACCACAACAACCACCAACAATTTTTACACCTTTGCTAACCCATTTTTTTGCAACTTCCAAATAATCATTGGGTGAAAAATCATCCACAAACTTCCAATTTGGTTTTTCGTAATAGCCTTTGTTAGGGTATGCACCAATAACTCCATTATAATTTTTTAATGCAGTGTCTAAAGCTGCACTCGTTGTTTTAATATCTGAGTGAGCAATTAAAATAGGCCCCTTATGTAATTTACTAAAATTTTTCAACGATTCTTCTAAATTCTCGTAAATTTCAGTTTTATTCTTCACATCATCATAGCCAAGTGAAATATTCTTTGTATTCTGATCTATTACACAGGAAATAGAAAGCCAAACAGGTAACTTTGTATTTGAAGAACACTCAAGCATAGTCTCCACGATTTCTGCTTGAGATGTCATTGCTTCTAAAATTATTAAATCAACACCTTCATTTGATAAAATTTTAATCTGCTCATTAAAACATGGCTTCATTTTCTTTGTTCCAAGTTTAAGAAAACTTCCATAACTCGAAACACTTCCTGCTAAACAGATACTCTCTTTTGAATTATCAATTGCTTGTTTTGCAATTTGAACTGCTTGTTTATTAAATAATTCAATTGAGCCTTCATATCCATGTTTTCTAAGAGAAATTGGAGTAGTTGCATAAGTATTTGTTGTAATAACATCAGCTCCCGCATCAATATAATTTTCATGAACTTCTTTTAGAAATCCTGGACTATCTACCGAACATTTTCCACACCAGAGGTTTTGATCCATTTTAGCTCCCTTTTTTTCAAGCTCAGCACCTATACCTCCATCAAGTAAAATAATTTTTCCTTGATCAATTTTCTCTTGAATGAAAGTGTATGACATTAATTGTTTGTGAAAGCACAAATTTTATTATTATCAAGATCTCGAATATAAGAATAGTAAACTCCAGAACCTTCTGGTCTTTCACCTCCAGCTCCTTCACTTATTCCCCCTGCCTTAAGCCCAATCTCATGAAACTTATCAACTATATCTCTAGATGATGTAATAAATGAAACTTGCGTTCCATTTCCATTAGTTGCCTCTTTCATATTGACAGGTTTGGTCACATAAAACTCTATAGTTCCATCGCCATTTTTTTCTGTGTAACCAGCACAAACTTCATCTTTATAATTTCTTTCTAGATTTAAAACTTTTAAGACTTCATCATAAAAAATTATTGCTTTTTCTAAGTTATTGGTTCCTACCATTACATAACCAAGCATTTTAATTTTTCCATTCAGTAATAGTTTTTACCTCAAGATATTCATGCAATCCCCAAGTTCCACCTTCACGTCCATTTCCAGATTGCCTATATCCACCAAAAGGAGTTCCAGAATCTGCAGCTTTATGATTTACATACACAATTCCAGACCTTAATTTTTTTGAGACTCTTTTTGCCTTTTCTTTATCCTCTGTTTGTAAATAGTTTCCTAATCCATATTCTGTATCATTTGTAATTTGGATAGCTTCCTTTTCATTTTCAAAAGGAATGATTGACAATACTGGTCCAAATATTTCCTCTTTAGCAATTCTCATATTATTATTAACATCAGTAAATACCGTCGGCTTAATAAAATAACCTTTCTTTAAGTCTTCAGGTTTATCAGGACCACCTGCAACTAAAGTAGCACCTTCTTCAATTCCACTATTTATTAAACTCTGAATTTTATCAAATTGAGTTTTTGAAATTACAGGCCCTATGTGATCACCAGCTTTTGAAGCAAGATCAACTTTAATTTTATTTGCTTCGTCTGCAGCTTCTTCAATAGCTCTTTTATAAATTGATTTTTCAACAAGCATTCTAGTTGGAGCATCACAAGATTGGCCTGAATTACTCATTACGTTTCTAATGCCATCTCTAACTGCATCAGGATATGCATCAGCAAAAACAATATTTCCACCTTTGCCACCAAGTTCAAGACAAACTCTTTTTATAGTTTCAGCAGCATTCTTTGTAATTAATTTTCCAGCTCTAGTAGATCCTGTAAATGAGATCATATCAACATCAGGGTGTCCTGACAGGTCAGTTCCAACACCAGGCCCATCACCATTCACTAGATTAAACACTCCAGCTGGAAATCCAGCCTCATCTATCATCTCTGCAAATAACATTCCTGACAATGGTGCAATTTCAGATGGTTTAAGTACCATTGTACATCCAGTAGCAAAAGCTGGAATTACTTTTAAAGCAATTTGATTTATAGGCCAATTCCAAGGTGTAATTAATCCGCAAACTCCAATTGGCTCATATACAATATGATTAGCAGATCCTTTATCAAAACCTGGTTCGAATTCGAAATCTTTTAATCTTTTTATAAAGTCTTCTATATGACCTGCGCCAGAAGATGTTTGATTAGCTGAACACCAATCTTTAGGACAACCAAGCTCTGTAGTAATAGCATCAGTCATATCATCCCATCTAGAATTATAAATTTTTAATAATTTTTCTAATAAATTTAACCTTTCTTCTTTTGAAGTTTCTTTCCAAGTCTCAAATGCAGATTTTGCTGCTTTAACAGCAGCATTTGTATCATCAGAACTTCCAAGACTTATAATTGCACAAACTTCTTCTGTTGATGGATTAATAACTTCACATTCATTCTTGTTTACTGGCTCAACCCATTTGCCATTGATATAAAAATTTTTTTTATCGAGCATTTATATTTCAAAATTAATTTTTTCTTATTATACGTTTATTTGCTCTCACCATTCAAGAAATTAGATGCAGTTTCTAAATTTTAATGATTAATCAATAAGTGGTGGTATATTATATTTATGAAATCACAAAAAATAGAACCAAAGTTTGAAAATAACCAAAATCCACGTATTGGACTTATCGCTTTAGCAACCGATCTAGTGATTGAAAAAGATTTTATAAGTATAATTAAAGATAAAAAAATAGATTTTTTTGTAAATAGAATAGAATGTTACAACCCCTTAAATAAAGAGAATTTGATCAAAATGTCAGAGAATATTACTCAAGTAACAAAAGATATCTTGCCAGAGCAAAAATTAGATTGTGTTGTATATGCTTGTACATCAGGAACTATAGCAGCAGGATATGATAATATTAAAAATAAAATACAAGTAGCAAAACCTGAGGCAAAACTTTCAACACCAAGTACAGCAGCTTTGAAAGCATTGAAAAAATTAAATATTAAAAAACTTTCTATATTCACACCTTATAGTAAAAAAGTTAACGATGATGTTGTTGATTACTTTAAAACGTCTGGTTTTGAAATCACCTCAAATTCATACTTTGATATTCATTCTGACATGGAGATTGGTAAAGTAGATCAAAATTATCTGTTTGATGTTCTTATAAACTTAGATGTAAGTGAGTCAGATGCTTTATTTGTATCTTGCACTGCTTTACCAGTTCTACCTTTGATACAAAAATTAGAAGATAAACTTGGAATACCGGTTCTTTCAAGTAACCAAGCATTAATATGGGAGTCTTTGGAAAACATAGGTGAAAATAAATCTGTAAAAGGATTTGGAAGACTGTTTGATTAATTTATGTCTTTTTCAAAAGATGAATACAAACAAAGATTATTAAAAGTTCAATCTCTGATGAGAGAGAAAAAAATTGATTTAATTATTTCTCACGACACAAATAACATGAACTATCTTACAGGCTACGATGCTTGGTCTTTTTATTATGCACAATGTGTATTAGTGCATGTTGATTCAAAAGAACCAATTTGCTTTGTTAGAGACCAGGATGCAGGTGGGGCATACATAAAAACATATTTAAATAAAGATAATATTATTGTTTATGATGAGAGCTATATTCATACTTGGCCAAAACATCCCTATGATTACTTGACCAAAGTAATTAAAGAGAAAAAATGGGATAAACTGTCTATTGGAGTTGAAATGGATGCTCATTATTTTACAGCTTTTTGTTATGAAAAGATTAAACAGGGATTACCAAATGCAAACATAATTGATTCTGATCGACTAGTTAATTGGGCTAGATTAATTAAATCTAATGCAGAGATAAATTATATGAAGTCTGCTGCTTTAATTTCTCAAAAAGGAATGCAAACCGCAATGGAAGTAATTAAACCTGGCACAAGACAATGTGATGCTGTTGGAGAAATTCAAAAGTCTTTGTTTTATGGCACAGGAGAATTTGGAGGTGAATATTCTAGTATTGCAACTCTTCTTCCAACTGGAAAAGGCACATCTGCTTCTCATTTAACAGCAACACAAGATAAATTTGTTGAAGGTGAAGCAACTATAATTGAACTTTCAGGTGTTTATAAAAGATACCATGCACCTATGGCTCGAACAATTTTATTAGGTAAGCCTGATCAATTAAAAATAGATACAATGAATAAAACTATAGAAGCTTTGCAAGCTGGAATTGATGCTACAAAACCCGGAAATACAGCAAATGATGTTGCCCAAGCTTTTTGGAAAATTTTAGATAAATATGGTATCGAGAAGAAATCAAGAACAGGTTACTCAATAGGTATCGGATATCCACCAGATTGGGGAGAGCATACTTTAAATATTTATAAAGGCGATATGACAGTACTTGAACCAAATGTTTGTTTTCATATGATTGCAGTAATGCAGTTTGGTGATTGGGGAGTAGAAGCATCAGAAGCAATCCGAGTAACCGACAAAGGTTGTGAATTATTCTGTAATTTTCCAAAAGAGCTACATATAAAGAACTATTAGCTATTGATAATTAACTTCTTAAATGTTTTAAACACTGAATGTCTAAAAATACAGAATTCGTTAAGTTTGATAAAGTTGACAAAAGTTACGATGGCAAACTTTTAGTAGTAAAAGATTTAAATCTTAATATCTCCGAGGGCGAGTTCATCACTATGCTTGGCCCATCTGGTTCAGGAAAAACAACTTGTCTAATGATGTTAGCTGGATTTGAAACCCCAACTAATGGCGAAATTTATTTAGACTCTAATCCTATTTCAAATATTCCACCACACAAAAGAGGAATTGGAATGGTTTTTCAAAATTATGCATTGTTTCCTCATATGACAGTTTATGAAAATTTAGCATTTCCCTTAAGAGTAAGAAAAGTTCAAAAAGATGATATTGATAAAAAAGTAGATAAAGCTTTGTCGATGGTTTCTCTTTCAGGATTTGAAAGTAGGATGCCTGCACAATTGTCGGGGGGACAACAACAAAGGGTAGCTGTTGCAAGAGCTCTTGTATTCGATCCAGCAGTAGTTTTAATGGATGAGCCCCTTGGAGCTTTAGATAAAAACTTAAGAGAAAGTATGCAATACGAAATTAAACACATCCATGAAAATATTGGTGTTACTGTGGTTTACGTTACACATGATCAAGGAGAAGCATTAACAATGTCAAATAGGATTGCAGTGTTTAATGATGGAAAGGTTCAACAATTATCAAGTCCTGATAAATTATATGAAGAGCCAGTTAATTCTTTCGTTGCAGAGTTTATAGGTGAAAATAATACTTTCGGTGGAGAAGTAACAGACATTTCAAAAGATGTTTGTAAAGTTAAACTACAAAATGGTGAAATTTTAGCTAATCCAATTTCAGTTAATTCCAAAGGTGAAAAAACAACAGTTTCAATAAGACCAGAGAGAGCATTAATAAATCCAATAGATAAAATGGATAATAATCAAACTGGAAAGATTGAAGAAGTTATCTACCATGGTGATCATACTAGAGTAAGATTAGATCTTTTAGGTAATAAAGAATTTATTTTAAAAGTTCCAAACAGCTCAAATGAGCTAGATTTAAAATTAGGTAATGAAATTAAAGTAGGCTGGAATAGTCAAGACGCTAGAGCCCTAGATCCTAAATAATTTCTCAAATAGTCTAGTATTCCTATAACAAAATGGCCTGTTGACTCTGAATAACGATTTTGTTGTACTTCACTTATATAAATTAATTTATATTAAACGTTTAAACGGAGGATAAATGAAAAAATTAAGTAAATTATTACTTGCTCTTTCTTTTGCTCTTTCAATAACTTCATCTGCATTTGCGGTTACAGTAGCATCTTGGGGTGGAGCTTATACAGAGTCTCAAAAGCTAGGGTATGGTGATCCAACTGCAAAAGCTCTTGGTGTTGATATCAACTGGGTAGACTATTCAGGTGGATTATCTGAAATCAAAGCTCAAAAAGAAGCAGGTGCAATTACTTGGGATATTATCGATGTATTTGCATTTGATACTATCAACGGATGTGACGAAGGAATTTTTGTTGAATTCGATTTTGATAAAGACTTCCCAGCAGCCCCAGATGGAACTCCTGCAAGTGAAGATTTCTTTGCTCCAATGCCAAGTAAATGTGCAGTAGGAAATATTTTATATTCTTGGAATTATGCATATGACACAAGAGCATTTTCTGGAAAAAAAGTTCCAAAAACTATTAAGGACTTTTTTAATACAAAAAAATTTCCTGGAAAAAGAGCAATATACAAAAGCGCTTTGACAAATCTTGAGATAGCCTTAGCCGCAGATGGAGTAAAAATGGGTAAAGGTGGAGAATTAATCTACAGAAAACTTGAAGCTGATGGTGGTATTGACAGAGCTATGGACAAAATCAAAGCATTGTGCACAGATCCAAATGGTGGATGTGTATTCTGGTCTGCTGGTGCTCAACCACCAGAATTATTAGTTGCTGGTGAAGTTGTAATGGCAACTGGTTGGAATGGAAGATTCTTTAATGCTGAAATTGGTGAAGGTGCTCCAATCAAACAAGTATGGGATGGACAGGGTCTTGACTATGAATATTTCGCACTTGTAAAAGGTGGACCGGATGAAGCAAATGCTAAAAAAGCTTTAGCTATGATGACAAACACAGAAATGTTAGCTGGTAGTGCAAAATATATTGCTTATGCACCATACAGATTGTCTTCTTTGGAAATTATCAAAGCAAATGAGCCTTGGTACAAAGATGGTAAAACTGAAATGATGCCTCAAATGCCAACTGCTCCTGATAATACTAAACGTTACTTTTTAGTAGACCCTTTCTTCTGGGCTGACAATGGAACAGAGATTGGAGAAAAGTGGGAAGCTATGAAAGCAGGCCTATAATTTCAGTTTTAAACACTGAATATATATAATATATTTAGGGCGGTTATATAACTAACCGCCCTATTTTTTTATGAGCAGCGAAACAAATCAAATATTAACTACTGATGGAATACCACTTGAAATAAGCTTAAGAAAAGCTGAGAGAAAAAACAAAATTAAAGCATTTTTATTAGTTGTACCTTTATTATTATTTTTAATAATTACTTATATTTTTCCAATTGCAGAAATGTTTACAAGAAGCATCGATGACAAGATGATTACAAACATGCTGCCAAAAACTTTTAAGTCTATGGAAACATGGAATGGTAAAGATTTGCCTCCAGAAGAAGTATTTGTATCTTTTTTAGAGGATTTTAAAATTCTAGTTGATAAAAAAGAACACGGTAAATTAGCTCAGAGATTAAATAAAGAAAAAAATGGATTTAATACAATTGTAAAAAAGTTATTTAGACAAATTAAAAGAAATAAAATTGACGAAAGTCAGAGTATCAAAGAGCAAATAATGAAAGTCCATAAAAGGTGGAGAAATGTAGAATATTGGCAAGCAATTAAGAGAACTGCTCCCCCATATACCTCTGCCAAATATCTTAAAGCTATGGACATGTATTTGAATGAAGATAACAAAATTACTCAAGTTAGTGAGGATAGAAGAATACATAGAATTTTATGGTTGAGAACTGTAGAGGTTGCTTTCTTTGTTACTATATTCTGTTTTTTAATGGGTTACCCAATAGCCCATTTACTAGCCACACTCCCTATGAAGTACAGTAATTTATTAATGATTTGCGTTCTTCTTCCATTTTGGACATCATTATTAGTTAGAACAGCTAGCTGGATGATTTTACTTCAACAGCAAGGAGTAGTTAATGATTTTTTTGTAATGATTGGGCTCGTGGCAGACGATAATAGGCCAGAAATGATGTACAATAAAGTTGGAACTTATGTTGCAATGACGCAAATTTTATTACCGTTTATGGTTTTGCCACTTTATAGTGTAATGAAAACTATCTCGCCAAGTTTAATGAGAGCAGGTAAATCTCTTGGTGGAACTCCTTTCGTAGCTTTTTGGAAAGTATACTTTCCATTAACAATACCAGGGATTGGGGCAGGGTGTCTTTTAGTTTTTATTTTAGCTATTGGATATTACATTACACCAGCCTTAGTTGGGGGAGCATCAGGAACATTAATAAGTAACCAAATTGCCTATCATATGAAGACTACTTTAGATTGGAGTTTTGCATCAGCGATGGGACTAATGTTACTTGGAGGAGTTTTGGTTATCTATTGGCTTTATAATAAATTAGTTGGAGTTGATAATATTAAATTAGGTTAGTATGGCATTACCAAAGTATACAGAAACTAGATATAGAATTTGGCACTACTTTTATATTGCTATATGCACTTTTGTTTTTATTTTTTTAATTGCACCATTGTTTGTAATATTTCCTTTATCATTTAATGCAGAGGAGTTTCTTGTTTTTTCAGAAGGAATGAAGAATTTAGACCCAGATGCTTTTTCATTAAGATGGTACAAAGATATGGTTTACGGTACAAAGAATCCATGGGGTCTTGCTGCAAAGAATAGTTTTATTATTGCTATATTTGCAACTTTAGGGTCAGTAATTTTAGGAACGGTTGCTGCATTAGGATTGAGCAGCAGACATATGCCTTTTAAAGGAATAATAATGGCAACTTTGATTTCACCAATGATAGTTCCACTTATTATATCAGGTGTTGCAATATTCTTTTTTATGGCAAAAGCAGGTTTAGCCGCAACTCATACAGGAATAGTTTTAGCTCATATAATTTTGGGAACACCTTTTGTTGTAATTACTGTTACTGCAACATTATCAGGTTTTGATCATAGTGTGACGAGAGCAGCAGCTAGTTTAGGTAGTAACCCAGTAAATACATTTATGAAAGTTACACTTCCGTTAATTTTACCTGGAGTAATATCTGGAGGTTTGTTTGCTTTTGTAACTTCTTTTGATGAAGTTGTAGTCGTTCTATTTTTAGCTGGTCTTGAAAACACAACTATTCCAATTCAAATGTGGACAGGTTTAAGAGAACAATTAAGTCCGACAATTCTAGCAGTTGCTACATGTTTAATCATTTTATCAACTTTAATATTGATTAGTGCAGAATTATTGAGGAGAAGATCGGAACGTTTAAGAGGAATTAATAGATAATTAATTTACCGACTCGATTACAGTCGCAATACCCATACCTAAACCAATACATTGAGTAGATAAAGCGTATTTCTTATTTTCACGTCTAAGCAAATCCGCAGCTTTGCCGGTAATTCTAGCCCCTGTTGCTCCTAGAGGATGACCAAGTGCTAAGGCTCCACCATCTAAATTAGCTTTCTTTTGATCGATACCTAGTTCTTTTAAACATGCTATTGATTGAGATGCGAAAGCTTCATTAATTTCTACAATATCAATATCATTAATTGATAAATTTGCTCTCTCTAATGCTTTTTTAGTTGCTCCTATAGGTCCAAGTCCCATCACATCAGGCTCACACCCTTTAACTCCAGTTGCAACAATTCTACCTAAAATCTCTAATCCATTTTCTTTTGCATAGCTTTCTTCACATATCAATGTTGCTGCTGCTCCATCGGTAAGAGGTGAGGATGTTGCTGCTGTAACAGTTCCTTCTTGATCAAATGCAAGTTTTAAACCATCTAAAGTTTCTTGATTGCTTTTTGGACGTATGTTTCCATCTTTTGTGCAGCCAGCGATTTCAACTATTTCATTTTTAAATTTACCATTAACTTCAGCTTCATTAGCTTTTTGATGACTTTGAATTGCAAACTCTTGTTGTTCAGTTCTTGAAATTTTATATCTCTTCGCAACATTTTCAGCAGTTATACCCATTGAAAAATAAACATTTGGATTTTCTTTATCTGTGTAAGGATAGGGTATTGGTTCAAAGCCAGTTGTAACTCTAGTCATACTTTCAACACCTCCGCATACAAAAACTTTACCTGCGCCCATTGCTATTTTACCGGCTGCAACATGAATAGCTTCCATAGATGAACCGCACCATCTATCAACGGTCATTCCTGATGTATGTATTTCCATTCCAGACAAAAATGTTGTGAGTTTCCCAATATTAAAACTCTGCTCTCCAACCTGGAAAGCACACCCAACAACAATATCTTCTATATCAGCAGGATTTACTTTAGTTTTAGACACAAGATTTTTAACAACTTCGGCAAACATATTTACAGGCTTAACATCAACTAATTCACCTTTTCTTGCCATAGTAAAAGGTGATCTTGAATATCCTGCTATTACTGCTCTTTTCATATAAGTCTTATACCCACTAATTATTATTTTGAAAATGGTAAAGAGGACACAATTCCTTTTCTTAATTTATTATCCGGAGTGTGCACTAAAACTTCTGACCCTATTTTACAAAATTCATTTAAAATCATTGATAAACCAATATTTTTTTTGAATCTTGGAGAATAAATCCCTGATGTAATTTTACCAATTAATCTCTTATCTTTTGAATATAGCGGAAAAGGAATTGAACATGGAGGACAATCTACACCATCAAACAATACTCCTTTTAATTTTTGTTTTACACCTTGTTTCTTAATATTTTCTAAAGCATTTTTTCCAATGAAATCATGATCACTTTCGTTATTACAATATTTTTCTAAGTTACATTCAATTGGATTGTTTTCTTTTGTAAAATCATTTCCATACGACATTAATCCTGCTTCTATTCTGTCAATTAAATTTGGGCATCCCGGCGCAATATTAAATTCTTTACCAGCTTTCCATATTATATCCCAAATTTTTTCTCCCATTTCATTTTTGTCGAAGTAATCTTCAAAGCATTTAAAATAAATTTCAAATCCATCTTGTTTGCTATATCCCGATCTTGCAATAACCTGTTTTGTTCCTAAAAAATCAAATATTCTAAAATTAAAAAATTTTAATTTTCTAATATCTTCTCCAAATATTGATGCCATCAAATCTTCAGACTTTGGACCTTGTACCGCAAGAGGATATACATCCGGTTCAGTTATATTTACATTCAAATTTAAACCAACTGCTATACCTTTTGCCCATAGCAATACATCTGAGTCTGCTATAGAAATCCAAAACATATCGTCATCTAATTTTAACAATACTGGATCATTTATCATTCCAGCATTTTCATCAATCATAGGAATATAAAAACATTTTCCAGTTTCCATATTTTTTAATGATCTTGGTGTCATTTTTTGAACTAATAAGCTAGCATCTGGACCCGATATCTGAACTTGTCTTTGACAAGACACATCCCATAACTGAACATGTTCATTTAAATGCCAATAATCATCTTCAACAGATTTCTGAAATCTTTTTGGTAAAAGCATATGATTTACAACAGTAAAATCAGTTACACCACACTCTTCAACTCTCTTGGTGTAAGGAGTTCTTCTTATTCTCCTAGACATATTTAGTTTTGTACTTATTTTACTTTGTATCAATGAAGCCATATATTATTTAGACCACCATACTGTATAGCTGTTAGGAGAAATTATTATTGGCAAATGATAATTTTTTTTATTATCAGTCATTTTAAATCTTATAACTATTTCACCCACAATTTTTTTCTTTTTAAAGTATCTTTTAATATCACAAATCATTTCATAATCGCATTTACAATCTTTTTTGCTAAGATTGAATTGTTGATTAATCCTACCATTTCCATCCGTCTTTGTATTCAAAAAAAGCTTTTTTAATTTTGAGGATTGTATTTGATAAATCTTTACTTTGACATTACTTGCATGAGTTCCATCAGAACCATTCAATAAATGTGAGCTAAATTTTGTCATTTTACTCTATTGATGATTTTTCTCTCTTGCTCGCCACAGCAGCAACAATTGGACTTAATACAGGTTTAGCTTTTACATTTACGCAAGCAGTTTTACCGCTTGCAATAGCCCTTTTTAGTGCTGGACCCAATTCTTCTCTTTTCGTTACTAATTCTCCATGACCTCCAAAGCCTTCAAATATGCTGTGGAAAGGTATATCTCTAAAGTCTGTTGCAACTCTTTTTCCGCTTTCAAATAATCTTTCTTGTTGTTGCCCAATTGATGCTAAGCCACCATTATTATCAATAACAACAACGATTGGTTTCTTTTCAAAAAATGCAGTTTCTATAGACATGCCTCCAGATAAAAAGGCACCATCTCCACTAATTAAAATTACATTCGATTTAGGGTTATTATTTTTTGCAGATAATGCAAATGATACACCAACACCCAGCATACTAAATGTGCCTGGATGTAAAATTCCACCCAATTTTTTTCCTTGAGCTCCAGCTAAATTTATTGCGATCTCCGACCAGAAATGAGTATTTCCTCCATCAATTATAAGCCAATCTTTTTCATCCATTACGTCTTGAACGTCTAACGCTAATTGCAGTGGATGAATTTTCTCACCATTTTTTTTTGCTTTATCCGCTTCAATCTTTAATTCATTTAAAGATTTATCTACCCAATCTTTCTTTTTATTTTTATTATCTTGAAACCAACTATTTCCTAAATTCCATTTATTATTTTTCTTTAAGTTACATAGAGTATCCAAAAATACTCCTGGATCACATAAAAGGTTATGATCAGCTGCTCTATTAAACTCAATTTCTTCATGGGAACCGTTAATACAAACTAAAGTTGTTGTTTTTGCAATGAAAGGGGGGTTACCAAAATTCATTTGGTTATCTAATCTTGCACCAATCATCAAAACTAAGTCTGAATTATTTAATGCAAACTCCGAGGGTGGATATTGGTGAATATCTGCTAAACCCATATATGCATTTGCCTCTTCTCCTAAAAGTTTTTGATGGTAAGGCACATTAAAAACTGGAATATTTAAACTTTCACCAGCAGTCTCTAAATTTTTTTCTGAGTTTGACCACCAAACACCATGTCCTCCAATTATGACAGGTTTTTTTGCATTACATGTTAACTCAAGTATTTTTGATAGAGCATTTGGATCTGGCCATGCCTTAGCGACTGGCTTTGCTTTATGTGAAAATGGTCTTTCTTCCAGTCCAACATTTTCTTCAAATGAAGAAAACATTATATCTACTGGCAAACTTAGATGAACAGCTCCAGGATATCCATTCGTTGCAATTCTGTAAGCTTTATCAACAAATTCTCTAATTCTTGTTCCATCTGTAATGCTTGCACTATATTTTGTAAGAGGAGCAGCTATTGAAACATCATCAATTTCTTTAAAGCCACCTGACCCTTGTCTTTTTAAACTACTTGATCCAGTTATATAAATTATTGGTGTTCTTTCTCCCCATGCTTCCATCATTGATGGTACTGCATTTGCAAAACCTTCTGGACCAACTAAACATACAGATGGCTTTCTTGTAATTCTTGTGTGTCCATCTGCTAAGTGTCCAGCTATTTGTTCATGAGGACAATTAACTACATCAATTTGACATTCCATGAAACCTTCAATTGCAGGATTACAAAATCCACCAGATAGAGTAAAAACTTTATTAATACCTTTATCTTTTAATGCTCTTGCAATTAATGCTCCACCTCTTATTTTTTTTTCCATATTAGTAAGTTGTATTCATAAATAGTTTCTGTTCAATTATATCAGAAGAAACATCATTAATATCATTTAATCCAACCAAACCTAGCGTTGTGCTAGTTTCTTCTTTAATTATATCTACAATTCTTCTTAGCCCGCTAGCTCCATCAGCTCCCATTGCATACATTACAGGCCTTCCAATCATTGAAAAATCTGCTCCTAAAGCTAATGATCTTACAATATCGCTCCCACTTCTTATTCCACTATCAAATATAATTGGAAAATTATTCCCTACTGCTTCCCTAATAAAAGGTAAAATATTTATTGCTGCTGAGGCACTATCTAATTGTCTACCTCCATGATTTGAAACTTGGATAGCATCAGCGCCCATTTCTTTAATTTTAACTGCATCATCTGATGACATAACACCTTTTACAATTAATTTACCTTTCCATTTATTTCTTACTCTTTTTAGAGTTTCCCAATCTGTTTTTCCTCTACTTTCTTTTCTTTTAAAAATACCTTTTCCACTTTTTGAAGTCTCGTAATTCATTGGCTTTGGTATTCCATTAAGCAATGTAGATATTGACCAAACAGGATGAGTTGCAAAATCAAAAAATTGTTTAGGTCCTATTTTAAATGGATATGAAAATCCATTTTTATCATCTCTAGTTCTTCTTGATAAAACTGGAACATCAACAGTAAGTATAGCAACTTCATAACCAGTTTTTTCTGCTCTATCAAGCAATTCCATGACAAAAGCTTCATCCTGAAAAATATAAAGTTGAAGCCATGAATGACCTTCTGAAAGCTCATACATTTTTTCTAAGGTAGTTGTTGAAGCCATTGATACACAGGTTGGTATATTATTTCTTGCACTCTCTTTTGCCAGCATTGAGTCTGCGCCCGGCCATGAAAGATTTGTCATGCCCATTGGGGCAAAACCAAAAGGATAATCATAATTAAATCCAAGAATATTTTTTTTTAGTTTTCTTTCCTCTATATTTCTTAGAACTCTTGGCTCAAGACGTATTTGATCTAAAGCAAAACTATTAATTTCTGATAATTTTTCATCTCCAGATGCACCGTCAATAAAATCATAAACTATCTTTGGCAACCTTTTCTTTGATAGTTTTTTTGCGTCTTCAATGCTAAAAATTTTTTTACTGGCTTTAATGTTATCCATTTAAATTTTTTATATATGTTTTTAAACTTATCTTATCATGTCTAGTCACATAATAAGCGTCATGATTAATTCTTGAAGAATAAACCTCTGAAGGAACTCCGTCAATAAAAAGCACAGCTACACCATCATCAATAGCTATTCCATCTGGTAAATTTCCATCTTTAATTTCTGAAATAAATTGTCGAAGTCGAATATTATCTGAAGAATGCGGTGTACAACTTCCATTTAAAAAATTTATTCCTTTTAATGGACTTAGCTCTTTATTGACTGAGTCTGACAATATCCAATCAAACCAACAGGCAGCACCTGCACTTATTCCACTCAGAATTATTCCTTTTTCATATGCATCTTTAAATACTTTGATAAGATCATGTCTCTTCCAAATATTAATCATTTCAGAGGTATTGCCACCTCCTACATAAATTATATCTTTGTTTAACACCCATTCATTAAAACCTTCCACACTTGAACAGAGATTAAAATGAGATAATTTGAATTTTTGCGATTTAAATCTTTTATAAAAAAGATCAGTCTTTTCTTGATTATCATTGCTAGCTGTAGGTAAAAAACCGATATTGATATTTAATTTATTAACTTGATTTATAACATATTCATCCAAGTCTTCATCAGAAGAATGTGTAAATCCACCACCACCAATTGCTATTATTATTTTTTTATTCCTGACCACGGAGAAGGACCTGTTGGAATATCGATTTTTAAACCTCTTACAATTTCATTTTTAAAGTCATACATTGGTAAGGAGCATATCACACCTTTATGAATTTTATTATCATTGCAACTAACATCCACTATTAATCCTGGTTTATGTTTTGTAGAATTCATTAAAACTATTCCAACACCACATTTTTGAAAAGGAGACCAGGTACTTGATGTAATTTTTCCAATTACTTCATTATTAAATTTTATGTAAGTTCCTTTTAAACCTGTTCCATTTTCTACTCGTATTCCCCAACATCTTTTTTCTTTATCGGCAGTCATCAATGCTGATTTTCCAATAAAATAATTTTTTTTTAAATCGACATACTTACCTAACCCGACATCATATGGATTTGTTTCATGGTTAAAGTCTTGCCCAGCTGATAATAATCCAGATTCTATTCTTTTACATCTGAAACCAGGGGTCCCTGTAAGTATCATTCCCATTTTTTTTCCTTCCTCAAGTATGTAATCCCCAACTTTTTCAGTATTATTATTTTTTCTAAAATAAATTTCCCAACCAAGTTCATTACTAAAACCCGATCTACTTATGATTAACTTTTCATTTAGTATAGTTATTTCTTTCCAATCAAAATATTTCCAATTCTCAGGAAAAGTTTCTTTACTTAAAACTTTTAAAAGATCCATAGATTTTGGTCCTTGAATTTGACTTACCCAAACGTCAGGGTCAGATATTTTTACATTAAGATTATCAGTGTGCGCTTTATACCACGAAAAAAGATCACCATCAGCTTGAACAAACCAGAATTTATTTTCTTCAAGTTTTAGTAAAACTCCATCTGTAAGCATGCCTCCATCGTTGTAACAAGCGAATTGGTAAGAGCACCTTCCTACTTTTACTTTTGAGATATCTCTTGTGAATATTTTTTGTAAAAGTTTTTCTGCATCAGGACCAGATATTTCGTACGGATGTTCTCCAGTATGACGAAATATTACTTCTTGTCTTACTTTCCAATACATTTCATCAGCTGTTGCATGTGAAAGCACTTCTGGATTTAATCTTCCAGCATAAAAAGAATACTCTGGATCGTAAGGAAGTTCTTGATACGCTAGAGGATGTATTCCGACAGTTCGTGCTAGTTCAACAACTTTATTATCATTGGATTTTAAAGGTTTTACTGAAAATCTGACTTTGTTTAATTCGTTTTGCATTTATAAATATAGAAAAAGTGTATATTAATTAAAATATCTATTCAATTAGTAGATGAATCATTACATTTTGCATGTTGTTATCTAGTTCTGGAATTGTTATCTTTTTGATTATTTAAACAACTAAAGAAAAAGAGGGAACTTATGAAAAACATACTTAAAGTTTTTTCAGTGACTTTTATGTCTCTGATATTATCTTTTTCTATTGCCAATGCATCAAGTGGAGTATTTAAAGTATCACATGATCTTGGATTTGGAAAAGATACTAACTTAGATGCCATAACTAAAGGGCGTTTATTTCAAGTTGTCATCAAAACACAAAATAGATTAGTAAGACCTGATATGAACGGTGTGCCATCACCTTCATTATCAACTGATTGGAGTGCTAATTCTGATGCAACTGAATGGACATTTAATTTAAGAAAAGGAATATATTTCCACGATGGATCAGCATTTGATGCTCCAGATGTAAAATATTCTTTAATGAGAGCTAAAGATCCTGATATTGGATCTCCTGTGAGAAAAAGTTTAAATGTAGTTGAAGATATTGAGGTAGTTGATCAGCATACTGTTAAAATGAAGTTATCAACTTCATTTGCTGACTTTCCATTATTGTTAACTGACTACAGATTAAGAATGATACCTGAAGGATCAGGAGATACTATAGGTCAAACTGGAGTTGGTACTGGACCATTCATGGTTGATAAATTTGATCCAGAAGGAACTACAATTCTAAAAGCTAACCCAGATTACTGGGAAGGTGCACCAGGAGTTGCAGAAGTTCATGTCATTGCGATACCAGATGCTCAAGCAAGAATTCAAGCTCTTTTAACGGGTCAAATTGATATGAATAGATATGTTCCTTTCAATCAAAAAAAGATATTTGACAGTAATTCTAAATTTACAACAACTGTAATTCCCACTGGAAACTGGAGAGGTGTGGTTATGAGAACTGATACTGCTCCATTTGATAATCCTAAAGTGAGAAAAGCTTTTAGGTTAGCAGTTGATAGACAAGAGCTTGTAGATCTAGTTATGGGTGGTGCAGCAACTGTATCTTGTGATACACCTGTAATGCCATCTGATCAATATCGTTTACAAATGAATTGTCCTCAAAATATTAGTAAAGCAAAAAATTTATTAAGAGAAGCAGGATATCCAAATGGAATTGAATTGACTGTTTACCCAGCAACATTAGAACCAACTTGGCCTACAATTGCAGAAGTCGTTCAGCAGCAAGTTGCAAAAGCTGGAATTAAAGTCAACATTGAAATGGTACCATCTAAAGGTTATTGGAATGAAGTATGGATGAAAAAACCAGTTTCAATGACACGTTGGAACCAAAGACCAGCAGATACAATCTTGCATGAAGCGTATCATAGTGGAGCTAAATGGAATGAGTCTTATTTCAAAAATGCTGACTTTGATAAAAATTTAGCTGATGCTAGAAGTGAGTTAGATTTCAATAAAAGAAAGAAAGCATATCAAAATGCTCAAATGACTTTATGGGAACAAAGTGGAACAATGATCCCATACCATGTATCTAGACTTGTAGTTACTTCATCAAAAGTTAAAAACCTTGATGCTGTAGACCACTTTTCTATACAGTGGCATAAAGTTAAAGTTGATTAAAAGTATTTAGATAAAGGCCGCATACTAGCGGCCTTTATTTTATTTCTATTTAATTTATTTTTGTTAAAAAGTTCTATTTAATCTTATGCTTTTATTAATTTTAAAAAGAATTGGACTAGGACTTATCACTTTATTTATAGTTTCATTGATTACATTTGTAGGTGTTGAAGTTTTACCTGGGGATGCATGCACAACATATTTAGAGAGAGAAGCTTATGGAGCAGCTCTTGATGCTTGCATAAAAAGACTTGGTCTAGATGTTCCTGCTTATGAAAGATACTTGGACTGGGCATCAAATGTTGTACGAGGTGATTTTGGTTACTCTTTAAGTGGTGAAATGCCAATTAATGAAGTACTAGGTCCAAGAGTTAAAAACTCTTTAGTTTTAGCCTCTGTTTCAATACTTATAGGAATTCCTTTAGCAATCGTATTAGGAATAATAACTGCTCTTTGGAGAGATAAGCTTCCAGATATTATGATCTCAACTATCACAATTTTTTCAATGACTATTCCTGAGTTTATTAGTGCTACTTTGCTTATTTTAATTGTTGCAATTTGGCTTGGTTGGCTACCAGGCATTGTGATTATACCATCGGATGCAACTTTTTATGAATTACTCTCAAATATAATTTTACCTGTTGTTGCAATTTCAATGATTATGACTGCACACATGGCAAGAATGGTACGTTCAAGTGTAATTCAAGTTATGGCTAGTGATTATGTGCAAATGGCAATTTTAAAAGGTGTTCCATATTGGAAAATGGTATTTAGACATGTATTGCCAAATGCATTATTGCCAGCAATAAATGTAGTAGCACTAACAATTGCTTGGTTGCTAGGAGGTGTTGTTGTTACAGAAGTTGTTTTTAATTATCCAGGTTTAGGCAGACTGGTAATTGAGTCTATATCAAATAGAGATTTACCTGTTGTTCAAGCGTTAGCAATAATATTGGCATCAATCTATGTGGGAATAAATTTAATAGCAGATTTAATGACACTAATGCTTAATCCAAGATTAAAAAGTTTACAGATAAGAAAATAAAATGGAGAGTAATTTAATTACAGAGGATAAACAAAAAAATAAGCTAGAGAAGGCTTTTGAGATTTTAAAAACTATGGCCTCCAAGCCTTCTGGATTAATTGGACTTACAATTGTTTTATTTCATATAGTCTTAGCATTAATAAGCCCTTACATTGCACCATACGATTATAAAGCTATTAGCCCAAATACCATGTTACTTGCACCCTCAGCTGAACATTGGTTTGGAACAGATAGTTTGGGTAGAGATGTTTTTACAAGAACAATACTTGGAGGGCGAACAGCTCTTACGGTAACTTTCTTTGGATCACTTATAGCTCTTCTGTGGGGAGGTTTACTTGGAATTTTTTGTGGTTTAGTTGGAGGTAAAATTGATGATGTTGTAATGAGAGTTGTTGATGCGTTTCTTTCTATCCCTTGGATACTTGCAATGTTATTAATTGTTTCTCTTTTAGGAACATCAACAGAGGTTTTAATTCCTGCACTAGGTTTTTTTTATGGTAAAGGAATAGTAAGAGTTGCTAGAGCTGCTACTCATGATGTTATTGCTAAAGACTTTATAGTTTCAGCCAGAGCTAGAGGTCATAGCAACATGTCTATTATTTGGAATGAAATTATTCCTAATGTTAGAGATGCTATATTAGTAGAAGGAGCAATGAGATGGTCTTGGATGTTATTAGGATTTAGCTCATTGTCATTCTTAGGTTTTGGTGTCAGTCCTCCAACACCTGATTGGGGTTTGATGATATCCAATGCTAGAGGATTGATGTCGTTTGCATACTGGTCTGTAATTGCTCCAATAGTAGGATTAAGTTCGTTAATTATTGGAATAAATTTAACAGCTGATGCATTTGCAAAAGCTTTAGGAATTGATCGTTCAACAAAGGCACCTGTTTAAATGAGCGAAATAATTGAAAGTGTTAAAAATTTATCAATTGGATTTAATAGTCAACAGGGCAAACAAATTTCAATACTTAGAAATGTTTCAACCAACATTAAGAAAGGAGAGACTGTAGGGATCGTAGGAGAGTCGGGTTCTGGAAAAAGCACATTAGCACTTGCAATGATGGGCTATATAAAACAAGGCTTATTTCCTCTTAAAGGTGAATGCCTCTTTAAATCTAAGGATTTATTGAAGATGAGCAGTAGACAGCTAGAAAAAATTAGAGGTAGAAAAATAGCCATGATACCTCAAAATGCAGGACAAGCGCTAACACCTAATTTAAAAATTGGATACCAAATTGATGAAGCATTAAGATTACATACAGATCTAAATAAAACAGAGAGAGATAAAAAAATTTCGGAGTTACTAAATAAAGTTAGACTTCCTTCACCAGAAACTATGGCTTTTCGTTATCCACACGAGCTTTCTGGAGGGCAGCAACAAAGAGTAGCTGTCGCAATGGCATTGGCTGGAAAACCAGATTTACTTTTATTAGATGAGCCAACTACTGGATTAGACGTTACAACACAAGCGCATGTATTAGAACTATTAAGATTTATAGCAAAAGATACTGGAACATCTATGATCTATGTTAGTCATGACCTTGGAGCTATAGCACAAGTCAGTGATAGAATAGTTGTAATGTATGCGGGAGAAATTGTTTTAGAAGGACCAGCAAGAAAAATATTAAAGGAACCTATTCATCCTTATACTTATGGATTGTTAAAATCGATACCTAAACTCTCACTAGCTGGACTTCCAGCTTCTATGCCAGGAACCCAACCTCAGCCTGGAAGTATAAATGAAGGTTGTAGTTTTTATGATAGATGTAATTTAGCAACTGATCATTGTAAAAAAAATTCACCAGATCTGGAACATATTAAAGAATTAGATACCAATGTCAGATGTTTTAATCATAAAGAATTAATAAATCAAAATAATAATTTACAAACTTCAATAACAAAAAAATCAAATAATAGTGAAGCAATTGAAGTTTTAAAATTAAAAGATGTTTCAATTAGTTATGCAAAGCAGAAATTTTTTGATCAATTATTAAATAAAATCTCTGATCAAAACCCAACAGTTAAAGATATAAATATAGATATAAAAAAAGGAGAGACTATTGCACTGGTTGGTGAGTCTGGAAGTGGTAAATCTACTATCTTAAAATCAATTGCAGGTTTACTCAAAACAAAAGATGGCCAAATTAAATTTGAAAATGATCGTATATTATCTTCTGATTTAAAAATGAGAAATCCAAATGATCTGCGAGCAATACAACTCATATTTCAAAATCCGGACGAGTCATTAAATCCAAACCATACAGTTGAGCAAATACTTTCTCAACCTTTAAAGTTGTATTTTAATTTATCAGGAGAAGAATTAAAAAAAAATATAATCGATCTACTAAAAAAAGTAAGGTTAGGAGAATTTTATATGTCAAGATACCCGAGACAATTATCAGGTGGTGAGAAACAAAGAGTTGCAGTTGCAAGAGCATTTGCTGCTAAGCCAGATATAATTTTGTGCGATGAGGTTACATCAGCTTTAGATGTTTCGGTTCAAGCAGCTGTTTTAAACTTATTACAACAATTAAAAGAAGATCTAGGAACAACCTATGTATTTGTTTCTCATGATTTGGCTGTTGTTAGAGCAATTAGTGATAGAGTTGCAGTTTTATATCAAGGAAGATTATGTGAAATTGGTCCTTCACAAAATGTCTACAAATTTCCATCTCATCCTTATACTGAAGTATTATTAGGTGCTGTTTTGGAACCAGATCCAGATATAAAACCAAAATTAGTGGCTGAGGATATAGTAGAGGAAAAACCCCCTGAGAAAGGCTGTTCTTTTCAAGGAAGATGCCCTAGGAAAATAGGCGATATTTGTAATTTAGAGCTTCCACCATGGCAAATAGATGAAAATGGTAACGCTATTAGGTGTCATATTAATATTGATGAATTAGCAAGTTTACAGCAGTAGTTATGACATTTATTTTATTTCCTACTCAGTCTCAATTTAATATAAGAAATCTTCTTTATGAAAATAAATAATGTAGTTGTAATTGGTTCTGGAACAATGGGGAGTGGTATAGCTGCACATTTATGTAACGCAAATGTTCCTGTTACTTTGTTGGATTTAACTACTGAAATTAGTCAAAAGGCTAAAGAGAGAATAGGAAAATCTAGACCTCCTTTGTTAATAGATAAATCAAAATTAGATAATATACATGTAGGAAACATTGAAGAAAATTTTGATGTGGTTTCGAATGCAGATTGGATTGTAGAAGCTGTTGTAGAAAGAATAGATATAAAACATAATATTTACGAAAAAATTTTTAAACATAGAAAAAAAGAGTCTGTTGTTTCATCTAATACCTCATCTATTCCAATAAGTGTTCTATCAGAAAAATTATCTGATCAAGACAAAAAGGATTTCTGCATAACTCACTTTTTTAATCCTGTTAGATACATGGATTTACTTGAAATAGTAAAAAGTAATGAAAGTGATTTAGATAAAGTTAAACTGTTAAAAGACTTTTGTGAAATAGACTTAGGTAAAGGTGCAATTATCTGTAATGACACTCCAGGATTTTTAGGTAATAGAATTGGAGTTTACGCAATGCAAATTGCAATGACCGAAGCATTTAATATGAAACTTAGTATAGAAGAGGCTGATGCTGTCTTTGGCAGACCAATGGGTATACCTAAAACTGGAGTATTTGGATTGTATGACCTAATTGGTATTGATTTAATGGCAGATGTATTGAAAAGTTTTATTAAAGAGTTACCTGAAAGTGATCCATTTCAACCTGTAGCAAGAGAAATGCCACTTGTAAAAAAATTAATTGAGACTGGATATACTGGTCGAAAAGGAAAAGGTGGATTTTATAGAATGAATAAAGAGGGTGGTAAGAAAATTTTAGAGGCCATCAATCTTGAAACTGGGGAATATTCTCCTTCAAAAAAAATAGATATTAAATCTGAAAAAGTTGATTTAAAAAAATTAATTAATCGTGGAGATAAATATGGAGATTATGCTTGGTCAGTAATTTCTAAAATAATAAAATATTCTTCTTCATTAGTTCCAGGCATTACAGATAAATTTAACGACATTGATGAAGCAATGAGACTTGGCTTCAATTGGTCTAGAGGGCCTTTTGAAATGTTAAAAGAAATTGGAGTAAATAATTTTTTTCAAAAAATTGATAATTTTGAGGGTAATAAATTTTTAGAAAATTTATCAAAATCCAAAGATGAAAATTTTTATGGTGAGAGACAACAATATACTGAAATTGAAACTTTAGGAAAAATTAAACCAAGAGCCCTTAAACTTGATAAAAATAATTCTGCTGAAATTTACAGATTTCCTGAATTTAACATTGTCGAATTTACAACTAAAGCAAACGCTTTGGATTATGACTCAATGGACTCTTTAAAAAATGCTACAGACAAACCATTGATAATTATTAATGAAAGTATGCAGTTTTCTGCTGGTGTTAATTTAACATATACTATGAATTTTGCAGATAAAGGTGACTTTAAATCAATAGAAAAATTTGTCGGTTATTTTCAAGAAACATGCAAACACTTAAAATACTCAAAATTTCCAGTAGTTTCAGCACCATCAGGTCTTACACTTGGAGGGGGTTTTGAAGTTTTAGTTCAAAGTAACTTTGTTGCTTCGCATACAAATATTGTTGTTGGATTAGTTGAAACATTGGTTGGTTTAGTTCCAGCTGGAGGAGGATGTAAAGAAATGTTATGGAGATGGTCTCAAACAGAAGAGGCAAAAAATGACCCAGATTTTGCACCTTTAAAAGTTTTTGACATCATTGGTTATGCAAAAACTGCAACATCTCCAGTAGAAGCCGAACCTCTAAAGTATTTAATCCCTGAAAATAAAAAAATTATGAGCAGAAATAGTCTATTAAATGAAGCAAGAAAAATTTTGGATCAAAATAAAGAATTTACTCCTCCAAAAGAATGCACATTTAATTTATCTGGCAAATCTTTAAAAGACAAAATGGTTGGAATGTTAGAAAAACTGTATAACGATAAAATTATATTAGATCATGGAATGATGGTTGGAACAGAGCTAGCAAATGTTTTAAGTGGTGGTGATACAACTATAGATAAAACGCTTACAGAAGATCAGTTGTTTAAATTAGAGTTAGATGCTTTCATGAAATTAATTGAGACAAGTAAAACCCAAGATAGAATTAAACACACATTATCTACTGGAAAACCTCTAGTTAACTAATAACTTTAGATTTTTAATATAATCAGGCTTTAATACATAAGTTGATTTATTTCCCGCTTTAATTTTTTTTAAAGAGTCCATCCCTGCAATTACTCTTCCAATTGGAGTATATTCACCTTGATATATTGGTATATCTATTAAAGTAATAAAAAATTCACTATCTTCTGTGTCGAATTGATCTTTCCTAGCAAAAGCAACAGAACCAGCATTAAATAAAAAATTACTACTAAGCTCAGATTTAATTGTTCCTAAACCAGACTTACCAGTTCCTACTTTAGAATAATTTAGATTAGATACATTTCCATATTCAATATCTCCAGCTTGTATTAAAGTATTTTCTATTACTCGATAAAAAGTTGAACCATTATAGGAACCTCTATTTATTAACTTCTTAAATCGATTAACAGCTTTAGGTGCAATTTTAGGATCTAATTCTATTAGAACGTTACCGCATTCAACCTCCATAATTGCAATATTCTGCTTATCTTTAAAATCAATGTTATTTAAATCGATTTTTTTTACAAAAAGACATTTATTACTTAATATATAAAATGAACCTAAAGTTAAAATAATAAGCAGAATAAGAAAAATAAATAATATTTTTTCAGATAGCGATGGTTTAATTTTTTTTATCATTCAAAAAATAAACTTTTCATCTATTTCTTTAAGACCATCAATTAAGAAATTTTTTTTCTTAGTTAAAATATTATCTTTTTTAATTAATAAATCTATTTCTTTAAAGTTTGTTTTTAATAATGAATAAATTTCAGCCATATCTTCTTCAGCTGTGCTCATTGAATATTCTGTTAAAAAGCCTTTCGTAATTTCTAAATCTAAACCTAATAAATCAGTGCATGTAGAACATGATGCGTAAGAAAAATCTTTATTATTAAGTTTGCTCCATTTATTTTTTTTAAAAAGCTCTGGAAAACTTTTGTCAATCATATGAAATATTTCATGATGGATCATTCTTTCAAAATAATTTCGGTCAAATGTTAAGTCTAAGATTAAAGTTCTGAATTTATTATCTGGTATACCTCCTGTATTAATGCCTGAAATTTGTAAGTTTTTGCATAGAACTACAAATTTCAAATTTATTTTCCTTAAGAAATTTGAGTTATAATCACTCAGATTATTTTGAATTGTATTAAATTCACGATCCAAATCACTATTATTTATGCCGTTACATTTAATATTATTTGTATCACCAATTACAAAACCTCTTTTCGATACCAAATATTTGATACCATTAACATCATCAACTTTATGAACTTCTAAATTTGGGATTTTAATTAAATTATATATCGCATCTGCATTTACATAAGAAAAGTTAAAAAATAATATAAATATTAATATAATATATCTCATTTTAATAATTTTGATGATATTAGATATAATATGAATGTGATAGGATTTATTTAATGAAAAAAAGAAAAAGAAAAAAAAAAATTAATAGAGATCATGAGTCAGTGCCTAAGATGTTTGCAAAAAAATACATATATTTCTATTATCCCTTTTTCTGGATCATTCTAATAATATTTTTATTACTAAAATGACAAAGTCTAAAAAACCTATTCAGCCTGTTAGCGGCACAGAAGTGCCAAGATATGCGGGCCCTTCTACATTTGCAAGATTACCTGAGCTAAGAGATGTAGAAAGTTGTGATGTTGCTATCGTCGGAGTTCCATTTGATTCAGGAACAAGTTATAGACCAGGTGCAAGATTTGGCCCACAAAGTATTAGACAAGCATCTAGACATTTAAGGACTAATTATCATCCTAATTATGATGTAGAACCATTCAAAGTACAACAAGTTGCAGATGCAGGTGACATTACTTGCAATCCATTTAATATTAATGAAGCCATCAAACAAATTGAAGTAGGAGCAACCGATTTATTAAATAAAGTTGGAGGAATAATAAGCCTTGGAGGAGATCACACAATTGCTGTGCCTTTACTTAGAGCAGCTAATAAAAAGAATAATGGACCCGTATCACTTGTTCATTTTGATGCCCATTTAGATACCTGGGATACATACTTTGGAGCACCATATACGCATGGCACTCCATTTAGAAGAGCTCGTGAGGAAAATTTATTTTTAGATGACGCCTCTATGCATGTAGGTATAAGAGGTCCACTTTATAGCAGAGATGATATAAAAAATGATGAAAGCTTTGGATTTAAAATTATTCATTGTGATGAATTTCAAAAAGAAGGAATTGATAAAATTGTTGAAAGAATAAAAAATAGAGTAGGTGATAATGCATTATATTTGTCTATTGATATTGATGTATTAGATCCTGCATTCGCACCAGGCACAGGAACACCAGAAATTGCAGGAATGACCACAAGAGAAATGGTAAACGTCCTCAGGGGTTTATCAGGTTTAAATTTGATTTCTGCAGATGTAGTTGAAGTTGCGCCTGCTTATGACCATGCAGAAGTAACCTCTCTAGCTGCAGCAACAATTGTTTATGAATTAACAAATTTATTTGCAAAATCATGAAGAAAGGATAATTTGCGTGCATGATTGAGAAAAGAAATTTTTATATTAATGGTTCATGGGTTCCCCCAAAAAACCCAAAAGATATTGAGGTCATAAATCCAGCAACAGAAAAAAATTGTGCAGTAATTTCTTTAGGTAGTAAGGAGGACATCAATGATGCAGTTTTAGCAGCGAAAGAAGCTTTTAAAACTTGGGGATTTACCTCTAAAGAAGAAAGATTGTCATTATTAGAAGTATTTTATTCATTATATAAAAAAAGATGGAATGATATAACAGATGCAATTATTCAAGAGATGGGAGCGCCAAAAGACTTTGCGTCAAAACTACAAACAGGAACTGGCGCGAGTCATACAAAATCTTTTATTCGTTATCTAAAAGAATTTGAATTCGAAAAACCTTTAGGAGATCATGCAAAAAATCAAAGAATAATATACGAGCCTAAAGGTGTGTGCGCATTAATAACACCATGGAACTGGCCAATAAATCAAGTTACTTTAAAAGTCATTCCTGCATTGGCCTCTGGCTGTACTATGATTTTAAAACCTTCAGAACTAGCACCTTTATCGGCAATGATCATAGCTGAGTTAATAGATGAAGCAAAATTTCCAAAAGGTGTTTTTAATTTAGTAAATGGAGATGGGGAAATAACTGGAGATGCATTAACAAGTCATCCAGATGTAAATATGATTTCATTCACCGGCTCTACAAGAGCAGGGGCTTTAATTTCTCAAAATGCTGCAAAGGACTTTAAAAGAGTAAGTTTGGAGCTAGGTGGAAAAGGTGCAAATATTATATTTGAAGATGCTGATGCTGAAGCAATCGAAAGAGGTGCATTTAGATGTTTTAGAAATTCAGGACAATCATGTAATGCCCCTACAAGAATGCTTGTTGAAAAATCAATATATAATGAAGCGATAGAAAGACTGAGAAAATACGCAAATGAATTTAAAGTAGATGATCCAAATAAAAATGGAGAGCATATTGGTCCTGTAATTTCTGAAACTCAATTCAATAAAATTCAAGGTTTAATTCAAAAAGGAATAGATGAAGGAGCAAAATTAGTTGCAGGTGGAGTTGGAAAACCAAACGGATTAAATGATGGTTATTATGTAAAACCGACAGTTTTTGCAGATGTAAAAAATGAAATGGAAATTGCTAGAACAGAAATATTTGGTCCTGTTTTATCTGTTATTCCATTTGAAACTGAAGAAGAGGCAATTAAAATTGCAAATGATACTGATTATGGATTAACAAACTATATTCAAACTCAAGATAAGGAAAAGGTACAAAGAGTTGCCAGAAAACTTAGATCTGGAATGGTTGATGTAAATGGTGCTGGTATTGCAGTTGATGCACCTTTTGGAGGTTTTAAACATTCTGGAATTGGAAGGGAAGCAGGCAAAGAAGGATTACTTGAATTTCTAGAAGTTAAATCTGTAGGTGGTTGGAATTAATTTATAGATTTATCTTTTACACCTTTTAAAAAGTCTAGACATTTCTTTAATTCACTAAGTTCTATATATTCATCAATTTTATGAGCCTGTTCAATCGAACCTGGTCCACAAACTACAGTGCTAATACCAACTTCTTGAAAGAGACCAGCTTCTGTTCCAAACGAAACAGCTTCTCTTGAATTGTCACCAGTTATACTAGAAACAAATTCACAAGCCTCGGAATCGTTCAATCTATTAAATCCAACTACTTCGCCTATAATTTCTTTTTTAATATAAGCATCTGAAAAAACTTTTTTCATTTCTGGCAATAATTCTTTATCAACATAATCGTCTATTATTTGATTTACAAAATCTCCATCTTCTCTGACCACAGGTCTAGTTTCCCATTCAACTTTACATTTATCAGCAATAACATTATGAGCTATACCACCCGAAACTCCACCAACTGATAATGTAGAATATGGTGGATTAAATATACAATCTTTAGGAGCTCTATCTTTTAGTTTTGATCTAATTTCTAGTAATTTGTTTACATACCTCGATGCATATTCAACTGCATTAACACCTTGGCTAGGTTTAGAACTATGACCTGCTAAACCTCCAAAGTGAACTGTATATTCATTCATACCTTTATGAGCATCAATGATTTTCATATTGGTTGGTTCACCAATAATGCAAATTCCATCTTTAATATCTCTTTTTTTTAATTCTTTTATTAATAATGGTGCGCCGATGCATGCGGTTTCTTCATCGAATGTAAATGAAAAATGAATGTCTCTATCTAAATTATTTTCTTTAAATAAAGGAGCATATGCTAGAGCACATGCAATAAAACCTTTCATATCACAAGAACCTCTCCCAAATAATTTCTCATTTTTTATAGTTGCAACAAATGGATCAGTAGACCAGCCTTTTGAAACCGGGACTACATCTGTATGACCTGAAAGAATAATAGGTTTTTTACCATTTCCATTCTTAGATTTTAAAGAAGCAAAAAGATTAACTCTTTTTTTATCACCATCAAAAATTCTAAATGAAGTTGCTCCTAAATTTTTTAAAATATCATCACAATAATTAATGAGACTATTATTATCATTTCCAGAAATAGTTTTGAAAGCAATTAAATCTGTCAATATTCTTATCGAATCTTTATAAATTTTATCAGGATTATTTTCTGTACTCATTTACAAATCATTATATATTAAATTTATGAAAGAACAAATTACGTATGAAGACTTTGATAAAGTCGATATTAGATTGGGAACAATTATATCTGTAAGAAAAAATGAAAAAGCAAGAAAACCTTCATTAGTTGTGGAAGTTGATTTTGGAGAAAAGATAGGGATAAAACAATCATCAGCTCAAATTACTCATTATTATAATGAAGAGAATCTTAAAGGAAAACAAGTTATTGGTGTTTGCAATTTTGCAGAAAAAAATATTGCTGGAGTTGTTTCGCAAGTATTAATTCTCGGAGCTATAGATGCAGAGGGTAGAGTAACATTAGTTCATCCTTCTCAAGAGGCAGAGAATGGATTACCAATTGCTTAAATGCATCCTGAACTATTATCATTAAGTTTATTTTTTTTTGTTACCAGTTGTTCACCTGGTCCAAATAATATAGTTGCGTCACATTCAGGTTTTAATCATGGAGTAAAAAAAACGATACCTCTAATGTTAGGTGTTATATTTGGTTTTACCTCAATGTTATCTTTAGTTAATTTCGGGTTAATCAATATTTTTAAATTATACCCAATAATACAAAAAATTTTAGTTTTTACTGGCTCTGCATTTTTAATATATTTAGCTTACAGAATCTCATTTTCGAAGTCATCAAATCAAAAAGAAAAATTAGAACCTGTGAAATTTATAGAGACATTTCTTTTTCAATTCTTAAATCCTAAAGGAGTAATCGTTGCTATTATTGCAGTATCAACTTATATCGAATCTGGAGATAACTTTTTTACTTATTCTTTCTGGCTCCTAACTTCTGCCTTTTTCTTTGCTATATTTAGTATCTTATTTTGGACTTTAATTGGT
>CACKOU010000006.1 GCA_902601895.1 uncultured Pelagibacteraceae bacterium | reverse complement strand
AATCTACTTGCTTCTCCTTCTGCCTTAGCAACAACTTCTTTTTTATAAGCTTCTGCTGCTTGGAGAATTTTTGCTGCTTCTCCTCGTGCTCTTGGAATTACATCATTAGCATATGCTTCTGCTTCATTCTTAGACCTTTCCATATCTGCTCTTGCAGCTTGGACATCTCTAAATGCATCAATAACCTGGTCTGGTGGATCGGCTTTTTGAGTTTGAACTTGTGTGATTTGAATTCCACTAGTGTATTCATCTAAAATTTCTTGAATTATTTCTTGAGTGTCAGCTTCTATAAGAGATCTACCTTCAGTCAGAATTGGTTGAATATCAGATCGTGCAATAACCTCTCTCATCGCTGTTTCTGCTGCAGCTTTGACAGTTCCTTCTGGATCTTGAATTTTAAATAAAAAATTACCCGCATCTTTAATTACCCAAAATACTGAAAAGTCTATGTTAACTATGTTTTCATCACCTGTTAACATTAAACTTTCTTCTGGAACATCTGCAACTCCGCCTGAGGAAAATCCACTATCTCTTTCTGACCTAAATCCTATATCCATTCGATTAACTTTTGTAACTTTAGGGGTTAATACATTTTCAATCGGAAAAGGAAGATGATAATTTAATCCAGGTTGTGTAGTTTTAACAAATTTTCCAAATCTCAAAACAACTCCTTGTTCATCAGGTAAAACTCTGTAAAGACCGCTTAAAGTCCAAAGAACTAAAAGAATTATAATACCAACTATTATTGGCTTAGCGCCGCCTTTGCCGCCGCCCAAGAATCTGTTAATTAATGATTGAAGCTTACTTATAACTTCGTCAATATTTGGAGGAGTAGGACCTTTTCTAAATCCACCATTTCCACTACCACCTCCACCTGGAGGTGTTCCCCATGGGCTTTGATTTCTAAAATCACTCATAATACGACACTCTATATAGTGTCTTTATAAGTAAAAACAAGGTAATGGTAAATTATGGACAATAAAAAAGTAGGTTTAAGTGACACAACAAAGGCAAAAACTGAGCCAAAAACCTTCAAAAGGAACCGAATTATTGGAACAAAGTTTACAATTGCAATTTCAAGTGCAAAAGGAGGAGTTGGAAAGTCAACATTTGCTTCGAATATTGCTTTGGCATTAAAAAAAATGGACTTAAATGTTGGTTTGCTTGATGCAGATATATACGGACCATCATTGCCAAAATTATTCTCAATAAATGAAAAACCTGAAAGTGATGGGCAAAAATTAAAGCCAATTTCAAAATATGGAATTCAATGTATGTCTGTAGGATTTTTAGCAGATGAACAAACACCAATGATTTGGAGAGGTCCGATGGTAATTTCTGCGATAAAAACTTTTACACAAAAAGTTTTGTGGGAAAATTTAGATTTTTTAATTGTTGATATGCCGCCAGGAACTGGCGATACACAACTAACTTTTGCACAAGAAATTAATATGGATGGAGTAATAATTATATCAACACCACAAGAGATAGCCTTACAGGACGTAAAGCGAGGAATAAGGATGTTTGATAAACTTAAAGTAAAAATATTAGGACTTATAGATAATATGAGTCATTTCATTGGAGATGATGGAAAAAAATATGCAATTTTTGGTGAAGGTGGCGTAAAAAAAACTGCTGAAGAATTTAAAAAAGATTTCATTGGAGAAATACCAATCGACCCTGAAGTCGGAAAGCAAGGAGATTTGGGTTCACCTATTGTTGAAAGTAAACCAGATCACGAGATATCCAAAGTTTATTTAAAGTTTGCTGAAAAGATTAAATCAATTTATCTTTAAGTTCAAAGGCGACCATAAGTTCATTCCATTCTCTTTTCGATAAACCTGTATCATCGATAGAAATATTTTCACCTTTTATAAGTTTTTGAATAATAATTTTTCCTTTTGCAGAAACTTCTGTTCCACCAACCCTATAATCCATAAAAGCCTCATAAGTTATTGGTACCCATTTTTTTAAGGTATCGAGCATAGCATCTGCATAAGCTCTAATCTCGTACTGTGCATGATTATCTGCTCTAAGCCTCAAAAAATTCATTAGATTTAATAAATCTGTTTTCCAATACCATTGAGTATAAGTATTTAATGTTAAATTCATTCTAGCAAGCTCTCTTGCTAAACCTACAGCATTTTCGTCAATAGTTGATCCATCATATCTTTCATTAAGCATAGTTTCATAATTATTATAAGTTTGTTCAGCATCTCCTTTTAATAAATTCAAAACTTTTTTTGCTTTTTCTGCATCTAAAATGTCACCTCTACCTTGTCTATTACTTTGTGATTGAGCAGCGAGATGTTGCGGCTCAGGTAAATAAAATTCTTTATCTAAAATTGAATATCTTGCAGAATATTCATTTACATTTGCTGTTCTGTGTCTAATCCATTGTCTTGCTATAAATATGGGTAACTTTACATGATATTTTATTTCACACATTTCAAAAGGAGTGCTGTGCCAATGTCTCATCAAATATTTTATTAGACCAGCATCTGTTGAAACTTTTTTTGTGCCTTTTCCATAAGAAACTCTAGCTGATTGAACTACTGAGGTATCATCGCCCATATAGTCAACAACTCTAATAAAACCGTGGTCTAATATTGGAATTGCATCATACAGAATTTTTTCAAGTTCTGGAGCTGTCACTCTTTTTGTTGAATTTTGCTGAGATTGCTGGTCTTTTATTTCTTTTATTTGTTCGTCAGTTAACTTCATGAATAATTTATTGAATCTGTTGAATTTGGTTTTATATTATTAATGTTGGTTTTCCAACTATGACGATAAACGAATTTCGTAATAACCATTACGGACGTGGGGGCAGTACCCACCACCTCCACCATTTTCAACTTATGGGGGTGAATTAGGATCGACGGATGACTAAAAGTTATTCTTTCGTTCGGTATTGTTCCGCCGTGAAGGGCTAATTTATAAATGCTAACGAAAGTTACGCACTTGCAGCTTAATTAATTTATTAATTAGGTTACGGGGTCCGGGGCACCTGGCAACAGAACGCCCCTTAAATAATTTATTATCTTTCTCTATCAACGATAATTGTTTTTAAAAAGACTATGTACCTACTATGTACTGACTATGTACCATACCTTCAAAGCTCAAAATTTACTTTTTTTAAAATATTCTTTTATGTCTTTTTGAAACAATAGGTAAATACAAGAAATCTGTAATAAAGTATTTAAAATTAAAATAGATCTTACTGTCAATTCATTAAATCCTATTTCTGGTATAGGTCCATAAGGAGCAGCAAAACTTACATTTATTGCGTGGATTAAATCTAACAAACCAATCACATTCCAAGACAGCAAAAGACCCCATAGTATAGTGCCTGGTTTTTTTATAATGTGGTAAACTAAAAATAAAGCAGTTATCCCAATAATAAAGTCGCCCACAAAAGGAACTATCCATTCGGATGGTGCCGAACGCTCATTTTCAGTAAAGATCCAAAACAAAAACAAACCTGACCCAACTGCTCTGAATGACATCCATCCAGTTACAAAAATAATCCAATTTAATTTCACTTGAGAATTACATATCAGAAAGAAACTTCAATTACAAAGTCATCATAAAGAAACCCTAGATTAACTATGTACTCTACTATGTACCTTTCAAAAAAGTCATATATTATGTTATGTATTGATTTGGGTCGGACAACAGAACGCCCCTTATTAAAGAATTCCGTTATCTACTCTCATTTTCTTAAAATAAAGTTCAATGAAGCTTCAATGAAGTTTGAAAACAACATTATCTTTTATTTTATTTAATTGTAACAATTTTTTTTTAAAGTCTTCGTAATTTTTACTGTGGTAATTTCTAATTTCGTCTAATAAATGTTGATGTTTGTCTTCGATCTTCTTTAAATAAATTTTTGGTGTAATTTTTATTAAAACATTAATTAACACAATTAATCTTGATGAGGGATCTCTTGTCTTTTTAAATCTAAAAAAAACTCTAGTTAATGCTAACCAAAATATTTTAATGTATTTAAACAGAAAAAACTTATTATAAAATTCTAAATAAATTAATTTTTTTAATGAAAAATTGATTTTTTTCTCAAAATTAAAAAATATATCAAGTCCAATAAAATTATTTAAAACATCTACATTCTTTTCTTTAAAAAATTTTTCATATTCAACAAACAATGCCCTTTCTTTAATATTTAAATAATGATAAAAAATCTTATTATAATCAAAAATCTTGTAATTAGTTGTTTGAGAAAAGTCTTTAATAATCGTTTTGTGTAAATCATTAATATTTTTATAAATATAGTTTTGAAATTTTAAATCAAAATTTTTTTTTAATCCCTGAAAAAAACCTGAATAAATTATTGAACTTGGCTCTCTAAAAAAAATAATATAATTAGGTCTATCAAACAAACTTTCTAGTAATCTCATCCTTTTTAATACATCAATAAAACCATTAGATTGGTGTCCAAAAATTCCTTCAGAACTTATAATTACGTTATTTTTACATTCGTTTATAATTGCTAAAATTTTATTCCTAATTATTTCTCTTGGATTATCTAAGTAATCAAGAAGATGCTCAACCAATTTTCCTCGAGGTAAAAAAATTTGAAAATTATCATCTTCAACTTTTCCCAAATGTTCTTGAATAAATGTTGATCCAGTTTTGTATAGACCTATATGTAAAATAATTTTTTTATTCATGAATATAATTTGCTATTTTTTACCATATAAAAAACCTAAAAAACGTTCCTTAGAAAAAAATTATTTAATATTTATGGCATTAATCAATTTCTATCTTCTTATTATTCATATAAATTTAATCAATATTTGAGATAATTTAGGGTTTTTTGGTGCGGTCAGAGAGACTCGAACTCTCAAGGGCTAGCCCACACGGCCCTCAACCGTGCCTGTCTACCAATTTCAGCATGACCGCTTCTTATGCGGCAGATTAAATGAATGACAATTCTATTTCAAGTTGATAAGTTTTTTTTATGGAATTTACTAATGAAGTAAAAAAAGCAACAAGCTCAATTTATAACAGAGTATCAAAAAAAATTCCGGATATAGAATGGGCTACACACGCACCTTATATTTACAAAATCAATAAACTAAAGAAAGAGAAGAACGCAGTAATTCTTGCTCACAACTATCAAACACCAGAAATTTATCATGGCATTTCAGATTTTTCAGCAGATTCTTTAGCGTTAGCAGTAGAGGCTTCAAAAACAAAAGCAGATATAATTGTAATGTGTGGAGTTCATTTTATGGCTGAAACTGCAAAATTAATGAGTCCTGAAAAAAAAGTTTTATTACCAGATATGATGGCAGGCTGTTCACTCTCTTCGTCTATAACAGGCGATGATGTTAGAAATCTCAAAAAACAATATCCTGGTGTTCCAGTGGTTTCTTATGTAAATACATCTGCTGATGTTAAAGCTGAAACTGATATTTGTTGTACATCTGCAAATGCAGTAAAAATTGTAGAATCATTAGGAGTAAAAAAAGTAATATTTTTACCTGATGATTTTTTAGCTAAATATGTGGCATCACAAACTGATATAGAAATTATTTCTTGGAAAGGAACTTGTGAAGTACATGAACAATTTAATGATCAAGAAATTAATGATATTAGAAAAGCTAATCCAGGTATAAAAATAATAGCACATCCTGAATGTCCTCCTGATGTAATACAAGCATCTGATTTTGCAGGATCTACAAGTGGGATGATTAAATATGTAAGAGATAATCAACCAGAAAAAGTTATGATGGTCACAGAATGCTCAATGAGCGATAATGTTCAAATTGATAATCCAAATGTTGAATTTATTAGACCATGTAATCTTTGTCCCCATATGAAACGAATTACTTTGCCTAAAATATTAGATTGTTTAGAAAATGAAACTAACGAATTAATAATGGATATTGAGACAATTCAAAAAGCAAGAAAATCTGTAGAGAGAATGGCAGAAATAGGCAGATAAAATCTGTGTCTAAAATTCAATTAAGTAAAAATTTTATAAAATCTTCATGTAAATTAGCCTTGAATGAGGACTTATATCCATCAGGTGATATTACTTCAGAACTAATTGACAAAAACATTAAAAAAAAAGTTAAAATGATATGTAGCCAAAATGGAATTTTAGGTGGGATAGATTTTGCTAAAGAGACTTTTAAATTAGTAGATAAAAAAATAAATTTTAAAAATAAAAAAAAAGATGGATCTCGAATAAGAAAAGGCGAGGTAATTGCGACTATTGATGGTAACCTAAAAAATATTCTAACCGGCGAGAGAGTAGCATTAAACTTTGTTTCCCATATTTCTGGAATAGCAACGAAAACAAATATGTTTGTAAAAAAAGTTAGAAAAAAAACTAAAATATGCTGCACAAGAAAAACAATCCCAAATCTTAGAGTGATCCAAAAATATGCTGTAAAATTAGGTGGTGGAACAAACCACAGATTTAATTTAAGTGATGAATACTTAATAAAAGATAACCATATAAGTTCTGAAAAAAATTTTGAAAATTTAATTCAAAGAGCCATCAAAAAAAAGGGAGGGAAAAAAATTACAGTTGAGGTTGATAATTTATCTCAGTTAAAGAAAATATTGGGTCTGAAATTTGATAGAATTTTATTAGATAATATGAGTTCAAAAAATTTAAAAAAAGCAGTCAAATTGTCTAGGAAATTTTATGAAACTGAAGCATCAGGAGGAATTAACTTAGAGAATGTTAAAAATATTTCCTCTACTGGTGTAGATAGGATTTCCATAGGATCTTTAACTCACTCAATTAATGCATTAGACTTAAAATTGGAAATCTAAGATTTAATTTTATTTTTTTAATTGAGCTTGAGCAGCAGCCAGTCTTGCAATAGGTACTCTATAAGGTGAACAGGATACATAATCTAAACCAGCGCGTGCACAAAAGTCGATACTTTTCGGGTCACCTCCATGTTCGCCACATATACCGAGTTTGATTTTTTTGTTAATTTTTTTACCTTTTTTTGTTGCTATTTTTATCAAATCTCCAACTCCGTCGTCTATAGAAACAAATGGATCAATATCAAAAATTTTATTATCAATATAATCATTTAAAAACTTACCACTATCATCTCTGCTAATGCCAAAAGTTGTTTGTGTTAAGTCATTTGTTCCAAAACTAAAGAATTCTGCATGTCTAGATATATCATCTGCTTTGATTGCTGCTCTTGGGAGCTCAATCATTGTGCCTACTAAAAAATTTAGTTTTGTTTTGGTTTTGTTTTCAACTTCTTTTGCAACTCTAATTACTAAATCTTTCATTATTTTTATTTCTGCTTCAGTTGATACCAAAGGTATCATGATCTCTGGAATAATAGATTTTATGTTTAGTTTTTTACATTCAACTAATGCATGAAAAATCGCTGTGCATTGCATCTCATATATTTCTGGGAATGATATACCTAATCTACAACCTCTATGACCAAGCATTGGATTTTGTTCATGAAGTTCTGTTATTCTACCCTCTAATTCAGAACTTTTGATGTTTAAAGCATTTGCTACATCACTAATTTCTTTTTGATTTTTCGGTAAAAATTCATGAAGTGGTGGATCTAATAATCTAACTGTAACAGGTAGACCATTCATAATTTTAAAGATATCAATAAAATCATTTTTTTGAAATGGAAGAAGTTTCTTTAAAGCACTAGCCCTATCTTCTTTTGATTTTGATAAAATCATTTCTCTTACAGATAAAATTCTCTCTTCATCAAAAAACATATGTTCTGTTCTACAAAGACCTATTCCTTCAGCTCCAAATTCTCTAGCAGTTTTACTATCAAGAGGTGTTTCAGAATTAGTTCTAATTTTTAGTTTTCTAAATTTGTCAGCCCAGCTCATAAGTTTAGAAAAATCTCCCGAAATTTCGGGTTTAACAGTTTTAACCTCTCCTTTTATAATTCTACCAGTAGATCCATCAATTGTAATTAAATCTCCTTCTTTAATTTCATAATTTTTTGTTTTAAAAATTTTACTTTGGTAATCTATTTCTATTTCGCTTGAGCCAGATACACAAGGTCTACCCATTCCTCTTGCAACTACTGCAGCATGGCTGGTCATCCCTCCTCTTGCAGTAAGAATTCCTTTAGCTGCATGCATTCCATTGATATCTTCAGGTGATGTTTCTACTCTTACTAGGATTGTATTTTGCATCATTCCATTTAATTTTTCAGCCTCATCAGATGTAAATACTACTTTTCCACTAGCTGCTCCCGGTGAAGCTGGAAGGCCTTTGGCTATTACCTCTAAATTCGCTGTTTCATCTAAAGTTGGATGAAGCAAAGTATCTAATGAATTTGGTTGTACTCTAAGCACAGCTTCTTTTTTTGTAATAAGTTTTTCTCTTTCCATGTCGACAGCAATTTTGACTGATGATTTTGCAGTTCTTTTTCCTGATCTAGTTTGCAACATCCACAACTTATTATTTTCAACTGTGAACTCCACATCCTGCATATCTTTATAATGTTTCTCTAGCTTTATAAGAATATTTTTTAGATTTTTGTAAACTCTAGGCATAGACTCTTCCATTGAAAGAAGTGTTTCTTTTGCATCTTTTCTAGCTTTCTTAGTTATATGTTGGGGCGTCCTTGTTCCTGCAACAACATCTTCTCCTTGAGCATTTATTAAATATTCGCCATAGATTTCATTTATTCCGTTGGATGGATTACGTGTAAATACAACACCTGTCGCACAATCAACACCCATATTACCAAAAACCATGGACTGAACATTTACTGCAGTTCCCCACTCTGAAGGGATATGATTTAATTTTCTATAAACCTTTGCTCTGTTACTCTCCCATGACAAAAAGACTGCACTAATTGCACCTAGTAATTGTTCATTAATATTTTGAGGAAAATTTTTTTTTGTTTTTTCTTTCACAATATTTTTAAAGTCTTTAATCAATCCATCCCAATCATCTTCATCCAAATCAGTGTCTAGCAAAACACCTTTTGTAAGTTTGTAATTTTCAATTAGTTCTTCAAAATTATAACTTTCAACACCCATAACAACATTTGCATACATTTGTATAAATCTTCTATAACTATCTTTTGCAAATCTCATATTTGATGTTTTATTTGCTAAAGCAATTACAGTTTTGTCATTTAGTCCAAGATTTAAAATAGTATCCATCATTCCTGGCATGGATACTCTCGCGCCAGATCTTACAGATAACAATAAAGGATTTTTCAAATCTCCAAATTTTTTACCAGAATCTTTTTCAATATTTTTTAATTCTTTATTTATTTCATTTATGATTTTAGGCTTTAATTTCTTTTTATTTTTATAAAATAAATCACAAACTTCAGTAGAAATCGTAAATCCAGGTGGGACAGGCAAACCCATCCTTCCCATTTCTGATAAATTTGCACCTTTGCCTCCTAAAATATTTTTTGGGTTTTTTATTTTTTTTGTGTCTTTAGATTTAAAATTAAAAACTAATTTTGGCATTTATGATTCTATTTTAGAAAAGTTAAAATAATTATCGAAGCTTTTACACAACATTTTTAAAAGTTCTAGTCTGTTTTTTTTAATTAATTCTTCTTGATCATTAACTATTACATTGTCAAAAAACTCATTAACCTCTATTTTGGCACTTGAGAGTGTTTTAAGACTTTCATCATAATCCTCGTCTCTACCTATACTTGAAAAATACTTTCTTATAGCATGTATTTTTTTATAAAGATTTTTTTCATAATCATTTTTAAAGAGGCCAGGGTCAGCAGAACCTACAATTTCTAGTTTTGATTTACTTTCGCTATTTAAAATGTTTGCAGATCTTTTATAAATTGCAATAACATCAAGACCAAAATCTTTTTTAATATTTTTATTCAAATTTAATGATTTATTAAAAATTGTTAGTAAATCATCTATTCCATATGAATTAGTAGAGCATTCAATAATATCCAACCTAATATTTTTTTCTTTCAAATAATTTTTTAATCTATCTAAAATAAAATCTCCCAATTCATCATTTATCAATTTTGAGTCAAAAGAGTAATTTTGTTCTTTGTATAAATTTATTGAATAATTTATTAGATCTCTTAATTTTATTTTTTTTTGATTTTCAATTATTAACCTTAATAAACTAATTGCCATTCTTCTTAAGGCATAAGGATCTTTTGAACTGGTTGGTTTGAGATTAATTCCAAAAAATCCAACTAAAGAGTCTATTTTGTCACTTAACGATAATGCTATGCTGTATGGTTTTTTTGGAACTTTACTATCAATGCCACTTGGTAAGTAATGCTCTGAAACCGCTAAACTTATTTCTTCGTCAAAACCTTGCTCTCTTGCAAAGTATCCACCCATTACGCCTTGTAATTCGGGAAACTCTCCAACTAAATCCGACATCAAATCTACTTTGCAAATTGAGGAGGCAATTTCTATCTTTTCTTTACTTATTAAAAGTTCATCTGATATTATTCCGCTAAGTTTTCTTACTCTTTGTATTTTATCAAAATAACTTCCCAACCCTTTAAAATAATTAATTTGCTTCAATCTGGACACCTGTTTAACTAAATTTTGAGACTTATTTCTATTCCAAAAAAATTCTGCATCTGCCAACCTTGCATCTACAACATTTTGATTTCCTAATTTAACTAATCCTTTTTTGTCCTTACAATCTGCTACAACTATAAAATTATTTGTTATTTTGTTTTTGGTATCAAATGTAGGAAAATATTTTTGGTGATGCTGCATTGTTATAATAAGTATTTCTTGTGGAATTTCTAAAAATTTCTTATTAAACTCACATACTAAAATTTTTGGTTTTTCAACAATATTTATTATTTCGTCTATAAGTTTTTCATTCACATTTATATGAATTTTTTTTTGATTAGTTGCCTTATTTATTTCTTTAATTATAAATTCTTTTCTTTTATTTTGGTCAATTGTTACTCCCTTTTGTTTAAAAAATTTTATATAAGATTTAAAATCATCAAAACTTTTTACTTCATCCTCTAGATCTTTATCTATAAAAGTTTTATTTGAACTATGTAAATGGTTTAGTTTAAATTCAATTATTTTTTTATCAAATAAAGCTAATATCGATTTTAATGGTCTTCCCCAATATAAATCATGATTGCCCCATTTCATTGATTTTTTCCATGAAATTTTTAAAAGTAAACTTGCAATATTTTCTTTTAATAAATCGTATGTTTTTATTTTTTGTGATGGTTTGTTGTAGAAGTAGAATATGCCTTTATCAGTGCTTTTTTTAAAAACTTTTTTTTTACTTATTTTATTGGATTTTAAAAATCCTTCTAGAGCCTTTTCTGGAGCATTTATATTAGGACCTCTAATTTCCTCTGCTTTTTTTATTACATCTTTAGATATATTATTTACATGAATAATGAGCCTATTTGGAGTTGAATAAGTATTAATTTTACCTTTAACTACAATTTCATTGTCATCAAAAAATTTTTTAAAAATTTGTGTTAATTCATTTCTAGCGTTGATTTGTAATCTGGAAGGTATTTCTTCACTAAATAATTCAAGGAAAAATTCAGACATTTTAATTTTGTGTTTCTACCCAAATTTTTCCAATTTCTCTTGTTAAATCTCTTATCCTTGCAATATATTCTGCTCTTTGAGCAACACTTATAACTCCTCTAGCATCTAAAATATTGAATACATGACTTGATTTTAAACATTGATCATATGCTGGAAGAGAAATTTTCTTTTCAATTAATGATTTTGCTTCTTCTTCGAGCATATCAAAAATTTTAAATAATTTATCTGTGTTTGCATACTCAAAATTATAGGCTGAAAATTCTTTTTCAGCTTGATGAAAAACATGTTTGTATAAAACTCCCTCATCATTCCAAATTAAATCAAAAACGTTTTTTTTACCTTGAATAAACATACATAATCTCTCTAAACCATAAGTAATTTCAACAGATATTGGATTGCATTCCATCCCTGCCATTTGTTGAAAATAAGTAAATTGAGTAACTTCCATACCATCACACCATACTTCCCATCCAAGACCAGAAGCACCTAAGGTTGGACTTTCCCAATCATCCTCTACAAATCTGATATCGTGTTCTTCGTATTTAATACCTACTGATGAAAGGCTATTAAGATAAGTTTTTTTAATATCTTTTGGTGAAGGTTTTATTAAAACTTGAAATTGATAGTAGTGTTGCAAACGATTAGGATTTTCTCCATACCTTCCATCTGTTGGTCTTCTTGATGGTTGAACGTAAGCTGTTTTCCATGGTTTAGGACCTAATGATCTTAGAGTTGTTGCTGGGTGAAATGTTCCTGCTCCAACTTCTAAATCATAAGGTTGTAAAATAACGCAACCTTTTTTTGACCAGTACTTTTGAAGATTTAAAATTGTATCCTGAAAAGAAATAAATGATTTTGGATTTTTCGTTTTTTTTTTAGAAACCATATTTTTGCCAAATAGATCTTTCTTCTAAAACACTCATCAATTTATCCGCATGGTCTTCTGAAGATGAAAGTTTTTTGGCGAGCCATCCTTTAGACTTTTCAAATTTTTTAATTTCAACATCTTCACCAAATTTTTCTCTCAATATCTGTTCTGCATTCCCTATTCCATCTATCAAACCAAGTTTTAAGGAGGTTTTGCCAGACCAAAATTCTCCAGAAAAAAGTTCAACACCAGTTTTGTTTAATTTTGTTGATCTACTTTCCTCTACAACATTAATAAATTCTTGGTGTAGTTCCAGTTGAATATTTTTTAATCTTTGAATGTCCTCTTCTTTCTCGTCTAAAAAAGGATCTAGAGTACTTTTATTTTTTCCGGCTGTATAAACCCTTCTTTGAACCCCAATTTTTTGAATTAAATCTTTAAAACCAAAAGAAGAATAGATCACTCCTATTGATCCGATTATGGAACTTGCATTAGCATAAATCTCATCACCTGCGCATGCAATTAGATAGCCTCCAGATGCAGCAACATCTTCAGCAAAAACTATTACTTTTTTTTTGTTTTTCTTAGACTGTTCTCTAATAAATTTATATATTAGATGTGATTGAACGGGTGAACCACCTGGTGAATTAATTGAAATTGCAACAGCCTCTGCTTTTTTTACTGAAAAAGCTTTTTTTATCATTTCTTCTTGAGAGGAATATTCTATTCCTTGTTTAAACTTTCCAACATTTCCTATGACGCCGGTAAGTCTTAAATGACTAACAATTTTTTTTTTTTTAAAAAATGAAAACATACAAATGATTATAAAAATTTTACTTAATTATAAAGCTACTTATAGTTGAAGAATTAGGTGCGTCAATTGATAAGTATATTAATAAACTTAATGTAATATTTTGAATTTATGGGTTCAGTAGTTCAATTAAAAAATCAAATAACTAATGCATACACAGATTTGTTGAATTCTGTTGATGAAAAACTTAGTTTGGTTGAAGATAAAATTTCTTCTAAATTAGATAGTAAAGTTGAGCTAGTTAAAGAAATGACTGCTTACCACATGACTAGTGGTGGTAAAAAATTAAGAGCATTGCTTACTTTGGAATGTGCTAAATTGTGTGGATACACAAAAGGGATTAGAGATGTAAACCTAGCTGCATGTGTTGAGCTTATACACGCAGCAACTCTTATGCATGATGATGTAATTGACAGTGCAGATTTAAGAAGAGGCAAAAAAACTACAAATAAAATTTGGGGAAATCAGTCATCAATTCTTGTTGGGGACTATTTATTAAGTAGATGTTTTGAAATGATGGTTGAGGATGGAAGTATTGAAGTATTAAAACTTCTATCTTCTACATCGTCAACTATAGCTCAAGGAGAAGTTTTGCAGTTACAACATAAAGGTGACTCTGAAATGTTGGAAGAAACATATTTGAATATAATTTCATCTAAAACTGCAGCTTTATTTTCAGCATCTTCAAAAGTTGGGTCGATAATTACTGATAAAGAGAATAAATTTAAAGATGCACTAGAATTCTATGGAAAGAACCTTGGATTAACATTTCAGATTGCAGATGACACACTTGACTATAACTCAGAATTAAAAATGTTTGGTAAAGAGATGGGGAAAGATTTCTTTGAGGGCAAGGTAACTCTCCCAATTATTCTATTAAATCAAAAATTATCTTCAGATGAAAAATTAGTTTTAAAAAAAATATTTGAGCAAAATATCAGATCTAAAGAACAATTTGAATATGTGCTTAAGTTAGTGCAAAAAAATAATATAATTAATGAGTGTTACAAAAAAGCGGGGCACTATATAAGTTTAGCATCAAATTCATTAAGTATATTCCAAGATTGTGAAGAAAAAACTATACTTAAAAATTTAACTTCTTTTAGCATTAATAGAAAATTTTAAGGTGATAAAAGAATTTTTTTCCAATCATTATTTTCTTTAATATATTTTAACCTTTCGTGAATTCTATTTTCACCATCTAACCAAAATTCAATTTCGTGGTGTTTTAACCTCCATCCTGACCAATGATCAGGTCTTGGAACATTATTTTCATCCTTATAGAGATCTTTAAATTTTTTTATAGATTGGTTTAGTTCTTCTCTATCTTTTAAAATTGAACTTTGATGTGACGCCCAAGCACCAATTCTACTTCCATAACTTCTGGAATTATAATAGTTATCAGCTTCTTCATCTGAAACTTTTTCAGCAGTTCCAACTATACGGATTTGTCTAAGTAAACTTTTCCAATGAAAGCACATTGAAATATTTGGATTACGCTTTATAGAGTTTCCTTTATTACTATTAAAGTTAGTGTAAAAAACAAATCCATGTTCTCCATAATCTTTGAGTAATACCATTCTTACATTCGGATAACCTTTTTCGTCAATAGTGCCTAGAGCTAATGCATTTGGATCATTTATTTCAGTTTTCTTTGCCTCGTTATACCATTCAGTGAACAATAATATTGGATTATCGAGTTCTCCAAAGCATTTATCTAATCCTAAAGAATTTTTTTCGTTCATAATTTAACCAAAATAACTTATATAATAATATAATGTCTTTTAATACATTTGGAAAATTTTTTCGTTTTACTACATGGGGTGAGTCGCATGGACCAGCAATAGGATGTGTTGTTGATGGATGTCCTCCAAATATTAAGCTTAATATCAGCGACATACAGTCAGAATTAAATAAAAGGAAGCCTGGCCAATCTAAATTCACAACTCAAAGAAAAGAGGACGATAAAGTAGAAATTTTATCTGGTACGTTCGAAGGAAGAACAACTGGCACGCCAATTTCAATGATTATATTCAATAAAGATATGAGGTCTAAGGACTATAAAAATATCAAAGATAAATTTAGACCTGGTCATGCTGACTATACATATTTTAAAAAATATGGAATTAGGGATTACAGAGGGGGAGGCAGACAGTCAGCAAGAGAAACTGCCTCAAGAGTTGCAGCAGGGGCAATAGCAAAACAAGTTTTGCAAAATATTATTGGGAAAAAATACAGTGTAATTGGAGCAGTAACACAATTAGGAATACTGGGATGTGACACAGAAAAATGGAATGACAAATTTATCGCAAAAAACCCTTTATTTTGTCCTGATAAAACAGTTTTAAAATTGTGGGAAAAATATTTACTTGGAATAAGAAAAGCTGGCTCATCATGTGGGGCTATTATTGAAGTAAGAGCAAGAGGTGTGCCTGTAGGATTAGGAGCTCCAATTTATTCTAAATTAGACATGGATTTGGCATCAGCTATGATGAGTATTAACGCTGTAAAAGGGGTTAACATAGGATCAGGCATGAACTCTGCTCAACTTTCTGGTGAACAAAATTCTGATGAAATGTCCCAAACAGGAAATAAAACGAAATTTAAATCAAACAATGCTGGAGGAATTCTTGGAGGAATTTCTAGTGGTCAAGAAATAATGGTTTCATTTGCAGTAAAACCGACTTCATCAATTCTTTCTCAAAGAAAAACAATTAATAAATTTGGAAAAAATACTTCAATTTCAGTTAAAGGTAGACATGATCCATGTGTTGGTATTAGAGCAGTGCCTATAGGTGAAGCAATGATGCATTGCGTAATTCTTGATCACTACTTAATGAATAAAGCTCAATGTGGTAATTAATTCGTTTTTTTAATTACAACTTTAGAATTTAAAGTTTCTAAAACCTTTGCTTCAATAGATTTAGCGTCTAAACCAGCTTCTTTATACATTTCTTCAGGCTTATCTTGGTCTAAAAATTTATCAGGCAAAATCATTGATCTAAATTTTAAATTATTATCTAATAAATTCTTTTCATTTAAGAAATGATTTACATGGGCTCCAAAACCTCCAATAGAACCTTCTTCCAATGTAATAAGTACTTCATGATTTGTTGCAACTTGCCACATAAGATTTTCATCAAGAGGTTTTGCAAATCTAGCATCTATAATTGTTGGATTAATTCCCATTTTTTTTAAACTTTCTTCAGCCAATAGACATTCTTTTAATCTGTTTCCAAAACTTACTAGAGCAACTTTCTTTCCTTCGGTTATAACTCTTCCTTTTCCAATATCTATTTTTTCGTTGATATCGGGTAATTCTAAACCTATTCCATTTCCTCTTGGATATCTAAATGCACACGGTTTATTATTAATATCTACTGACGTATTAATCATTCTTACTAATTCTGCTTCATCGCTTGCTGCCATAACAATAAAATTAGGTAAAGTTGATAAATATGTAATATCAAAAGCACCTGCGTGAGTGGCTCCATCGGCACCAACTAAACCAGCTCTATCAATTGCAAATCTTACTGGTAAACTTTGAATTGCAACGTCATGAACTACCTGATCATAAGCTCTTTGTAAAAATGTTGAATAAATTGCTGCATAAGGCTTATAACCTTCTGTGGCTAAACCTGCAGCAAAAGTAACAGCATGTTGTTCAGCAATTCCAACATCAAAAGTTCTATCCGGGAAAACTTTACTAAAAGTGTCCATTCCTGTACCAGACGGCATAGCTGCAGTTATACCTACAATTTTACTGTCTTTCTTTGCATGCTCTACTAATGTATTTGCAAATACCTTTGTAAAAGCAGGAGCTTTAGTTATTGATTTTTGTTGAACTCCAGTTTGAACATCAAATTTTGTAACTCCGTGATACTTATCAGCAGATTTTTCAGCAAAACTATATCCTTTGCCTTTTTGAGTTTTTATATGAATTAGTATTGGACCATTATGATTACTTTCTTTTGCATTTTTCAAAATTGGCAATAAAACATCTAAATCATGACCATCAATTGGACCAACATAATAAAAACCTAATGAATTAAATAATGTACCACCTGTGACAGCCGATCTCAAAAAATCTTCAGCCTTTCCAGCCTTTTTGCTAAATCTTTTTGAAAAGGATGAAATAATCATTTTAACTGTTTCTCTGAAACTAAAATAAATCTTACCTGAAAAAATTTTAGCAAGATAAGATTTCATTGCGCCAACTGGTTTTGCAATTGACATATCATTGTCATTCAAAATTACGATCATTTTAGTTTTAGAGTCTCCAGCATTGTTCATAGCTTCATATGCCATTCCTGCACTCATAGCACCATCACCAATAACTGCTATAACCTGATCTGATTTATTTGATAATTTATTTGCAGTTGCAATGCCAAGTCCAGCAGAAATAGAAGTAGAACTATGAGCTGCACCAAAAGGGTCAAATTCACTTTCTGATCGCTTTGTAAAACCAGATAATCCACTTCCTTGTCTTAAAGTTCGTATTTTATCTTTTCTTCCTGTTAAAATTTTATGAGGGTATGATTGATGGCCAACATCCCATATCAATTTGTCCTTTGGTGTGTCAAAAACATAGTGAAGTGCTACTGTTAACTCTACAACACCTAAACCTGCACCAAGATGACCACCTGTTTTTGAAACAGCATCAATCATTTCTTTTCTTACTTCATCTGATAGAACTTTTAATTCTTCATTATTCAGTTTTTTTATATCTGAAGGAAAATTAATATTATTTAAATATTTATAATTCTGCATTTATTTATTTCTACTTAATATAAATTCAATTGTCTCTTTTAAATCACCAGCATTATTTTCATAGCTAACTAAACTGTTAAATATTTCTTTTTTTAGTTTTGATGCATATTTAATAGCATTTTTATATCCTAGTAAACTTATTAATGTTGCCTTTCCTCTTTTAGAATCTTTATTTGTTTTTTTTCCTGCAGTTTTTGATGTACTGCTATAATCAATTAAATCATCTGCAATTTGAAAAAGTAAACCAATTTTTTCACCAATAACTGAGAATTTTTTTATTTGATCTTTTTTATTTGTTAAAAGAACTGGTGACAAACAGCTGAATGAAAATAATTTCCCAGTCTTTTTAATCTCCATATCTATAACTTTTTGTTTAGAAACTTTTTTTCTTTCATAATTTAAATCCAAGAATTGACCTCCAGCTATTCCTTGATGTCCTGATGATTGAGATATTAGATTTATTAAGGTTATTTTTTTATTATTATTTATTTTGAACTTTGGATCAGATAAAATTTCAAAAGCCAATGTCAAAAGAGAGTTTCCGGCTAAAACTGCTGTTGATTCTCCAAATTTTTTATGTGTTGTTAATTTACCTCTTCTAATATCATCATCATCCATACAAGGTAAATCGTCATGTATTAGTGAATAAGCGTGTATACATTCAACGGCTGAACTTAAATATAAAAGATATTTTTTTTCTATATTAAAAATTTTTCCAACATCAAAAATAAGCTTAGATCTTATTTTTTTTCCTCCAGGAAATAAACCATACTTCATAGGCATAATTAGATCTGTTTTTTTTTGTTTTGCTAAGTAATTTTTTAAAAATTTATTTACTTCATTAACGGTTTTAACCAATTTTTTTTTCATTTTTTTGAGCTTAATTCTTCAATTTTTAGTTTAGTACTTTCAGATATATTTTTTGAGTCTTTTTGAAATTTTTTCTCTATTAGATTATTTAACTTTATTAAATATTGATAATCATCAATAGATTCTTCCAAATTTTTTTTATTTTCTAACTCTTGAATTAAACGATCTGCTATATCTGTGAGTTCACTCAAAGATTTTGATTCAATATCATCTGGCAAAATTTTTTCATTCATATAATAATTTGTAATATTATATGAAAATTAATGATTCAAATATTAAAAAAGCAGTAAAATATTTAAATAATAACGAATGTATTGGAATACCAACAGAAACTGTCTATGGATTAGCAGCTAATGCCTATTCTGATAAAGCCACCAAAAGAATATTTAAATTAAAAGGAAGGCCTGCTGATAACCCCTTAATAGTTCATTATTATAGTATTAAAGATTTGGAAAAAGATTGTGAGACGAATAATTTGTTTTATAAACTCTATAAGTCATTAAGCCCTGGACCAATCACATTTATATTAAAACTAAAAAAAGAGAGTAAAATTTCAAAAAACGTTACAAATAATAAAAAAACACTAGGTGTAAGATTCCCAAGTCACCAAACTGCTAGAATATTATTAAAATCTTTAAAATATCCTTTAGCAGCTCCGAGTGCAAATATCTCTGAAGGGATAAGTCCAGTAACAAAAGATGATGTATATGATGAATTTGGAGAAAAAATTAAATTTATTTTAGAAGGCGGAAGGTCAAAAGTTGGTGTTGAGTCCACGATAATAAGTTTAGTAAAAAAACCCCAAATTTTAAGATTGGGTGGTTTAGATATTTCTATATTAAGTAAAAAATTAAAAACAAATTTAAAAACTAAATTACATAATAAAAGCAATATAAATTCTCCAGGGAGAGGAAGAATCCACTATTCACCAGGTATACCAATTAGATTAAACGCAGTTAAAATAAAAAAAGATGAGGCTTTTATTTTAATTAAGAAGAAAAAAGAAAATAATAAGAATTATTTTTACTTAAGTAAGACAAATAATCTAATGGAGAGTGTTAAAAATTTATATAAAACATTAAGAAAAATTAAGAATCTAGGCTACAAAAAAATAGCTGTTCAAAGAATACCAAACCAAAACTTTGGATTAGTAATTAACGATAGACTTCTTAGAGCATCAAAAAAATGAAAAATTTAGTAGAAGTAAAAAATATAAAAAAAAATTATGGAAAGAATGAGGCTGTCAAAGGTATAAGCTTTAGCATAGAAGAAAACGAAATTTTAGGCCTATTAGGTCCAAATGGGTCAGGCAAAACCACTACCATTGGCATGTTGTTGGGACTTTTAAAACCAACTAGTGGAGAAATATTTATAAACGGTCAAAAATTAGAGGGGAATAGAATTGAAATCTTAGAACAGATTAACTTCATATCTCCATATATTGAATTACCCAAAAAACTTACAGTTAAACAAAATCTGACTGTTTACGGAAAATTATACAAAATAAATAATATTAATGAGAGGATCGAATTTTTATCAGAGAAATTAAGATTAGAAGGATTGCTTAATAACATTACAGGTGAATTATCATCTGGACAAAAAAATAGAGTAAGTTTAGCAAAAGCATTAATTAACGAGCCGAAAGTATTATTATTGGATGAACCAACTGCATCATTGGATCCAGAAGTAGGTGATTTTGTTAGGTCCTTTTTGGAAGATTATAAAAAAGAAAAAAAAATATCCATACTTCTTGCTTCTCATAATATGAATGAAGTCACTAGGCTTTGTAAATCAATTTTAATGATGAAAGAAGGAATTATAATTGACAAAGGAAATCCTGAAGAATTAATCAATAAACATGGCAGAAAAAACCTCGAGGAAGTTTTTTTAAAATTATCTAGGAGTAAAAATGAGCTTAACTAGGATGTACGGTCTTTTTTTAAGACATTTTTATTTAATAACTAGATCTTTCCCAAGAGTTTTAGATCTTGTTTATTGGCCAACTATTCAAATTACTTTGTGGGGATTTATCTCAAATTTTTTTGCTACACATACAACATATTATAATAATGCGGTAGGAGTTATATTAACATGCGCAATCCTTTATGATTTTCTTTTTAGAACAAGCATTGGATTTAATATGCTATTCCTTGAAGAAATTTGGAGTAGAAACTTTACAAATTTATTTATTGCGCCAATGAAAATTGGTGAAATATTAACTTCACTTGTTGCTACAGCATTAATTAGAGCTCTTATAGGTTTAATACCAGCAGTGCTTTTAACTTCACCATTATTTGGTATTTCTATTTTAGATTTAGGAATATTTTTATTCTTTTTATTTTTGAGCCTATATTTATTTGGAATAACACTTGGCATCCTAGTATCGGCTGGTCTATTGAGATATGGACCCTCTTTTGAAAATATAGCATGGTCTACAATGTTTTTATTAGCTCCATTTGGATGCATTTATTATCCAATTGAAATATTACCAGAAGTGTTTCAGAAAATAGCTTACTTATTACCGTTGGTATATATTTTTGAGGAGGCAAGAAATATTTTGATTAATCAAACTGTAGATATCCAAAATATCTATTATGCATTCTTGTGGAATGGGGTTTACTTTGTATTATCAATTGTATTATTCTATTATTCATTCAATGTCGCAAAAAATAAAGGGACGCTTATTAATATGGGTGAATAGTGGTGCGCCCGCAAGGAGTCGAACCCTGAACCTCCAGAGCCGAAATCTGGCGCTCTATCCAGTTGAGCTACGAACGCATGCTAATTTAATATAATAATTTATGAAAAATATCATCAATTTTATTGTTAAAGAAGACGATAATAACAAGAGAGTAGACATAATATTAGCAAGTCATGATAAAAGCTTAAGCAGAACTAGAGTAAAAAATTTAATACTAAATAGTAAATTAAAAATTAATGAGAGAATTGTCCAAGACCCTTCAATTAAAACTAAATTAAATGACAACATTGAACTTGAAATTATTGAACCTAAGAAACAAAGTTTAAAACCTTATGAGTTTAAATTAAATATAATTTATGAAGATGAAGACTTAATCGTAATTGACAAACCTTCTGGAATTTCGATGCATCCTGGTGCTGGTAATTATGATAATACAATAGTTAACGCACTAATGAATTATGATAGTAAAAATTTATCTAACATAGGAGATGGGCTTAGACCCGGAATAGTTCACAGAATTGATAAAGACACATCAGGATTAATTGTAATTGCAAAAAATAATTTAACTCATGAAAAATTATCAATTCAATTTTCTGAACATTCTATAACTAGAGTATATCAAACTTTAATATGGGGAAGATTGAGGCCTCAAAAAGGAAAAATTGAAACATTCATAACTAGAAGTTCAAAAAATAGACAGATGATGCAAGTATCATTTAGTAAAGGTAAAAAAGCAATTACACATTATGAAACTATAGAGTTTTTTGAGAATGATAAAGTTCCAACTTTTAGTTTTATACAATGTAAATTAGAAACTGGTAGAACTCATCAAATAAGAGTTCATATGTCATATAAAGGTAATAATATTCTTGGAGATAAAAAATATAAAAAGAATTTTAAAAAATTTAAAAACATTGATGAAGATCTTAATAATAAAATTTTAAATTTAGATAGACAATTTCTGCATGCAAATCAATTAGGTTTTGACCACCCAAGAACAGGGAAAAGATTAGAATTTTCATCAAATATCCCAATTGAATTAAATGATATCTTAAAAAAACTAAGAAAATTAAGTAAATAAAACGATTGTAAAAAAAAATTTCTCTATTACATAAATACTTCCTATGAGTAATAATACATACAACTTGCCTACCCTTTCAAATGAAGGTGGCTTAGCAGCATATCTAGCTCAGATAAAAAAATTCCCAATGCTAGATGCAGAAGAAGAATATATGCTTGCTAAAAACTGGAAAACTACGGGAAATGTTAAATCAGCAGAAAAACTTGTTACAAGTCATTTAAGACTAGTTGCCAAAATTGCAATGGGCTACAAAGGCTATGGTTTGCCACTTAATGAAATGATTTCAGAAGGTAACGTAGGTCTAATGCAAGCTGTTAAAAAATTTGAACCAGAAAAAGGTTTTAGACTTGCAACTTATGCAATGTGGTGGATTAAGGCTTCTATTCAAGAATATATTCTAAGATCTTGGAGTCTAGTAAAAATTGGAACTACAACAGCCCAGAAAAAACTTTTTTTCAACTTGAAGAAACTAAAAAATCAAATTGCGCCAAGAACAGAAGGTGACTTACGTGATGAACATGTAAAAGATATAGCAAACAGATTAGATGTTAGTGAACAAGAAGTAGTATCTATGAATAGAAGGCTATCAGGTAAAGAGCAGTCATTAAATGCACCAATTGGAGAGGACGGTGATGAGTGGCAAGATTGGGTTGTGGATAATGATATGGATCAAGAACTTAAATTTGCACAAAATGAAGAAATGGAACAACGAAAAGATCTTCTTCAGGATTCTATTAAGATTTTAAATGAAAGAGAGAAAGAAATTCTTTACTCTAGAAGATTGACAGATGATCCAATAACTTTAGAGGACTTAAGTAAGAAATTCAAAATAAGCAGAGAAAGAATAAGACAAATTGAAAATAAAGCATTTGAAAAACTTCAAAAACATATGCTTAATTCTGCTAAATCAAAAAATCTGCTACCAGCAAATTAATACTGCTGATTTTTAATAATTAAAAGGATCTACTAAAAGAATGGTATCTTTTCTCTCTGGGCTTGTTGAAATACTGGATATTTTTGTCTCAATGAACTCTTCAATAGCTTTTACATAAATCTTTGCATTATTAGGTAAATCATCAAATTTTTTAATACCTTGGGTTTTAGATTTCCAGCCTTTGAATGTTTTATATACTGGTTTGACATTTAATTGATCTTCAACGGCAGCAGGGAAATAATCTATTTCTTTTCCATTTAGTTCATAAGCTACGCAAAGATTTATTTCATCAAGTTCATCTAATACATCTAATTTTGTTAATGCTATACCATTAATGCCTGAAATCTTTATAGTTTGTCTCACTAGAACTCCATCAAACCAGCCACATCTTCTTTTTCTACTAGTTACAGTTCCAAATTCATGTCCCTTTTCACCTAAATGATTACCAATATCATCTGTTAATTCCGTTGGGAAAGGTCCTTCACCTACCCTTGTTGTATATGCTTTTGTAATTCCTAACACATAGTTTATTGAATTTGGACCGCATCCAGATCCTGTTGCTGCTGAAGCTGCTACTGTATTAGATGAAGTTACATATGGATATGTCCCATGATCCACATCAAGTAATATTCCTTGAGCTCCTTCAAATAATATTTTTTTATTTTCTGATTTAAATTGATCTATCTTTCTCCAAACAGGAGCTGAATATTTTAATATATTTGGGGCTATTTTTAATAAGTCCTCAACTAGTTTATCTTTTTCATATATTGGCTTACCCAATCCCTTTCGGATAGCATTATGATGTTCTAAAACCACAGCTAATCTATTTTCTAGATTTTGTTTGGATGCAAGGTCCATTACTCTTATAGATCTTCGTCCGACTTTATCTTCATAAGCTGGACCAATTCCTCTTCTTGTAGTTCCAATTTTTGATTTACCAGCAGTATCTTCCCTTATTTCGTCCATCTCTCGGTGAAATGGTAAAATTAGTGTGGCAGCCTCAGATAAAATCAGATTATTTTCATTGATTTCTACTGCTTTAGATTTAGCTTCCTCGATTTCATCTAGCAACGCCCATGGATCTACTACAACTCCATTTCCTATAATAGAAATTTTATTTTTTCTGACAATCCCAGATGGTAACAATCTAAGTTTATAAGTAACACCATCTATGACTAAGGTATGACCAGCATTATGTCCTCCTTGAAATCTTACAACTACGTCTGCTTCGCTTGATAACCAATCAACTATCTTACCTTTTCCTTCATCTCCCCACTGCGATCCAACAACAACTACATTATTCATCTAAATTTCTTATCTATAGTAAAACTATTTAAATGGTTAATTGGTCCATTTCCTTTTCCAAAGTTTGGTCTTGTTTTAATGGCATTGTTTACATATCTAATACCTAACTCACAAGATTTCTTTAGAGTTTTTCCACATCCATAATATGTTGCAATTGCACTTGATAATGTACAACCAGTTCCGTGAGTATTTTTTGTATCAATTTTTTTATTAACAAATATTACAGTTTCTTTTTTATTTACAAAAATATCTTTTAAGTTTTTAGAGCTTAAATGACCACCTTTAATTAAAACATTCTTAGCACCTAAATCTAATAATATTTTAGCAGCATTTTTCATATCCGTTATAGATTTAATTTTTATTTTTGTTAGTATTTCTGCTTCAGGAATATTAGGTGTTATTAAATCAACTTTTTTTATTAGTTTTTTTTTCAATACTAAAATTGCTCTATTGTCTATAAGCTTGGTTCCACCTTTAGCCACCATGACAGGATCTAATATTATCTTTTTTAATTTTGATTTTTTTATTGATTTTAATACTGAATTTATAACCTCAGTAGAATGCAGCATTCCTATCTTTACTGAATCTGGCCTGATATCTTTTGAGGTAAATTCAATTTGATTAGAAATTTCTTTACTACGCATTGGTATTATAGACATTACACCAGTAGTATTCTGAGCTGTAACTGCTGTTATTGCTGTCATAGCGAAAGAGCCAAGGGAAGTAACTGATTTAATATCTGCTTGGATGCCTGCTCCTCCAGAGGAGTCCGATCCTGCAATAATTAATATTTTAGATTTGATTTTCAATTTACTGAATAGATTTTTTAATTATGTTAACACACATTTTATTTAAATTTAAATCCTCTGACTCGCTCATAATTCTTATTTTTGGTTCAGTACCAGATTTTCTAACTAAAATTCTACCTCTGTTTTTAATTATTTTATTTGCTTCTTTAATTGCTTTTTTGCATTTTGGCGAATTAATAATTGATTTATCTTTAACCTCTATATTTTCTAATATTTGAGGGGTGGGTTTAAATTTGTTAAAAAGCTCACTTGCTTTTTTTGTTTTTCTTAAAGAGAAAAGGATTTCTAGTGCGACTAATAAACCATCACCAGTTGTTGCAAACTTTCCAAGAATTATATGACCAGATTGTTCCCCCCCTAAATTAAATTTATTTTTTTTCATTTTTTCTTTTACATATCTATCTCCCACATCTGATCTTAAAAATTTAATTCCATTGTTTTTAAAAAAATTTTCTAAACCATAATTTGACATTAATGTACCAATCACGCCGCCTTTTAAAATTTTTTTTCTTTTCCATCTCTCACCTAACATTGCAAGAATTTTATCTCCATCAATAATCTTTCCTTTTTCATCACAGACAATTATTCTGTCAGCATCTCCATCCAATGAAATACCTATATGAGCTTTATTTTTTTTTGTCATTTGACAAATTTTACTTGGGTAAGTAGATCCTGATTTGAGATTTATATTTAAACCATTGGGAGATGTGCCTGTGTCATATACTTCAGCACCTAATGATTTAAATAAAGCTGGACCAGCTTTGTAGCCAGCTCCGTTGGCACAATCTAAAGCAATTTTGATACCTTTTAAACTAAATGAGGATGGGAAATTTTGTTTTAATATTTTAATATAACTATCATTAGCATCCTCTAATCTTTTAACTCTCCCCAATTCTATTGGTTTTGATAGATTTTTAGTAATCTTTGAATCAATTAGTTTTTCAATTTTCTTCTCAATTCTATCAGATAATTTAAGTCCATCAGGTCCAAATAATTTTAATCCATTGTCGTGATATGGATTATGAGATGCAGTAATCATTATACCCATATTAGCTCTCATTTTTTTTGTTAGCATTGCTAAACCATTTGTTGGAAGGGGTCCCAAAGTATAAATATGCATTCCTGCTGATGCCAATCCAGACACTAAAGCTGGTTCAAGCGTATAACCTGATAATCTAGTGTCTTTTGCAATAATTGCTGTTTGTTTACTTTTTTTTAAATTTTTAAAGTATGTTCCCGCTGCTAAGCCAAATTTGAAAAACATTTCTCCATTTATTTTAGATCCATTAACTTTTCCTCTAATTCCATCTGTTCCAAAATATTTTTTAATCATTTTTAGTTTTGTAATTCTTTAAATACTTTAAATGCTTGATTAATTTCTTTAATATCATGAACCCTTAGAATTTGAACTCCTTGAAGGTATGCTTGAATACATGAAGATACAGTTCCACCAATCCTTTCTTTAGTATCATTTTCTCTTGAAATATCCTTAATAAATCTTTTTCTTGACAAGCCCAACATTACAGGAAGGCCTAGTGAATGAAAAATAGAAATATTCTTTAAAAGAGTAATATTATGTTTCAAATTTTTTCCAAATCCGATACCTGGATCTAATATAATATTATTATGCTTAATACCTTCGTTTCTTAAATATTTTAATTTATTTTCAAAGAAATCATAAATATCAAGCAATACATTATTGTAAGATGGTTTTAATTGCATATTTTTTGGTGTTCCTTTCATGTGATGAATGACAAAAGGTTTTTTTGTTTTTTTTAAATAATTTATAGTCTCAGGATCATAATTTAGTCCAGAAACATCATTTACAAGATCTACTTTTATTTTAGAGGCATTCTTCATCACAAAACTTTTTCTAGTATCTAATGAAACAAAACTTTTTTTATTTTTTAAAATTTTTAAGATAAACTTTATTCTATCCCATTCTTTTCTAGGATTAATATCTTTTGCACCTGGTCTTGTAGACTCTCCACCAACGTCTATTATCTTTGCGCCACTTGATAATAAGTTATTTACATGTTTTAACGCTAAATTTTTTTTATTATATTTGCCACCATCTGAGAAACTATCTGGAGTTAAATTAACTATGCCCATCAAAATAGGGATATCCGATAAATTTATTTGTTTAAAAATTTTCTTTTTTTTTATATTTTTTAAATCTCTATAAACTTTTTTTTTTAATTTAGTTGAAAGTTTACTAATATCTTTAATATTGATTATTTTGTTTTTTTTTCTGTCAATGATTTCTAATTTATCAAAAGAAATATGATTGTAACCATTGAGAGGAATAGATTTTTTTTTTTTAATGTATGTTTTTGATGTTGTTCCGTAATAAAAATTACACGCTCTAGTGTAATATTTATTCATTAACTCTTAGTGCACTATCTTTGGTTTTAGGCCCATTGAACCAAGTGCTGAGCTTTGATCATCATCTTCAACTTTAAGATCTTCTTTATTTTTAGGATATATATTTTTATTTATTAAGTCTTCTATTTCGGTACCTGTCAATGTTTCATATGTAAGAAGTGCTTTGGCTAATTTGTGTAAATCATCAATATTTTCTGTTAAAACTTTCTTTGCTCTTTCATATCCCATATCAACAAATTTTCTAATTTCACTATCAACTTTCCTTGCAGTTTCTTCAGACATATTTTGTTGTCTTGCAACTGATCTTCCAAGAAATACCTCCTCTTCATTTTCACCATAAGCAACTGGACCCATCTCTTTACTTAAACCAGCTCTCATAACCATAGCTCTAGCTCTTTTGGTAGCTTGCTCAATGTCACTTGATGCACCAGTAGTTACTTTATCATCTCCAAAAATTATTTCCTCTGCAACTCTACCACCCATTGCAATTGCCATTTGTGCGTGAAGTTGTTCTCTAGTTTGAGATACTTCGTCTCTTTCTGGAAGTTGCATAACCATCCCTAAGGCTCTTCCTCTTGGTATTATGGTTGCTTTATGAATTGGGTAAGCAGCTTTTTCATTAATTGTTACAATTGCATGTCCAGCCTCATGATAAGCAGTTAATTTTTTCTCTTCTTCAGACATTACCATTGATCTTCTCTCAGAACCCATCATAACCTTATCTTTGGCCTCTTCAAATTCTTGATATGTTACAATTCTTTTATTTTTTCTTGCAGCTAATAATGCTGCTTCGTTTACTAAATTTGCCAAATCAGCTCCAGAAAAACCTGGCGTTCCTCTTGCGATTGTCCTCAAGTTAACATCTGGTGCCATAGATATTTTTTTTGCATGTACTTTTAAAATTTTTTCTCTACCTATTAAATCTGGATTAGAAACTACTACTTGTCTATCAAATCTTCCAGGTCTCAACAATGCTGGGTCTAATACGTCTGGTCTATTAGTTGCTGCAATAATTATTACTCCCTCATTTGTATCGAACCCATCCATCTCAACCAAAAGTTGGTTTAAAGTTTGCTCTCTCTCGTCATTTCCACCACCAAGACCAGCTCCTCTACTTCTTCCAACTGCATCTATTTCATCGATGAAGATTATACATGGTGAATGTTTTTTTCCTTGTTCAAACATATCCCTGACTCTTGAAGCTCCAACTCCTACAAACATCTCAACAAAATCTGAGCCAGATATTGTAAAGAAAGGTACGCCAGCCTCTCCTGCTATAGCTCTTGCAAGTAATGTTTTTCCAGTACCGGGAGGACCTACTAACAAACAGCCCCTAGGTATTTTGCCACCTAATCTACTAAATTTTTTTGGATCCTTTAAAAATTCAACCACTTCTTCTACTTCCTCTTTTGCCTCCTCAACTCCAGCAACATCGTTAAAGGTAACTTTACCTTTAACTTCATTCATCATTTTTGCTTTTGATCTCCCAAAACCCATGGCTCCACCTTTACCACCTTGCATTTGTCTCATGAAAAATATCCAAACAGCTATTAGAAGTAACATTGGAAACCAAGATAATAAAATACCAAAAAGTGATGGCATTTTTTCATCAATCGGGCTTGCTGAAATGCTCACACCTTTATCATTTAATTTTTGAATTAAATTTGGATCATCTGGAGCATAAGTTACAAATTGTTGACCGTTTGATAAAACACCTTTTATATTTTTACCTTGAATTTCAACTTGTACTACTCGACCATTATCAACTTCATTTAAAAACTTTGAAAAAATAATCTTATTCTTTGATGCAGATACATTTTGAGGATTTTTGAACATGTTGTATAGTCCAATTGTCAAAACAACAATTATTCCCCACATTAATAAATTTTTGAAATTCATAAGCTTAAATTAAGAATTATTATTAATTAAACAAGTGTCATTTTGCTCTATTTAGCTAATTATTTATCATTTTCTCTTGAAATTAACACAGTATTACTTGTTTTTTCAATAATACAACCTGATAATGTTAATTTTTTTGAAGTAGTCTCATTTTCTAACCAACTTATAAGAAATTTCAATTTTTTACCTCTTACATAATTATTTTTTTTACTAAATTTTAACAAAATAATATTCAAACTTCTAAAAACCACTTCGGAGGAGTTTTCAAAAAAATTACTATTTAATAGTATAAAATCTTTTTTATTAATTACGTTTGCTGCGATATTTTTTTTTACATAAAAATCTATTGAATGATCACTATCTGAAAGATTTGAGAGAGTTTGTTCTAATTTTTTAAATTTTAGTCCATCCTTACCTAATTTTACTATCATTTCTCTAATTCTAGATCTTAAAAAAGTATTACTACTATTCATTGGATCCTTCACATAATAAATAAAAGTTTCATCAACAATATATTTTAACTGGTTTTTGTTAAAATTTATTAATGGTCTAATAATTTTAATATCACTCTCTTTTTTTATTTTAGATTTGACATTATGGAATGAAACTAAACCTTTTAAACCTGATCCTCTAACTAACCTAATAAAAAAATTTTCATAAAGATCATCTCTGTGGTGTCCGGTAAAAATATATTTAATTTTATTTTTTTCACTTTCTTTAAAAGCTAAATTATATCTTATTACTCTTGCTTTAGATTGAAGGTTTGAAGGTGTTATTTTCTCTTTATTGACAAGAATTTTACAATCAATTAAATATTTTTTTAAAAATAATTTAACTTTTTTAGCCTCCAAAGAAGATTCCTCTCTAATTTTATGATCAACTAGATAACAGTAAATTTTAATTTTTTTTTCTAAGGAATAACACTTAAGTAAGAATAGTAACGCTAAGCTATCTGGACCTCCTGAAACTAATACACATATTTTATCAATTTTTAGATAATCAAAATTTCTTTTAAATTTTTTATATAATTCTCTAACTTTTTTTTTTTTTAAATTATTTTTATAAAAATTAAGAGTTATCTTGTTTGCATTCAAATTTTTTCTCTTCATACTTAGCTTTTTGGAGAACTGATTGAGCTGCGTCTGGATACTGTTTTTTTACACCTTTTATCATTAAACAACCTTGATCTTTTTCTCCAATTTGAACTAATGATACTCCAAGTTTAAGTAAATTTATAGGAGCCTTTTCATTCTTTGGATATTTTTGGTATCCCACTAAATATGCTGATGCAGCATCTGTATAAAGCTGTCTTATCCTAAATGTTTCAGCATACCAATATTGGGCATTGCCTGAAAGATTATGATCAGGATTTATGTCCACAAATTCCTTAAATGCTCTCTCGGCCATATTATAGTCTCCAACTTTTAAAAAACTTGTAGCAAATTCATATTGTTCCTCAATTGGAACATCTGGCAGTATTTTTTCTTCATTAACAATAATTTCTGAAAGAACAGTTTTTGTTGTGTCAACAGATTGTAAAGCTTGGTTTTCATTTTCTGAAGTCATATCCTTATATGAGACGGTACCCAAATCTTGTGGCTTACTTGATCCAGGAAGTATTTTTTTACTTTTTTCTTCTGTTATTTTAGATGTAATATTTAAATCAGTTACAGTTTCATTCAGGTTTAATCTATTATTTTCTAATTGTTGAAATCTTAATTGGTTATCTGATTGTGTTTTTGAGAATCTAGAATTTAACTTGTCTAGCTTAAAATTTATTTCTTCAAATTTGTTTGTCAACTCTTGAAATTGTTTCTCAATTTCTGATAATTTTAACAAATGTCTAGTTAAGATTTCCTCTTTTTCATCTCTATTTAGATTGCTTTTAGTTGAAACTTTAGAATTATTTGAAAATGACTCAGAATAAACTGCCCTTTCCAAAGTTCTTAAATCTTTTTGAATTATATCTAACAATTCATTTATTTTTGTTTCTTCACTTTTTAACGTTTTTGAAGGAAATAAGATGTATATAGAAATAAAAAAAAGTATTTTTAACTTTTTGTTCATAAATTATTTCTAAATATAATGATGGCAAAATAAAGACCCCGCGGATTAAATTAACACCGCAGAGTCAAATAAAAATTGTATATTTAATTTGCTTTAACAGTTACAGATCTTCGATTTTTAGACCAAGATAAAGGGTTAGATCCTGAGTCAACTGGTCTCTCTTTACCATAACTGATTACAGAAATCCTGTTTGATGAAATACCATAAGTTATTAGATAATCTTTAACAGCATTTGCTCTTCTTTCTCCAAGTGCTAAATTGTATTCTCTGGTACCCCTTTCATCGGCATGACCTTCAATAACAACATTAATACTAGAATTATCTCTAAGCCACGCAGCTTGCTTTCTTAATGTATCCCTAGACATTGTTGTTAAAATAGATTCATTTGTTGCAAAGAAAACTCTATCTGGAACACCTTTTGCTAAATACTCAACTGTATCTGATCCCGTATACACATCGCCTTGCATTTGACCTTCTATTTTAGTGGTAGAAGTTTTTTTTGTTGCACAAGCAGTAAGTATAAAACTTAATAAAATGAATAAGAATGTATTCTTTAAAATTTTGGTAAAACTCATTAATGCTCCTTAAGTAATTATTTGAACTTTTTCACAACTTGATAAATGTTTCAAGCATAAAAATCAACTTAAATAGTAATATTTTTGCTAAAAAACCCCTAATTGCTCAATAATGCTGACCAAGATGGGTCGGAGGCGTCAGTATCTGTTTTAACAAGTCTCTCATTATAACCAGTTAAATCAATAGACCAAAGCTTGGCTGAAAATCCTTCACCTTTTTGATTTGTCTTAGTTTCTCTATAAAATATAAGAACCCTACCATTTGGTGACCATGATGGGGCTTCTTGATAGTAATTTTCTGTTAATAATCTTTCTCCTGATCCATCTATCCTCATTACACCTATAAAAAATTTTCCTTTATGTAATTTTGTGAAAGCTATCAAATCACCTCTTGGTGACCAAACAGGAGTTCCATAGAGACCTTTGCCAAATGAAATTCTTTTAACATTAGAACCATCGCTATTAGAGACATATATTTGCTGATATCCACTTCTATCTGAGTTGAATGTAATAAATTTTCCATCAGGAGAGTATGAGGGGGATGTATCTATTGATGGATGATTTGTTATTCTTTCAACAACCCTATTTTCGAGATCCATAGTATAAATATCTGAATTGCCATCTTTAGCAAAACTCATTATTATTTTTTTTCCATCAGGTGAGAACCTTGGTGCAAAAGTCATTCCAGGGAAATCGCCCACCACTTCTTGTGTACCGGTCTCAATGTCTAATAAGTATACTCTTGGTAAATTTTTGAAGTAAGATAAATATGTTACCATTTGGCTTGTAGGATTAAATCTTGGCGTTAAAACTAATTCATTACCCAATGTAAGATACTTTGTGTTTTCTCCGTCTTGATCCATAATAGCCAATTTTTTAACTCTTTGAGTTTTTGGCCCTTCCTCTGATACATAAATTATTCTTGTATCAAAATAACCTTTCTCTCCAGTCAATCTTTCATAAACTTTATCAGATATTATATGACCAACTCTTCGCCAATTGCTTGGGACTGTTGTGAAAGCTAAGGCCATCATTTCTCTTCCTGCCAAAATGTCCCAAAGTCTAAACTCAACTTTTAACTTATCGTCAATAATATTTACTTTACCAGTTATTAAAGCTTGAGCTTTAATTAACGCCCAATCCTCAAATCTAGGTTTTAAATGAGCAATATCTGGTTTTTGTAAAAAAGCATCATTATTTAAAGGGTCAAACAATCCAGATATTTTTAAATTATTTTCAATCACCAATGAAATTTCTAAACCCAAATCTTTAATTTTAATTTCATTATTAGAATTTTTTCTTGTTTCATCGTCTGTAAATAATGGTGATACTGCAATTGGAAGAGGATCTAAGTTTCCTCTAGTTATATCAATTTCAATTAATGCATTACAATTAGTTTTAAAAAATAATATTAAAATTACAAATACCGAAAAAATCTTTGTCATCAACCTCCAAGCATATCACGAGCATCAAAATTTAAAATCATATTTTTCCATCTTTCATAACCAGTTGTTGGAACTTTTAATGGATTACATAATTGAATTGCTCTTCTCACACTATCTGCCAAAGTACGAAATTTTTCTTGACCTGGTGTATTCATCTTGACATTGTCTAACATTTCAAGCTTTTTAATACTACCATCTGGTTTTAGCTCTAGTTTAACTCTAACTAATAAATCTTCGCTGAAAGGTAATCCAATAGGGACACTCCAACATGTAAAAATTTGTGCTTTTAGGGCATCTTCTTCACTTAAAGTTAGTTTTGAATAGTTCATTGTTTCATCTCTTGATTGTGAAACTTTCTCAAATTGTTTGTTAGTTTGAGCTAAATTTTCTTTTTTTTTATCAATTAAAGCGGCAATTTCATTTAAATCTATTTTTTCTTTTTTTTCAAATTCTGAAACCTGTTTCACCTTTTTTTCATCAATAAGAGGTTTTTTTGTCTTAACTATTTTCTTTATATTTTCGTCGTTTATTATTTTTGATGGTTTTTGTTTTTTTTCCTCTTTTGGTTGAATTATTTTTTTATCTTTTTCTGGTAGTGACACTGCATTTAATTTATCTTTTTTTAATTTTTCTTTTGAAAGTTCTGTTGTAGGTGTTTTTTTTGAAGTCAGTTTTGACACATCATTTATATTTTTGTCAGTTTTTATCTCTTTTTTTTCGTCTTTATTTACTTTTTTAGGCGGAGCTTGTTCAGATAAAAGTTTTTGATTTTCTTCTTTTGCTTTTTCTATTATTTTTGATGCCTTAGGCGCATAAGGAATATTTGTTTTTTCTGCAATTTGTATTAATTCAACTGAAACTAATGGTGGTATATCCAATGGTTGTTTTGCAACAAATGGTAGAACAATAATACCAGCCATCACAATTGCAAAATGAAATCCTGTCGAGATAAAAAGAGCCCGATACATAATCTCTAACGTTCTTTATTAGGTTCAGAAATGAGTGCTACTTTAGTAAAACCTGAGCCAGAGAGCACTCCCATAATCTCCAATACTCTCCCATAATTTATAGCCTTGTCTCCTCTAACGTAAATTCTTGTATCTGTTCTGTTATTTGAAACTGCTAATATTTTTACTATTAAATTATTAAATTCTACTTTGGTTTCTTGGATAAAAATTTCTCCTTTTGAATTAATTGTTAAAGTTAAAGGTTCATTTTCCTCAGGAAGTGTGTCGGCTGATGTCTCTGGCAAATCTACTTGAACACCTACGGTAAGTAGAGGAGCTGTGACCATAAAAATTATAAGCAAAACTAACATAACATCAACAAATGGAGTTACATTTATTTCACTGATCGGATCATCTCTTGAACTTTTAAGCTTAAATGCCATTTATATTATAGATAGAAATCTCTTTGAAAAATTTTCTAGTTTTTGTGCATATTTTCGTGAGTCAGAATTAAATTTATTATAAGCTATTACGGCGGGAATTGCAGCTAACAATCCAAGTGCTGTAGCAAATAAAGCCTCCGCAATACCTGGAGCTACAATTGCCAAACTAGTATTTCTTGAAATAGCAATTGATTGAAATGAGTTCATTATTCCCCAAACAGTACCAAACAAACCAATAAATGGCGCAGTTGAACCAACTGTTGCTAGAAAACTATTATATTTTTCTACTGCAACCATCTGCTTCTCTATGTTTGCTTCTAATACACTTGATAATCTCTCAGATAGGTTTGATTTCGATCTTGTTTTTATAACAGTTTGCATAGAATTTTTAAATAATTTTGCCATTGGATCTTCTATATTCGATGGAAGACTATTATAAAATGTCTCTGCTGACTTTGATTTCCAAAATTTCTCTTCAAATTCATCAGCACTTTTATTTATCTTTTTAAACATTCTAATTTTTTCAAATATAATTGCCCATGAATAAATAGAGCTGATAATTAATAAAATGATTACAGATTTAACTATTATATCCGCTCTTAAAAATAAACTAATTAGAGAAAAATCTGTATTACTTGCTAATCCTAAAGTTTCTGTTGCAATACCTGCTTCCATTCAATCCTTTCTCATTAAAATATGTCATTAATTTGACTTCAAAAAATTCTAATAGTCTAGTTTTCGTTGTTTTCCTTTGTGTTTTCAAAATATTGAGCAATTAAAATAGCATCTGCTTTATTATTATCTTTTTTTTTGGATAACTTATTAGAAATGCTAGGAAACATCTCTATTACTTTAGTTCTGCTGGCATCTTTTTCAGAATTAATCAAATTAAAATGTTTTTTCCATTTTGCTGGTCTAACATAAAAAATGGGAAGCTCCATTGCAGAACATATACCTTTAATAACTCCAAATGATTGTCCAAAATTAAACATACTTGTTACTCCCTGTCCAGGCATTGCTGATACTTGTTCGACTATTACACTCATTTTTTCGTTCTTAAATTTATTTTTTATTAGCATTATTTCATTATAAATTTGCCTACCATTAACTTGTTTTTTATTTTTTTTTCCTTCAGCCATTGTAGGCATGTCGATAACATCAATAACATTCCCACTTGAAAAAAAACAGATAGCTCCTGCTATTCCTGGATCAATTCCAATAATTATCATTTAATCTTCAAAGTTAACATTTGTATAAACATTTTGAACATCATCCTCATCGTCAAGAGTTTCTAAAAATTTTACCATATTTTGATTTTCTTCACCTTTCAGAGATACCTTGTTTATGGGAAGCCACTCGATTTCAGTAGAAAGAAAATTTACAATAACTTTTTCAAATTTTTTTTTTACCTCATATATTTCATCGATATCTGTATGCACTTCATGAAATTCATCACGAGAAATACAATCATTTGCACCCGACTCGATTGCTAATTCAAAAATTTTATCTTGTTCAATTTCATTTTTATCTATTTTAATTACACCCAATCTTTGAAAATTATGTGATGCAGAGCCCTGGGTTCCTAAAGAACCTTTATTTTTCGAAAATATTGTTCTTATATTAGAAGCAGTTCTATTTTTATTATCAGTCAATGCTTCAACTATTACAGCAGATTTGCTAGGTCCAAAACCTTCATACCTAATATTTTCAAAATTTGATTGATCATTGTTAGAAGACTTTTCAATTGCTCTCTCAATATTTTCTTTTGGCATATTAGCTGATCTGGCTGCTTGTATTGCTGATCTTAATCTCGAATTCATATCGGGATTCTTATCTCCTAGTTTTGCAGCTACAGTGATTTCTCTGGAGAGTTTAGAAAAAATTTTTGATCTCTGTTTGTCGGCTTTGCCTTTTTTATGTTTAATGCCCGCCCAATGTGAGTGTCCAGCCATAGTTAATTTACGTTATTTAAACTCCCGCCAAAAATGAAACTTTCTATATTTTTTGCTAGTCCATTGCTTACATCGCAATCTACAACTACCCCACTCAGAGATGCTTCTCCATTGGCAGGAAAATGTTTTACAGCTTCTTTTTTTAGAAATCTGTTAATTGAATTTTGTGCATTCATACCAATTACCGAGTCATAGTCGCCACACATTCCAGCATCAGTAATATAGCTAGTTCCATTTTTTAGGACTCTTGCATCATTTGTTGGCACGTGCGTATGGGTACCTACAACTAAAGTTGCATATCCATCAAATAGATTACCTATAGCCATTTTTTCACTTGTTATTTCTCCATGAAAATCCACTATTAAAAAATCATAATCTTTTGATTTTTTTTTTTCTGCAATAAATTCAGTAGCAATTTTAAAAACATCATCACACTTTTTCATAAAAACGTTACCCATAAGATTTAGTACACCAACTTTTAGATTTTTTTTTGAATTGAATATGGAAAAACCTTTACCAGGTAGATTTCCACTCATATTTATTGGTCTTAATAATTTTTTTTCAGTTTTTATATATTCAAAAATTTCTTTTTGATCCCAAACATGATTGCCTGTTGTAATTACATCTACACCTACATTAAAAAGTTCATTAGCAATATTTTCAGTAAGACCCACACCTTCACTGGCTGCATTTTCACCGTTAACACAAACAAAATCAATACCTTTTTTTGAGACTATATTTGGCAAGTTTTTTTTTACTGATTTAAAGCCTGCGTCTCCAACTATATCACCTAAAAATAAAATCTTCATTTTTTCATTAATTTTTCTGTCAAAATTAAATCTAATTTTCTATCAAAATTTTCAACATTAATTTTATTAACTTTTTGATGTGAAAAAGCCAGTCCAATTGTAGTACATTTTTTAATTTGAGAAATTTTTTCTAAATATCTATCATAAAATCCACCACCATAGCCAATTCTATTCTTGAATTTATCAAAAGCAACTATTGGTACAAATATTATATCTGGGTATACTTTTTTCAATTTTAATGGCTGAGGAATTCCCAATGAGCTTATTGTTAAAGGATCATTTGGACTCCATTTATAAAAATCCATTTGATGATTTCTTTTTATAATTGGCAAAGAAATACTATAACCGTTAGAATAAAATTTTTTTAGTATTTGCAAACAATCAAATTCAAAATTTATTGGAAAATAACCTCCAATAATTTTATTTTTTGATAGATTAATTTTATTATGAAAACTATTTATAATATTATTGCCTATTTTGATTTCAAAATATTTTTTTTTTCTTAAATTAATAATTTTTTTTCTTAATTTAAATTTTGACACTGATATTTTATGAAACAGAAGTATTTGTGCTATTTTTTTTGACAAAGTCTTCTATTTCTAAAGTTACTTTGTCTATTAAATTTTCATAACTTACTTTGTAGTTTTCAATATCATTCACAAGTTCTTCTTGTGTTGAACTTAAATTTTTAATTTCATTTTCTTTGTTATCTTTGTACTTATAAACTAAAGATTTTAATTCTTTAAATTTTTCTTTTAATTCTTGAAGCTCTTTTTTTTGCGCATCTACTTTTTTTTTGGTTTCAAAATACTCATCCATGACTTTTATAGAAGATATTAGTAATAATTTATTCTCTCCAATATTTCCAAGATCAAATTTTAAATCATTAAATTTTTTATTTAAACTCAAGGATAATTCTTCCAAATGTTCCTCTTGACCATCTTCACAAGATAATAAATATTCTTTACCATTAAATTTTATATTTACATTTGCCATTTGTCTATTTCTTCCAATAAATTATCTGTTTCTTGATTTAATTCATCAATTTTTTCATTAAATTGATTTTCTTTTCTTTTTGAAGTTTCGTAATCCTTTTTTAATTCATTTATTTGACTTCTAAGTTTTAAGTTTTCTTCTTCTAAGCTTTGGAGAGATGTGGTTATCTGTTTTTTTTCAATTTCTAATTGATTTTTTTGATCTTTTAAAATTGCAAGTTTATCTAATTCTTCATTATGTTGAATGTTTATCTCTCCTAATTTTTTTAAAGTATCCTTTAATTTTTTTTCTTTTTCATGAATGTTTTTCATATATATATCTATATTAATAAATTGAATCACCTAAGTCTAGATAGGATACTTTTTGAAAAATATAGAAAAAAATTTATCAAATGCTATTCGTTTTTTATCAATGGATGCGGTTCAAAACGCTAATTCTGGTCACCCAGGTATGCCAATGGGTATGGCTGACGTTGCAACAGTTTTATTTAAATATTTTCTAAAATTTAATCCAAAAAATCCAAACTGGCTTAATAGAGATAGATTTATTTTATCAGCTGGACATGGATCAATGTTGCTTTACTCGCTTTTGTACTTAACTGGGTATAAAAGTGTATCACTTAACGACATCAAGAAATTTAGACAACTAAATTCAATTTGTGCTGGACACCCAGAATATCACCCAAACTCAGGTATTGAAACAACAACTGGTCCTTTAGGTCAAGGGATTGCAAATTCTGTGGGTTTTGCAATTGCAGAAAAAATTTTAAAGAAAAAATTAGGAAGTAATTTAATAAATCACAAAACCTATGTCTTGGCTGGTGATGGATGCCTTATGGAAGGAATAAGTCATGAAGCAATGAGTCTAGCCGGTCATCTTAGACTTAATAATCTTATAATGCTTTTTGATAATAATTCTATTTCAATAGATGGTCCTACTAGTTTAGCAGTCTCAGATGACTATAAAAACAGATTTAAAAGCTATGGATGGAATTATATTTTGATCAATGGGCATAATTACAGAGAAATTTATAATGCGTTAAAAAAAGCACAAATATCAAAAAAACCTACTGTGATTTCGTGTAAAACAAAAATAGGATTTGGATCTCCAAATAAAGGTGGAAAGGCCTCTTCTCATGGAAGTCCTCTTGGAATAGATGAAATTAAGTTAGTTAGAAAGAAATTAGATTGGGATTATAAACCATTTAAAATACCTCAAAATATTTTAACTGATTGGAGAAAAATTGGTGAAAAAGGTGTTAAAAAGGAAAAAATATGGAATAAAACTTTTAGCAAACACAAACTAAAATTTAAAAGTATTATAAAAAATAAGTTCTCGAGTTCAATTATAAAACAAAAAAAAGATGCAATAAAAAATTTTAAGACTATAGCTACTAGAAAATCCTCAGAAGAGTTTTTATCAGCAATATTAAAAGAGAGAAATACTCTAATTGGTGGCTCTGCTGATTTAGCAGGATCAAACAATACAAAAACTAAGTTACATAAAATTATTAATTCAAGTAACTTCGATGGTAATTATATTCACTATGGTGTTAGGGAACACGCAATGAGTGGAATAATGAATGGATTGGCTCTTCATAGCAATTTTATTCCTTATGGAGGTACTTTTTTAATATTTTCAGACTATTGCAAACCTTCAATACGACTGTCTGCTATAATGAAACAGAAGGTAATTTATATAATGACACATGACTCAATAGGACTAGGAGAAGATGGGCCTACGCATCAACCAGTAGAGCAACTTGCTGCTTTAAGATCTATTCCAAACTTAAATGTTTTAAGACCGGCAGATCAAACCGAAACAATTGAATGTTGGGATATTGCTTTAAACAGCAACAAAACACCTAGCATATTAGCCTTAACAAGACAAAACTTAAAACCCGTAAGAAATAGCTTTAGTCAAAAAAATCAATGCTCTATGGGAGCATACGAAGTTTTGAGGACTGCAAAAAATATAAATTTAACTATTTTAGCCTCAGGATCAGAAGTCAGTCTTGCAATTGAGACTAGTCATAAATTGGCCAAACAAAAAATTTATTCAAAAGTAATATCAATGCCTTGCCAAGAAATTTTTGACAAACAAAACAAAAGCTATAAAGATAAAATCTTAAAAGAAAGCAAAAACACTTTTTCAATTGAGGCAGGATCAAAAATGTCTTGGGAAAAATATATTGAAAAGGGCTTGTCTTTTTCAATAGAAGACTTCGGTAAAAGTGCTCCTTATAAAAAAGTCTATGATCATTTTGGTTTAAATATTGAAAAAATCAGTAAAAAAATTAAATTTTATTTAAAAAAGTGACAATAAAAGTTGGCATTAACGGTATGGGAAGAATTGGCAGAATGATTGTGAGGTCAATTTATGAAAATTACAAAGGTAAAATAGTTATTAAACATATTAATAATAGATCGGGCTCTGAAATTTGCGCAAATTTATTAAAATATGATTCAATTCATGGTAATTTTAGTTCTCTAGTAAAATCTGGAGAAAATTACATAAAAATAAATAAAGAAAAAATATCTTACACCCAACACTCTATGATTAATGACATAAATTGGAAAAAATATGGTGTTGATTATGTTTTTGAGTGCACAGGTAAGTTTAATTCTAAAGATCAATTACTGCCACATATAGTAAATGGGGTAAAAAAAGTTATTGTATCAGCCCCATGTAAAATGGCAGATAAAACTATAGTATTTGGCGTAAATCATAAGAAGATCAACAAAAATGATAGAATTATTTCAGCAGCTTCTTGCACAACAAATTGTTTAGCTCCCGTTGCAGACGTAATTAATAAAAATTTTATAATTCTTAATGGTTTTATGACAACCATACATGCTTTTACAAGTGATCAAAGAATATTAGATAATTCTCACAAAGATCCAAGAAGAGCGAGATCTGCAAGTCAATCAATTGTACCCACATCTACTGGTGCATCAAAAGCTATTGGTGAGATTATACCCTCATTGAAAGGTAAGCTAGAGGGGGTAGCAATGAGGGTGCCAACACCGAATGTTTCATTAATAGAATTTATATTTAATGTAAAAAAAAATATTACTGTAAAAAAATTAAATAACTCTTTATTTTCAGCTTCAAAAACGAAACTTAAAAATATTCTAAATGTTACAGATGAGCAGCTAGTATCGGTTGATTTTAATCACAAAAGTGCATCTGCAATTATAGACTCCTCACTTACTAATGTAGTTGGTAATAAAATGGGTAAAATTTCAGCTTGGTACGATAATGAATGGGGTTTCTCGAATAGAATGTGTGATATTGCTGAGTATGTAAGCAAGATCAAATAATGAAATCCATTGAAAATATAGAAAATATTGAAAATAAAAGAGTAATTCTTAGACTTGATTTAAATGTTCCAATAAAAAATGGAAAAATAACAGACTCCAGCCGGATTGATAAGGTTATGCCTACACTAGAATTTCTATTAAAAAAAAAAGCAAAGATTATAATAATTTCTCATGTTGGAAGACCAAAAGGTAAAGTAGTTAAGGAACTTTCTCTAGAATTGGTATCATTGTATATTAAAAGTAAAATTAAAAAAGAAGTATCATTACTTAAAGAAAACATTTTTAATTTAAATAAAGAAGACATTTTTAAGAATTCAAATGATGAGTTGGTACTACTTGAAAATATTAGATTTTATCCCGAGGAGGAAGCCAACGATGATATATTTTCCAAGAAATTGGCAAGTTTAGGTGAAATATATGTGAATGATGCATTTTCGTGTTCACACAGAGATCATGCTTCAGTGTCAAAAATAACAAAGTATATTCCATCGTACAGCGGAATTCAAATTAATGCAGAGGTAAATGCTCTTAACAAAATAACTTCTGAAATAAAAAAGCCTATAACATGTATAATTGGTGGATCTAAAATATCTTCGAAAATAAATATAATAAAAAATTTAATACCAAAATTTAATAGTATTATAATAGTTGGTGCTATGGCGAATAATATATTGAAATACAAAGGTTTAAAAATTGGTAACTCTGTATATGAAAAAAATATTGATTACATAATTCAAGAAATTTTCAAGTATGCTGAAAAAAATAAATGTAAAATATATTTTCCGAAAGATGTCAAAATTGGAAAAAAATTGAACGATAAATCTTTTGAAAAAGATTTTAAAGATATTGAAGATGATGATATAATACTTGATGTAGGATCAAAAACATTAGTTGAAATAAAAAGAATTATTGACGATTCCTCTACAATATTATGGAACGGACCATTGGGTTATGTTGAAAATGAGAATTTTTCATTAGGAAGCTCAGAAGTTGCAAAATATATAGCAAACAGGGGGAACAAAATATTTTCTGTTGTTGGTGGAGGCGATACAGTTGCAGTAATTAATTCACTAAATATGAAAGATAAATTTAATTTCGTTTCAACTGCAGGTGGAGCATTTTTAGAATATCTTGAAGGCAAAGTTCTCCCTGGTATAAAAGCATTAAATTAAATGTCAGAATTAAACAAAATCGCTCTTCAAATATTGTCAAATGGTAAAGGTATACTTGCAGCTGACGAAAGTACAGCCACAATGACAAAAAGATTAAATTCAGTAAAAGTACATTCTGATGAAAATAATAGACTCCTTTTCAGACAGACTCTTTTTTCGTCTTCATCAATGAAAGACTGTATAGGGGGAGTAATACTATATGACGAAACTATTAGACAAAAAACCTCAAATGGAAAAACTATACCTGAACTAATACATTCAAGTGGATCATTAACTGGAATTAAAGTTGATACTGGAGCTAAAATATTAGCTGGGTCTAAAGAAGAAAAAGTTACTGAAGGTTTAGATGGTTTGAGAGAAAGACTAAAAGATTATTATGAACTTGGAGCAAGATTTACAAAATGGAGAGGTGTATACTCAATATCTGACAAATATCCAAGTAATCTATCAATTTCAGCAAATGCTCATGCATTGGCTAGATATGCTGCGTTAGTTCAGGAATCAGGAATGGTTCCTATAATAGAGCCAGAGGTTTTAATGAATGGTAACCATTCTGCAAAAGATTGTCTAAATAAAACGTCTGAGGTAATTAAAAAATGCTATGAAGAGTTAGAATTAAACAATGTTGATTTAAAAGGTACAATATTGAAACCAAATATGATTTTACCTGGAGAAAATTCTAATGAAAAAATCTCTAACGAGGAGATAGCAGAGCTCACTTTAGATTGTTTGAAAAATAACGTGCCCACATCTGTTCCTGGTATAGCTTTTCTTTCGGGGGGTCAAAGCGAAATAGAAGCAACAGCAAATCTTAACCAAATAAATATTAAAAATAATACGAATTTTATAATGACTTACTCTTACGGTAGAGCACTACAGCAAAGTGCTCTTAAATTTTGGTCTAAAGATACTAATAATATAACTGGAACTCAGGAAATATTTGATCATAGAGCTAAAATGTGTACTTTGGCTGCGCAAGGAAAATGGTCAGAAAATCTTGAAAATTAAAAATAGAAAATTCGTTTATCTTATATCACCAAATAGAATTAAAGAAGTTTCTTTTTATAATGACCTAGAGCTTGTTCTAAAATCAAATAAAGTTAAATATTTTCAACTAAGACTTAAAAAAGAAAAAATGAGTAGAAAAATTCGTATAGCAAAAAAAATTTCAAAAATATGTAAAAAATATAAAGTTAAATTTCTAATTAATGATGATCCATTTTTGGCTTTAAAAGTAAAAGCAGATGGTTGTCATTTAGGACAAAGAGATATGAATATTATTAATGCAAAAAAAATTTTAAAAAATAAAATAATTGGTATTACATGTCATAATTCTATTAAATTAGTAAGAATTGCGCTGTTAAATCGTGCGAGTTATGTTGCAATTGGAGCTTTCTTTAGAACTAGTACAAAAAAAGTAACTTTTAAAGCTAACGTTAAAATACTTAGAAAAATTAAATTATCTTTTAAAACACCAGTTGTAGCAATAGGAGGCATAAATCAAAAAAATTATAAAAAACTATTATTGAATAAAGCCGATTTTTTAGCTATCTCAAGTTATATCTGGAATAATAAAAATTTAAAACCAAATGAAGCAATAAATTATTTAAAATGAAAATTAATGCTACAGAAATAAGAGTTGGTATGATCCTAGAATTTAAAGATGACTTATGGGAAGTATTAAAAACTAACCATGTTAAACCAGGTAAAGGTGGAGCTTTTGCCCAAATTGAAATGAAAAGTCTTTTAAAAAATACAAAACTGAATGAAAGATTTAGATCTAGTGAAACAGTTGAGAAAGCATCGCTGGAGGAAATTAAGTATAATTTTTTATATAATGATGAAGACGACTATCACTTTATTAATCCCGTAAATTTTGATCAGATAAACATAGATAAAAAATTAGTGGGTGAGAAAGGTAAATTACTAAGTGAAAATCTTGAGGTAACAATAAATTTTTACAATGATAAACCTTTAAGTGTAATTCTGCCAAATCAGATTACTTGCAAAATAGAAACTACTGATGCAGCTTTAAAAGGTCAAACAGTTTCATCATCTTACAAACCTGCTGTGCTAGACAGTGGTTTAAACATCCAGGTTCCTCCTTTTATAGAAAGTGGAGATAATATAGTAATAGATACTAGAACAATGGAATATGTAAAAAAAATATAAGATGAATTCCATATCTCCAAACCTAAACTTAATGATAAAAGCTTGTGAAAAAGCGTCTAGAGTTATTATAAGAGATTTTGGAGAATTAGAAAACTTACAAGTATCCAAAAAGGGTCCAAAAGATTTTGTTACCAAAACAGATAAAAGAGTGGAGAAAATATTAATTGATGAATTGACTAAATCGAAAAGAAACTACTCTTTTATAACTGAAGAATCAGGTAAAATAATAAATAACAATAAAGATAACTTTTGGATTATAGATCCAATTGATGGAACAACCAATTTTCTTCACGGCATTCCTCATTTTGCAATTTCTTTGGCTTTGAAAACAAACGACGAGATTGTAACAGGATTAGTATTTGATCCTATAAAAAATGAAATTTTTTATGCAGAAAAACATTGTGGCTCATTTTTTAATAATAATAGAGTTAGGGTCTCAAAAAAAGCTGATCTAGATGAATGTATATTTGCAACAAATAATAGTGGTATAAAAAATGTACATCCAAAATTAAACCTTAGAAGTACTGGTTGTGCTGCTTTAGATCTTGCTTATGTTGGATGTGGAAGATTTGATGGTTATTTTCATAATAAAATAAATATATGGGATATTGCTGCTGGTAAAATAATTGTAGAAGAAGCTGGTGGTAAAGTTAACGATATATTTAGTTATAAAGAAAATAATATAGATATTAGAGCAGCAAGTTCAAATATATTTGATAAAATGCTTGAAAATATTGATAAGTTTTAATTGTTTTTACAAAAAGTTTTGTTATAAGACCGCTCATGAAAAAAAATATACATCCAAATTATCATCTTATTAATGTGGAAATGACTGATGGTACTCAATTTAAAACAAGATCTACTTGGGGTAACGAGGGAGACGTCTTAAAACTTGAGATAGACCCTAAGTCACACTCAGCTTGGACAGGTGGAAAACAAAAAATTTTGGATAAGGGTAGGATTAGTAAATTTAATAAAAAATTTCAAAACTTTAGATCAGAAGATAAAAAATAATGAGCAATGGTCCTTTAATGCCCATGGCTACAGCTGTTTGGTTAGTTGATAACACTACTTTAACTTTTAAACAAATTGCTGAATTTTGTAAACTTCATGAAGTTGAAGTACAAGGAATTGCTGATGGAGAAGTCGCAAAGGGAATAATTGGATATAATCCAATAATTTCTGGCCAATTAACTAAAGAAGAAATTGACTTGTCAACTAGAGACGAAAATAGGCCTCTAAATATTAAGTCAGAAGATATAAAAATTAAATCTGACGAAAAAAAAACAAAAAAGTATATACCGTTGTCTAAAAGGCAAGATAAGCCTGACTCTGCTTTGTGGCTTATTAAACAACATCCAATATTAAGAGACTCTCAAATTGCAAAATTAGTTGGAGTTACTAAAAATTCTGTAACATTAATTAGAAATAAAAGTTATTGGAATTTTAATAACTTAAATCCAAAGGATCCAGTTGCGATGAATTTGTTTTCACAAAAAGATCTATTAATTGCAATTGAAAAAGCTGAAAAAAGGATTGCAAAAGAAAAAAAAGAGAAAGAAAAAAGAGCAAATAAACAATGATTAATTACAATAGACAAAATATTACTAAAATGCTATCAAATCGCGTTTTTGGAGGTTATTATTAAAATAGAAGTAAAAGATAACAATGTTGAGCAAGCTTTGAGAGTTTTAAAAAGAAAACTTCAAAGAGATGGTTTTTTTAAAATTATTAAATTAAAAAATAATTACGAAAAACCATCTGAAAAGAAAAAAAGAATTCTTCAAGAGAACATAAAAAGAGTAAAAAAGCTCAATAAGCTCAAAAACAGGATTTAATATTACCGCGGGGTGGAGCAGCCTGGTAGCTCGCAAGGCTCATAACCTTGAGGTCGGCGGTTCAAATCCGTCCCCCGCAACCAAAATTATATTTTAAATTTAGATTTTTTTGTATCTTTTAAAAAACCTTTGACAGTATCAGTTGTTAGTTTTGTAAAACTTTTTCCAAATTTTTCAATTTTTTCAATTATAGATGGTGGAACTGTTATAATATGACATCCTAATTGAATAGCTTGAAGATAATTATAAGGTTCTCTTGTGCTTGCCCATAAAATTTCAACATTTTTAAATTTTTTTGAAATTCTAATACTTTTTTTAAATTGAGGAATTGGATCCTTTCCAGCATCAGCCATTCTGCCAGCAAAAATAGAAATTATAATTTTTGTTTTTTTATTAATCTTTTTTAGTATTAGCTCTGTCTGTCTTGAGGAATAAACAGCAGTTATATTTAATTTTATATTTTTTTGATTAAGAGACTGTATGACTTTTCCCATAAATTTACCTTTTGAGTTAGTTACAGGAACTTTGACATAAACATTACTTGCCCATTTATTAATTTTAATACCTTGTGCAATCATATTTTCTGTGTCATCAGCAAAAACTTCGCACGAGACAGGTTTTTGTGTAATTTTAAGAATTTTTTTTGAATAATCTGCATAATTTGTAGCCCCAGCTTTCCTCATTAATGTTGGGTTTGTAGTAAAACCTTTTACAATTTTCTTCTTGTTAAATTTTTTAATTTGCTTAATGTCAGCAATATCGCAATAAATTTTAGTCAATTATAAACTCTTAACAATTTCTTCAGTCATTTTTTTTGCATCTGCAAATAACATAAGTGTGTTATCTCTATAAAAGAGATCATTATCAATTCCTGCATAGCCAGGAGACAAACTTCTTTTTACAAATAAAACAGATTTGCTTTTTTCAACATCCAATACTGGCATTCCATAAATAGGACTTTGAGGGTCAGATTTTGCAACAGGATTTGTAACATCATTAGCACCAATTACATAAGCAACATCACAATTTGCAAAATCATTATTGATTTCTTCTAATTCAAAAACTTCGTCATAAGGCACATTAGCTTCGGCTAATAAAACGTTCATGTGTCCTGGCATCCTACCTGCAACCGGATGAATTGCATATGAAACTTTAACTCCATTTTTTTTGAGCGCATCTACCATTTCTCTTAAAGCATGTTGGGCTTGTGCTACAGCCATTCCATATCCTGGAACAATAATAACCGAAGAAGCATTTTTCATTAAAAAAGCTGCATCATCTGCATTACCATTTTTTACTGGCTTTTGTTCTTTTGTTTCAGAGCTTGAAGTTTGATCTGTTGCACCCCATCCCCCAAGAATAACATTAAAGAAAGATCTATTCATACCTTTACACATTATATATGATAGGATTGCTCCCGATGAACCAACTAGTGCTCCTGTTATAATTAGTGCAGTATTTTCTAAAGTAAAACCTATCCCTGCCGCTGCCCATCCAGAATATGAATTCAACATTGATATCACAACTGGCATATCTGCTCCTCCTATAGGTATTATTAATAATACACCAACTAGAAACGAAATTAAAATTATCGACCAAAATAGGTTAGATGACTGTGATAAGCACAAATAATAAATTAAAAATATAATTGCTAAACCCAATACTAAGTTGATTATATGTTGTCCTTTAAAAGTAATTGGAGCACCTGACATTATCCCTCTAAGTTTTAAAAAAGCAATTATAGAACCTGAAAAAGTTATTGCTCCAATGGCAGCGCCCAAAGACATTTCAATTAAACTTGCAAGTTTAATATTTCCAACAATTCCTAAATTAAATGCTTCAGGCTTTAAAAAAGCTGAGATAGCAACAAATACCGCTGCAAGACCAACTAGACTATGAAATCCAGCTACAAGCTCGGGCATTGCAGTCATTGGTATCCTAAAAGCTATAAAGGCACCTATCGATCCGCCTACAAGAAGAAAAATTAATACATATATAAAACCTGAGCTAAAACTTCCAATAGACAAAAAAGTTACAATTATTGCTATTGCCATACCTGCGATACCAAAGTAGTTTCCTTGTCTAGAGGTCTCTGGAGATGACAAGCCTCTAAGAGCTAATATAAATAATATTCCTGATATTAAATAAAATAATGCTGAAAGATTAGCTGACATAATTATTTCTTTTTCTTTTTGTACATTTGAAGCATTCTTTGAGTTACTAAAAATCCACCAAAAATATTTACCGCTGCTAGAATTATTGCAAGAAATCCGAAAATATTTGAAGTTTCAAAAAAACTCTCAGAAGATCCTGCTAGTGCTGCTATTATAGCACCAACTATTATAACAGAAGAAATTGCATTCGTTACTGACATTAAAGGAGTATGTAAAGATGGAGTTACGCTCCAAACTACATAATAACCAACAAATATCGAGAGTATAAAAATACTTAATCTAAATATAAAAGGATCTATTTCCATTATTTTACCATTGTCGTTTTTATTATTTCATCTTCTAAGTTTATCTCAAAAGCATTTTTTTCTTTATCATATAAATTGCTAATAAAATTAAATGAGTTTTTAGCATAAAGGTTTGATGCAGAGACTGGTAACTTATTTAAAATATTAGATTCACCCATAATTTTTACGCCTTCAACATCAACAATCTGATCAACTTCCGTTAATTCTGAATTTCCTCCTTGTATTGCTGCTAAATCATAAATTACTGATCCATTTTGCATAACATCAATCATATCTTTTTTAATTATAACTGGTGCTTTTTTTCCAGGAATTAGAGCAGTGCAGATAACTATATCAATTTTCTTTAAAGTTTCTTTTAATAATTCCTCTTGTTTTTTTTTAAAATCTTCTGAAGCTTCTTTTGCATATCCACTTTCGGTTTCTAGATTTTCCGCACCTTCCACTGTCAAAAATTTACCCCCTAAACTTTCAACTTGTTCTTTGGATGCAGCCCTAACGTCAGTAGCAAAAACAATTGCCCCCATTCTTTTTGCGGTTGCTATAGCTTGCAAACCTGCAACACCAGCGCCAACGACTAAAACTTTTGCGGCTGAGATTGTGCCTGCAGCTGTCATCATCATAGGTATTGCTTTCTGAAAATAAGCAAATGAGTCAATTACTGCTTTATAACCAGCTAAATTTGCTTGTGATGATAAAATATCCATTGATTGAGCTCTTGTAATTCTTGGTAATAACTCTAGGGAAAAGCATTTAACATCTCTTGATATTAAACTTTTTAATTTTTTTTCATTTAGATGAGTATTTAAAACTCCAATTAAAATCTGGTTTTTGTCAAGCTTACTTAAATGATCTTCAGCTGGAATATTTAATTGTAAAATTATATTTGATTTTGACAATACTTCATCATTTGTAAAAGTTTTTGCACCTTCATTTTCATAGTCTTCATCTTTTATGCCTAAATGTGATGCATAATTTTTACATATATAAACGTCTAATCCCAATGATTTATATTTTTTTACAATCTCTGGAGTTACCGCAACTCTTTTTTCGTTAACCAAGTTTTCTGATATAGAACCAATAATCATTTTACAAAAGAAATATTGCCATTAAAATAAGAACAACAACAACTGCAACAGAACCCCAAAGAACAAATTTGGTAAAATTATTCCACGTATTCTTATGACTTTCATTGTCCATAAATTATTTTTGTCTAGCTTTGAACTTGGGATTTTTTTTATTTATTATATATACCCTTCCTCTTCTACGAACTAACTTCGAATTAAGATCTCTTTTTTTAAGTGACTTTAGTGAACTTGCTATTTTCATAATTTTTTACTTAATAAACGATCTTATATAATCTTTCAAACTTATTTTTCCATATCTACGATTTATTTTGGGGCTCGATGATATATTGGTCAATGCAGATGCATATCTTTCACCAGATCTTGAGGGTAAAAACTTTATTTTACATTTAAACATTTTAGCAACTTCTAATATCGTGTAAGACTTTTTATTATAAATACTATAGTAAGCATTATTATTTTTTTTCCATGCTTCATAACATACTTTGACTGTATCAGACACATGGGTAAAACTTCTAGATTGTGATCCAGGTCTAACTACTGTTAAAGGTTTACCCAACTTATATAATCTCTCAAAAATGCCAATCACAGTTGCCATTTTTCCTTTTTGTATTTGCTTAGGGCCATAAACGTTATAAAAGAAAATTATTTCATAGTTTAAATTAAACCATTTTTTTAAATTTTGTAATAATTCCAAATTTTTTTGTTTAGTAAAAGCATAAGGAGAAAGATCTTTATCTTTTCCATAATTACCCAAACTTGCAGAAGTGGCCGAATAAACTAATTTAATTTTATTATCTAGACAAAATTTAAATACTTCTTTGCTACCTAAAGAATTAGAATTAAAGCATTCATGAAAATTATTAAAACTTTGATATATTCTAGAAAATTCACCAAAGTGAAAAATCACTTTTGTTTTATTCTTATAATTTTTTAATTTTGAGTTTATTTGACTAGTATTGCCTTTTATATACTTAACTCTATCAGATTTGATATGATTTTTAGAGGTCCCTGATGAATAATTGTCTAAACTTATAATTTTATTTTTTGTTTTAAATAAAAGTAATTTAATCAAATTAGAACCAATGAAACCAGCTCCACCAGTTACAATAATAATTTTTTTCATTTGGATATAGCCTGGCAATGTCCTACTCTTCCATGCCTTAAGACAAAGTACCATCGGCGCAGTAAGGCTTGACTTCCGAGTTCGGAATGGGATCGGGTATTTCCCTTACGCAATAATCACCAGGCATTTGACTTATAGAGATTAAAAAAAATATGTAAACTAAAAAAAAATATTATTTTATGTAATATTTTGTACAATTATTTGTATATACAAATTTATTTTATTTATGAAAAAAATA